>JAIQEU010000061.1 GCA_020073665.1 Terriglobia bacterium
TGGGGGTGTCGCCGTACATGTACAACACCTCGAACGAGCTGACCTCGACGCCGACCACCAGCTACACCTACGACAACAACGGCAACACCAAAACCAAGTCGGACGGGACGCAGTACAACTGGGACTTTGAGAACCGGCTGGCGAGCGTGGTGCTGCCGGGAGCGGGCGGGACGGTGTCGTTCAAGTACGACGGGTTCGGGAGAAGGGTGCAGAAGTCGTTTGTGCAGGGGGCGACGACTACGACGACGGATTATCTTTATGACGGGGCTAACCTCCTGGAAGAAGTCGATCAGAACGGAAATGTGCTCGCAAGGTACACGCAAGGCGCAGGGGTCGATGAGCCGTTAACGGAGCTACGTTCCGGCACAACCAGCTACTACGAGCAGGATGGGCTCAACTCTGTCACGTCGCTGAGCAACTCTGCGGGTGCGCTGGCTAACACCTATACGTACGATTCCTTCGGCAAGCTAACCGCTGTCACGGGCGCCGTTACGAACCCGATCCGGTACACGGGGCGCGAGTTTGATTCCGAGACCGGTGTCTATTACTACAGGTTCCGATACTTCGACCAGAACATCGGCAGGTTCCTCAGCGAGGATCCCGCTGTTTTTAGGGGGCGCGACGTAAACCTGTACCGCTATGTTCGGAACCACCCGACCGATTTCATAGATCCCGGTGGCTTGATGACGATCGATCCCAACTTTAGGCCGGATTGCCTGCCAAGCTTGGAGAGGGCGCTCAACATCCTTCGCAGGCTCCCGAAGAAGTGTGACTGTGCCTTCAGGAAAATCGGAACTCATCGCTCAGTGGCGGATCTCGCGCAAGACCCACGAATCACAATCCACTCGGAACAGAATGATGCGGCAACCTCTTCTGGCGATGTTGAGGGTGGGTACACCGTCCCGGGAGATACAACGGACATATGGCTCAGGCCAGTGACGTGCCGGTTTGGCAGGTGGGCCCTGGCCAGAGCGCTTGTCCACGAACTCACCCACCTAACGCTAGGACCTGGACCGGGACAAGAAGATCAAGCGGGAACTATGGAGATGGAATGCGGGTTCCCCCCAATGCTCTTGCCCAGCTCCATTACCGTTACAGCTTCTCCGGAGTAGCTATGTCAAAGAACATGTGCACGTTGGGAATCGTCATTATGCTGTGCTGGTGTTGGTCTGTGAGCGCGGCCTACAACGGTCAGCCCGATGCTGGGAAGACATCGGGGTTGATCCTTGAAGCTCTATTGGTTAAGCCCACTTACGCCCAAGGGGAAACGGTTGAGCTCACGTTCAAACTGCGCAACGCAGGGCGTAACAAGGCACTCATTGCTCGAACATTCCAGTTGACTCGCTACATCGATCTTGAGATCTTGGACCAACAGGGCAAGCATGCACAGTGGTGTGGTCGCGTGATCAGTCAAACCGACTCGGCGCGGTCGTTTACTACGCTGGCTCCTGGCGCGTCCGTTAGCCTGAAGCTGCCAATTTCCTGTGTCAATGGGGGCGACCCTGGGCGGGCGTGGGGCTACACGCTGGTCAATCGTGGGAAGTACATCATCAGGGCGACCTACCGCCTCCCGCAGCCGGAGAAGTTCTTTGAGAGGTTCTTTCCAAACACACCCGTGGTGCGGGGTCCCATACCAGCGGAGCCGGTGACTATCGAGATCGAGTAAAGTGTAGAACCGGCTGTTTCAGAAGCACTATCCCGACGGCAGCACGGTGGAGTACGACTACGACCTGGCGGGGCGGCTGTCGAAGGTGATTGACACCAACGGCACCTACACGTTTACCTAGGTTCGGCGCACCTAGGTCCTCCAAAATCGTAAGGGAGGGAACAATTCGTGAGCCAGAGGCTCGTGAGGAAGGTGGCACTAGCAGCGTTGAAGGGCGAAACTGGACGTATAGGAAAATCAAAATCTGATTTCACCAGGTCGAGCCTCGGCTGGATGGCTTCAAAGGGTGGACTAGGCTGGACTGGTAATGGCGGTGCAGTCAGCTGTTGGCAGTTTACCGGTGGACTAGCACCGTGCCGGAGACAAGACGATTAAGAATCCCGAGCCCCAACTAGGCTGCCGCAGGCACTATCCGTCGTACCCATTTCATTCGGTTCCCCTTGGCATCCAGGAGGGGGTCCCAATGAAAATCTCTCTTGATGGAGGTTGCCCATGGCAGCCGCTTGGGACGTGGCCTTTGCTTCTGTCTCAAGAGGGCGAACACCGCCGGTGAGGTCTGGCTCAAAGCGTGTGGCGCGAACAGCCCAAAGCTGCGCACGGCGTGCTGGTGCAAGTCGAGAATGTGTTGAGCCCAGCGGTCAATGAATTGTGTTAACGAGCACTGTACTTGTACGCGGCAGTCCAGCTTCTTGTCATCGGTCCAATAGGTCACGGTTTGCTCACCGATGGAGGTGATACGACGTTGCGCGATCGGAGGCCGCCTTACGTAGCGTCCCGCGTATCGCAGGAAGTGGTCTTTAGAACCCAAAGATTGCACCTTGATGATCCAGGTTCGTTCTTCTTGCCGGGCGAGCATCGCTTCCACTTCGGCGAAGCTCATTCCGGTATTGAGTTGGCCCGCCTGCAAGGCGGCCCGTAGCAACTTGATCACGGACGCCCTCCAAGCCTTCATCAGAGCTTTGTCGTCGTAGTAAACGCTGGGCACCCAACTGCCGGATGTCTGCAACCCTCCCGCAGTAACCATGGTGTGCACGTGGGAATTGAACTCCAGCCGGCGGACGTCGCTGACCCGGCCGAACGCGGTGAACGCCACCTACACCTACGATCCGGCGTCGAGCCTGCTGAGCGTGCTGCACAAGCTGGGGACAACCGTTCTCGATGGCGCAAGTTATACATACGACAACGCCGAGAATCGAAAGACCCGGACCGACAAGCGTACCAATACCACCCTGACCTACACTTTTGACAACATCTACCAGTTGAAAACGGCCAAGCAGGGCACTACGACCAAAGAGAGCTACACCTACGATCCGGTGGGGAATAGGCTAAGTTCGCTGGGGGTGTCGCCGTACATGTACAACACCTCGAACGAGCTGACCTCGACGCCGACCACCAGCTACACCTACGACAACAACGGCAACACCAAAACCAAGTCGGACGGGACGCAGTACAACTGGGACTTTGAGAACCGGCTGGCGAGCGTGGTGCTGCCGGGAGCGGGCGGGACGGTGTCGTTCAAGTACGACGGGTTCGGGAGAAGGGTGCAGAAGTCGTTTGTGCAGGG
>JAIQEU010000034.1 GCA_020073665.1 Terriglobia bacterium
TTAGGCGTTCTCTTTTCATATTGACCTCATTTCGGCCAATTTTGTTGCGAGCGCAGCAGCGGCTCACCAGAGGATTCACAAACTAGCACAGAGGGAAGCAAAAACGAAATCTGCAATGACGCTGCTGATCCATCGCGTGGAGGTACTCAACCCACAGTCAACTGTCGTGAACAGGCGATTACACTCAAAACCTGGTCAATGAGTGTAATGGGGATATTTCGCCAGTTGACATCACTCAAAACCCTTCCAGGGTCATTGCGTGCTTTCGCGATGTTACGCCAACTGCCGCTCGCTTTCTCTATATCCAGTCCCCGCTGATCGACATACCGGCCACGAACAGGGCACTGAGAAGAAACAGTTCTTGCAATGCGACGACGAAGAACGCTAACCATCGCAAATTCCTCATTCGATAGACCCAGAAGATACTGAGGATGATGGAGAGAAAGAACAAGATATTCAGAGTCCAATCGGCCACAGCGTTTTCTTTGAGAAGAGGTTTTGTGGGGTCGGGAAAGGGCACTCTGTACAGAACGCCGACAGAAAGTATTGCGAGGAACACAAGGGCGTGTGTGAAGACCAAAAAATAGTGGTGCTTCCAACGTCCACTCCGAAACGGATTCTGGAGAGCAGCGGAAATAAACACCCCTGAGACAAGTGCTAAGAATATCCATCCAAACAAGGGCACGCGCACTATACTGAGGGCCTGCATTAGCAACCATTCAAATTGCGACCAAAAGAAGTTCGTATTCACGGTACGAGCGTAGTCCAGACGGGCAAGCCAGTCCATCCACGCTGACGTTACTGATGGTGTTCGTGGGTGACGTAAACAGGCGTTTACACCAACTATCAATCCTGCGGCGGTGGTGGCCGGCGGGACGCCGGCGCCACTTACTCATGCGCTGTGCTTGACGCGGGAGTCGGTGGAGACTCAAGAGGCTTGGTTACATATTGCACGATCAGCGAAATGCGCCGGTTCCCTGGGTCTTTGGGGGCCTCGGGCTTGCGCAGTTGCTGGTCGGCGTAGCCGCGGACCTGGGCCACCTGGTCTTCGCGCAGGCCATTCTGCTGCATCAGGCGGCGGGCGGCGTTGGCGCGGTCGGCGGAGAGTTCCCAGTTCCCGTAGTCTTTCCTCCCAGTGTAAGGCTCCGAGTCGGTGTGGCCTTCGATGGAAACCTTGTTGGGCAGCTTCCCCAGTTCCTGGGCCAGCTTTACCATCATTTCTTTCCCGTCGGCGTTCAGCTCGGGACGGCCGATATCGAAGAAAGTTCCGGTGGCGGATTCCATCAGTTCGATGCGCAAGCCTTCGGCAGTCACCGTCATCTCGATCTGATCTTTTAATTTGTCGAAGTCGGTGACGCGCTGGACAGCTTTTTGCAATTGCTCCTTCAGCTGCGCCATGTTGTCTTTGCTGAGGGCGAAGTTGTCTCCCGATCCAGCCAGGTTGGTGCCGACCTGTTTGGAGTTGCCGGTCGGATCCTTGAAATATCCGCCGACAGCGACCTGGACCTGCTTGCTGCTGTTGAGCAGCCAGAGCACGATGAACAGTGCCATCATGGCAGTGACAAAGTCGGCGTAGGCCACTTTCCAGGCGCCGCCGTGATGGCCGCCGTGGCCACCCTTTCTCTTAATAATGATGATGGGGCGAGTTCCAGGCATGAGTAAAATCCTAGGCCGAGGCGGCCGCCGCGGCCGGAGGTTCTGCGGCGGGAGGCTCTGCAACGGGAGGCTCCGCAGCCGCGCCCCCACCCCGGCAGGCCTTCTCCACTTCCTGGAAACTGGGGCGGACGTTGCCCGGAATTGCCCGGCGGCCGATTTCCACCGCCATGATTGGGGCCATGCCCTTGATGAAAGCCACAATCACCACTCGCAGGACGTGGTAGTAGGCGCGCTCATCTTCGGAAATTTTCGCCAGATTGGAAGCCACCGGTCCCACCAGCCCGTAACACAGCAGGATGCCAAGAAAAGTGCCGACCAGCGCGGCGGCCACCTTGTTCCCGATTTCTTCTGGCGGCCCTCCCAGGGCGCCCATAGTGATAACCACACCGAGCACGGCGGCGACAATGCCCAGGCCAGGCAGCGAATCGGCCATGGTGCTGAGCGCAGTGATGGGCTGGCTGGACTCGTGGTGGTGCACGTCCATGTCGAGTTCCATCATCTGGTCGAGATCAAACGGGTCCACGCCTCCGGTCACCGCCATGCGCATGGTGTCGCACACGAAATCGCGGGTGTGGTGGTCTTTGACAAACGCCGGGTACTTGGAAAACACCGGGCTCTTGGACGGGTCTTCGACATCGTTTTCCAGGCCCAGCAAGCCTTCCTTGCGGGCCTTGTTAAACAGCTCGTACATCATTTTCAGCGAGTCCAGGTAACGCTGGCGGGTGAAGGGCGACCCGCTTAGAACGCCGCTCAGCCCCTTTACGATTTTCATCAGGATATGAAGAGGATTGGCGATGAGCACCGTCCCCAGGCCGGCGCCTCCGATGATGAGCAGTTCGGCGGGCTGCAGCAGCACCCGAATGTTGCCGTGCTCCATCAGGTAGCCGCCAACCACGGCGCCGAAGACAACCACGATTCCAATGATCGCAAACATGGTCCGTCAAACCTCGGTATGGATCTGTTGCCGATTCATGCGATGCTGTTGAAGCAATTTCCGCCCTGGGCGACGCTTTGCCGGAGCGCCTGCTCGGTGCGCTGAAGAATGGACTCCATGGTGTCCCCGGGGCGGTCGATGGTTCCTCCGATCGAGATGGTCACCGAGAGCTGATCGCCCCACCAGGGGATTCCCGAGCTGTTGACGACTTTCTGCCAGCGCGCGGCGAGTCTCTCCATGGCGTTGCAGAACGGAACGATGGCCAGAAACTGGTCCTCAGCCCAGCGGCCCAGCATGTCCTCGCGGCGGAGCGTTTTTTTCAGGGTGTCGGCCACCACGCGCAGAATGCCATCGGCAGCGCCCTGCCCGTGCAGCGCCCGGAAGTGCTCCAGTTGGTCTACCTGTATGCGCAGGACGCCGAACGGCGCCGTATGTTCGGAGAACAGCACCATAGCCTCGTGCAAGAGGGATTCGGTGAATCCATGGCCGGGTAGCCCGGTCTTCTCGTCCGCCCACCCGTATGCGGCCAGCTGATTGTGCCGGCGATCCGGAGCCGCCACCGCATCACGCTCGTCGAAGGTTTCGGCCGCGCCGACGACTGCCCCATGGCGATCGCGGATGGGAACGGCGCGTACCAGCACGGGAACCCGATGCCCCTCGCGGTGGCGGAGATACACTTCGGCTTCGCGGGGCTGGCCATCGCGCATCACTTCGGTGAGCGGGCAGGCGTCGCCGCACAGCAGCGAGTTGTTCTCGTCACAGTGAACCAGGATATTGTCGCGGCAGTAGCGTCCCAGCACGTCCTGGCGGAGGAAGCCGGTAATGTTCTGCGCCCCATCGTTCCAAAACATGATGCGGCGGTCCCGGTCCACCAGGTAGACGCCGATCTGGAGGCTCTCCAGGACAGTGCGGAAGATATCGGGATCGGCGAAATCCGGCATGCCAACGGCTCGCTATTTCTATCGGCAGAACCGGGAAAATAGTGAGAGGGGTTGGGGTGCGCCCCAAGCCAGCCGGAGTTCCACAGAATTTGCACCAGTTGCGTTGCAAGTTGTTGTTTCAGATTCCCTTAGAGACTAGTTTCTCCTTGCAAGGTTTGGCGCGGTTCCCCATAATTGCCTCGTAAGCTCAATCACAACTGTGTACCGATACCGTCGAGCGGACCTGCTTCGCATACTTCGGCTCACGGCGCGTCAGCTGGCAGGGTGGGAAAAGGCCGGACTGGTGGCCGCGGCCGAAGACTATTCCTTTTTTGACCTGCTGCAAGTCAAGAAGGTGCGCGATCTGTGCGCGCGCAAGGTGCGTCCCGCGGTAATCCGGCAATCTCTCGAAGCCATGCAGAAGCAAGTTGCGGGCATGGAGAATCCTCTGCTCGAAGCCGGAGCTTACAGCACGGGCCGTCGCATTGCGTTCCGGCACGAAGGCAAGGTGGTGGAGCCGATCGCGGGCCAGTTCATGTTTGACTTCGCGCACCAGGAGAACGCCGTGGGCAGCACTCCCATCATGGTGAACCGGCCCAACCCGGCGCACACCGATGCCGCGGAACTGTTCGCGCGGGGCATTGCGCTGGAAGAAGATCCCAACCACCAGCTGCAGGCGATCGCGACTTATCACCAGGTGCTGGAACTGGACTCCGAGCACGCCGCCGCGCACATCAACCTGGGGACGCTGTACTACAACCGGCAGGACTATGCCCTCGCCGAAAAGCACTACCGCAGCGCCATTGCCATTGATCCGCGTTACGCCCTGGCGTACTTCGACCTGGGCAACGTGCTCGACGAGACCGGGCGCGTGAACGAAGCCATTCAGACCTACACCACCGCGCTGCAACTGGCTCCCACCTATGCCGACGCGCATTACAACCTGGCGCTGGCCTACGAGAAAGTCCACGAGCCGCGCAAAGCGCTGCAACACTGGCGCGCCTACGTCAAGCTGGACACGGTCGGCCCCTGGGCCATCCACGCCCGCAACCAGATCCAGCGCATTCTGCAGGCGGATGGGCTGAAGCTGGTGCACGGGGTGGGCAAGCGCGGCTGAATAACACGGGTGAGTTCCGCGGTTGAATTCCTTCCCCGGCATCCTCTGAAGGCGGGCCCAAATCTTCCGGGAACCGGGCCGCCAGGCTCAACTATTTCTTCCGACCGGGATCGTCGTCGGGATTGATGTAGTTGAATTGCACCGGTGACATGCCGTGGATCTGGACTACCACCTCGCCACTGGCCATTACGTAGTGGTGCATGTCGGGGTCGAGATAACCAAAGCTGCCGGCTGGCAGGCTTTGCAGGCTGCTTTCCTCGAAGCGGTCGCCCATGCCAAGTTTTAATGTTCCTGCGATCACGGTTACGTTTTCGCGCTTGGGATGCCAATGCGGCGCGATGCGATATCCGTCCGGCATTTTCAGCCGCACCGTATAGTCCCCGCTGGAGGCAAGAGGATTGCCTTCGAGCACGGCCAACTGGGCCCCTGGTGGCACAAACGGTGGGGCAGGACCGTATTGAATTGTATCCGGCGTAAACGCGGTTTTCTCCATAGAAGCCGCCATAACCGCATGGCTGCTGCGCTGGCTGACCCACCACATCCCGGCGAATAGGGCCAGGATCAGGCACAAATTCCGTTTCATGAGTGTTCCCCCTTTATTTTCTTGATCCGACATCTTCTTCCCCCGACATCTTGGGAGACAATATGGGGCGATTTCGGTGAGCTTTCAATGAGCCCGGGATAACTTTTCTGTATTTTTGATGTATCTTCGTAGCTCGCTGGCAATTATGGATTTATCCGACAAGAGCGGTTCCAGACCACGTCCGAGGCTCGACGATGTTGAGCTCGACCTCGGACGCTATGAGCTGCGCCGGGGTGGCCGCAGAGTCAAGCTGGAGAGGAAACCGATGGAGCTGCTGATTTTGCTGGTTCGCCGACGAGAGCAGTTGGTTTCCCGCCAGGACATCGAGGCCAAGCTGTGGCACACAGATCTCTTCATTGACACCGAACGGAACATTAACAACATCGTGCGGAAAATTCGCCGGGCTTTGGGTGACCATGCGGCTAAGCCACGTTACGTGGAAACGGTGGTAGGCAAAGGGTATCGGTTCATCGGCCCCATCCGGGCTATCAGTCCCCTCTACCCGGGGGCCGACCTGCCTGAAGGAGCAGGCGGCAACACAGCGGGTGCAGATGATGTCACCGGGCGGGCGGAGCGTACATCGCTCGCGGTGCTCCCGCTTCGTCTTCTCGGGGATCTCGAGGATGATAAGGGCCTGTGCCTGGGTTTTGCGGATGCTTCGGTTTCGCGGCTGGCAAACCTGGAGGGTGTAGACGTCCTCCCCACTTCTACGGTTTTGAATGTGGCCGGCAGTGCCACGGCGCCGGAAATTGCTTTGCGACTAGGAGTGCGATTTGTGGTGCACGGTGCGATTCACACTTCCAAAGGGGAATCACGTTTGTCCGTGGCACTGTTTGACTGCCGTTCGCAAAGCACTTGTTTTATAAGGAAATATGTTCTGGACATCAACCATCCATTCGCGCACATTGACGACATCGCCGCACATACCGCCAGAGCACTGAAGCGTCCTCTTCACCAACGAAGCCTCCAAAGTCGCGCACGCTACAGCCGGGACCCGCTAGCCTACGCGGAGTTCATGGAGGGCTACCGGCGCAGTTCCTCAGGCGACCCCCGGCTGCTGGAAGAAGCTACGCAACACTTAGTCAATGCAGTTGCTCGGGACCCAGCCTTTGCGCTCGCCCATGCGACTCTCTCCTTTGTATGCGCAGCACGTCACTTCGAATTCGATCCTATCCGGAACTGGCTGGAAAAGGCCGAATTTCACTGCCAGCGCGCGTTGGAACTGGATGCGGGCCTGCCCGAAGGGCATGTAGCGAAGGCGTTTCTTCTCTGGGGTCCCTCGAAAAACTTTCAGCATATCGAGGCGATTACAGAATTGAAACGTGCACTCGCCCTGCAGAAGAATCTGCCTCATGCCTACAACCGTCTGGGAACGATCCTGGCGCATATTGGTCTGCTTGACCAGGCGCGCGCGATGTATGAGATGGGCGGTCCTTTCGACCCGAGAAAAACCATCAGCCACAGTATTGCCCAGGTCTATCTGTGGAGCGGGGAGTACGAGCTCGCCCGAAAACAGCTGCAGAGATGGCGTGCCGAGAATCCGGCGAGTAAGTACGCCATCCATTTTGGACTGGAACTCGCGATTTTGACCGGCGAGTGGAAAGAGGCCAGAGGCTTGCTCGATGAAGCCGCGAAGCTGATGCAGGATGAGCCCCTGATTATCAGCCTACAAGGTGTGATGCATGCATCGATGGGGAAATCCGAGCAGGCGCTGGGATGCATGAACCAGGCATGTACGAACCCGAAATCCTTTGGTCACGCTCACCACACGTATTATCAGATTGCCTGCATTCTTTCTTTGCTTGACCGGCCGGAAGTCGCGTTTGAGTGGCTTGAACGGAGCGTTGATACTGGGTTCGCGTGCTGGCCGTTTTTTCTGAAGGACCCATGCCTGAAAAACCTGCGCCGCCATCCCCAGTTTGAACTCCTGGTGAGCTCTTTACAGGCCAAATATCCTGACCATTTGGGGCTGCTGTAGCTCAAGTCTTCAGCACTTCAGAATTCGACAAATCTCAGCGCATGACAATTTTGCTCTCCAGCTTCGCCTGGTTGAGGGGGAGAGGATCTCAAGCGGGACCTCTCCTGGCGATTTTTCTCTTAAGCGTATCGACTATTCAAGTCCTCCGGTGAGTCGAAAGACAGGCAGTGGCTTGAACAGCGCCAGCCGCGAAGAGCGAAAATGCCCATGTAGCCGCCCCAAGTGCTAAACTTTTCAGTTTGCCATCCTGCGTCTGAAGGTACTTATATGCCAGAAACCATTCTGCAAGCTCCGCCTACGCCGCTCACTTCGCTGACCGAAGACGAAATCCTTTTTCGCGACAACATTCACCAGTTCGCCGAGGAGCGGGTGCGTCCGCTGGCGAAAGAGATGGACGAGAAAGGCGTCTTCGACAAAAGCTTGATCCACGAGTTCTTCCAACTGGGGCTGATGGGGATCGAGGTGCCCGAGCAGTACGGCGGCGGCGGCGGCAGGTTTTTCGAGGCGATCCTGGCGGTCGAAGAGTTGTCGCGCGTGGACGCTTCGGCCGGCGTGGTGGTGGATGTGCAGAACACGCTGGTGAATAACGCCTTCCTGCGCTGGGGCAGCGATGAACAGAAGAAGCGCTTTCTGCCGCGCATGGCCGCGGATACTTGCGGGGCCTACGCGCTCAGCGAAGCCGGGTCCGGCTCGGACGCCTTTGCCCTGCAGACCAAGGCCGAACTGAAGGGCAGCGACTACGTTCTGAACGGACGCAAGCTCTGGATCACCAACGGCAAGGAAGCCGGCATCTTTATTCTGTTTGCCACGATTGACGCGGCGGCGGGATACAAGGGCATCACCGCGTTCATTATCGAAAAAGATTTCCCCGGGTTCACCGTGGGCAAGAAAGAAGACAAGCTGGGAATTCGCGCGTCGTCTACCTGCGAGTTGATTCTGGAAGACTGCCGGGTGCCCAAGAGCAACGTCCTGGGCGAAGTGGGCAAGGGATACAAGATCGCGATTGAGACGCTCAACGAAGGCCGTATCGGGATTGGCGCCCAGATGGCCGGAGTGGCCCGTGGCGCTTGGGAATATGCGTGCAAGTACGCGCAAGAACGCAAGCAGTTTGGCAAGGCGATTGGCGATTTCCAGGGCATCCAGTTTCAGATCGCGCAGATGGCGACGGAAATCGAAGCGGCGCGGCTGATGGTGTACAACGCAGCCCGCATGAAAGACGCCGGCGTGCCGTTCGTGAAAGAAGCCGCCATGACCAAGCTGTTCTGCTCGCAAGTGGCCGAGCGGGTCACGTCGCTGGCGATTGAAATCTACGGCGGATACGGGTTCACCAAAGACTATCCGGTCGAGAAGTACTGGCGCGATTCGAAGATCGGGAAGATCTACGAAGGCACGTCAAATATGCAGTTGGCAACAATCGCCAAGCTGGTGATGGGTAAGTAGGCGGCAGGTGACAGGTGGCCGAATCTGTTACTTACAAGTTCCCGTGTTAAACGCTACCCCGACGCCTGTCCACAGAACCTGGAATGCGACATCGGGCAGGCCGTCATTATTAAAGTCGGCAACCGCAATGTGATCCGCGGCACCGGGCAACGTCGCAGCTACAATTGCCGGTTGAAAAGTGCCGTCGCCATTGCCGAGTAACAGAGAAAGGTCGGCGCCGACACGGTCGGTGGTAATCAGGTCCAAGTGCCCGTCGCCGTTGAAGTCGCCCGCTACGATTTGGCCTGGCGCTGAAACCGGGTACCTGGTAACACCGCCGAGGGTTCCGTCTCCCCTTCCAAACAGCACCTCGATTTCTGTATACGAGTCTGAAACCGCAACGTCCAGATTGCCATCTTCGTTGAAATCGCCGAGGACAGCAGCGATGCCGTCCTGTCCACCCGTAGCGAAACTGCCGCCGGGGTGAAATGTGCCATCCCCGTATCCCAGGTGAATGGCGACCCTGGGCTGGGGTTTCCCAGTCACCACTGCGAGGTCGGCGATCCCGTCATGGTTGAAGTCAGCTGCCAACACCGCCCACGAACTGAAGCCTGCGCCTAACAGTCTGAAGAATGGGCCGATGAACGTACCGTACCCTTGTCCAAAAAATATGGCCCGAAACCCGGAGTAGTCTGCGATGGCCGCGTCCAGACTCCCATCGCGGTTAAGATCCGCGAAGGCGATCGCGGTCGGGAAACCAAAAGCGAAATTGACGTCGCGATGGGCCAGCGATCCGAAGGTACCATCGCCCGTTCCGAGAAGGACATCAATCCCCGTCTCCGAACCCGTCATCGCATCGACGTTGCCATCGCCGTTGAAATCACCGGTAGCCACAATCCAGGGAGCGTCCGACAGATTGTAGCGTTGTCGCGGCAAGCGAAAGTTGCCCTGCTTAGTCCCCAGCAGAATACTGAGCGAACCGCCTGCACCGGGAACCTCTACGGCCGCCAGATCTGGAATGCCGTCGTGGTTGAAGTCAGTCGCCGACAGATTGGTAGCCAAGGGAATGGTGATGAACTTACTAAGAGTCGCGAAACACTGACCAGCCGCGACTGGCACTGACAGGAGCCAGCAAATTGCCGATACGATGCCCAAGTGCAGGGGTTTCATTCCAACTCTCCCCAAACCTCAGAATTCACAAAGAGCCGAGCCGACGCGGTCCAGATGGCAAAACCGGCGAAAGGTCGCAGTCTGTGCTAGTTGCCACTTCTTGTCAACAACGGGACGCGCGCTCAGCACCCGGTCGCCCGTCCGTGTCCACGTCACCCCAGTAACGCATGCCGGTTACTGCTAATGTGCAGGAGTTTGCACTTTGGGTGATTTTGGGCGGCTCCCATTTTTGGCCTAACTTCTATTTCAGCAGGTAGTTACAGGAACGTCGTCTATTGGCTTTCAAGGTGCATTTTACGAGGGTGCCCGTTGCTTGGGGGCCCAGATCGGGGTGCCACTTGGTAGGCCTGACATCAGATGCCGTCGCCGTAATGCCGAAGCCGAAACACACCATGCTTCCTGTCCTGATTGTTCTATTCCTGGTTTCTTACGGCCTAATGTGCCTGCTGGTCGTGGAGCAGGGCAGCACGATTGACAACCAGCGTTTTCTGATCCGGCAACTGCTCGGTGACAGCACCCAGCTGAGCGCGATGAAAAGCAAGGCCATCCAAGAACAGCACGCCCAGGCGAAAGCAAAGGCCCAGGCGCAGGCTGACGCCCAGGAGCAGCAAGCTCCGTCCGGAGAACACTCCGGGAAAGGCCGCAACGGCAAGGTTCGGAGACCCGCTCCGCAGAGGCCGCCGACAGACACGTCGGACACGGCGGATGAGCGCAGGATCGTGATCTCCATATAAGCAAGAAAGTAAGCTCCCGGGGGGCCTGGTAAGCCCATGAAAGCTCTGGCTGTGGTAGTGCTGTTGCTGTCTCTTCCTACGTTTCGAGTCGCTCCCGCGCCGCGCACGCCGGTAGACCGTCCGTCGGCGCAACATCATCGCAAAGGCGGGTCGTGGTACTTTGCGGAGAACGGCCACGCGGTGTACTGCCGCGGTCCAGTCATGATGGTTGCGCAACCCACGGGCGGACTGCAAAGAGTGGCCACGTTTTGCCAGGGGGACCAGACTATGGTGCCGTTGAAAGAATAGGAGCTTGTAGCTTCTGTTTTCTGCTCGCTACCTGGTACTCGGCACTCCTTCCTTCCTGTACATTGTTGTCCCATGGCTCGATTCGAGAAGCATATTTTCATTTGCGGGAACCAGCGGCCGTCTGGGCATCCTCGGGGGTGTTGCGATCCCGAACAAAAAGCGGAGTTGCGGAAGGCTTTCAAACAAGCGCTGGCGGAACGCGGGCTGAAAGGGCGGGTGCGGGCCAACCAGTCTGGGTGTCTTGACCAGTGCGAGCATGGGCCTAATCTGGTGGTTTATCCGGAGGGCGTGTTCTACGGGCACGTGACCTTGGCGGATGTGGAGGAGATTGTCGAGTCGCATATCATCAGTGGCAAGCCGGTGGAGCGGTTGGTGCTGGCGGAGGGGTGCATCAATACTGCGAGCTGCGAACATAAACCGAGAAAAGCACCGAGTACCTAGTTAAGACCTTGAGAGTGAGAGTTTCGTCGCCGGCGAGGACGCCGGCGCTACTTTCGCCTGGTACTGGGTACTCGGTACTAGGCTAGCTCTAGTTCGATCTTCTTCGCTGCCGCATCGAGTTTCGTTATTCGGAAGCTGCGAATCTGGCCTGGGAGAGCGGCTTCGGGCTTGGCCGAGGTGGTTGCGGCGCTTCCCTTCCAGCGGGCGCTCAGCATGGAACTGAGCGACGACACGTCGGCTTTCGCTGCGGACTTGTTGTCATCTTTCGCCGCGGCCTGGACAACGATTCGGCATACAGCGTGGATGCCTTCTCCTAATTCCACTCGTGCCTGCTCACCCTTGATGTCGATGAGGCGGCCGGTAACGACGTCTCCGGGCTGGTGTTCGGCTATGTATTCATCGAGGCCGGTGGGGACCAACTGCTTCATGCCTAGCTTCAGTTGACGCTTTTCTTTGTCGACGGCCAGCACCTGGGCTTTGACCAGCTGCCCGACTTTCAACATTTCCTGCGGGTGCTCGATGCGCTTTTCGGCGCTGAGGTCGCTGACGTGGATCATGCCCTCGACGCCTTCTGCGAGCTGTACGAAGGCGCCGAACTTAGTCAGGTTGGTGACTGGGCCTTCGATCACTGAGCCGGCCGGAAACTTCTCGGCTACCTCGGCCCAGGGGTCTCCCAACGTTTGCTTCAAGCCGAGGGAGATGCGGCGTTCGTCGACTTTTACGCTGAGGACGACGGCGTCGACCGTCTCGCCGGGCTTCACCACGTCGCTGGCAGCGCGTACTTTTTTCGCCCACGACATCTCTGACACGTGAATGAGTCCTTCGATGCCGGGTTCGAGTTCTACGAAAGCTCCGAATTCCATCACGCGGGTGACGGCTCCGCGAACACGTTCGCCGGGCTTGTATTTTGTGGCGACCGCATCCCAGGGATTGGGCAGTAGCTGCTTCATGCCCACGGAAATGCGGCGCTTCTCGGTTTCGGTGGAGATCTTGAGCACGCGGGCCTCGATCTCCTGGCCAACGGAGAGCACATCGGCGGGCTTGTTGACGCGGCCCCAGGCAATGTCGCTGACGTGCAGCAGGGCGTCGACTCCGCCGATGTCGACGAAGGCGCCGTAGTCGGTCAGGCTGCGGACGGTGCCGCTCACCGTGTCGCCTTCTTTGAGTTGCGCGAAGCGGCGCTCTTTGCCGGAGCGTTCTTCCTCTTCGGCGATGACGCGGCGGTCGACGACTACGTCTTCATCGGTGACGTCGAGCTTGATAATGCGGCAGCTGATCTGCTGGCCTACCAGCTTCTCCAGTTCGGCGGCATCGCGGACGCCGCTGCGCGAGGCCGGCATGAAGGCGCGCACGCCCACATCCACGCTGACGCCGCCTTTGATGACGCCGGTCACCGTGCCCATGATGGTTGACTTGTCGGCGAAGGCGCGCTCGAGCGACGGCCAGTCGGTGGGGCGCTCCACGCGGGAGCGGGAGAGTTCGTAATAGCCTTCGGGATCGCGTCCCTTGACCGAAACCGGGAGCCTGTCGCCGGGCTTCACGGTCTCGCCTTCGAAGCGCCGCCTCCCATCACCAGCGGGGCTGGGAGACGTGGAAACCGCGTCGCGACCTGGCGGGGAAGCTTCTCCGCTACGGGGCGCCGGCGGGGGTGGAAGTCTTTATCAACGTGTTCGCGTTCAACCTGTTCATCCTTCTCATGCAGTCGTACAGCACCTCGGTGGCCGCGGCGGTCACAATTACCTTCAACTACGACCTGGTGGCCTTCATCCCCATGCTGGGGGTCGGCGCGGCGGTCACCGCGCTGGCGGGGCAGCGGATGGGGGCGGGCGACATCAAGCCTGAAGAACAGTTCTCAGAAAAACTTTCGTCTATAGGGAAGCCGGATATGATCGGAGTCACTTCAGGCATGACCTACTGGTATCCAGGCTTATTTAAGACAATTGAGATAATAAGGGAGATCTTTCAGAATGTACCAATCATCCTGGGAGGTAACTATGCTACCTTCTGTTATGATCATGCTGTGAAATATTCGGGGGCGGATATTGTCTTCAAGGGAAGAGATGAATTAAGACTGTTGCAAGTTATTTCAGAATTAAGCAATTTTGAACTTCTAACTCCTAACTCCGAACTTCGAACTGACGATTTAACTTATCCCGCCTTCGACCTCTATCCTCAACTCGATTATATCTCCATTCTGACTTCAAGGGGTTGCCCGTTTCATTGCTCTTACTGCGCAACCCCAATTTTGACAGGAGAGTTCAGCAGGAAGGATCCTTTCAAAGTTGTCGAAGAGATTAAATACTGGACGACTCGTTATTCAATCCAAAATATCGCCTTTTATGATGATGCACTTCTCATAAAACCGTCAGAGCATATTATCCCAATTTTGAGAGAGTTAATGAGAAGAGGGATCAGATGCAATTTTCACACACCTAATGGACTCCACATAAGAGAGATCGATAGGCAGTTGGCAGACCTTCTGTTTCAGAGTCAGTTCAAAACGATCCGCTTGGGATTCGAAACATCCAATCAGGTGGCCCAAATCGAGACCGGGGGAAAGGTAGACAATCAAGAGTTTAAAAATTCAGTTAAGAACTTAAAGAGGGCAGGGTATTCAGGTGAAGAGATCGGGGTTTATATCATGGTTGGATTGCCAGGGCAAAGGGTAGGGGAGGTTAAGGAGAGTATTGCATTTGTCAGAGAGCAAGGCGCAAAACCTATCATTGTTGAATATTCCCCTATCCCCGGTACACCAATGTTTGAAAAGGCCAAGCAGATGTCAAAATTCAACCTTGAGGATGAACCATTATTCCACAATAACTCCATCCTTCCTTGTCAGTGGGATGGCTTCACATTGGCTGATTTTAAGAGATTGAAGGAGAACATAAGAGATGAAACTCTTTGAAATTAATGGAAATATCTTCATTGTGGGAGGACCTGAGATCACCGATGGTCGGGATGGTTGCGTCTATCTAATCAACCTTGGGGAGCTGATATTGATCGACACGGGGGCAGGGTGGAGTGTTGATAAAATTATCAAAAATGTCGAAAAATTGGGGTTCGATCCTAAAAACCTTAGTAAACTCCTTCTCACTCACTGTCATATCGACCATATCGGAGGTGTCCCTGAGATCAAGAAAAGATTTGGGTCAAAAATCTATATCCATAAACTGGACGCTCCTCCGTTAGAAACTGGTGATCCGATTCTTACAGCAGCGAGCTGGTACCAGACCACTTTTCCACCAACTCCTGTGGATGTGAAATTCGATTCTCCAGAGGAGATATTAAGGATTGGGGGAGAGCAAATCGTCTGCCTCCATACCCCCGGGCATACGCCTGGGTCAATATCTATCTATTTGGATTTAAATGGAAAAAGGATACTTTTTGCTCAAGATCTTCACGGGCCTCTCCTTGAAGAATTCGGCTCGAATCTTGATGATTGGGATCGTTCGACAAAAAAGTTACTCGACCTCGATGCAGACATACTCTGCGAGGGGCACTTTGGAATCTATAAGTCGAAGAAAGACGTGAAAGATTATATCCTTTCCTACCGCCGACAATATGGCGTTTAAGGTGTCATTCCCGTGAAAACGGGAATCCAGTCTTCTTCCCTATTTTATACTAACCGGTATTATTCACCTCTGTGTAAAACGCAAGGGTATGTGATCTCAAGTTAGAATTCTCATAATAACGCTTGACAATAATATCGTCTCGCGTTAATATTCACCTGTG
>JAIQEU010000062.1 GCA_020073665.1 Terriglobia bacterium
CTATGTTCAAGACAAACGATTCTGGCAAATCAAGCTGGCACCGGGTTTTCATGATGTTCATGCTGGCATGCCTATCGCTGCCATGCCTGGTATTGGCTGGTTTAGCTCAGTCAACGTACACCATCACAGACCTTGGAACGCTCGGCGGCCCAAGAAGCGTCGGCCAGGGCATCAACGCCTCCGGGCAAGTTACCGGATGGGCCGACACGGACAACACGCCGCACGATGGCCACCCTCACGCATTCCTTTACACGCCGGGAGCCAACCCACCCTTGTCAGACTTGGGAGCGCTCGGTGGGATGCACAGCTACGGCCAGGGTATCAATGCCTCCGGGCAAGTGACCGGGTGGGCTGAGACGCTCGATGGTGCCTGGCATGCTTTCCTGTACAGCGGCACCATGACGGACCTCCGTCCGATTGGCTTCGGCTCCAGCTATGGTTTCAGCATCAACGATTCCGGTTGGATAACGGGATCAATCGACATCGAGAACGTCGGCTACCATGCGTTCCTATACAACCCAGACACTCATGTGATGACCGACTTCACACCCGGCGCCATCACCGGTCAAGGTCGCGGCATCAACGCTTCGGGGTGGGTCACGGGTTACACCGGGCCGGTCGAAACGCCTCACGCGTTCCTGTACCGTGGAGGTACCATGTTGGACCTCGGAGTCGTTGGTGACGGCACCTACAGTCAAGGTTCCGGCATCAATGCCTCCGGGCAGATCACGGGGTGGGGCGACACCAGCAGCGCGCCACTGCACGCCTTCTTGTACGGTGGGGGCCCTGGACTGGTTGACCTCGATCCCGCTGGCACCTTCAGTCAAGGTATAGCCATCAATGCCTGCGGCCAGATCGCGGGAGCTTTCAACGGGAATGCCTTCTTGTACAGCGCAGACAAAGGTATGGTCAATTTAAACGGGCTGATCCCAAGTGACTCGGATTGGGTGCTTGCTGACGCGACAGCGATCAACGATGGCGGCCAAATCACAGGCTACGGCTATCATAATGGCGCAGAACACGCCTTCCTCCTCAACCCCGTCGTTTCGCAAGGAGCTTTTGTTTGTGCTGCAAGCATGCGCAGCCCCCGTTTTGAGCACACGGCAACTCTATTAAGTGGGGGCAACACCGTACTCGTCACCGGCGGTTCGAGTGGAGGAAGCCTCGACAGCGCAGAAATCTACAATTCAACTGCGGGGGCGTTCTCGTTCACGGTCGGGCCAATGTTATCTCCCCGGTACGCGCATACAGCCACCCTGCTGGATAACGGCAGAGTGCTCATCGCTGGCGGCTACGACTCTCATCTCAATACGTACCTGTCCAGCGCGGAACTGTACGACAGTTACGACAACCTTTTTCTGCCCACGGGGGCGATGATTTCTGCCCGCCAGTATCACACTGCGACACTCCTCAACAATGGGAAGGTTCTGATCGCCGGCGGGCTGAATGCAACGTCGTTCCTGTCAGCTGCAGAACTGTATGACCCTGCTACAGGGAACTTCACCGCAACCAGCACTTCCATGTCTTCTCCCCGATATGGCCACACGGCCACGCTGCTGAGCGACGGCAGGGTCCTTATTGCGGGAGGCTGCACCAGCAACTCGCCCGACTGTATAGCCAGTGCGGAGTTGTACGACCCAAACACCGATACGTTTAGCCTGACCGGCTCCATGTTGCAATCCCGCGCTTGGCACACGGCTACACTGCTCAACGATGGCAAAGTTCTAATCGCAGGCGGAAACCAAGGCAACGCTGATTACACCGCCGAGCTCTACGACCCTGCGACCGGTACCTTCAGCGCCACTGGCCCGATGGTCAGCACCTTCGGCGCGGTCTACCACACCGCCACAATTCTGCTCGATGGAAGCGTCCTAATTACCGGGGGAGACTGGGGCGCGGGTGCCACAGATCAAGCCCAACTGTATGACCCATTGACCGGCAACTTCAGTCTGGTCGCAGGCTCGATGAGCAGCCGTCGCTACCGGCACACGGCAACCCGCCTGGGGAATGGCCAGGTTCTTATCACCGGCGGAGCAAACGATGTCGGTACCGTGCTGGGCTCTGCGGACTTGTACCGGGCTCCCGAGTCACTCACCCAGCCGCTGTCGCCGGCAGGTGGTACCGCGAGCTTCATCTTTGACGACGACGTCTACAATATCGCCTTCCAGTATCCCGCCGGTTATGTGCCCGACAACAGCTACAGCCTGACCGTTACCCCGATCCAGACTTCCCAGGCAGATTGGGCCCTGCGCACCCCATTGGGCAACCCGTATGCCGGAACGCAACTTGCCCCTGTGACCGGACTCGGTGGTGACGGAATTATCTACAGAGCGGTGTGTGCGGATACCTTGGGCAACCCTTGCCCGCCGCCGCCCACCGACCTCTCTTACACGACAATCACGAGTTGGGACGGCCCCGCCGGGAACAACCCCGGGTTTCTGAAGGCTCCAATCGGCAGCAATGACTGGGAGAACGTGCTGATTTCGTACACTCCCAGCCGAGTCGATCCCACGGGCGCGGGAAAATCAAGAGGCGGATTTTCTGACTGGGCCTTCGTCTACGACGTGACCGGAACGGCTCCCAGCATTCAAATTACGACACCGGCCGACGGAGCAACCTACACCTTGAATCAGCTGGTGAATGCCAACTACGCCTGTACGGGCAATTCCGTGATGGACTGCGTGGGCTCGGTGGCGAATGGCAGTGCCATCGACACTTCGTCGCTCGGGAGCAAGACGTTTACGGTGAATGCGACGGTCAGCGCGGGCCTCAGCGCCGTTCAGACTGTCACCTACAACGTGGTTGAAGCGTGCCACTACGCGTGGTTTACGCTCAATCCATCCTCGGTGCCCCAGGGTGGCAGTACGAAGGTCACCGCCAACCTGCAATCCTGCTCGAATGTGTCGCAGAAGGTAGCGCTGCAGTTTACCTGGACCGTGCCTTCTCCGGGCAGCTGCCAAAACAGCACGAAGGTGGTCTTTACGACTCCCACCTTCCAGCTAAAGCCTAAAACATCCATCACCTTCACGTTTCCTCTGTGGATCCCCAACAGGGTCTGCACCGGTAACTACACCGTGAGCGCAACCACATTGATCAGCGGGAAAGCGGTCGACACGACGTCTACCTCGCTTACGGTTACATCAAAGTAGTTTTGCAACGGAGTT
>JAIQEU010000010.1 GCA_020073665.1 Terriglobia bacterium
ACGTCGATGCGGCCCTGGCCGGCGCAGTCGAATAGTTCGCGCGCACCATCGGTGAAGAAATTATGTTTGCGGCTTTGCAGCAATGAAACATAAGGCCGCCCTTTGCCGCGTTCGCGCACGAGCAGCGCCGCGGTTGCCGGGATTGGTGATGCGTTGCCGACAGCCACGTGGCGTACGTCACCGATCAGACGCGCAATCACGTCGGCGAGCAACTCCTCGTCGCGGAAGGTTCGTTCACGCGGCGCGGCGTTCATACACGTACCGTTCCAGATAATCGGCGAAGCCTTCCGTCGTTGCCGCCATGCGGGCGTATTCGGCAAGATGATCCGAATCGGCGACATAGAAGTCCGGTAATCCCAGGGGCCATGCGCCGCGCTCGGCCAGCGCGATGCTCTCGATGTAGAAGCCCGGCAGCGTGCCGGCGGCAAGCGTCGGGTCGTCCAACAGGTTGCCCTCGTAAATTTTTTCGACCGTTGCGATGGTCTTGTCTGCGGCGTGCGCCATGGTGGCCAGTTCGCGTTGCTGCCCGATCCAGAGGTTGCCGAATTGGTCTGCCATCGGCGCGTGGATCAGCGCCACGTCCGGCTTGATCGCCGGCAGCAGCACAATTGGATCGGCGTTGCCAAACGGGCTGTCGATCACTTTCCAGTCGTTTCGATATTTCAGGACATCCGAACCAATGAGTCCACGCAGCGGCATAAATGGCACGCCCTTTTCGGACGCCTGTAACGCCGCATGCAGCGCCGGACAGGTGGCATCTTTCATTTTGATCGCGCCCGATATGATCGCAGCGGCGAAACGCGGCGCCGGGCCAAACTCGCCGAGACTGACCGCGCTCGTCTCCAATGTCTCGACAGAGCCAGTGCCGATCAGAAGGTCGGCCTGCATGCTCGAGGTCGGTAGCGCCACAAGATGCAATCGCTTCACCCCGCGCCTAATAAGTGCGCGGGTCGCCGCCATCGGCACGCCGGAAACTTCACGCGGCACCACCAACATACAGCCGTCGACAATCGGCGCGATTGCATCGTCGATTGATTTCGCCAGCTGAAACATCGTTGCCTGCACGATTGCGCGGTGTTGCGCCGTCACCACTTTTCCCATTGTTGCCCTTGCAACGTCCACTGGATTTTGCGACGTGGGATAGATGCCAGCGACCCTGCAAGAGAAGTTGCGCGCGAGCCGTTTCGTTATTACTGCGGAAGTAACGCCGCCGGTGTCGGCCGACCGCGCTGAACTATTGGCAAAAGCGCGGCCGCTCAAGGGCCTCGCCGATGCCGTCAATATTACCGATGGTGCCGGCGCGCGGCCACATCTCGGTGCCGTCACTGCCGCCGCTATGCTCGTGGAGCAGGGGATCGAACCCGTTCTTCAACTCACCTGCCGTGATCGCAATCGTATTGCATTGCAGAGCGACCTGTTGAGCGCGGCAGCCTCGGGCGTGCGCAACCTGCTGATGCTCCGCGGCGACGATCCGAGTGCAGGTGACCAGCCGGATGCTATGCCGGTGTTTGATCTTGATCCGCGCTCGCTGCTCGATACTGCACGGCGGCTGCGCGACACCGGGGAGTTACCCACCGGTCGAAAGATCACAGGCCGTGCCGATTTCTTCCTCGGGAGCGCCGACAATCCAATTGATCCGACGCCCGGTTGGCGGCCGACCGGCCTGTTAGCCAAGCTCGACGCCGGCGCGCAATTCGTGCAGACGCAATTCTGTATGGACGCCGGCCTCGTGCGCCGCTACATGGCGCGGCTCGCCGAGCATGGTGTGACCGACAAACTCTCGGTCTTGATCGGCATTGTGCCGCTGCGCTCAGCCAAATCGGCGCGCTGGATCAAAGAAAAGCTGTTCGGAGCAGTCATCCCTGACGCGCTTATTCACCGCATGGAACGCGCGAGCGATCCGGCAGCAGAGGGCCGCCTCATCTGCATTGAAATGGTGCATGAATTGGTGGAGGTACCGCATGTGGCCGGCGTCCATATCATGGCGCCGGGTAACGATGCTGTTGTGCCCGATATCATCAAGGCGGCGCGAGACAGTATCTCCCGTCTCGAGCCTGCCTGATGGTCAGCTCAGCGCCGATTTCACCCGATCCGGTGAAAATGGTACGCGGCGGATGCGCACGCCGGTCGCGTCGAAGATGGCGTTGGCGATCGCCGCCGCCACCGGGCGGATCGACGGTTCGCCGGCGCCGGTCGGCGGCAGCTCGGGGTGATTGATCAGTACCACGTTCACCTCGGCCGGCGTCTCGGTGATGTCGAGGATCGGGTAGGTCAGCCAATCCACGCTGGTCACGGTCTTGCGATCGAAGGTCACTTCCTCCCACAGCGTGCGGCTCACACCCTGGACGATGTTGCCCTCGATGCATTTTACGAGCCCGTCGGGATTGATGATCTGTCCGCAATCGTGCGCCACCGTGAACTTGCGCGCGAAGATTTTGCCCGTCGAGCGGTCGATATCGACCTCGGCAACGATCGCAACGCGCGTGCCGTTGCGCTGCGCGTAGGCGATGCCGCGGCCCGAGACCTTGTTACCGCTCTGATCGCGGCGCGGCGAGGTCCGCGTCTCCCATTTCGCGGCATCCGCCGCTGCCTTGATGACCGCAACGTCGCGCGGCTCCTTGATGTGACGCAGCCGAAATTCGATCGGATCTGCGTTCACCGCGGCCGCCACTTCGTCGATGAAGGATTCGCTGGCGAAGTGGATCTGCGGGCCGACCGGATCGCGCAAATGCGCACTTCGCAATGGCGACGAGCGGTCGAGCAACGGCGGGATGGTTTCCCAGGCGAGTCGCTTGTTGTCGAAAGCGTATGACTCTGCAGGGACGCCGAAACCGTCGCCTGATTTCAGCGCAACGCCGAGGGTCTGTCCGGCCAGCGTGTCATGCGGCTTGCCGCCGTTGGTGTTCACATCCACCCGCGAGAAGCCCTTGCTGGTGAATTCGTATCCGACGACCTTGCCTTGAGCGTCGATCGCTGCCCGCGCTTTGTGGATCGAAGCGGGGCCTTTTGGATCCCAGCCGGTGCCTTGTTCGCGCATGTATTGCAGGCGCACGGGCTTGCCGACCGCCTTCGCCAGCACGGCCGCGTCCATGGCGCAGTCGTCGGCATCATTGCGGCCGTAAGAGCCAGGACTCGTTACATGGATCACGTGGACCTTGTCGAGCGGCAGGTCGAGCGTGAGCGCAAGGCCCTCCTGCACGAAGTGGGATTTCTGCGTTCCGCTCCAGCAGGTCAATTGCCCGTCTTTAATCTCGACCAAAGCACAAGCCGGTCCCATGCTCGCATGCGATTGGAACGGCCATTCATACTCTGCCTCGATCACCTTTGCGGCGGTCTTGAAGGCGTCGTCGACGTTCCCGTTTTCCTTCTCGACATTGCGCTTTCGAACATCCGCTTTGCGAATGTGATCATAGAGAGCAGCCTGTTCGGGGAATGGCGCCTCGGCGGATGACCAATCCACTTTCAGCTTTTGTGCCGCCTGGATTGCGTCCCATTCCTTGTCGGCGACCACGCCGAGGAAGCCTTTGTCCCAGACCACTTTTGCGCCGGGAATGTCTTTGATGGAACTTTCATCGACCTTCACCGGTACTGTGCCGGCGACGGATGGGCGGATCATCCGTCCATGAACCATCCCGGGCACCTTTATGTCGGTCACGAAGTTTTCTTGTGCGAAAACCTTGGGAGCCACGTCCTCGCGCTTGATCGGCTGGCCGACGATCTTGTGCTCGCTCGGCTTCTTTGGCTGTGCCTTGCCGGGCGCATAAAGAGTGTTGCCGTATTGCTTGTTCCAGTCGAGCTGGACATTGACACACAGCGCTGCACGGTCAGCACGGACTGAACCAGCGGATCCTGATCGCCACTAGGACTCGCCGCCGCCACCACCACCGCAACTAGCAGCATCACCAATCCCGACCACTTGAACAGCACCGATCCCAAGTCCTTCAGGGTGTGGTAAGGACGGAAGATGTCGAGGAAGATTTCATGGATGACCTTAAAACCCAAGGCCAGGCTAATGGCAGCGCAAACCCAGTAGACGTAGAAGAAGTGCGGATAACTGCCATACCGATAAACCGGAAACACGATCGAGAAGATCAGGATTTGGCTGACGACATAGGCGAAAAAGACAGGGAAACTCCGATGCAGTTTGCGCCGGTACATCACCGCGGCGACGATTAGCTGCAGAACCGGATGAGCGATCCACAAAGCTAGCTGGAATTGACTCATTTATCCTGCCCTATCTCCCTCTTTGCCCCGCGGCGGCCTACACCTACACCGATGGCGGAGTACTTCTCATGAAACCTTAGCAGGTTTATCCAAGTGGTCAATGAACCAAGGTAACCAGCCGTAACCATTACCGAGGTTACTAGGTAAGTAGCTGTGGCCAAAGAAGATTGGCTAGCGCATCGTCCGGGGAAACGTGCACTCGAGGGGAAGCACTGGTTACTAGCGTGTTAGGCCAAGCGCTGGCCGGCTCACATTTCCGGGGGTGCCTGGATGTAGGCCCGCATCATCCGGACTTCATGATCCTTCTCATTCAGGTCGTGCAGCATCAGGTCGCGCAGCGACACCAGGCCGAGGAGTTGTTGGCCCTCACACACCGGCAAATGGCGAAACCCGTGCCGCCGCATCAGGATCATGCAGGTTTGCGGATCCTCCTGCGGGCTCACCGTCAGCGGGTCTTCAGTCATCACTTCGAAAACCCTGGTCAGACGCGGGTCCCGGCCCTCGACCACCACGTGCTTCATCAGGTCACGCTCAGAAAAGATGCCAACCAGGAGGCCGTCGCGGAGCACGGGAACCGCGCCGATGTTGCGTTCCACCATGGCCTGGGCCACGTCGAGGACCATCTGATCGGCGTCCACGTGATAGGTGTTCTGGTTTCTGATCAGCTCGTAGACCGACATTTGCCACCCCCCGGGTCCTGATATTCCCCGCCCCAACCCAGCAAAGGCGAACGTGCGCGCGAGTATATGACGAAACCCGACGCGGGAAAAGGGCGAATCTGCGCCCCAGGCTTCGAAGCCGTCTGGCTGCCGACTTATCGGCAGTCCAGGAAGACCTGCTATGTCACCCGCGGCTGCCGATGAATATGAAGTAGGAGCAGGCCCATAGGGCGGTGGGAATCGTGCCCCGCGGGCGGGTGGTGAGAATGACGTTGTAGTCGTCGGAAATCCTGAGGTTGTCTACCACCGAGGGCAAAGCCTGCGGCTCGATGGTCGCGAGGAAAGCCAGGAACTGGTATACATCGGAGCCGCCCTGGTACCCCTGGGCGACGAACGAAACCTCGGTATCCTCACCGGCAAAGTGCCAGCCCAGTGAAGCTGCCAGCGCTACCGCGTTCTCGTAGGACTTCACCGACACCGCGGCCGGTTCCGGATTGTCAAAGACGATGCGCAGCTTGCGTTCATCCTCACGGCTGAATTCTCGAACCTTCAGCGAACCCGACTTGGCGGTGGCTTTCCAGTCGACGTGGCGCGCCGAATCCTCGGGCATGTATTCGCGGATGCGATACAAGTCATAGCCCCGCCCGCGGGCGAAGGTCTCAAATTCGCCGGTGATCATGGGCAAGACTTCGAAGAATTCATCCGGTGGCTCGACCGGAGGATAGACGATGACCTCTCGCGCCAAGGCGATGCTCCGGGTTTTGGTCAGGAAGGCAAAGGGAAAACGAGTGGCGAGTCCGAATGTGTCCTGGTGGTAGCGGCCGCGCCGTTCAAAACTGAGTGCCAGGTCGGCCATGATCTCGGCGCCCGCCGGAAGGTAGGGGAAGTAGGAGGAGCCCTCGAAGATGTCGGGCGTGGCCGGCTTTTCCTCCACCCGGCGCAGTTGACGATCGGGCAACCGGATCCACTGCTTCTCGGGCGGACGCCCCACGGGAAACCCGAAGGTGGTGGGCAGCCAGCGCCAGTGCGCGGCCGGTTTCTGCTTCTTGAGCGAGCGCACGTTAATGGAGAACGCCGGCAGCCAGCGGCGCGGATTATGCACCACGATTCTGCCCAGCATCGTCCTGCCCGCAAAGATATGCTCGGGCAGGCGGACGTCGAGTTCCAGGTCTCGCAGATTTACCGCTGAGACCACCCCGGAAACCAGAATCGCCGCCAGCAGGGCGGCCACCACAATGTAAAGCAGGTTGTTTCCGGTGTTGAGGGCCGCAACGCCAATCAGCAGAACCACCACCACGTAGATGATCCCCACGCGGGTGACGTCATAGTCGAAAGCATCGCGAATGCGCGCTGCCGCCACCCGGCGCGCCAAGTAGGGCACGGTGGTCAGCCCCACGATGGTAGCCAGGATGAGCGCGGCCGAAGCCAGGATGAGCGTGGCCCACAAATTTCCCGACTCGCGCGAGACGGTAGAAAAAAGCGCCGCGCCGAACGCCAGCACCAGCCCCGCGAGGGCCAGCACGAAGCGCAGCCACACCTCCGGGATGTTGATGTGCAGAAGGCGGGCGAGGGAGCGTTCGCCAGCGACTTTCCGTCCGGTAGGTTTGGTGGATGCTGGCATGCGTGAGCTTCGCTTGGCTTCGAGAGTAGCACCGGGGAGAGGGGGCTTCAATCGGGCCGGCGTTGGCGAGAAAGGCGCCGCAGCCAGCCTGCCGCTTTCACTGCGGCCTGATCGGCGGTCTGGCCCAGTTTCGGAAAGCGCGCGCGCAACCGGCCCATCAGGCGATGCGCCCAGACGTACTCAGACGAAAGAACGATCAGGCCGATCAGAAGAAAGAGCACCCCCTGCAGAACGGGCAGGAACAGGCCCGCGACTCCCAGCAGGATGAAAGCCCAGCCGACAATCAGAACCAGGATCCGCTTGGCGTGACGGTTCATCGGTTCTAACTAAGCTATCACCTAGGTCACGAGCTAGCGATGATTGGTGCTGCTGTTGTTTCGGCGTCGCCGCCACCAAACCACGACCAGCACCGCAGCTCCGATGAGCATGGTGATGTTCACGCTTCGGACAACTCCCACCACTTCCTCCCAATGGTGTCCGAAGAAGTATCCGGCCGCGGAAATCACGGTCACCCAGAGGGCGGCGCCCAGGAAGTTAAAGACCACGAACTTGCGCCAGTGCATACGCAACACGCCAGCGAGCGGGCCGGCAATCACGCGCATGCCGGCGATGAAGCGGGCGACGAAAATGGTGGCGGCTCCATAACGCGCAAACAGTTCCTCGCCGCGGGCTATCGCCTCCGGCTTGACCAGAAGACGTTTGCGATAGTGGTCGAGCAATGGCCGCCCGCCGTAGTGGCCGATGAGGAAGCCGAGGTTGTCGCCGAGGCTGGCGGCGCAGATTCCGATCAGGATGATGTACGGCAATTGCAGGCGATGCTCGGAGAAGGCCAGGAAACTGGCCAGCAGCAGGACGGTCTCGCCGGGCACCGGCAGCCCAGCGTTTTCGAGCAGCAGGGTGGCGGCAACCGCCCAGTAGCCATAAGACGCAAGATACCCGCGGAGCAGATCGAAGATGTGCTGGGCCATGAAAAGGGATCAGGGCATCAGAATCGCCCGCGATTGAGGTTACCAGATGACCGGCAGTGAAACCTTAGACCACTGGCATGACCTGGGAGAACACGTGGCAATCGCGGGGTTCAGCCGTCTGCCAAGCCGAGCACTTCACCCGGTGGCCGCAGCGCTGGCCAGGTACTCGCCTACTACCCTATTGAGTTCCTCTGGCACTTCTTCGTACGGCAGGTGCCCCACACCCTCAAACATCACCACCCGGCAATCCTTGAAGCGCTGGCGCAATGGCGTGACCGAAGCGGGATCCACAGCCACATCCTTGTCGCCCCATACCAGGAGGGTGGGGACATCCGCGATCTGGGGGAGCAGTGACTTCAACTCTTCGAGGTCCCGGTTCCACGAACGCAGTACGCCAAGGGGATGGTCGAACGAACCCGTGGCGGCGAAGGGCGCCCAGTAGCCGGCGAGTGTGCCCGGACGGATGCGCGTGGGATCGCCGTAGAGGCGGCGAAGAAACATTCCGCGCACGGCCTCCAGGTGTGCCGCGACCGGAACCAGGGCCGAGATCCCGCGGCTTGTCAGCAGCGGGGCGAGACTCTTCCCGTGCCGCGACCAGGGGTTCACCGGAGCTACCAGGATCAACCGTCGAAACCGTTGCGGGGCAAAGGCTGTTGCCATCATCGCGACTGCGCCGCCGTGCGAGGTCCCCAGCAGGTCACAGGCGGGCAGGCCCACTTCGTCGAGAAACTGCAGCAGACGTTCGGCGTTTCCCTTCAAACTGTAATCGGCTCCGACTGACCGATCGGAGTAGCCGGTCCCGAGCATGTCCACGGCGTAGACGGTGGCCTGCTGCGACCAGGCCGGCATGGCGAAACGCCAGGAGAACGAGTACCCCAGCAATCCGTGCACCAGCACGAGCGGGGGGCCGGAACCGCTGCGCAGGTAACGCATGCGGCCGCCGTCGACCTGGGCCCAGGATTCCTGGACCGAATTTGCGGGATGTACGTCGAGCTCTCTGGCTTCCACGTGGTTTCTTTGCGGCTCAGACAACTTTTCGATTGCGGCAAGACTCTATCTAAGTGATATCGCGTAAATCGCTTCTCAGGGGGAACTCTGGTTCCCCCGTTTTTCTTCCGAGCCGAATGCCGAGTCTAAGCGGCTTGATCGGTCTTCCGCCGCTTTTTTCCAAGCAGCTTTTTCAGGACCCTCACGCCCTTATCCACGTGCTTTTCTTCCAGCAAGAACGGCGGCAGGAAGCGCACCACGGTATCCTGCGTGCTGTTGAAGAGCACGCCTTCCGCCAGCGCCTGTTCCACGATGGGGCGCGCCGGAATATCCAATTGCAAGCCCTGGATCAGGCCGCGCCCACGCACTTCCTGGGCAGCGGCGTACTTTCCGACCAGCGCTTTCAGTTCCTGTTGCAGGTATCCACCCACGCGGGCCACATTTTCCAGCAACTTTTCTTCTTCCAAGATGGCCAGATACTCCAGCGCCACTCGGCAAGCCAACGGACCGCCGCCGAAAGTGGTTCCGTGCTGTCCTGCGGAGATGGCCGATGCAAACTCTGCCTTGGCCAAAAACGCACCCAGGGGCAGACCGGCTGCAATCGGCTTGGCGATGGCGACAATGTCAGGAGTTACACCGAAGGTCTGGAAGGCAAAGATATTTCCCGAGCGCCCCAACCCACACTGGATTTCGTCGAAGATCAAAGCCGCATGGTGCTGGTCAGCGAGCGCGCGGCATTGTTGCAGGAACTCGGTGGAACATTCATGAATGCCGCCTTCGCCGAAAATCGGCTCCAGCACGATGGCGCAGGTATTTTCGTTCACCGCGGCGCGCAGGGCCCCAACATCATCGCGGGGGACAAACGTGACGTCTTCGAGCAGCGGTTCAAACCCTTTACGGTACTTGTCTTGCCCGGTGAGCGACATGGACCCGAACGTACGCCCGTGGTAAGAGCCCTCCAGCGCCACCAGTTGGCTCTTGGCATTGCCACCCGCGCGGTGCCCTGCGAGCCGGGCCAGCTTGATGGAACCCTCAATCGCTTCCGTGCCGCTGTTGGAAAAGAAGACCCGCTGCAGGCCCGAGAGCGAGCAGAGCTTCTCCGCCAGCTTGCCCTGGTATTCGTTGTAATAGAGATTCGAGAGATGGATGACTTTCGCGGCCTGCTCACGAATCGCCTTCACGATCCGTGGGTGTGCGTGGCCCAAGGCGTTGACCCCGAGCCCGGCCACGAAGTCGAGATATTTCTTGCCCTCGAGGTCGTAGAGAAACACGCCTTTGCCGCGTTGGAGGACCAGGGGATAGCGGCTGTAGGTCTGAAGTAGAAAGTTGCGCTCGCGTTGGATGATGTCTTCGGTGTCGGTCATACGCAGAGACGATTGTAACCGGAAGCGGAGCTACTGGGCGGCAGTCCCGATTCAAGCGATTTCGTAGCGCGGCAACACCGTTGCTTTGGGAATATAATGGCGCGCGCAGATGGCGCTGACTTCTGGCTCGAAACTCGGACCATACGAGATCGTCGCTCCGCTTGGTGCAGGCGGCATGGGTGAGGTGTATCGCGCCCGGGATCCGCGGTTGGGGCGAGAAGTCGCTATCAAAGTCCTACCCAGTTCATTCTGCCGCAATCCTGAGCGCCTGCGCCGGTTTGAACATGAAGCGCGGGCCGCAGGCGTGCTCAACCATCCTAATATTCTGGCGGTCTACGACGTTGGCAAGTCCGACGACGCTCCCTACCTGGTAAGCGAACTCCTGGAGGGCGTCACCATTCGCGACCGTCTACGCGATGGCGCTGTGCATCCTCGCAAAGCGGTGGACTACGCGGTTCAGATTGCTCATGGGTTGGCGGCTGCGCACGACAAAGGAATCGTTCATCGGGATCTGAAACCGGAGAACATTTTCATTTGTAACGATGGGCGCATCAAGATTCTGGACTTTGGTTTGGCCAAGTTGACCGAAGCCGAAGCGTACGAAAGCACCGCAACCACCCTGGCGCCTGCGCCCCAGACGGGATCAGGCGTGGTGCTGGGGACAGCGGGTTACATGTCGCCGGAGCAGGTGCGCGGACAGAAAGCCGACCGGCGCTCCGACATCTTCAGCTTTGGTGTGGTGCTGTACGAGATGCTGTCTGGACAGCGTGCTTTTCGGGGAGCGACCGCAGCGGATACCGCCAGCGCTATCCTGAAGGAAGAGCCTCCCGACCTTCTGGCAAGCGGCCGAAATATCCCTGCGACCCTCGATCGCATCGTGCGCCACTGCCTGGAGAAGAACCCGGAACAACGATTCCAGGCGGCGCGCGATCTGGCATTCCACCTGGAATCGATTTCGTCGACTTCCGACTCGGGAGCCGCCCTCGTGCCTGCATTGCCGCAAAGGGGAATTGCGCGCCCCCTGCTATGGATGCTTGCGGGCCTGGTAATTGCCATCGCTGCCGGCGGCGCCTGGTGGTACCGGGGGAGATCGTCAACCTCGCATGCCGCGGTCAAGTTCCTGCGCCTCACCGATTTTGCCGGCCTGGAGGACAGTCCGGCATTCTCACCCGACGGCAAGTCGGTGGCGTTCGTCAGCGATTCGACAGGATCGCGGCAGATCTGGGTCCGCTTGCTGGCCGGCGGGCCTCCCCTCCAGCTTACCCACGGTGAGGGTGACCACCTAGAGCCGCGATGGTCACAGGATGCGGCGGCCATCATTTACTACACACCGCCTCCAGAGGGAAACGCACAAGGCACGTTGTGGGAGGTGTCAGCGTTGGGTGGGTCTCCCCGCCGCCTCGCCTCCGCCATCAGCGGTGCGGACGTAAGCCATGACGGCAAGCGGCTGGCCTTTTTTCGCCTCAATGGCAACAACATTGAACTGGTGGGTGCCGATCGCGATGGATCCAACGAGCACATGGTGATGCAAGCGGTCACCAGTTTCAGTTACCGGCAACCGCGGTGGTCGCCAGATGACAGCACCATCGCGTACGCGCACAGCCTGGAGAACTGGGCCGACGATATCTACCTCGTCCCGGCGACGGGCGGCTCTCCGCGGCGGGTTACAGACGACAACACCCTGATGAGCGGGTTGGCATGGACACCGGATGGCTCCCGCCTGGTTTACAGTTCCGCACGCGGAAGCACCCTGCTCTATCTTCCTACCTTGCACCTGTGGTCAATCCCGGTGTCCGGTGGAGATCGTGAGCAGCTCACCTTTGGCGAAGCCGGCGATGAGGACCCAGACGTCGACCACAGTGGACGAATCCTGGTCAGCCGCAAACACATGCAGTTCGACATCTGGAAATTTCCGACAGGCCCTGACCCCGCGGAAAACGTGCGCGAAGCGGTGCGCATCACTCACCAGACCGGACAGATCCAGACCCCGGCCCTGGATCCGAACGACCACGAACTCGTGTACTTGTCGGACAACGGAGGCCATGGCAACCTCTGGGTACTGCCCTTGGGCGGCGGTGATCCCCGTCAGATCACGTTTGAAAAAGATCCCGACCTGATCATGGGAGTCCCAATCTGGTCGCCGGACGGAAATCTCATTACTTTCGCCACCGCCCGGCCGACGACCGATGTGCGCGGAGTGGGCTACTGGATCGTGCATCCCGACGGAAGCGGTCTCCGTCTCGCGCTTCCACTGGCGGCCTGGGCAGCCTGGTCGAGCGATAGCAAGTGGCTTTACTACTCGGAATCATCCCCGGTGCGGGCAACCGGGAGCTTCCGGCTCATGAAGGCTCCCATCGAGGGCGGAGATGCGGTACTGGTACGCTCCGACAACGCGCGCGGGCCGGCGCTGGCTCCAGACGGCTCGGCATTGTATTACGTGGTCCCGTTGCAAAACCTGAACGGTTCGCTGGACTACGAATTGCGCGTGGCCCGGCCCGAGAACGGACCCTCAACCCTGCTGACACGAATCTCCGGGGAGCGGGTGCCTCTCTGGCAGGGCCTGCATCCCGTGATCTCAAAGGACGGGAAGTGGCTGGTTATGCCCCTGGACGACGGCCTGGGAACCAATATCTGGTTGTCGTCTACCGCGGACGGGAAACTACGACGGATCACTGATTTTGGCCAGAAGCGGACATTTATCGCGCGGCGCATCTCCTGGTCATCGGACGGCAAATGGGTGTTTGCTGCCGTCGGCGAGGGCGATGCTGATATCGTGCAAATGGACGGACTTCTGCAATAGCACCGCCCACCGCGTCTAGGAATCGTCCCCCAAGCCAGTCATGCGCGGTTTCGTCTATCATGTCCCTTCCTTATGGCCTCGGATGCACTGGATCGTCAACTGACGCGGCTGGAAGACGCCAAACGTCGTGTGGGCGAGATCGATCCTGCGCGTCTGGAAACATTGCTGGTGACGCTAGGGCGGCAGCACTATCGCGACGCCCTGTCGCTGGTACGGTTTCACGATGCGCTGCTGTTTTTGCGGGCCTTTCCGCCCAGCGCCCGGGTGCAGCGCCGCGCCGTGAGTCTGCTGAATTCTTTCTCTCGGCGTGTGGCCGATTTGCGGAAGCAAGGGGCGGATCTTTCTCTGTTCGATGAAGAGAAGTATTCCGGCGTAGCCGGCACCGCCCTTTGCACCGACTTCCACTACGACCAGGTCCGTTGGCTGCTCAACCGCTTTCCTGACAGGTTGGATATCGACTGGGATGGCTATGACCGGACCGGCGCGCTGGCTGCCGCCTTGGCGCGATTCATTCCTTTGCTTGAAGAAGATTCTCTGGTTGAAGCCGACGTGCCCTACCGCCGATGGCTGCAGGCGGCGAGTCGCGGCCGGGAGTTGTCGTGGCTCGTCGCAGCCTGCGAGCGCCTGCCGCTCTCGCGGGAAGAGAAAGCAGAGATATTCGGCGCACTGGAGTTGCCAGTACGCTGCGAGTTGGGGAATTCTTCCCTGACCCGTACTCTGGGTGGACGGCCGGTGCGCACGCCCTATTTCCATACCCGGCCCTTTATCCGTCGAAATGAAGTCTCACTGGCGCGGGAACTCTCGTTGCCACCGCTGAAACTGAAAAAACTCTCCCGCCGCGAAGGCGAGCGGGTTCTGGATTTGTGCCGCGAAGCTACCACGGCGCGTTATCGCGAGCTGTACGGCACCACGCGGGGAGATTCGAATCAAGTGGTGCAGGCAAATGTGGGCCGGGGTGTGGAGATCTTTCTATGGGGACTTCCGCCGGAGCGCCGCTTGCCACTGCGCGCCTACCAGGCGGGATTCACGCTGAAGAATGGCGTTCCCATTAACTACATCGAAGGAATCGCGCTATTCGAATGGATGGAGATCGGGTTCAACACGTTCTACGCCTATCGTGACGGCGAAACGGCGTGGATCTACGCCCAGGTGCTGCGCATGCTGCACCAGGTTCTGGGTGTGACCTGCATTTCGGTGTATCCCTACCAGATTGGGCAGGACAACGAGGAGGCTATCCAGTCCGGGGCCTTCTGGTTCTACCGCAAACTTGGCTTCCGCCCAATGCGCAAAGAGCTGGCCACACTGGTGACCGTCGAAGAGAAGAGAATCGCCTCTCGGGATAGCTACCGGACCTCGGCGCGTACCCTGCGGCGTCTGGCGCAAGGACACGTGGTGTTCGAGTTGCCCGGGTCCCCGCAAGGGGATTGGGACGGCTTTGCCATGCGCAACCTCGGGTTCGCGGTGCAACAGCGCATGGCGGATCGCTACCGGGGAGACGCCGTCACGATGCGCCAGGCATTGGGTCGCTGGGCGGCCCGGGCACTTGGGGTTCGGCCGGCGGCCTGGCCTGCGCGCGAGCGAAGAGCATTCGAGAACTACGCCCTGGTCCTGGGCCTCATCCCGGACTTACCGGGGTGGAAAATCGAGGAAAAAACTTCACTGGTTGAGGTCATTCTGGCCAAGGCACGGGCTGGCGACGCCCGATACTGCCGCCTTTTGCAGGGTCAGACCCGGTTGCGAGCCTGGTTGCGGAAGCTGGGTTCAACCCGCGCAGCGGCCCGTTAGGCTGGTTGGTTTGGCGTTAACCTGATGCCTTGCAATCAGATACTAATTCCCACAGAAACCTTCCAAAAAACGTAGCCGAACCTCCTTTTCCCTTTTATAATCTGGGAAGTAGCTTTCTTCTCAGGACTTAGCAGGCTCCCAATGTCTCCGGCCGTGGCACCGAACGTGCAGAACTTCCTTGGGGAAACTTTTGGCCCCAGGGTAGTGCCGTCACGGCCCATGAACCGGGATTTCCAAAATCGCTTTACTGCCGGCCTCTTGATCCTGCTGACCGCGGCGGCGGTGGTTCTGGCCTGGATCAATTTCCAAAAGGAACGCGAGTTCCAGATTCCCTCCGACGGCGTCTGGTGGGTGGAGCACAATGGCACCCTCACCGCCCAGCAACTCGAGCCGGACGGTCCAGGAGCCAAGGGCGGCATCAAGAGCGGCGACCAGCTGGTGGCAGTCAATCAGCGTGAAGTGAAAAGTACTGCCGCACTGTTGCGGCAGCTGTACCAGGCTGGTGCGTGGTCGAAAGCCAGTTACTCCATCATTCGCGGCTCGGTGCCAGTGGATTCGGTCTTGATCCTGGTGCCCGCCGACAAGTCCCTCAATGTCTGGCTGCGCCTGATTGCCCTGATCTACCTGGGCATCGGGCTCTACGTCCTGCTGCGGCGCTGGACCGCGCCCGGATCGTTCCACTTCTACATTTTCTGCCTGGTCTCGTTCGTTTTCTACTCCTTCAAGTACACGGGGAAGTTCAACGCTTTCGACTGGACAATTTTGTGGGGCAACGTAGTGGCTTGGCTGCTGCAGCCCGCGCTATTTCTTCACTTCGTACTGACTTTCCCGGAAAAACGCGGCTTCATTCGCAAACATCGCTGGGCGATTCCGATGGTTTACTTCCCCGGCCTGCTGCTGCTGGGGATGCAATTCTCTGCCCTCCGATACCTGAAAGCCAGCGAAAGCCTGCGGTGGAACCTGGATCGGGTGCAGATGGGGTACCTCGCCCTGTTCTTCGTAGCGGCCGCGGCGGTCTTGGTGCACAGCTATCGCAAGGCCAGCACCCCGATTCTCCGCCAGCAACTCAAGTGGGTGACTCGCGGCACCATCCTGGCGATTGTGCCGTTCATGTTCTATGTAATCCCCTATTTGATGGGTAGACTGCCGACCCCCGCGATGAAAGTTTCGGTCCTGTCGCTCGGCTTGCTGCCACTCACTTTCGGCTACGCCATCTTCCGCTACCGCCTGATGGACGTGGACTTGATTTTCAAGCGCGGCATGGTGTACACGCTGGCGGCGGCGGCGATCGTGGGCGCCTATTTCGCGGTGGTAGCCGGAGTAGCCGAACTGGTCCACATGCAGGTGCCCAATTCCGGGCCGGCGGGGCTGGTATTGGCGATTGTGGTTACGGCACTGCTGTTCGATCCCGTACGCAAGTGGATCCAGGATCGCATCGACCAGTTCTTCTACCGCACGCGCTACGACTACCGCAAGACCATGATCGAGTTCGGGCGTGAGCTGAGTTCGGAAACCGATCTGGACAAGATGCTGAGTTCGGTCGTGGACCGGTTGTCGCGGACGCTGCTGGTGGACCGCATGGCGATTTTCCTTTCCACCGGCGAAGCCACGAACCGCTTCGTGCTGGCCAAGTCTTTCGGCATGACGCCCACCGGCAACCTGGACCTGAGCTTCCTGGGCAGGGAGCGCCCGGAAAGCGAAGCCGGACATCTCTTCTTCGACAACACCCACCAGGTACCTCGGGAAATCCCCAGTGCGCAGGAGGCTATCGCCCGGCTCGACCTGAACTACTACCTGTCCTGCAGCGCGCAGAAACGGACGATTGCCGTACTGGGGCTGGGCAAGACGGTGGAAGGCGATTTCCTCTCCAGCGAAGACGTGGAGTTGCTGGAAACCGTAGCCGGGTACATCGGCATCGCGATTCAGAACGCGCGTCTGTACGCCTCGCTCGAGCAGAAGGTGGCCGAGTACGAGCGGCTGAAGGACTTCAACGAGAATATCGTCGAGTCTATCAACGTAGGCGTATTGGCGGTGGATCTGGCCGACCGTGTGGAGTCGTGGAACTCGCAGATGGAAGTGATGTATGCGTTGCCGCGCTGGCAAGCGCTGACCCGCCCGTTGAGCGAAGTGTTTCCCGCGGCCTTCGTGGAAGAGTTCTACCGGGTAAGGCAGAACCCGGGCATTAATAACCTATACAAGTTCCGCCTGAGCACGCCAGCTGGAGAGAGCCGGATTGTGAACGTCGCCATCGCACCGCTGGTGACCAAGAAGTTCAACGTCATCGGCCGGCTGATCATCATGGACGACATCACCGAGCGCGTGGAACTGGAATCCCAGCTCTCGCAGGCGGACAAGTTATCGTCCATCGGATTGCTGGCCGCCGGGGTGGCACACGAAGTAAACACACCGCTGGCGGTAATTTCTTCGTACGCGCAAATGCTCTCCAAGCAGCTGCAGGGGGACCAGCAGAAGGGCGCGCTGCTGGAGAAGATTACGCGGCAGACGTTCCGGGCGTCTGAAATCGTCAATAACTTGCTGAATTTCTCGCGTACCAGCGGCACCGAATTCACCGAAGTTGACGTCAACAAGGTCATTGCCGACACCCTGGCTCTGCTCGAGCACCAGTTTAAGACCACCAAGATCCGGGTGCAGGATGAACTGGCGCCGCACCTGCCGCCGATTCAAGGCAATGCTGGACGCTTGCAGCAGGTATTCCTGAACCTGTTCCTGAACGCTCGTGATGCCATGACCAATGGCGGAACGCTGCGCGTGGCCAGTTCCAACGGTGACGGGGTCAGCGTGATGGTTTCCGACACCGGCACCGGGATTGCGCAGGAACACATTCAGCGCATTTACGATCCGTTCTTCACCACCAAGACCACTCCGCGGGAAGGCCAGCCGAATCGCGGCACCGGTCTGGGCCTTTCGGTGACCTACGGCATCATCCAGGAGCATGCCGGCAAAATTCGCGTGGAAAGCCGCCCCGGCGAAGGCACGACCTTTTACGTTGATTTCCCGCTGACCAGGAAGGCCGTCAATGTCTGAAGCCGCCGTCATCTCGCGCCGCAGCACTAACGAGGGATCAGCCCCGTCGGCGGGCTCAGTGTTGATCATTGACGACGAGATCGCCATCCGCGAGTCGCTGGAAACCCTGCTGCTTCTGGAAGGCTACGAAGTGGAGTGCGCCGCCACCGGCGAAGAGGGCATGGTCCGCCTCGGCGAGCGCCCCTACGACCTGGTACTGCTGGATCTCGCCTTACCCGACCGCAACGGCATCGACCTGCTGCGGGACCTCCGCAACCAGGATTCCCAGATCTCCATCATCATGATCACCGCCTACGGCACTGTGGAAAACGCGGTGAAGGCGATGCAGGCGGGGGCGGTGAACTTCGTCCAGAAGCCCTGGGACAATGAAAAACTGCTGGCCGATGTTCGGGCAGCGGTGGCCCGCCATCGCGCTGAAGAAGAGAACATTCAGCTCAAGCGCGCCCTGAAGCAGCGTTACAACTTTGAAAACATCGTGGGCAAGGGCGAGCCCATGCTGAAGATCTTCGATCTGGTGGCGCAGGTAGCGCCCAGCCGCTCCACCGTGCTGCTGCAAGGCGAGAGCGGCACCGGCAAGGAGCTCATCGCCAAGGCCATCCACCTGAACTCGCCGCGCCGCGACCGGCCGTTTGTGCCGGTCAACACCGGCTCCATGCCTCCCGACCTGCTGGAATCCACGCTTTTTGGACACGTCAAGGGAGCATTTACCAGCGCGGTGGCTTCCAAGAAAGGCTTGTTCGAGATCGCCGACCGGGGCACGCTGTTCCTCGACGAAATCGGCACCATGGGCATGGACACCCAGAGCAAGATCCTGCGGGTATTGCAGGACCGCAAATTCATGCACTTGGGCGGAGTGCATGAACTTCAGGTGGACGTCCGCATCATTGCCGCCACCAATGTGGACCTGAAGCAGCATGTGCGCGACGGCAAGTTCCGCGAAGACCTGTTCTACCGCTTGAATGTCATCACCGTCGATCTTCCACCCTTGCGCCAGCGCAAGGAGGACATTCCCCTGCTGGTGGAGTTCTTCCTCCACCGCTATTCGGATGAGAACGAGCGCCAGCTGCGCCGCATCACTCCGGAAGCCTTGCGCCCGTTGCTAACCTACTCCTGGCCGGGGAATGTGCGTGAACTGGAAAACGTGATTGAGCGCGCCGTCGTGCTCTCCTCAGGCACCGAGATTGGACCCGAACTGCTTCCCGACCACATCGCCGGCCGGGGGACAACTCTCCCCATGCTGGAGCATCGCGGAGATGCATCCCTGTTCGACATCATGGAAGACTGCGAGCGGCACATCATCCTGGATATGCTGGAAAAGTGCAACTGGAACCAGACCGAAGCCGCGGAACGCTTCCACGTCCCGCTGTCCACCCTGAACCAGAAAATCAAACGCCTGAATATTGAGATCAAGAAGAAGACGCGGGAGTAAAAGCTGAAAGCTGATGGCTGAAAGCTGATAGCTTCTCTGCTATAGTTCCGTGAGAATCCGCGACTCCCATGGAACTCATCTCGCCCGCAGAATTCGCGAAGGATAAGGTCCAAGCGATCCAGGAATATTCCTTCCTGGCCGGACAGTCGGTGACCAACCTGTTTCGCCGGCCCCGCTACATGGCGGACATGATGCAGCAGGCCGACCTGATCGGCTTTGGTTCCCTGCCCATCGTGGTGCTGACCGGGCTTTTTACCGGGGCGGTGCTGGCGCTGAACAGCGCCAACACTCTGCAGCGATTCGGGTCGCTGTCGCTGCTGGGCCAACTGGTGTCAGTGGGGATGGTGACCGAACTGGGTCCGGTGCTGACCGGGCTGATGGTGGCGGGGCGCAATTCCTCCGGCATGGCCAGCGAACTCGGCTCCATGATCGTGACCGAGCAGATTGATGCCATGCGTGCCCTGGGCACCGATCCGATGAAGAAGTTGGTGACTCCGCGGGTAGTTTCCACGGTGTTCATGCTCTTCTTCCTGACCATCATCTCGGACCTGCTGGGCCTGGTCGGCGGCTCGGTGGTTGCGACCCTTATCTTCGGGATGGATTCTCACCAGTACTGGAGTACGGCCTGGCAGGTTCTGGTTTTCCAGGACGTTTTCACCGGTCTGACCAAACCCTTGCTCTTCGGGTTCATCATTGCGACCGTGGGCTGCTATTACGGAATGACGGCCCGCGGAGGAACCCAAGGCGTAGGCCGGGCAACCACCCAGGCCGTAGTGGCGGCCTCGGTATTTATTCTGCTGGTGGACTTTTTTGCGACCAAATTCCTGATGGCGATCTTCGGCTATCGCTAACCCATGTCCGCACCTCCCACCACCACTGCCGAGCTGGCCCAGAACACCCAGGATGCGATTGGCCCCATCATCGCCTTCGACAATGTCTCCATCGCCTTCGAGGACAACACGGTACTCGACGGCATCTCGTTCCAGCTACCGCGCGGCGAAACCAAGGCCATCTTCGGAGTCGCCGGGTCGGGCAAGAGCACCATTTTAAAACTGACGCTGGGCTTGATAAAACCGGACGGCGGTCGCATCCGGGTGCTCGGTGAAGACGTGACGCAAATGCCGGAAGACGACCTGTTTGAGCTGCGGCGCAAGATCGGAATGGTCTTCCAGGAGAGCGCCCTGTTCGACTCGCTCACCGTTCGGGACAATGTCGCGTTCCGTCTGATGGAGGAAGCCAAGATTACCGAAGAGGAAATCGAACGCCGGGTAGTCGAGGCTTTGAGTTTCGTGGAGCTCGAGCACACTTTGAACATGTTGCCCTCGGAACTCTCTGGAGGCATGCGCCGACGTGTGGCCATTGCCCGCGCCATCATTGCCCAGCCGGAAATTCTGCTTTACGATTCGCCCACGGGCGGCCTGGATCCGGTGACCTCGACCACCATCGTGGAATTGATCATCAAGCAGCGCGACGTCTACAAAACCAGCTCCCTGCTGGTGACCCACCGCCTGCAGGATGCCTTCATCATGGCCACGCATAGCTTCGATCGCAAGACCAACCACATGCGCCCGCTGCCCCGAGGCGAACGGGGAGAAGTCCCCATGACCTTCCTGATTCTCCGCGACGGGAAAGTAATTTTCGATGGCGATGCGCAGGAACTGGCGCAGTCGAGGGACGAATACATCCGGGAATACATCTCTTAGCGATTGGGTAACTGTGTGATTTCGTAATCGGGGAATTCAGCACCCTGAGCGCCGATTCTGCCTTACCCGGTAGAACTGGCGCTCAGGATGACGATACCAACGTGGCTGAACTAGCTGGCTTTGGCCATGGCCGCTTCCGCCATCGCCTTGCGCCGCGCTGCCACACGCGTTTCGGTCATCTTGAAGAATTCCTTCGCGCGCTCAGAACCGTTGATCAGCGTCTCGACATTGCGGAACAAGGTTGGGCTCTGCATCTTTTCCCGCAGTTCTTTGAGGAAAGGATGGACCTTGGCAAAGAGGAAGAACATTTCGCCGCTGAAGCTGGGCTCCAGGAAAAGCTCCTGGTTTACGGCCCCATGCAGGGCCAGGGAGGCGGCCATCTCCCAATAGCCTCCGACCTGGCGCAGCCAGGCGTTCTCCTGCGTTCCCAGGGCGGTGGCAATCTTCACGATCTCGTCCACGCTCTCCGGCCAGAATTGCGTGAGCCACCAATTGCGAGCTTTGCGGATCTCCGCCTCGCGGCGCAGGTCGTATAGTTTGAGAATCAATTCGGCATCGGCGGTAGTTGGCTTGTTCGACATGAGAACCTCCGTAGAGTTTGCTATTGAGATCGGGCGATTGCTGGAGCCGCATCGCCGCAGGGTAGTTGATGAGCCCAAGCCCGGTGGCGATTCTGAAAATTGCAGAACGAAGCTAGCTGGCCTTGGGCTCGCCGGCCATCGCTTTGCGCCGGGCTGCTACACGCGTCTCGAACGCCCTCAGCCGTTCGCGGGCGTCTTTTGATCGCGTGAGCACTTTCTCGATGTTGCCAAACATGCGCGGGCTATTCATCTTCTGGCGCAGGTCTTTGAGGATAGGCTGCATTTTGGCGTAGAGGAAGTACATTTCACCGCTGAAGCTGGTCTCCAGAAACAGCTCGGCATTCGCGGCCCCGTGCAATACCAGCGAGGCCGACATCTCCCAATAACCGATCACCTGGCGCAGCCAGTTGTTCTCCGGCGTACCCGGGGCGTTTGCCACTTTCATGAAATCCTCGGCGGTCTGTGGCCAGAACGTCATCAGCCACCAGTTCCTGGCTTTGCGCATCTCGGGTTCGCGGCGAAGGTCATACAGCTTCAGGATCAGCTCGGCATCCGCCACCGTCGGCTTCTTAGGCATGAATCCTCCACGACAATTCAGTCATTGGGAAATTGCGTCGTCGGGTAATTTACGGCACAGTGGTCGCGGCTTCCACCGGCACGGGCCGCTCGTACTCGCACTCTTTATTCGGACACGCAATCACCGGGCCGGCCTTCAGCGTTTTCTCCACCAGGTATTCGCTACCGCAGCTGGGACACTTCTCCGACAGCGGCTTGTGCGCCGAGGTGAACTTGCAGGTCGGGTAATTTGAGCATCCGTAGAACGTGTTTCCCTTGCGCGCCTTTTTCTCTACCAGGTCGCCGTCCTTGCACAACGGGCACTTTACCCCGATGAAATTCTGCTTCACGAACTTGCAATCGGGATACCCGCTGCAGGCGGTGAACTCGCCATAGCGTCCGTGGCGGATCATCAAGTTGCGCCCGCACTTGGGACAGGGCTCATCCAGCGGAATGTCGGGGACCTTCTTGCCCTGGTCCAGGCGGCGAGTAGTCTTGCAATCGGGATACCCGGTGCACGCCATGAACTGGCCGAAACGCCCGCGCTTCAGCACCATCACCTTGCCGCAATTCTCGCAATATTCTTCCTGGGTGGTTTCCTGGATGTCGGCGGAGTCCAGGTCGGGCAGGTTAATGGGATTTTCTTTGGTGAAGGTGCAGCTGTTCGGATCTTCCTTGTCGTAGGAACTGCAAGCGTAGAAAGACCCGTGCTTGCCCCACTTGATGACCAGCGGCGACTGGCAACGCTCGCACTTCTCGTCGGTGGGCTTCTCCATACGCTTGATGTTTTCCATGTGCTTCTCAGCGTATTTGAGGTCCTTGGCAAAACGCTTGTAGAAGTCCGCCAGCGCGACGGTCCACTTCTCTTTGCCTTCTTCGATCTCATCCAGTTCTTCTTCCAGCCGGGCGGTGTACTGGACGTCGAAAATGTCGCGGAAGTTTTCCACCAGCAGATCGGTGACCACCAGCCCGATTTCGGTGGGCACAAACTTACCGCCCAGCTTCTGCACATACTGGCGTTCCTGGATGGTGCTCAGAATGGCGGAATATGTCGATGGCCGGCCGATGCCGCATTCTTCCAGTTCCTTGACCAGCGATGCTTCGTTGTATCGCGGCGGAGGCTCGGTAAAGTGCTGTTCCGGCTTCAGTTCTTTCAGCGTGAGTTTCTGCCCTGGCTCCATCGGCGGCAGCTTGTGCTTGAGCTCTTCTTCCTCCTCGTCCTTGCCTTCCTTGGACTCTTCGTACACCTTGAGGAAGCCGTCGAACTTGAGCACCGAACCGGTGACGCGGAACCAGAAACTCTCTGTGCCGGACTTGGCGTCGATATCAACCGAGGTCTGATCAAATACCGCCGGGGTAATCTGCGAGGCTACGAAGCGTTGCCAGATCAGCTTGTAGACCTTGTATTCGTCTTCCTTCAAATACTGCTGGATCTGGTCGGGATGGCGCATGGCCGAGGACGGCCGGATGGCTTCGTGCGCTGCCTGCGCTTCCTTCTTCTCTTTATATGTGTTGGGTGACCCGGGCAGGTAAGGCTCGCCATACTGCGACTTGATGTACTCCCGCACTTCCTCCAGGGCGTCATTCGAGACCCGGGTGGAATCGGTGCGCATATAGGTGATCAGGCCGACCAGGCCTTCTTCGCCCAGTTCCACGCCTTCATACAGGCGCTGCGCGATCATCATGGTGCGCTTCACACTGAAGCGCAGCTTGCGCGAGGCGTCCTGTTGCAGCTTGCTGGTGGTAAAGGGCGGAGTGGCATTGCGCCGCCGCTCCTTGCGATCGACGGTGCGGACCACCCAGTCGGCGTTCTCGAGCGCGACCCGGATTTTCTCCGCTTCCTCAGCGTTGTGAACTTCGATCTTTTCTTCGCCCTTGCCCTGGAAGCGGGCATCAAACGCCGGCGGCTTACTGGCTGCGAGATGAGCGTCGATGGTCCAGTATTCAACCTTCTGGAAAGCCTTGATCTCGCGCTCGCGCTCCACGATCAGCCGCAAAGCCACGGTTTGCACGCGACCGGCGGAGAGGCCGCGGCGCACTTTGTCCCACAGCAGCGGCGACACCTGGTATCCCACCAGGCGGTCAAGCACGCGCCGGGTCTGTTGCGCGTCAACCAGGTTGCGGTCGATGTCGCGGGGATGCTCGAAGGCCTCACGTACCGCTCGTTGCGTGATCTCGTTGAAAGTCACCCTCCGGATGCGCTCGCCGCCTTCGTCCTTGTCCTTATCCTTCTTCTTTTTCTTCTTGGAGCCGTTGCTGCCCAGTTCCTCAGCCAGGTGGGCGGCAATGGCTTCGCCTTCGCGGTCGGGGTCAGGCGCCAGGTAGATCTTGTCCGCCGACTCAGCCAGTTTCTTAAGTTTGGCGAGGACTTTCTCTTTGCCCGGAATCACGATGTAGTCGGTTTCGAAATCATTATTGATATCGACCCCGAGCGTGCTCTTGGGCAGATCTTTGACGTGGCCGAGCGAGGCTTCGACCGTAAAACCCTTGCCCAGATACTTCTGGATGGTCTTGGCCTTGGCTGGCGATTCTACGATGACTAAACCTTTAGACAATGGTTCCCCTGTTCGAGTATTGCTTCGAAGCTAGCACGAAGTGGAGGTGGTCAACAAGTTGGAGGGACCACAGCTCTTAGCTCCTAGCTCTTAGCTGTTAGCTCAAGAACTCTTTCTTACGGCTTTCAATGCGCCCTTCAGCTTCTGTGAGAGTGATGACAACATTCGCATGATTTCGCTTAAATCGGAATCCAAACGGACATATTCGTCGCTTGTCAAGAACTCCAAGTCCCGCGCCAATCGGAAGTGATACGAGAGCTCCGCGCCCGAGCCCATTGCGATCTGGACAAAGCGCCCCATTTCACCATCCGATCTCCTGCCGCAGCCCTCGGCCAGGTTAGCCGGAATTGATGCACAGGAGCGCCGCATCTGACTGGTTAACCCGAATCGTTCCTCATTAGGAAAGCTGCGCGTGCCCTTGTAGACGGACAATGTCAATCTGTGAGCTTTTTCCCAGACCAGAAGATCCTGGTAATTTCTCATTCTAGTGTTCCGTTCTTGAGCTAAAAGCTAAGAGCTAACAGCTAAAAGCTTTTCACGAAATTCTTTCCCGGCAACTGTTTAACCTTGCCGGCCAGCTCCAGCTCGAAGAGGGCAGCGAAGATTTCCGATGACGATAGCTCCGGTTCCAGGCGCTCGACGATTTCGTCAATTTGCGTGGCTTCGTCGGCCTTGAGCACCTTCAGAATTTTTTTCTCGTGCGGACCGAGGTCAGCCTGGTCCCCGAATAGAGATGCGGTTTGCTCCCCTGCCGATTCACCGGCCAGTTTGGGTTCGAGCGCAAGTCGTACATCTGTCGGGAGTTCTTCCCAAACATCTTCCCAAGTGGCTACCAGCTTGGCACCTTGTTTGATGAGGGTGTTGGGTCCCCAGGAGTTCTTGTTGGTAACGTTCCCCGGAACAGCAAACACGTCGCGGCCTTGCTCCAGGGCGCAGCGGGCCGTGATGCGTGTGCCGCTGTATTCGGCGGCTTCCACCACCAGCACCCCGATCGACAGCCCGCTGATGATGCGATTGCGGATGGGAAAATTCTGCGGCGCGGGAAAAGTGGTCAGCGGGAATTCCGAAAGCAGCGCCCCGCCGAGGGCGAGAATCTGCTCGGTCAAGCGCGTGTTTTCCTTGGGATAAATAACGTCGATTCCCGTGCCCAGGACGGCTACCGTCATGCCTTTTCCTGCCAGGGCGCCGCGGTGTCCAGCCGTGTCCACGCCACGGGCCAGGCCACTGAAGATGACTAGGCCGCGGGCGGCCAAGTCGCAGGAGAGGCGCTCAGCCATGCCGGTGCCATAGGGCGTAGGGTGACGCGTGCCCACCAGCGCGATTCCCGGCTGTGATACAGCGGCCGCATCGCCACGAACGTAGAGCACCAGCGGCGGATCGTAAATCTGCTTCAACTGGGGAGGATAAGCGGGCTCTTCGCAGCCCAGGATGGACACACCTGCAGCGACCGCGCGCGCCCATTCGTCGTGGGCAAGTTCCAGGGAGCGTCCGGTTCCCAACGATTGCGCCGAAACCGCTTGCATGCCGCTGGCTTCCAATTCGGTCAAAGACGCCCGAAACACGGCTTCCACGCTGCCGAAAAACTCTGTCACCCGGCGCGCGCGCGTCGCTCCCAAGCCGGGCGTGAGCGCCAGCGCCAGCCACTCCAGCGTGTGACTTTCCACCTTTGCCGGGGCCGTCCCCACGGTTTCTGCCACAGCGACCTCCACAAAGCTCCAAACAGCGGAATGTGACAGGCGGGGGAAGGGCTGTCAAGGGAAGCCGACACATGGGTCTGTTAAAATCGAACTTTGGCAAGCATGCAGCGCCTACGCATCTCCGCCATTTCGTTCCTGAATACTGCGCCCCTGATGTGGGATTTTGAGCACGGCGACGCAGGCTCGGGCTTCGATATTTCTTACACTTTGCCTTCGCAGTGCGCGGCCGCGCTGCGCGACGGGTCGGCGGATATCGGCATCATTCCCGCTGCGGCTTACGCCACTATTCCTAACCTGGTGATTCTCCCTGGTGTAGCCATCGCCTCTCGACGTCCGGTACGTTCCATCCTGCTGGTCAGCAAAGTTCCCCTGGCTAAGATTCAGACGGTCGCGTTGGACACCTCTTCCATGACCTCGGTCGCACTAACCAAGGTTCTGTTCGCCAAGTGGTGGGGAGCAGACAAGTCGTTCACTCCTATGGCGCCCGATGTCGAGCGCATGCTGGAGGCGCACGATGCCGGCCTGGTGATCGGCGATCCGGCGTTGCAAGTGGACCGTTCCCGCTATATCACCTATGACCTGGCCGAGGAGTGGATCCGACTCACCGGCAAGCCGTTTGTTTTCGCCTTCTGGGCGGTGCGGCAAACCGCACTAGAGCATGCTCCAGCAGATCTGGCGGCCGTGTTTCAGCAGTCTCGCGACCACGGACTGCAGCCCGAGAGTCTCAACCAGATTGCCCGCGATTGGGCGCCCCGCTTGCGATTGAGCGAGGCCGGAGTGAAAGGCTATCTGACCGAAAACATCCATTATTATCTTGATCCCGCCTGCCTCGAGGGCCTGGAGCTCTTCTATCGTTACTCGGCTGAGATTGGCGCCCTGCCTTCCCCTCCGGAACTGATTTTTACGGAAACTGCCAGGGAAGTGGCCGGCTAGCACTAGCTCACCCGAAGCGACTGCCTCCCGGACGGCGGAAAGCGCCCATGAAATCGTCCACATCCTGCAACTTGAAGGGCTTGCGCAAAACCGGGGAGGCGGTGAGAAAAGCGTAGTGCTGTTGCGGATTCTTCTGCAGCATCGCGTCCACAAAAGCGGTTCCTCCCGCACTCGATCCGCGGAAGAATTTCATGGCGATGAGAACCACGTCTTGGGGCCCGCGTTCGCGGTAGGCCTTCATCGCCTCTGCACAATTTGTCGTGAGCTCAGCGCTGTAGCCCAGTTGCTTGAGCATGACGCCCAGCAGTTTCAGAGTCGCCTCTTCCGCCTCGACCACCAGGACCTTCATGACTTCCCTCCCCACAGCGACACACCGTGAATCGGCTCTCGGCACATTTTATCTCCGGTGCGCGCCTTTCCTAGTAACGCTCTGGGTTGCAACCAATGGACGGCTTGGAATCTGCGGCCTCCCTCCGCTAGAATCGTCTCAGCGTCCGTGGTCAACCATGTCCCTCAATAAAACCCAGGCTCTCGAGCTGTTTCAATCTGATGATCTGATCGGCATCGGCATGGAAGCCAATGCCCTTCGCCGCAAGCTGCACCCCGAAGGCGTGGCCACCTACATCATTGACCGCAACATTAATTACACCAACTTCTGCACCGAGTACTGCACGTTCTGCGCGTTCTACCGTCCGCTCAAGGGGCCGGCGGCCAAAGAGGGTTACATCCTCGATTTCGAGACCATTTACGACAAAATCCGCGAGACCCAGGAACTGGGCGGCACCGGCGTGCTCATGCAGGGCGGACTGCATCCCGATTTAAAGATCGACTGGCACGAGCAGATGCTGCGCGGCATCAAGCAGCGCTTCCCCAAGATCCACCTGCACTGCTACTCGGCGTCGGAAATCATTGCCATCGCGGAATACAGCGCGTTGAGCATTCGAGACACCATTGCTCGATTGCGCGATGCCGGACTGGATTCGATTCCCGGGGGCGGCGCGGAAATTCTCGACGACGAAGTCCGCTACAAAATCGCCCGCCTCAAGTGTCTGACCGACGACTGGCTCAATGTCCACCGCACTGCCCACCAACTCGGCATGCGTACGACCGCCACCATGATGTTCGGCGTGGGCGAGAATTACGAACACCGCGTCAACCACTTTCAGCGGCTTTACGAACTGCAGGAAGAGACCGGCGGCTTCACGGCGTTTATCCCGTGGAGCTTCCAGCCCGCCAACACCGCGCTCGGCGGACGCCACTGGGACGAAGCTACCGCGGTCGAGTACCTGAAGACGCTGGCAATCTCGCGCCTGTACCTGTCGAATTTCAAGAATGTGCAGTCCAGTTGGGTGACGCAGGGGCTGAAAGTCTGCCAACTAGGTTTGCGCTTCGGGGGCAACGACGTGGGATCGGTCATGCTGGAAGAAAACGTAGTGCGCGCCGCCGGGGTGACCAACTGTACAACGGAAGAAGAACTGCGCCGCATCATACGCGACGCCGGATTCAAGCCGGTGCAGCGGGATACGTTGTACCGGACGTACTTCTTGAACTGACCGCAAAATGATAGCGCCCTCGCGAAGGGGCTCTGGCCCACACGCCTGTTTCGGGTAGAATAAAGGTTTCCAGTCACTCGCTTCCTGCTGACTGAGGGGTGTCCCGCTGACGATCACGTCAATTTCGCTTGCGGCCTATGCTGCATTCGCCGCTCCAAAGGGTTTTGGACAGTACTTCAAACAGCATTTTCTCGACACCACGTTCAAGGGCCTCTACACCGCCAACGCCTTCGACATGGCGTTGCTGATCCCGTATTTCGTTGTTCTGATTCTGCTGGCGTCGTACGGCGTGCATCGCTACGTTCTGGTCTACCTCTATTACAAGAACAAGAGAAACCACACCAGCGAGCCGGCGGCGCATTTTGACGAACTGCCGCGGGTCACGGTGCAACTGCCTATCTTCAACGAGCAGTTTGTGGTTGAACGACTGCTGGATTCCATTTGCAAACTGCAATATCCGCTCGACAAGCTCGACATACAGGTGCTGGATGACTCTACCGACGAGACCGTGGCCGTGGCGCGCGGCCTGGTCGAACACTACGCGGACCGGGGATTCCCGGTCAGCTATCATCATCGCGACAATCGCCATGGCTACAAGGCGGGCGCGCTGGCCGAAGGCTTGCTCACGGCCAAGGGAGAGTTCGTTGCCATCTTCGACGCCGACTTCGTGCCGCCGGAAGATTTTCTGCTGCGGACCATCCATCACTTTACCGATCCCAAAATCGGCATGGTGCAAACGCGCTGGACGCACATCAATCGCAATTATTCTTTCCTTACCGAAGTCGAGGCCATCCTGCTCGACGGACACTTCGTGCTGGAGCATTCCGGACGCGCGCGCAGCGGCGTGTTCTTCAATTTCAACGGCACCGCCGGAGTCTGGCGGCGGCGAGCCATCGAAGAAGCCGGGGGATGGGAACACGACACTCTCACCGAAGACACCGATCTCTCCTATCGCGCCCAGTTGAAGGGCTGGAAGTTTACTTATTTGCAGGATGTAGAGTGCCCCGCCGAGCTTCCGGTCGAGATGACCGCGTTCAAGACCCAGCAGGCACGCTGGGCCAAGGGGCTCATCCAGACCGGAAAGAAAATCCTTCCCCGGGTGATGAAGAGCAAACAGCCGTTCCACGTGAAACTGGAAGCCTGGTATCACCTGACCGCGAACCTGAGCTATCCCCTGATGGTGCTGCTGTCGGTACTGCTGTTGCCGGCCATGATCATCCGCTTTTACCAGGGATGGTTCCAGATGTTATACATCGATGTGCCTCTATTTCTGGCATCGACGTTTTCGGTTTCGAGCTTCTACCTGGTCTCGCAGCGAGAGCTGTTCCCCAAGACCTGGCCGCGAGCGCTGCTGTATTTGCCGTTTCTGATGGCGCTGGGCATCGGCCTGACCATCACCAACACCCGCGCGGTCCTGGAAGCTCTGCTGGGCCACAAAACGGCCTTCGCCCGCACTCCCAAGTATCGCGTTGAATCGAAGATGGACAAGGCGAGCGCCGCCAAGTACCGCAAGCGCCTGGGATGGGTGCCCTGGGTAGAGCTGCTGATCGGGACCTACTTCGCGCTCACCGTGTATTACGCCATCGACAACGAGAACTACATTACCGTGCCGTTCCTGATTCTGTTCGTGGTGGGCTACTGGTACACCGGGCTGATGTCGCTGCTGCAAGGGCGCTTCAGCGGGCTGGCCATCAGCGCTACCAGCCAGAGCAAGCCGTTCCCGGTTGGGGTGTAGGGGCTGGTCATTTTTGCTTCCTTAGAATTTGGGTGGAGCGGCGCTTTAGCGATGCGTGGATGACAGTTCTCGGGAGTAGGCTTCTACCGGACTACCGTTGCAAATGCTTTGCTGGGCCAAGGACTTCGGTCTACACTCCCCATTATGAGCCGCTTCCTCTTCCTGAGTTACGCTCTGGTGATCGTCTTCTCTTGCACGTCGGTTGAATCACCGGCGCAGGCTGCAAGTAGCTCCGATACGTTGCAAAACGGAGTAGTTTTGTCCAGGTCGAAGCTGACATCGGATGAAGCGGTTGCAGCGGTTCGTTCCAAAGAAACAAACCCTGGATCTTCATTATTTCAGGTGATCCGCGAACTCGATTCGAATGTAGCGATGCGAGAAGCTGCCCAACGCTCTCTACGTGAGGCTTTTTCGCATCACGTTAGCCTTTACAGTAACGGGATTTTTCTCGACCTGCTGACCACTGGCGGTTTTCTTATCTTGGAAGTTGACGCCACGACCGGTAATGCAACTTCGCTTCACATGGTGTCAAGTGGAACCGACGGACGTGCCGTCATCGAGTCACACGCAATCTCGGGCAATGTCAGCGCTGACCTCGCCCAGCAGTTGATAAAAGAGACCGATGGCTTCGTTGACGTTCTGTTTGCCACCCCGCTCAATGTTCGCATGCTTGAGAGCAGATTCTACGGTGGTCGTTTCCCTGATTCTGACAAATCCGAGGAGGAAAGCTTTTTCGCGATTCCTCCTGGTATCCGAAAGATAAAAGCCGATCCGAGTGAAATCAGAGAATTGGCTGCACTATTCGGCGCCGTCCACTTTTGGCCGATACGATACGCGATTTCGATGCCAATCTACCCGGCAAACCCGACCGGCGCGCTAGATTTGGCATGGAAAGAACAAGAGGCTCTACTGAAGGAATTCATGCACAGAAAGGATGGGAACTCCGACCTAATCCACGATCTGCAAGAATTGGAATCCGTACGGACTTCAGAACAGCTTCGAGACCGCGTAGCTACGTTCACACGTCTCAAGGACTTCTTGGAACAGAAGTTGCAGGCGCAAGAGGATTCGCCAACTTTTGCGGCCAACAGGTCGATTTCCACCATCGCGTTGGTTCTCGGGTCCCTTGAACCGCCTGAGGAGATTTCTTATCCGGTGATGACGGCATCAGGGATCATAATAGATTGGAAACTCTTGAACACCGGCGACTTGGTTGTCGCGCAGGTTTCGCTGGCTGGGGACTGACGGTTACACGATAGATCAGATCAGGCAATTTGATGGAACCGACCCTTGCACTCACAGCATTAACGAAGGAAACCGTCCGAATGCGCAAACTACTCGTCGCCATCTTCCTCCTCACCCAACTCACCTTCGCCCTGGACCGCCAGCCCAACGCCGACTACCACATGCGCCGTCAGGCCCTAGCCTCACGCGCCAACGCCGTGGTGCTGGTGTTTGCGCCGATCGAGGCCGAGGGCCCGAACGACCTCTACGGCTTTCGTCAGGACGACAACTTCTTCTACCTTTCCGGATGGGCCCAACCGGGAGCGGCGCTGCTGATCGCACCCGCTGCGGACGGCGGCAAGGGTTCGCCAGCGCGTCCCTACACCGAGATCCTGTTCCTTCCCGCCCACAACCGCGTCCAGGAGAAATGGACGGGGCCGAAGCTTGGACCTGACGACGCGGGCGCGGCCCAGGCCACCGGCTTTGACCGGGTCGAGGCCATTGACGATCTGCGGGCAGAACTGGTTCGCCTGCTATCGGAGGGAAAAGCGACTGTCTACACCGATGTCCCCACCCACGGAGAAATTTCGAACTCGGCAACGCCGCTGGAGTGGTTGAATCGGGCCAACGCGTTTCCGTTGAACGTCTCCTTCCAGGACGTGCGCCCGCTGCTGGCCTCGCTGCGCACGTTCAAAGATGGCGGCGAAATTGAATTGCTCCGCAAAGCCGCCGACGCTTCGATCGCCGCGCACTTGGCCGCCATGCACACCGTGAAGCCCGGCGTCACCGAACGCGAGATTTCCGCGCTGATGCAATACGAGTGGGGCAAGCGCGGATGCGAGCGGCCGGCCTACGCGCCCATCGTGGGAGCGAGTTTCAATTCCACCGTGCTGCACTACTCCGATGATTCCGCCACCATGCGGGCTGGGGACGTGGTAGTGATTGACGCTGCCGGAGAGTACTCGATGTACGCTTCCGACATTACCCGCACGCTGCCGGTGTCGGGAAAATTCACTCCACGCCAGCGCGAAATCTACGACATCGTGCTGGGAGCCCAGCGCGCCGCCATCGCCGCTTTCCAGTCCGGCAAATCGATGCTGGGGAAGGGCAAGGCCAATTCCCTTTACGACGTGGCATACAACTACATCAATTCGCATGGCAAAGATTTGCACGGCGAGCCGCTGGGAAAATACTTCATCCACGGGTTGGGGCATTACGTTGGCCTGAACGTGCATGATGCCGGCGATTACGACGTTCCCCTGGGTCCCGGGGCAGTGTTCACGATCGAGCCGGGAATCTACATTCCGGAAGAGAAGCTGGGAGTGCGGATTGAAGATATTCTCTACGTCGATGCCGCGGGGAAGCTGGTCAACTTTTCCGAACAACTGCCGCACACCGCCGATGACGTGGAACGGGCGATGGCGGGGAAGTAATCGCGCGTGCAAGCCCGTGACTAACCGGCACGCGCCCTGTCATTTTGTTATTCTTAAGACATTGTGCGGATGATCTGGTTGTTCCTGATTCTGGCCGTTTGCACGGTGGCCGTGGTGTGGGCGGGCATAGCGCTGTACCTGCGGGTGCGCCGCCACATGCAGGCGGAGAAGGAAAGCCACGAGTTGGAACACGAGCGCGAAGCGGGCAAGCTGTAAAAATCCCGCGGCGCAGGGGAAAAGGATATGGCGAAGACGGCTACTCCAATGGTTTACAGGTTCCAAGCATGAGCATTCTCAGTTCATCATCACAGGCTCCTTCCGCGCCGGGCGCAGACGTCATGCATAGCAGCACTTCTTCCCAGGTCCGCGAAATCACCATCGCCCACAGCCCCGATTCCGACGACGCTTTCATGTTTTACGGGTTGGCCACGAACAAGGTTCGCGTGCCCGGTTTGCGCTTCACCCACACGCTGTGTGACATCGAGACCCTCAACCGCCAGGCGCGGGAGGGCGAAGGGGTTTACGACGTCACTGCCATCTCCTTCCACGCCTATCCCTACGTCCAGCACAATTACGCGTTGATGCCGAGCGGCGGCAGCGTAGGCGACGGCTATGGCCCAATGATCGTGGCCACGCGCGCCTTCTCACCCAGCGAGATCAAGCGCAAGCGCATCGCCGTGCCCGGCACACTGACAACCGCGTACCTGGCGCTGAAACTGTTTGCGCCGGGGATTGAGACGGACGTGGTTCCGTTCGACCACATCATCCCCGAGGTGCTGGAAGGCAAGCACGAAGCTGGGCTCATCATTCACGAAGGCCAGTTGACCTACGACAAGTCCGGTCTGCACCGGGTGGTGGATCTGGGCAGGTGGTGGCAGAAAGTGACCGGCTTGCCGCTGCCGCTGGGAGGAAACGCCATCCGCCGCAGCCTGGGGCCGGAGCTGATGTCGGCCGTGTGTGGGGCCCTGCGGGAGAGCATTCAGTACGCGCTCGACCATCGCGAGGAAGCGCTCGCCTACGCCATGCAGTTTGCCCGCGACCTCGATCCGCAACTGGCCGACAAGTTCGTTGGCATGTACGTCAATGAGCGCACGCTCGACTACGGCCCCGACGGCCGCGAAGCCGTCCGCCGCCTGCTCGATATGGGACACAAGGCAGGAATCATCCCGCTGGCGTCGCGGGTGGAGTTTGTAGGGTAAGAAGCTGTTAGCTCTTAGCTCTTAGCTCTTAGCTCAAACAGACCTTCAGTCTGAACCGCAGCCTCGCCTTCGCCGTGAACGCCGTCTGGGAGCCCGTGGGTTTAAGCTAAAGGCTAAGAGCTAACAGCTAAAAGCTCCTTACCTGACCCTCTCCGTAAACGAAAACACCGGATCCACATCCACCGGTACGCTCGATGCCTTCTTCAACGACGCCTGGACCTCCGGCGCCATCACATCATATTTCTTGAACCAGTTTTCCGCGCGCTGGCGATCTCCGGTGGCTTCGATTTCGAGCAGTTCTTTGGCCAGGCCAGCAATCGCATCGGGCATGAGGGCGTAGTCGATCGCGTAGCGTCCGGAAGACTGGCGCTTGATGGCGCCTTTTTCTGAGAGATAGTTGAACTCCATCATCTCGGCCTGGCCATGGGCTTCACCAGTGCCAAAGCGCATGGTGCGGAAAAGGCCACCCACGTACGAGGCGTAACACTCCTCCAGTTTGTCTTTGGGCAGAGCATCGTGCTCGGTGAGCCAATGCAACCCGAACATGCCAACAGCATCCGCTTTGGCTTCTTCCAGGCCGCCGTAGATTGGCCCGATGGCTTCACGAATCGCCACCTTGCCACCCGCAGTACGCGCAAACGTCGGGCCGAGGCCGTGGGCCATTTCATGCATGATGGTCCCGAGCAGGTATCCCTCTCCGGTAACTTTCTTCGATTGTTCCGGCAGCATCACGTAACCTGCGAGGGGCACGATCACGTAGTTCACGCGCGCGTCCATGAAATTCTTGAAGAAAAGTTTCTTGCTGCCCTTCTGTTCGTGCACCCGGGGATCATTGGGCAAATTGTCGGCGACGGCCTGGTAGCCATGGCGCAGATCAGCGGCGCGATAGGGCGTGTCCATCACTTCCATGGGCGTTTGCAGGCCGCGCTTCGACGGCCGGTCTTCGGGCCCGATGGGCAACGCGTCCTGAACGTCGGCCACGTACTTCTCAAACAGCGCCAGCTTGCGGCTTTCTTTCTCGTTGCGCACCATCACCGCCGCACCGTAGGTAGCTTTCACCCCGAGCAGGTCGTCGGAGTAAGTTTCGTAGGGCGCGAAAATCACGTCGAACTTGGGATCTTTCAGGTCGAGCCAGGCCAGGTCGCTCTTGAAGTAGTCGTCGCTGAGCAACGCGTCAGCCCGCAGGCGGAGAAAATTGGCGAATGCGGGGTCCGCGCTCAGTTCCGCAGCCTCGCGCAAGTCCTTGGCCGCAGGCTCAAGGAATGAGCGGTAGGCGATGTGGTAGGGCAAGCCCTCGAGTTGGTCGCCATGCCAGCGCACCACGGTGGTGGGGCTGTAGATCTCGTCTTTTTTCTCCGGATGCGCTTTGACGTACTGCTCGACCTGTTCGCGGGTCAGGCCTTGAGGATAAAACCCGCGGCCGGGGGACATTGGCGTGGTGCCCACGAACGGTTTGTTCTCGTCAAGCAGATCGAATCGCGAGGCGTTGATCCACAGGTAGCGCCGCAGTTTCTGATCTTTGGGATCCTGGCTCCCAGCCAGAGACTGGTAGAGGGTCAGACCTTCCGGATCAGTCTGCCGCCAGAAAATCTCTTCCAGGTAGCGCGAGGCATCCACCAGCTTATTGACCAGTTTCACTTCCCGAGCACTGAGACCCGTGGAAGCAAACGGCATGCGGACTTCCCGCCATCTTGCCAATCGCTGGGCCAGGCCGGGAACCACCTGCATTCCCGCCGAAGCCGCGCCTTTGGCCGCAGACCCGGTCATCGGCTTGTGAGTCTTCTGAGCGGATGTAGGAGAAACCATGAGAAAAAAAAGCGCTAGTGAAGCCCAAGGCCCCAGTGTTTTCATTATTTCTGATTTTATCAGAGCACTGGCAATCGTTCCGCGCTCTGCATCTCGCAAAGCAACACAGTTCCCGGATATTATGTTTTCACGATGGCGGAAGTCACCAATTCGAACGGTGCGCAGACCTTGCTCATCGATGCTGATGACACGCTCTGGGAAAACAACATCTACTTTGAGCGCGCCATCGCCAATTTCATTTCGTTTCTGAACCATCACGAGTACTCTCCCCAGCAGGTTCGCGAAGTGCTCAACCAGGTGGAGACCGAGTCCATCGTCACCCACGGATACGGGCTGCACAGCTTCGCGCATTCGCTGGTCGAGACCTTTGAGCGGCTGGCGGTGGAGCCACTCACGCCCGCGCTGCATGAAACCATCCACGGATTCGCCCACACCGTCGCCGACCATCCCGTGGAGATCCTGCCTGGGGTTCCCGAGACCCTGCAGTATCTCTCCGACCGGCACCATCTGATCATGATGACCAAGGGCGCCATGGCGGAACAGTCGGGTAAAATCGAGCGCTCCGGGTTGAAAGAATATTTTGCCGCGGTGGAGATTGTCGCCGAGAAAGATACGTCCACCTACCACACTGTGGTTTCGAAGTACGGGTTGGCCAGCGACTGCACCTGGATGGTGGGCAACAGCCCGAAATCCGACATCAATCCGGCGCTGGCCGCCGGACTGAACGCGGTGTTCGTTCCCCACGGCAACACCTGGATCCTGGAACATGAGGAAGTAACGCCGGCGCAACCGCCCTGCCGCCTGCTGGTGGTGGAAAAATTCGTCCAACTCCAGGAATACTTCTAGCTAACAGCTACCCGCCGATGGCCGTGGGCCCGCGTGGTACTCTCTTTGGTGCTCTGGTTTTTCGCCTCCACCTAGCGTGGCTGTGCAAAAAAATAACTTCCGGCGCCTGTTGCGCACTGTTGAAGCGCTCTCCGACCTGGGTCCGGAGATGACGGCGGAGCGCGACTTCTCGCAGACCTCCCGTTCCATGCTGGGCGCGCTGATGCAGGCGGCGGGCGCGCGGGAAGGTGTCCTGTTCAGTTTCAGCGACAAGCCCTCCCTGCTCAACTCGATCGCCGCCGACGGCTTTGCGCTGATGCCGGAGCCCGCGGTAATTCCGCTGCTGCCCAAGCACGTCCACGCCCTCACCTCCGCCCGCAACCCGGTGGTGCTGAGCGTCGGCTCCTACGAGACTTTCCTGAGTTCGAACGGCAATGTCGCTCCCGAGTTGTTTCGCTGCATCGCTCCTTTGAAAGTTGGCGGCAGGTTGGCAGGGATGGTAGCGCTCGGCCGCCGCGAGGGTGATGCGCTCTACGAGGACGATGAACTGGAAGCCCTCGAGCTGCTGTGCAACTACATCGCGCTCGCCATCCAGAACCACAACCTCAGCCAGACGCTGGCGCAGCGGGTCTCGGAGAACCTGCGGTTGATGGCTTCGCTGCACGGCTTCTACGACAGCACCCTGGAAGCATTCGCCGCCGCCATTGACGTGAAGCACGTCAACATCCACGGGCACTCCCTGCGCGTGGGCCGTTACGCGGCCGCCATCGGAGAAGCCATGGGGATGGAGGCGAATGACGTTGCCGCGCTTCGCTCCGCCGGCTACCTGCACGACATCGGCAAGGTCTCAGTGGATAAGCACCTGTTCAGCAAGCCGACGTCGCTCGACCCGGACGAGTTCCGCGAGATGGCTGACCACACCGTCATAGGCCACCAGATTGTCAGCGGCGTGCAATTCCCCTGGCCCCGCATTCCGGAGATCGTACGCTGGCACCACGAACGTGGAGACGGCTCAGGCTACCCCGATGGCCTGGTCATGGATGATGTGCCGTTACCGGTGCGCATCATTGGCCTGGCCGACACTTTTGATGCCATGACCAGCGAGCGTCCCTACCGTGAATCGCTGTCGCTGGGCGGAACCCTCAGCGAAATCGTACGGCTGGCGCCGCAGAAATTCGATGCCAGCGCGGTGCAAGCTTTGCTGGTGCAAGTACGGCGCGATGCCGTGGGCAGCAACCGCACCCGTTTTCTCGAAGAACGGACGGTATTGAACATCGCTCCCGCAGACATCGACCACCTAGCCGCAAACCTGCAGCACAAGATCAGCCACGGGAAGATGTATCTGACTTAGCGGCTAGCTATCAGCTTTCAGCCTTAGTGGGACGCGTCAGAGCGCTCCCAAAGTTACATACTGACGGCTGAGAGCTGACAGCTGAAAGCCGCTCTTGAAGCAACTTTCCCGCTGTTTTCGGGTTCCTATCTCCAGACCTTCCCTCTGCGGAAGAGGAGTATTCATGCGGTTTGGGCCCCGAAAAGTCGCGCCAATCGTCCTCCTGGCCCTGCTTGGATTCACCATCTCAGCCCAGTTGGCTCTCGGCAAGAAAAAAGACCGGCAAGGCTCCGCAACGCAGATGAACGACCAGAAGCGCGCGCTGCACGCCCTCAACCGTCTGACCTTCGGCCCGCGTCCCGGAGATGTGCAACGCGTGACCGCCATGGGCGTCGACCAGTGGATTGATCAGCAACTCCATCCGGAAAGAATCAATGACAGCGCACTGGACGCCCGGCTCACGCCCTTTCGCACCCTGAACATGGATACGCGCGAGTTGGTGGAAAACTTCCCGCCGCCGCAGCTGATCAAGGCGGTTGAGCAGGGCAAGCAACGGCTGCCCTCGGACCCGACGAAACGCGCTGTGTACGAAGACCAGATGGATCGGTTGCAAGAGAGGCAGGAGCGCAAGCAAGAAGCCGCGAACGCCGACCCTGGTGGGGCAGACGCTGCCCAGGGCAAGGTGACGGACGCCGAGCGGGCCCAGCGCCGCGAACGCCGCCGCGAGGCCGATCGCAGGCTGGAACAACTGCTCGACCTCCCGCCGGAGCGGCGCATGCAGCAAGTCCTGAAAATGTCGCCTGAGGAGCGGCGCGCGCTGTCTGCAGCGCTGTCGTTGAGGGTTGACCAGCGCGATGCGTTCCTCGAAGGCATGAATCCGCAGCAACGCGAGACGCTGATGGCACTCAACAATCCGCAGCAAGTCGTGACCAGCGAACTGATGCAAGGCAAGCTGCTGCGTGCCATCTATAGCGACCGCCAGCTGGAAGAAGTGATGACCGATTTCTGGTTCAATCACTTCAACGTGTTTATCGGCAAGGCCGCCGACCGCTACCTGATCCCCAGCTACGAGCGCGACGTCATCCGCCCGCACGCCCTGGGCAAGTTCGAAGACCTGCTGGTGGCCACGGCGCAAAGCCCCGCCATGCTCTTCTATCTCGACAACTGGCTGAGCGTGGGGCCGAACTCCGATGTCGCCAACGGCATTCTGAACCGGCGCAAGCATGCCCCGAAGGATGCGCCCATCAAGCAGGCCAAAGGCAAGCGCAGCGGGCTGAACGAAAACTACGGCCGCGAACTGATGGAACTGCACACCCTGGGCGTGAATGGCGGCTACACCCAGAAGGATGTCACCGAGGTCGCACGCGTCTTCACCGGTTGGACCCTCAAACGGCCGAAGCAAGGCACCGGGTTCACCTTTGAAGCGCGCATGCATGAGCCCGGAGACAAGATTGTGCTCGACCACCGCATCAAATCGAATGGAGAAAAAGAAGGACGCGAGGTCCTGCACATTCTGGCGCACCACCCGTCCACTGCCCGGTTTGTCTGCACCAAGCTGGCCATGCGTTTTGTCTCCGACACTCCGCCACCGCCGCTGGTGGACCGCATGGCGCACACCTTCCTCAAGAAGGACGGCGACATCCGCGAGGTATTGAAGACCATGTTGCAATCGCCGGAATTCTGGTCTACAGACGCTTACCGGGCGAAGGTGAAAACTCCGCTGGAATTCGTGGTCTCGGCGGTGCGCGCCAGCGGCGCCGAAGTCAGCGACGCCATGCCACTGGCCCGTCAGCTTGAAACCATGGGCATGCCGCTTTACGGCATGCAGCCTCCGACCGGGTATTCCATGAAAGCCAGCGCCTGGGTAAACTCGGCGGCCCTTTTGGGACGAATGAACTTCGCCCTGGCGCTTACCACCGGGAAACTGCGCGGCGTAGAGACTTCCCCCGAAGGAGTGCTGGGAGGCAACGGTGCGCCAAACGATTCGATGCAGACCTTGGCGGAGCTCGAGGACCGCCTGCTCGCCGGCGATGTATCCAAGCAGACGCACGACACCATCGCCGCGCAAATGGATGATCCAAAGATCAGCCAGCGCCGCCTGGATGACCCGGCACGCCCGCCAAACCTGGGTGCAGTGGCTGGGCTGATCTTGGGCTCACCAGAGTTTCAGAGGAGATAGAAGCTCTTAGCCATTAGCTCTTAGCTCGGAGCATGGGACACCAAAGGCTACAAGCTAAAGGTAAAGGCTAGAAGCCAGGAGCTGTTCTTATGTCCATCACTCGTCGCGTGTTTCTTCGCAACAGCGCCCTCGCAGTTGTCGGCACTACCGCGATCCCGGCATTTCTCACGCGCGCCGCCTCGGGTACCGAGGCCATGGGCATCAAGGGCAAACGATTGGTGGTCATCTTCCAGCGCGGCGCGGCCGACGGACTCAACATCGTGGTGCCCCACGCCGAGCCTGCCTATTACGCCATGCGGCCTTCCATCAATATTCCACGGAAGGCGGTGCTCGATCTGGACGGCTTCTTCGGATTGCATCCTTCGATGTCAGCGTTTCTACCGCTATGGCGGCAGCAGCATCTTGCCATCGTGCACGCCACTGGGTCACCCGACCCGACCCGCTCGCACTTTGATGCTCAGGATTTCATGGAGTCCGGCACCCCCGGCGTGAAAGCCACGGACGACGGCTGGCTGAACCGGGCTTTGCGCTCTGTACCCAGCTCGAAAGACAAGGCGGCCTTTCGCGCTATCGCGCTGGGTCCGTCCTTGCCGCGGATTCTCTCCGGCAGCGAACCTGCCGTGGCGCTTAACAACATCAGCGACTTTGGCGTGGGCGGCCGCAACCCGAACGCGACGCCCATCGCCAACACCTTCGAAGCCATGTACGCACAATCCGTGGATTCGGTGCTGCACGGCACCGGGCAGGAGACGTTCGAGGCCGTAAGAATGCTGAAGTCCGCTGACCCGTCCAAATACTCGCCAGCGCCCGGGGCGGATTATCCCCGCGGCCGCTTTGGCGACAGCCTGAAACAGTTGGCCCAGCTGATCAAGGCGAACCTGGGCGTGCAGGTAGCATTCGCCGACATCGGCGGCTGGGACCATCACGTCAACGAAGGCAGCACCCAGGGACAGATCGCCAATATTCTAGGCGAATTCTCCCAATCCCTAGCGGCCTTTTGGACCGACCTGGGCGATCTTGGCGAAGACACTGTGGTCGTCACCATGTCGGAGTTCGGCCGCACGGCACGCGAGAATGGCAATCGCGGCACCGACCATGGCCACGCCAATGTGATGTTCGTGCTGGGCGGCCCGGTAAAAGGCGGCAAGGTCTATGGAAAGTGGCCCGGCCTCGACCAGGCTCAACTCTACGAAGGCCGCGACCTGGCAGTGACTACCGACTTCCGCCGCGTGGTGGGCGAGGCCGTGTACCGTCACCTGGGCAACAGGAATCTGGAGCAGGTATTTCCGGGATTCGAGAATCGGCCGGAGACCTTCTTGAAGCTGCTGGGGTAGAGGCAGACTCGCGTTTTGAAACGGCTGGCACAACACCACGAAGACAGCCGTGCGCTGGCGGGCCGGCGTTTGTTCTTGGGGATCAAGAGGATCGCGGCACCAATAAGCGGCCCGGTGAAGGCTGTGGCCCGAAAGTGGCGTTACAGGCGTAACCTCCACTTAGTAGCCATTGCGCGGGATAAGCTTCTGACGCAAACTGGGAACAGATCAGGGAGCAACGGCATGGCTAAGCTCTGGACCAATCTGGAAGGCAGCAAGTTGTCGCTGGTGGTGCTTGGCCTTTGCGTGGTAGTGCTGATCGGATTGCTGGTGGTTCGCTAGCGGGGTATCACTGCGCTCCGGCGCGTGATCTGCATCCGGCTAAGTCGCCTACAGTTCGATCATCACGTCGTCGTTTTCTATCTTCAGCGGAAACACCGCAACCTTCGCCGCAGGATTGTGGGCTGCCTCACCCGTCTTCGGATCCCACTGCCAGCCGTGCCAGGGACATACCAGTTTGTCGCCTTCGATCACACCCTGTCCCAGCGGTCCGCCACGGTGCAGGCAGACGTTGTCCATTGCACTAATGTTTCCGTTCACGTTGGCGACGCAGATCACCTTGTCTGCGCAGGAAAACTCGCGGGCTTCGCCTTCGGGAGGCAGTTCGCTCGTGGTGGTGAGCTTGATGAAGTTGGTCATGATGGGAACCACCCCGTCGGGCTTCGCCCGACTGGACAGCCGACGACAGCTGTCCCTATGTGGCCTGTGGTACTGAAAGCTGATAGCTGAACGCTGACAGCTATTTCGGTTGCAACGTTTGCGCGATCATCACCTGGCGCTTGAAGTTTTCCAGCATGTGCTCATCCAGCCGCACTTCGGTGGGCCGCTTGGCCAGGGTCATCTGGTCAATCTTGTCCTGCAGTTTGAGCAATGCGTAGAACAGGTTCTCCGGGCGCGGAGGGCAGCCGATCACGTACACATCCGTTGGGACGATCTTGTCCACTCCCTGCAGCACCGCGTAGGTATTGAACGGCCCCCCCACCGACGAGCATGCCCCCATCGAAATCACCCACTTGGGGTCGGGCATCTGGTCGTAAATGCGCTTCACCACCGGCGCCATCTTCAGGGTCACGGTGCCGGCGACAATCATCAGGTCGCTCTGGCGCGGGCTGGGACGAAACACTTCGGACCCGAAGCGGGCAATGTCGAAGCGCGCGGTTGAAGACGCGATCATCTCGATCGCGCAGCACGCCAACCCAAACGTCATCGGCCACACTGCAGACTTGCGTGCCCAGTTGAACACGTAGTCCACGGTGGTGATCATGAAGTTCTTTTCGAACTTGTTCTGTAACCAGCCCATTTGTGTCCTCGGCGTACCTTACCAGGAATGAACCCGAACAGAAGCATTTTAGTCTAGGTCGGGCCTGCACAGGTGTCAATCGGCCTTCCCCCTTGTACCTTGCTCCCTTGGCTGCTATCAGCTACAAATAAAGCACCTCATGGCGGACTCCACCACAACTCTGCTGCCCGAGACTCCCACTCTCAGTCCCCGGCGCCGCTGGTGGGCGCGTGCGCGCACCTCTTTTTTCTGGATGGTGGTGATCGCCTTCGCGTTGCGCTTTGGCATTATTGTCATCGGACATACCTACAAGTTCCGCACCAGCGACCAGAACTTCGGCTTCGGCTGGGAAATGGGACGCATCGGCCGGGCCATGGCCGAAGGACGCGGCTTCAGCGATCCCTTCCAGGCGCAAACCGGCGCCACCGCCTGGGAACCGCCGCTTTACCCGTTCCTGATTGCCGGTGTCTTCAGACTCTTCGGGATTTACTCGCACGCCTCCGCGTTTGTCCTGCTCACCATCAACAGCATTTTTTCCGCGCTCACCTGCATACCGATCTTTCTCGTCGCCAGGCGATGTTTCGGGGAAAAGGTGGCGGTCGGGTCTGCCTGGACGTGGGCCCTGCTGCCTTACATCGCGTACTGGTGCACCCGCTGGGTGTGGGAGACCAGCCTCTCGGCGCTGCTGCTGACTACGATTCTGTTGCTCGCCCTCAAGATGGAAGAGAAAGACGGCCTGAAGCAGTGGCTGCAATTCGGCTTGCTGTGGGGCATCGCGGCGCTGAATAGTCCGGTGCTGCTGTCGTTCCTGCCGGTGTCCGGTCTCTGGGGCTGGTACCACCGCTGGAAGCGCGGCAAGCGTTCGCTCGCGGGAGTGGTCGCGGCATCGGTGATCTTCTTTGCCTGCCTCGCGCCATGGCTGGTGCGCAATCACCAGACCTTCGGGAAATTTGTCTTCCTGCGTTCCAACTTCGGCGCCGAACTACGCATGGGCAACGGTCCCGGCGCGGATGGCACCTGGATGTGGTTCTTGCACCCTACGCAGAATGTGTACGAAATGCGTCTCTACCAACGCATGGGCGAAATCGCCTACATCGCGCAGCGCAAGCAGGAAGCGGTGGATTGGATCAAGCAGGACCCCGGGCGCTTTCTGGGGGTTAGCCTGAAGAAATTCGTCTACTACTGGGCCGGGATGCCAAAGACCTCTGAGTTCCCTCCCCCGGAGTTGAAGAACTCGCTCTTCCTGGCTTCGTCGATCCTGTGCTTCTGGGGCCTGGCGCGCGCCCTGCGCAAACGTAAGCCCGGTGTGTGGCTGATGTTCCTGCTTATCCTCAGCTACCCAGCGGTGTATTACGTCGTTTTCCCCCATGCTCGCTACCGCCATCCGATCGACCCGGAGATCGGGATCCTGGGGATATTTCTGCTTTGCGAAGCGGAGAAGAAAGGCCGCAAACCCAAAGAAACGCGCCAACCGGGCTGAGCGAACAGAGGGGTAAGGCCGGTGGTTACTCTTCGGCCTCGATTTTCGAGATGTGGATGACGTCGGTCTTGGGTTCGAGGGTTCCGCTGATCCTCACCTTCTGACCCACAAAGTTCTTCGCTGCCTCCTGGTCGTCAAGGCGATAAACGTGCTTCCTGGAAGTGAGCACCAGGTATCCGCCCATGTAACGGAGGCAGTACAAGGTACAGGAGCTCGCTGTCCCGCCCATGGACTTGGACTTCAGCATCTCCTGGTGGGAGCGCGTCAGCGAGTGCACGTTGAGCGCACACTGGCTGTCAGCAATCTGCCCGCGAAAAGTCCAGGACTCTTCCCCATGGGCATAGGCCACGGCAGCCAGCAACACGGCCAGAATAATGGCGCGGACAGCAAACTTCTTCATAGGAAACTCCAGTTCCAACCTAGGGCACAACCGTAAACTTCATGTGCATGCCTTCGTGCTCCTCGCTGCAAACTACCGTGCATACCACCACGTACTCGCCCGGCTCAGCGGGGGCGGTCAACTCAAACTCCTGGCTGCCGGGCTTGAACAGCAAATCCCAGCCCGGCACCTTGGCCCGGTCCTGGGCGCGAAGCAGGGTAAATCCGTGCACCGATCCGTCTCGGTTCCACGATTTTGCCTTGCGTGCGGTCACGCGCAGCAGAACCGGTTCGCCGGCTTTCACCGTAATTTCCGGCTGGCGCTCGCCGGCAATTTTGTAGCGGCTATCTTTGTCCGCCAGTATTTCAATGACGTGCGCCTGCGCGACTGCGGGAGGAGGCAGCAGCAGCCCGCACGCCCCCAACACCATGCGCAGCACCATCCATCGAATCGTCGTTCTCTTGCTCATGCTCTACTCGCCGCTATTGCGTCATGTACCCCAAGATGAGGCGCATGTCCTCATCGGTGATGGTGGCGCGGACTCGCATATGGCGAACAATGGTAGCCATCATGCGCGGCGGAAATTTTTGCGGGGCCGCGTGGCAGCGGCCACAGTTGGCGTGGAACCTCTGCTCTCCCTGAATCCGAGCATTTTCCGCGTCTTCCCGGCTCTGCACGACCGGCAGGCTGGAGCTGTCCTTGCTCCGCGGCGGCCCTGCTCCGTATACCAACGAGCCCAGGGCCAGAATTCCGCTCATGATGAGGATCTTGATCTTCATTGCGCCCGTCCCAGGGGGAAGGCAAAGCGATAGGCGATGCCCACCGTCCACAAGTTAGAGTTCCCGTCAGCACTAAACTGGCGGCCGTAGCTGGCCGTAGCTTTCAGCCCGTCGTGCAGGTAGTAGTTGAGTCCGAAGTCCGCCTGGCGGGTATTTACCTCGGGCAAGCCATACTCCTCTGCCACGTCCGCAGTGTTCGGTCCAACAAAGAACTGCTGTGCCCGTCCGACGACCTCGGTGCGGCGCATTACCTTGTTCCAGGTACCCACCTGGCTGAGCCGGTAAGCGGCTTCCAGCCAGTAACCGCTACCGTTGTCAGACCGGGCATACTCCGACCGCAGGTTCAGAGGAAGAGACGTTGGCTGCCAGGCAAAATGAAATCCCACCGAATTCTTACGTTCCTCCTGCAGCAGCTTTTGCCAGGAAAACCCCAGCTCAATCCGCGGCCCGGGCAGGAAGAACCCGACGCGCCCACCCACCAGGCGATCGGATTCCAGCTTGTGCAGGTTGCTCTGCGTCGAAAAGTAGGCCGCGTAGTTCAGGTTGATTTTCGGATTCACCGAGAATCCGCCACGCAGCATCAAGCCGTCGCTGGGGCCGGTTGCGATCGGGAAAATTAGTGGGAGGGGCTGCAGGTCGCGAATCCAAATGGGATACAGGCGCTCGTTATAGATCCCAAACGGAGTCAGGAACCGTCCCGCGGTGATGGTCACGTAGCGGCTCGCAATGTAGTCCACCTGGAGGTAGTCGAGTTCGTTCCCTACTTTTCCGCCGTAGGGGCCACCACCTTTGGGTCGCTGGAACTCGCCTTCAAATTCGGCCCTGGACTCGATCAGCCAGCGATCACCCAAAGGAATCAGGAGCAAGGGGTTGATTTCGGGAACCAGTTCGGTGTGGCCGGCTTCTACGTTGGTGAAGAATCCGGCGTTTCCGGTCAGGATCGGGACTGGGTGCTCGGGGCTGGAACTCTGCGCTGGCAGCAGGGTGGAAACCAGGCAGAGCAGCAACCCCAGGCCGGCAGGCTTACGCCAGGCAGACGCCTGCGGGCGCGGGCACGCACTCTTTAACAGATACTTCAAAAACTTATTCCCCACTTCCCCGCTGCTGCTGTTAGGCCCATTGTCCCGTATCGGGATGGGGCAAAAAAGGTAACCGAAGTAATGGCAGGCTCATGCGGTTTGGCCGAGGGCCCCCGGTTCTCACCACAACCCTTCCCAGCAGTATTCCCAAAACCTTTCTACTCACGAATTCCCGTTAGCCTCGTCTAAGCCTTGTCGCAACGGAGGAATTATGAAGCGCCAACCCAAACTCGCTACCTGGCTGGGTGCCCTTCTGGGGGCACTGTGCGCGCTGGCATTGGCTTCCGCGCAGAGCCACGCTTACGAAAACCGCGGCGAATTCACTGAGGAGTTCCACCAGACTTATCCCCTGGCCGCGGGTGGCCGCGTCGAACTGGAAAATATCAACGGCCCGGTGCACATCACTGCCTGGGACCGCAATGAGGTCAAGGTAGATGCGGTAAAGTACGCCAACCGCCGGGAGCGGCTCGACGAGGCGAAGATTCAGGTCGAGTCCGGAAGCGACTACGTGTCGATCCACACCGAGTACCGCAACCACGACCTCACCTTCAACGATCACGATCACAATAACCCCGCCAGCGTCGAGTACACGCTGACGGTGCCGCGTACCTCACGGCTGGACGAGATCAAGCTGGTGAATGGCGCGCTCGACATCAGCGGAGTGGGCGGAGAAGTCCGCGCTTCCTGCATCAACGGGCATCTTTCGGCCCGCGATCTGCAGGGTCGCGCTGACCTGTCCACCGTCAACGGACGCCTCAATGCCGAGTTCACACGCTTGAGCAACTCGCCGATTGAACTCTCATCGGTGAATGGCGGGCTGGAGTTGACGCTGCCTTCCGACTCCAAAGCTGAATTGGAGGCCTCGACCGTACATGGCGGGATTGAAAACGACTTCGGCTTGCGCGTGCGCAACCACCAGTATGTGGGTCACGACCTGCGCGGCGAACTTGCTGGGGGCGGCACTCCGATCAAGCTCTCGAATGTGAATGGTCACATCGAAATTCGTCACGCCAGCGATGGCCGCAGCCTCAGCCCAGCCACCGACCGGAACTCGGGCAAAGACAGCGACCGCGATGACGATGACGATGATGACAGCATCTGAACCTTCCTAGGCAGGTATGTGCAGGCGCCACGCCAGGTAGCTGGCGGCTTCGCGGGCAACCGCCAGAAAGCGTTGCCAGACGGAATGTGGGCGTGAGTCCGGGCGCGGCGCCACGAATACCTCGGCCCCTTCATGTTCCAGCAGCTTGCGGATGCGGAACACGTGATACTCGTCGCTGACCGCAATGCAGCTGTGCATGTGATTAGCGCGCAGAATCACTCCCACCCGTTCGGCCGACTGGGCCGTGTCTGATCCCTGGGTTTCGGCAATCAGGTTCTGCTCGGGAATGCCGCGATGCATCAGGTAGTCGTGTCCAACTCCGCCTTCGCTGTAGCTGGGATCGGCGGCTGCTCCCCCTGTAGTGATGACCACAGGCGCCAGACCTCGTTGAAAAAGGTCATAGGCATGATCCAGGCGAGCCCGGTAGACGGGCGAGGGACGCCCGGCGTATTCGGCCGCACCCAGCACTACGATAGCGTCGGCGGGGTGGAGTTGCTGTTCGGAGGCATCGCGCACGATGCCCACGCAGATCGCGGACACATAGACCACCAGCGCCGCGGCAGCCAGCGCCAACAGCCGCAGCCACCAGCGGCGACGCCCTTTGGCAGTCGTTTCGGTCATCCTTGCGCGAAGAACTCGGAGATTTCATGGGCCGGGATGGCGCCTTCCCGCATGATGCGCCAGCGCGCCTCTTCGTCCGTGAGGTCAACAATGGTGGAAGCCACCTCGCGGGGTGAGGTGCCGCCGTCCACAATGATCGAGATGCGGTCCTGGAGCTGGTCGCGAACTGCTTCCGCGGTGGTACATTCCGAGGCCCCGCTCAAGTTGGCGGAGGTTGCCGTAATCGGAATCCCGGCCGCCTGCACTACCGCCAGCGGAATCTTGGAATTGGGTATGCGCAGCGCCACGTTGCCGGTATTGGCCGTCACTTTCAGCGGCAAACGCGAAGCCGCGCGAACGATAATCGTCAGGGGGCCGGGCCAGAAGCGGCGGGCCAGGGCGTGGAACTCCTGCGGCAGGCGAGCCAGTTCCTCAGCCTGATCGACACTCTCGATCAGCAGCGATAGCGGCTTGTGGCGGGAGCGCGACTTGATCTCGTACACGCGGTCCACGGCGCGCAGGTTGAACGGGTCGGCGGCCAGCCCGTAAAAGGTATCCGTCGGCATTCCCAGGACTTGCCCGGACCGAATTTGCTCGGCGGCGTACCGGATGAGAGACGTCTCCGGCTTCTCGCTATTGATTTTGACTATTTCAGCGCGCACCACAGTTCCTTCCGTCAGATCTGCTGAAATCGCGAAACTTAACATAACACGGTGAAGCCCTGCAAGCCGAGACAAACAGGTATGATTCCTTACGTATCACATGAAGACTACCACCACCTCGGGGGATGCCCAGAGCCGCTTGCGGCGGGTCGAGGGCCGTCACAATGCGCTGGTGAAGGAGCTTCGGCGGGCTTTCGCACGCGGGGAGCTCACCGAGGATGGCTGCTTCGCCATTGAGGGCTTGCGCATCCTGGAGGAGGCCATCCGCAGCGGGCTCAAGTTCCGGGCGGTGTTTTTCAGTAACGCCGCCGGAACCAAGGCGGAACGCCTGCTGCCGCAGATTGGCGCCCACGTGGAAACCCTATCCCTCCCCGACAAGCTCTTCGCTACCGCGGTACCCAGTGAGACTCCCCAGGGTGTGGCGGCGCTGGTCCGTTTCAAAGAACTCACCCTGGAAGATGTGCTGGCCAAGTCCGCCGCCGGACCACTGCTGGCGATTGCCGGAGTGCAGGATCCGGGGAATCTGGGCACAATCCTGCGCTCGGCCGAAGCCTTCTCCGCCGGGGGAGTGCTGCTGGGAGAAGGGACAGTCAGCCCATTCAATCCGAAAGTCGTGCGGGGCTCAGCGGGATCGGTCTTCCGGCTTCCGTTTGCCCGGACTAACCTGGCCAAGGCAGTCGAAAGCCTGCGAGAGCGCGGGCTGCGGCTGGTAGCGACTTCGTCGCACAAAGGCACGCCGCTGCCAGAGGCCAATCTGAGCGGGCCGCTGGCCATCTTCATCGGCAGCGAAGGCGCGGGCCTGCCGCGGGATTTGATGTCGGAAATCGACGAGGTCGTAGCCATTCCCCACTCGCCGCAAGTGGAATCGCTGAACGCCGGCGTCGCGGCGAGTATCGTGCTGTACGAAGCAGCGAGGCAAAAAACCTGACAACCCTTCACCACAGAGGCACAGAGACACAGAGACACCGAGGACTAAGAAAAATCACAATGCGAACGGCGGTGGACGTCACAGCGCGCCCTCACGCCGGCTGGTATGGTCGTCTGACAGAGTTCTTTGAAATTTCTTCGGTTTTCTCTGTGACTCTGTGTCTCCGTGGTGAAATGATTGTATGAGTCTGTTTCAATCGATGCCGGACTCACAAGGTGCCAGCGACCGCACTCGCCCCCTTGCCGACCGCATGCGTCCGCGGGCGCTCGACGAATTCGTCGGGCAGGAGCACCTGATCGCCCCGGGCAAGCCGCTGCGCACCCAGATCGAGCGCGACGATACCGGTTCCATGATCTTCTGGGGCCCGCCGGGCACCGGCAAGACCACGCTGGCGCAGATCATCGCCCGCATGACCAAGGCGGAGTTCATTGAGTTCTCCGCCGTGCTCACCGGGATCAAGGAAATCAAGCAGGTCATGGCCGACGCTGAACGCGCGAGGCAGTACGGCACCCGGACCATAGTATTCATCGACGAAATCCACCGCTTCAACAAGGCCCAGCAGGACGCGTTTCTGCCGCACGTGGAAAAGGGCAACATCCGCCTGATTGGCGCCACCACCGAGAACCCTTCGTTTGAGATCATCTCCGCGCTGCTTTCGCGGTCTCGGGTGTACGTGCTCAAGCCCCTGACCGCTGAGCAGATCGTCCTGTTGCTGCAGCGCGCGATAGGCGACGAGGAGCGCGGCTTGGGTGCGATGAAGCTACAGGCGTCTGAGGAAGTTCTGCAGAAGATCGCCGCCTACTCCAGCGGGGACGCACGCAGCGCCTACAACGTGCTCGAAGTAGCGGCCACCCTGGCACGGGAGCGGTCCAGAAAGGAAGTTGGCGCCGAGATCACCGACGAAGTTGTCCAGGACGCTCTGCAGAAACGCGTGCTGCTGTACGACAAGACCGGCGAGGAGCATTACAACCTCATCTCTGCCCTGCACAAGTCGGTGCGCAACAGCGATCCCGACGCCGCTCTTTACTGGCTGGGACGCATGCTGGAGGCGGGTGAAGATCCGCTCTATGTGGCCCGCCGCGTGGTGCGCATGGCCGTGGAGGACATCGGCCTGGCCGATCCCGGTGCGCTCGCATTGTGCATGGCTGCCCGCGATGCCGTGGATTTTATCGGCATGCCGGAAGGCAATCTCGCGCTGGCGCAAGCCGTCGTCTATCTTTCGCTGGCGCCTAAGTCAAATGCCTTGTACAACGCGTATTCCACGGTGCAGGCGGACGTGGAGCAAACCGCCGCCGAACCGGTTCCCTTGCATTTGCGGAATGCACCCACTGGACTGATGAAAGGCCTGGGATACGGCCAGGGCTACCAGTACGCGCACAACTTGGACGCGAAAACTGCAGACATGCAATGCCTGCCGGACAACTTGCTGGGACGCACTTACTATCACCCGACCGATCAGGGCATCGAGAAGCGGATTCGCGAGCGACTGGAAGATATCAAGCGGCGCCGTTCCCAGGCTGGCAAAAGCGGGTCGCCCGGATCAACCACGGAATCTTAGGAGTATGCTTGAGCATCGAATAAGTACGAGCAACGCCGCCTTGGCGTGACTTGAAGCCGCGCCCTTTCAAAGCAACGTGCAGGAAAGGCCAGGAGGATTGCATGGCAACCAGCCCCAGACCCTCCAATCCAGATCACTTTGCAGTCCGCGAACTGCATCTTGACCAGGTGGAAGATCTACTGAAGCTGCAGAAGGCGGCGCAGAAGATCAGCTCGATCCTCGACCTCGACCAACTCATCGATCAGATTGTGAACGATGTGGCCCACTCCTTCGGTTGCCTGGAAGCCAACATCTATTTGCACGACGAGCAGCGAGCCGAACTCATCCTGGCTGGGGTATGCGGTTGCACCGTGTACCACAAGGGTCATGGCCTGAAAATCGGCAAGGAAGGCATGGTGGGCTATGTCGCAGCCACGGGACAGATGCGCTACGCTCCGGATGTAAGCAAGGATCCCTACTACACCGCGTGCGAACATGCCACCCAATCCGAAGTGGCCATTCCCCTGCTAGTTGATGGACAGCTGGTGGGCGTGTTCACAGCCTCCCACCCTGAACTGGATGCGTTTCCCGCGGAGCAGTTAAGGCTGCTTCAGTCCTTGGGCAGTCACATCGCGGTGGCGGTGCATAATGCGCGGCGTTTCAAGCACGAGCGCGACCAGCGAGAAACGATGAGCCGGGAAGCGCAGGAAGCGCGGACCATTCAGGAAGCCCTGCTTCCCAAGAGCTCGCCGTATATCCCGGGATTCGCCATCTCCGGAGTCTCGGTTCCCGCCGGCGCGGTAGGCGGAGACTGGTTCGACTTCATCCCGCTGAGCGACGGCCGCTGGGGACTGGTGCTGGCTGACGTTTCCGGAAAGGGCACCGCCGCAGCCCTGCTGATGTCGGCAACCCGCGGCATGCTGCGGTCGCTGGCAACCTGCTGCGGTCCGGGTGAAGTGCTGGCGCGCCTGAACCGTTTGATGGTGGAAGACTTTCCCATGGGCCGCTTTGTGACCATGGTCTACGCAGTGCTCGATCCGGCCAAGCGTACGCTCACCGTCGCGAGCGCCGGACACCTGCCACCGCTGTTGATTGATAGCGATGGTGCGCGCTTTCTCGCCAGCGAGCGCGGAATGCCGCTGGGCCTGGGGTTCGGAGATTTTTCCGAACTGCAGGTCTCCATTCCCCAGGGCGCGCGCGTTGCCTTCTACAGCGACGGGATTACCGAGGCAGTCGATCCCAGCGGAGAAGAGTACGGGGCAGAGCGTCTGCGCGCACCCGTTCAACTCGCCAATGCGTCTGCGGAGAGTATTGTGAGAGATGTGCGCTCGTTCAGCGAAGGAGCCAGCCTGCGCGACGATGCGACCGTAATATTGGTCCGCGCTCTGGATTAACGAATTTTCTGCCTGCAATGGGTCCCTTAGCCGAACCGGGCGCGGTGCTCTTTCAGGATGCACTGGTCCATCACCACGAGAATGCCCGCCCGGCGGGCTTTCTGCGCGGCTGCCTCGTTCACCACGGTTTCCTGCATCCAGATCATTGGCACTTTAAGCTCGATGGCCTGGTCCACGACTTCTTCCACCGCATCCGGCCGGCGAAACACGTTCACGATGTCGATTTTCTCGGCCACATCCCGCAGCGAAGCATAGGACTTCTCGCCCAAGGCCTCGTCAATGTTAGGGTTGACCGGAATAATGCGGTAGCCGTGGGTCTGCATGTAGGCGGCAACGCCGTGGCTGGGCCGAAGCGGGCTGTTGGAGAGGCCCACGACCGCAATCGTCCTGGCGCGTCGCAGCAACTCAGTGATGGGATCGGTCCGGGGAAGAGAGACCATAGCGGCCTCATTGTAGCGAGATGGCACGTCAGAAGCTAGTTTGGGCGGGCAGGCCGGCCGAGACACGGCTGCGAGTGCCCATCTTGCTTCTCAATCCTTCCTGCTGCTATCCATCTTCTGCTTGAACATCTTCAGCGCCAGCTTGCGGACGGTCTCCGACACTTCCTTGTTGCCGGCGAGGTTCCTGAGGTCATGCACCAGGATGTTCTTCATCAGCCCCAAGGAGACGTCCAAAGGCGTGCGCGGGTTGAATACCAGGTTGCGAACAATGCCGTAGTGCTTGGCAAAGCGGCGCTTCATAGGGATGGCGCGCAGCACCGCCTCCAGCACGTTCTTCTGGCTGGCGAATCTCTCCGCTTCGGCATCGCCAATCTTGGGTGATTCCAGCACTGCCAGAGCCACAATCTTGGTGCCGTCGCGGATTAACAAGGAACGCTCTTCTTTGTTCCCTTTCATCGCCAACTGGATGCGGCCCTTGATATCCAGCTTAGCGATTTTCTGCAGCGCGCTGCCTCGTTCCTCGTCGTGACTGAGGTGGGTTTTCCTGGACCCCGCCGCCTTCTTAGGTGCTGCCATCGTCGCGGGTGCTGCCGCGGTGGCTCCGGGTGCCGGAGCCTCGGCCAGTGGCTCCTCGGGGCCAGGAACAAAATTCTCGTAGAACCCGCCGATGGGCTGGAACGGCGTGTCTTGCTCGGCCGTGATCTCGGAAGCGTGCTCGGCCAGATACGCCGTCAAACCCTGGTCAAGCACATCGTCGAGGGCAGCCGGCTCGTTGAGGGCAGTCTCGGCCAGCACTTCTTCCGGGGCCGCAGGGGGATGTGGCGGCGGTGGTGGCGAGCCGCCTCCCTGTGGAGGAGTGGGCGCCGGCGCCTCGGCAAGGCTCGCCGCTTCCGTCTTAGTCAGGTTGGGATTGGAGGTCAGGGCTTCCCGAAGCACCGGCGAACCCTGCACCCGCGGGCTCTTCAGCATAGCTTCCACGACTTCGCGAGAACCCGCAGCTGACAGTGCGACCAGCGAATCCTCGGCGACCGAGGGGTTCTCGAGCAACCCCGCCAGCAGCACCGGTCGCAGGTTCTTAGGGGCGATCAGGTACTCCAACACCTCTTGCGGCGTGCTCGGATCAGACGCAGCCGCCCTCGACAGGCGCTCATCCCAGCCTGCGAGGGTAAGGCTGGCCTGGTCGCCAAAGACCCTGTTGTGGTTGGCCAGATACACCAGAATCTCGATCATTTCCTGCGGGGGGACGGAAAGCGCACCCTTGGCGGCAGCCTGCATCAGCGTAGCTGGAACAGCCGACGCGCGGATGAGGTCGATCATGCGCGGCATACTGCAAAACCCCTATTCCTGGCGGCGGCCGGTGCGGGTGCGAGGAGATCCCTTTCCCCGAACTGTCTCGGCCTCCAATTCGGTTACTACTCGTTTCAGCTCTTTGGTCAGGCGGTTGGCTTTCCGGCGACCAAATTCTTTCACTAATGATCGATAGTACCAGAGCGTTCCCGCGCGCTTGCCCTGGAACCGTTCCCAGATTGGTTCCCCTACTTCGCGGTAGTCGGTGAGGATGGCACGCGCGTTGTGCACTTTGTCGGCGGCCGAAACCAGGCGCACATCGCCATCGGCGGTGCGGAGGCGTTTGAGATAGTCCTCTTTGCGCTTGCGCCAGGGCGGCTTGGGGAATTGGTCGGTGTCGGTGCAACCCTCCACCACCTGGGCCACCCGCTTGCCAAAGCAGCGGCGGACTTCCTTCAGCACCGGCGCCCCGCCGCAATCTTCCACCACATCGTGCAGCAGTGCCGCGATAGCAAGCTCTTCATCCCCGCCCGCCTCGAGCGCTAACGCGCACACCCCCAGCAGGTGGGCAATGTAGGGAATGCCGGCTCCTTTGCGCAGCTGACCGTTGTGCTTCCGCACCGCATACAGCAGCGCCTGCCCGAACTTGCGGCCGAGTTTTGTTGGGCGAGCTGGCTTTACCATTCGCTAGGTTTGTTTTTCTCCCCGCCGCATGCGCAGGTACGCCATGATGAACGGCTGCAGATCGCCGTCGAGCACGCGGTCCACGTCACCCACCTCAACCTTCGTCCGGTGGTCCTTCACCATGCGATAAGGTTGCAGCACATAAGACCGGATCTGTGAGCCGAAGTCGATATCCAGTTTTGAATCTTCGATCTTCTTGGACACCGCGCGCTTTTTCTCCAGCTCGAATTCGTAGAGCTTGGAGCGCAACATGCTCATGGCCCGCTCCCGGTTCTTGTGCTGCGAGCGCTCATTCTGGCAACTGGCCACCAGCCCGGTGGGAAGATGCGTGATGCGCACGGCGGAGTCGGTGGTATTGACGTGTTGTCCGCCCTTGCCGCTGGAACGGTAGGTGTCCACGCGCAGTTCCTCCGGCTTGATGACGATTTCAATGCTCTCGTCAATTTCCGGCGAGACGTAAACGCTGGCGAAAGAAGTATGCCGGCGCTTGGCCTGATCGAACGGAGAAATACGCACCAAACGGTGTACACCGATCTCGCTGATCAGCATGCCGAAGGCATACTCCCCATTCACGCTGAAAGTGGCGGACTTGAGGCCCGCCTCCTCCCCCGGCTGGTAGTCGTTCAGCACCGTCTGGAAGCCGCACTGCTCGGCCCATCGCAGGTACATGCGCAGCAGCATGTCGGCCCAGTCCTGCGACTCGGTGCCGCCCGCACCCGGATGGACGGTCACGATAGCATTGAGCGCATCGTTTTCGCCGGAGAGCAGAGTTTCGGTCTCCAACCGGTCCACCAGTTGGCGCAGTCCCTCAATGTCGCGCTGCAGATCCGCCTCGACGTTTTCCCCCTCGCGGGCCAATTCGAAGTACGCGGAAATATCGTCGCCGCGCCGGACCAGGTCAGCCTCGGTGGCCAACACGTGTTCCAGGCGCTTTTTCTCGCGCATGACCGTCTGGGATTTCTGGGGGTTGGACCACAGTTTCGGGTCGGCAGCCTGCTTTTCGATTTCAGCTAATTGCAGTCGCAGCTTGCCTGCGTCAAAGGTACTCCCGGAGGTCGCGTACCTTCTCTTTCAACGCCAGGTATTGCTGTTCCAGCTCTTCGACCATGACTATTGCCTTGTCCTTGTGAGAAATGGCAGGCGCATGAACAGCACCGCCATAGAAATTATCGCACACAGGTATGCAAACCAATCGCCGTGCCGGGTATAGAAGGTGGTTACGCTGGCAAGGGCGTAGGGCACGTCCACCGCGGTGCGCAGCTTGCGCGGCGCGCTGGTCACTACCCGGCCGTAGGGATCGATCGCCGCCGTGACTCCGGTGTTGGTGTCGCGCAGCAGCCAGCGGTTATTCTCCACCGCCCGCATGCGTGCCTGCTTCAGGTGCTGGGCGTAGGCGCCGCTGTCCCCGTACCAGCCATCATTCGAAACATTCACCAGCACCTGGGCTCCGGCGGCGACCGGTTGCCGGATTTCGTCGGGAAAGATGGACTCGTAGCAGATGAAGACCCCCAGCTTGGCCTCGCCCGCCTGCAGCGGAGCACGGGACCGGCCTCGAGAAAAATCGCCCACTTCCTTGGTCAGACCCCCGGCAAAGGAGAAAACCTTCTTGAACGGGACATATTCTCCGAAAGGAACCAAATGCATTTTGTCGTAACGCCCCACCCAATCGCCCGCCGGACTCACCAGCACCGCCGAATTGAAGAGTCGTGTGGCCTGATCGGGAGTCTGGCTGGCATTCTGGATGCCAAGGCTTCCAGCCAGAACCCAGGTCTGGCCTACACGAGCAACGTTGCTGAGGGCATCGCGATACAGCGGATCACTGGTATAAAACGGCGCCGGCGATTCCGGCCAGACGATCAGGTCCGGGTGCCGCTGGGCACCGCTGGGCGGATTCAGGCTGATCTCGGTTAGCTCGCGCAGCGTGTTATCGAAATATTCCTTGGTCCATTCCGCGCCCTGGAGGATGGGGACATTCTGCTGAACCAAGCGCGCGCTGTGGTCAGTGGGCAGCGGGGGCGGGCTGACCCCGAGTCCCGATTGCAACACCACTGCGGCTCCCAGGGCAGCCAGGAGAAGGTTGTTTCGTTTCTCCCGCCGTACCAGGAAAGCCGCGGCCAGGGCCACGTTCACCACCAGGATCTCAAACGAGATGCCGTAGACGCCGGTAGCGGTGGCAATGCGCGCCAGCGGGATGTTATCCACCTGGGTGACGCCCAGCAGGTCCCAGGGAAAGCCCGTAATCCGCGTACGCGCCAGTTCCACCGCGACCCACAAGAAAGGAGCCAGCACGAGGGCACGGCGCGTGGAGGTTTTTCCCGCCCCGGCAACCAAGCCCACCAGTAGTCCGAACAGGCCGTGGTAAAGAGCCAGGTACAGGCAAAAAAGGATCAGGATACCCACCGCCGCCGGCGCTTCCACCCCACCGTACTGGCGCATGGTGTTGTAAATCCAGTAGCAGGTGCCGGCGTACCACACCACGCCACACGCGTAGGCCAGCAAAAATGCCTGCAGCGGCGTCGCCGGCAGCAGCCTGCCCCCTGCCCGCAGTTGCAGGGTATCGGGTGGCCGGGTGCGCAGCAGGGCGACCAGCAGGGGCGTCACCGCCACCCAGCACAGCATGTACAGGTTGGGCAGCGGAAAAATTACGATCTGCAATCCGGCCGACAGCAGGGCCAGCAGCCAGGCACTTTTGCGGGTCGAGCGCACACGCAAGCATAGCAAACTGCGATCCGGCGGTTGTTGGCAGCTGCGATACAGCCGCGGCCGCTTGCGGTATTTCCACGTATGCCATACTCTCCCTATGGGCTAACATTATTCGCACATGGGAATGCTTGCTACCATCGGAGTCCGCCTGCTTGAGGCCATGTTCGCCGTGGGAATCGTAGGCTCGACCATCGTCCTGATATTGACCGGGATTGAAGACGTTGAGACTCTGTTTGGCTCAGACGAAGACGAACATAGCTGACCCTGGCCACCATTCTTAGGAATGTCTTCCCCACGTCAACCCGGAACTCCATCGAGCGACCGCGTCCGCATTGTCGTGGCCTCGTCAGTGATGCTGACGTTCATCTCGTTCTGGCGGGCCTCGGCGGTCATTCTGAACGATTTGGGCTCGTCGGCCTTTTACGCTGGCGGCATTGCCGAGCAGGCTGTCGGCAAGAGTGCCCCGTGGTTTGTAGTCGCGGTGATGTTGTTCGCCTTTGCGGTGCGCGCGGTCTACGTCGAGAGCTGCTCCATGTTTGTGCGCGGCGGCGTCTACCGGGTGGTCAAAGAAGCCCTCGGCGGCACTCTGGCCAAGTTGAGTGTGTCGGCGCTGATGTTTGACTATGTGCTGACTGGCCCCATCTCGGGCGTTTCGGCGGGGCAGTACATCGCGGGACTGATCAACGATACCTTCGCGATTGCCGACGCCCATGGTTTCATTCCACGCGCCTTACACGGCTGGTTTAACGGGACCCCAAGAGTCAACGAGAATGCAGCCGCGGTGGTCTTTGCGCTGATGGTGACGGTCTACTATTGGTGGCAGAACCTGAAGGGCATCGAGGAATCCAGCGAGAAGGCCCTACGCATCATGAAGGTCACCACCGTAATGGTGGTGATGCTGCTCAGTTGGTCCGCGCTCACCCTCGTGACCACCGGCGTCCACCTGCCACCGCTTCCCACGCTGCAAAATCTCCACTTCGCGCCGGAAGCGCTGGGCTTCTGGAAATTCAGCAAGATCCCGCACATATTCGCCATTCTGGGACTAATCATCGGGTTCGGACACTCGGTGCTGGCCATGAGCGGCGAGGAGTCGCTGGCGCAGGTCTATCGGGAACTGGCCCACCCCAAGCTGAAGAACCTGAAACGCACCGCCATCGTGATTGGCGTCTACAGTTTCATCTTCACCGGCCTGGTTTCGCTGCTGGCGGTAATGCTGATCCCCGACGCGGTGCGGGTTCCGGTCTACAAAGACAATTTGATCGCCGGTCTGGCGATGAACATGGTTGGCCCGGAGATCCTGCGGTTGGTGTTTCGCGCCTTCGTGGTAGTGGTGGGGTTCCTGATTCTCTCGGGCGCGGTGAACACGGCAATTGTCGGTTCGAACGGTGTGCTCAACCGTGTGTCGGAAGATGGCGTGCTAGCGGACTGGTTCCGCAAGCCGCACCGCCGCTACGGCACCACCTACCGCATCATCAATATGGTGGCGGGCTTGCAGATCTTCACCATCCTGGTCAGCCGAGGAAATGTCTATGTCCTAGGTGAAGCTTACGCCTTTGGCGTGATCTGGAGCTTCGTCTTCAAGACGGTGTCGATGCTGGTACTGCGCTTCAAGTACCACGGTGAGCGCAATTGGAAGGTACCGCCGAATTTTCACATTGCCGGGTACGAGATCCCGATCGGACTGGCCTCGGTCGCACTGGTTTTGCTTTCCACCGCGATCGTGAACCTGTTCACCAAATCGGTAGCCACCGTCAGCGGTGTGGTGTTCTCGGTGGTGTTCTTCGCCATCTTCGTGGTCTCCGAGCAAATCAATTTGCGCAAGCATGCGAATGTCCACCTGCAAATGCAGGAGCAGTTTCAACTGCAACAGGCGGATACGGTAGAGCGCACCGGCCTGGGAATTCGCCCGGGCAGCGTCCTGGTCACCGTCCGCGACTACAACACCATGAGTCATCTCAAGTGGGTGTTGGAGCGCATCGATACCAAGGAACAGGACATCGTGGTGATGTCGGCGCGCATCAGCCAGTTTGGCGCCGCTGCCTATGACCTCTCGGCCGAGCAGATTTTCAGCGACTACGAGCAGAGGCTGTTTACCCGCGCGGTGTCTGTCGCCGAGAGCTTCGGCAAACACATTTCACTGCTGGTAGTGCCCGCCGGAGACGTCTGGTCGGGCATCGTGCAGACCGCCCTCAACCTGGAGGCTTCGGCCGTGGTCTCCGGCTTGTCGAGCAAGATGACCGCGGAGGAACAGGCCTTTCAACTGGGCAGGACCTGGGAAGTGACCTCCGGTCCCAAGCGACAGTTTGTCTTCCAGGTGGTGCATCCCGACATGAAGGTGGATACCTTCCACATCGGGCCGCATACTCCGTCGTTGAAAACGGAAGATGTCCACCTGGTGCATCGTTTGTGGCTGAACATCACACGCGAGCCGGGACTCGACAAGTTGCACCATCACGACATCCTGACCGAGGCCCTGACTCGCTTCGCTCGGGAATACGCCGGCCGCGATCGCGACGAAATCCTCAAGGAACTCAGGAAAACGTCCGGGAAAACGGTGACCTCTCGTCATTTGGGTGGCGATGGGGACCAGCCGGAAACCCAGCCCGCCAAGACACTGCCACCGGAAAAACCCGCTCCCAAAGAGAGTGAGGGCGGTCCACCGGGCCCGCCCGTGGTAGGGCCGTAGACTAGCCGTCACTGGCCAGTTGCCAGTTGCTGGTAAGTCGTGGAGGTCTGTCTTTCCAGCCGGCCAATCCCCTACAATGCGAGGCATGAAATTCCGCATCATTGTATTGTCATGTCTCCTGTTCGCGGTTCCGTGTCTCGCCTTCGCCGCGCCCGCTACCATGCGCCTCGACTACTACCACACCGGCAACGCCACTCAGGAGATGTTCAGCCTGGACCGTGTGGTGATCGAACCACTTCCCTGGCCCGTTGATCCGGCGAAGGCGATTGACGACTCCAATCTCGGCAACTATTTGTTCGAAGTACACGACCAGGCCACCGGACGGCTGCTCTATTCGCGGGGATTCAATTCGGTATACGGCGAATGGGTCACTACCGACGAAGCCAAGGCTGCCAATCGCACTTTCTCCGAGTCGCTGCGCTTCCCTGCTCCAGCCGCGCCGGTGAAAATTGTGCTGAAGAAACGCGATGAAGGTGCCTTCCACGTTGTCTGGACCACCACCATCGATCCCAAGGACAAGTTCATTGACACCTCGCGCCCGCCCTCTCCTGGCCCTCTACTGACAATTCAGAACTCAGGGGATCCTGCGAAGAAGGTGGACCTGGTCATCCTCGGCGATGGTTACACTGCGGCCGAGCGCTCCAAGTTTGAAAACGACGCCCGGCGCATGACCGAACTTTTGTTTGGCACATCGCCCTTCCGAGAACACCGCTGGGACTTCAACGTATGGGGTCTGTGCCCGGCGGCGGACGAGTCCGGCATATCGCGTCCGTCGAGCGGATTGCATCGCCACAACCCGCTGGGAACTACCTACGATACTTTCGATGTTGAGCGCTACATTCTGACCACCGACAACCGCGCCCTGCGCGATGTGGCCTCGTATGCGCCCTATGAGTTCATCGAAATCATGGTCAATGGCAAAACCTACGGGGGCGGAGGGATTTTCAACCAGTACGCAACCGTGGCCGTGGACAGCGAGTGGGCTGCCTACCTTTTCGTCCACGAATTTGCCCATCATTTCGCCGCACTGGCTGATGAATACTACACCTCGCAGGTAGCCTATGGCGCTGCGACCAAGAAGGTTGAACCGTGGGAACCGAATGCCACAGCCCTGCTTGACCCGCCGAATCTGAAGTGGAAGGACCTGGTCGCAACCGGCACGCCGACGCCCACACCCTGGCACAAGGATGAATTCGAAGCCTACGAGCACGAAATTCAATCCAAGCGCCGCGAACTGCGCGCCCAGAACCGTCCCGAATCAGAAATGGATGCGCTCTTCCGCGAAGAGGAAAAACAGGAACGCACGCTCCTGGGGTCAGACAAGTATGCCGACAAGGTCGGCGCGTTCGAAGGCGCCAATTACGAGGCCCACGGCTATTACCGCCCGCAGGAAAACTGCATCATGTTTACCCGCCATGATGCGTTCTGCGCGGTGTGCCGCCGGGCGGTGGAGCGCATCATCGCCATGTATGCCGGGCAGTGAGAATCCTCTGCGTCCTCGGTGGCTGAAAGTTTCGCGCTAGGAACCGGGAACCAATTTCCGGCGCACAAACTCGACAATCTCCGTTGTGACATACAGCGGCGGGCGGATATAAAACACCGGCCGTCCAGCGACGGGCTTCAGCGAAACCCCATCCCAGAGCGGTTTCTCGGACTTTTCTCGGGAGTCATGAAGGACAACGGCGTCCGCGAGATCCAGAAATTCCTGGGCGGATTTTTTGAAGTCCTCAGTCGCCGGGTCAAGAACGGTCAGGTAGAGGTCGGGCCGCAGGAACTTCAGAATACTATTCGATTCCAAGATCACGTTCTCCGCCTCGGCCAGCTTACGGCGGATGGTCGGCACCGCTTCAGCTAGGCGGCCTTGCTGAGTTCGTACCCACCACGCTTGAGTCGCGCCCGCCACCAGAAACCGCGAGGTATCGGACTCACCCGACCGATCCTTCTCCTCGGAAATGCTCCATGTGTGATCGTCGGTCGCACAGTGACAAGGCTCCCCGTCCGCCGAGCATACGCCGTGACCGTATTGCGTAATCTTCAAAGCCGTCCAGTGGTAGTCGCAAAGAGCGGCAATCAGGCCGGCGACCACGCTGGTCTTGCCGACGTTGCGCGAATGTCCGCCGATCACGATGAGTGCCATGTGCAGTCGTCCGTCGTCAGGCCTTCCGCGCCAATTTTGCCAGTGCCGCTAACTCCTTCAGGTATTCGCGCACCGGCTTGGCCGGAGTTCCCCAGAACGCCACACCCTTACCCCGCAGCACCTTGTGCGGGAGCACGCCCCCTTGTCCTCCCAGCATGACCCCTTCTTCGATGCGCGCATGCTCTCCGATGCCGACCTGGCCGCCAAGCACGACATTGCTCTCCACCACGATGCTGCCGGAGAGGCCGGCCTGGGCGGCGATTACCACATTCTCTCCCAGCTGGCAGTTGTGCCCGATGTGCACCAAATTGTCGAGTTTCGTGCCGCGGCCAATGCGGGTCACATCCAGCGCTCCACGGTCCACGGTGGTGTTGGCGCCGATCTCGACGTCGTCGCCGATCTCCAGGCGGCCCACTTGCGGAAATTTTTCGTAGCGGCCGGTCGCCCGGTCGCAAACATAGCCGAAACCATCACTACCTAAGACCGCCCCGGCGTGGACAGTCACGCGATCTCCAAGCCGCGCCCCGGGGTAGATAGTCACGTTGGGGTACAACTGGCAATCGCTTCCAATGCTCGCCTTGGCGCCAATTACACTGCCCGCCCCGAGCGTTGTGCGGTCACCGATCACCGCACCTTCGGCGATCACAACCCTGGCTTCTACATTCACATCTTTTCCCAGCCGCGCCGAAGCATGCACCACCGCACTGGCATGAACACCGGGCTCGGCCGGGGCAGCCGCAGACAGCGCTTTCGCCGCTCGGGCAAATGCCAGCCGGGGCTGGGCGCAGACCAGCAGCGGTTTGGCCGCCGTTTCCTCCGTCGCAAACTCGCCCGCAATGACCGCCGCAGCTGGAGATTCCAGCGCCAACCGCAGGCACCTCTCGTCCTCGACAAACACCAGGTCCCCGGTTGAAGCCGACCCGATGCTGGAGATTCCGCTTACCGCCACCGCACCGTCCCCCACCAGCCGTGCCTGCACCAGCTCCGCAACCTCTTTGAGTGAGCGCTTCATGGCATCTTTGTATACGTTTGCGAGAGGAAAGGAAAGCAGTCGAAGCTACAATACGAGCATGGAGCGCAAGATCTTCTGGATCGTTTTTCTGCTGCTCGGCACGGTCGCCGATATTGTCTTGCCAATCTGGTGGGGATTAGCCGCAACCATCCCTATCGGGGTTCTGAGCTGGTGGATCGCTTATCGCAGTGAATGGTTTTGAAAATCAGTAGCTGGCGGCCGGGAGCTAGCAGTTGGGAAGACAGGCCCATCTTTCTCCCAGCAACCTAGCGATTGAATCCCACCTACCAGCGTCCAACTACCAGCTACCGCCTCAATACAACGCTTTCTCCCCTTCCGGACGGGTCTTCCAGCGCCGGTGCACCCAAAGCCACTGGTCGGGATAGCGGCGCACATACTCCTCGATAATCTTGGTGAACAGGGCGGTGTTGGCCACCACATCGGCATCGTCATTTCCGGTTCGTATCAGGGTCACGGCCGGATCAAAGCGCAGCCGGTATTTTCGCAGCGCGGGGTCCCACATAGTGAATCCGGGCACCACCGCAGCGTCGGTGCGCAAGGCAATGCGGGCCATCCCGCTGGCGGTACACGCGGGAATACCGAAGAAATCCACGAACACTCCTTGCGGCGGAGTCATGTTGGTGTCCATCAGTATGCCGACGGTCTGGCCGGCCCGCATGGCGGAAAGCAAGCCGCGTACGAAGTCATCCTTGTCCACCGTGGCGTTGCCGTGCATGGTGCGATAGTGACGGATGAACTGGTCCAGGTAGATATTGTCCAGCGGCCGGATCACGATGTGCAGCGGGTATCCGTGCAGGGAATGGGCGAAGGAGGACAGTTCCCACCCCCCGAGATGGCCGGTCAGGAACAGCACGCCTTTACCGCGGGCCAGCGCTCGTTCGAAATTCTCAAAGCCGTCGTACACCACCACCTTGCCGACGTTTTCCCGGGTATAGCGGGGGAACAGGCAAACCTCCGCTAACTGACGGCCCAGGGAAGTGAACACTCCCCGCAGGATTCGGGCATGCTCGCGCCGGCTTTTCTCCGGCATTGCCATGGCGAGGTTTTTAAGCCCTACCCGACGCAGGCGGAAATGAAGCAGGTACACCATTCGCCCGAGCACGATGCCGACAGCGCGGGCCAACGGCCGGGGCAGAGCGCCCACCCCTTTAACCGTCAGCCACACCAGCGCGTATTCGAGTCGCTGACGCATGTTGATGAACTTGTGAGGGTAGCACCGCAGCTTGCTCACCGAAAAGATGAGCACAAAAGCGAAACCAGACACGGCCGTGAAGCCGTGCCCGTTTGTTGAAAACGTCTACTTAGCCGCTGCGGACTTGGCCCACTTTGCCAGCGTGGTCAGAAACGCATTGGCGTTTGGCGGGGGATCAATGGTGCCCGTCAGCGAGGTATTGAACGGCACCATGCGTCCGTAGAACTCGCGGGTGCTGTCCTTGTCCTGCTCGACAACGGCGCCATTCAGTTCCAGGCCGGCAAATACGCCCCGGCTGCGGGAATAGCTGAGCACCTGCGCCTTCAGTTTCCAGTCGGTGTCGGCAGCGGCGTGCCGTCCCACCGGGCCGGCCGCCACGCTGGCGTCCGCACCCAGCTTGAACTGGCTGGAGAGCAGGTTGCGCATGCCTTCCTGATTCATGATCAGCATGACCAGATCCACCGCCTGGGCGCCAATTTGCAGTCCGAAGCTGCCGCCCTTGACGCTGAAGAATGCAGGTGCGCTCCAACCCTTGGGCGTCCGGCAACTGGCCACGCCTCGTCCGTAGCGCGCGCCCACGATGAAGCCGCCGTTCAGCATGGTGGGGACCACCGCAACACACTCGGCTGAACCCAATACTTCCTCGGGAATGCCCTGATCGGGCGCACCCTGGATTTCATCCAGCACTGTCGCTGCGGCCTTGACCCGGTCTTCGGCCTTGTTCTTGTCCTCGTCGGAAGCGAACCCGGTCGCCGCCAGACAGGCTATGACGCACACTACCAACAGTCTTTTCATTTCTCCTCGGCTTTCCTGAAGTTTTGCAGATGTCCCTGGGAAATTAGTGCCACTGATTCTAAAGGATTCATCGCAGGAAAAAAGGGTTGTTCCCGATGGAAGAAGAGATGTGTTGGCGATTCAGGAACTTAGGAGGCAAAAAAATCGGGGTTGGCGGCAGCGACCCTAAGATCCCCGCTCCCAACCCCGTCTCCCAGGTTCTGTGGTAGGTGAGAGGAGTATGCGGTAGGGTCGAAAAACCCACAAGATTACCGCGGTCACTGTCCTAAGGTAACTTGGGTGTTGCCGCCTATTTTGCGCTTACCAGCGAGTGCGTGATGGCGTGCACCGACAGCGCGATGCGGTTCTGCACTCCGACTTTGCGCATCAGTTTGGCCACGTGCGCCTTTACCGTGCGTTCTTCAATGCCCAGGGCGGCGCCGATTTCCTTGTTGGAACGTCCGGCCACCAGCATTTCCAGGACTTCCTTTTCGCGATCGGTGAAGGTCACGCGGCCAGCGGGGAAAATTCGCCCGGGCGACGAACTCACGCGCTCGATGAACATGGAGAGCACCCGCCGAGGCGCCCACACCGAACCCTGGTTGACCACTCGGATGGCCTGCACGAACTCGGCCGCCGAAGCGGCTTCGTCCACGTATCCTTTGGCTCCCGAAGCAATGGCTTTGAGGATGGTTTCTTCATCCATGCCTGACCCGGTCACAATGATGCGCAGGTCCGGGCGGGTCGCTTTCAGGCTGGCCATCACGTCAAACAGGTTCTGCCCGCTGCGGTTGCCCAGCAGGACCAGATCGATGTTCTGTAATGCGCCAATATCGGCAAGCGAGGCGGAGACCAATTCGAAATCCGACTCGCTGTCGAACAGGGCGCGAAAGCCCACGAACCGCAGCGGATCGCTCTCCACTACGGCCAGACGGATGAGAGGTTTCTTTGCTGGTGCAGCGGCTGATTTCATAGCGTTGGCCATTTTTCGGTGAACTGCCGCTAGCATAGCTGCATTTGTCCGGTATGGAAAGAGTTGGGTAACGAATTGCCAATTACCGCGGTAACATGGGAATATCCAACTCGAACCAGGTAAGGACTCATGAAACTACGTTCTGCCATGCCTTTTCACTGGATTGCTGCGGTCGTGCTGGCCGCGACCATTCTGGCTGCCGCCCAGGCCGCCTACCAACCCAAGTTTCCCGGGGACCCGGCGCGATCCGAGTCGGAAGCCGCCGCCCTGGCATACATGCGCACCACGCTGCGCGCCCAGCATGCCTACAAAAAGAAGTACGGCCACTACGCCACTTCCCTGGCGGAACTGGTGCATAGCGGGTCCTTCACCCATCGCATGACCAATACCCAGCGCGGCGACTACACCGTCAGCTTCCGGGCGAAGAAGGAGAAAGACACCTTTCAGCTGGCCCTGACCCCCGAACATGTCGACGCCGAGCATCGGTCCTTCTACGCGGAGGAAGACGGCATCATCCACGGCGACGAGCAGAACGCCGCCAGCGAAACTTCGCCCGTGGTGAAGTGATGGCTGAGGGAGCCGCGGTCAAGCTTGTCTTCTACGCCGTTGGTCCGGGCTTGATCTCTTCCGCTTTGCCATCACGGTAGGTGATGCGGAGCGGCTTACCGTCATTCGGGTAATTCACGGTTTTTACCGCCGGGTCGCCGGAGCGTTCGGGGATACCCATCCCGATGGCGAAGTCCGCTTGCAGTTCGTTCATGCCCGGTTTCACTTCGTGCCTGGCCACCGAGTCCCAGACATCTGCCGGCCAGTGCTTGTACAGTTCATGCGGATCTTGGATGTAGAAGATCTCGTCGGAATAAATCTGGAAGTTCTGGTCTTTCTCTACTCCGACCTGCACGGCGAGGACGCGTCCATTACGTTCAAACAACGCCATCAGCAAATGCTGGCCGGGGGCCTCGGCAGCCGTGTCCATGACCACATCTTTTATCTCGAGCCGTTCAATCGGCAGAAGCGTCCCTTGCGGGCGGGAAAAATCAGTATGGCGGCGAGCCCGGTCGTAGGCGTAGCAGGTGTAACGGTATCCCTCCTTCACCCATACCGGTTGCCGGGTCAACTCGCGCGTCGACTGCAAATCATAGGGATGAAGTTTCTTGGGGGTTACGTAATAGTCCGGTTCCAGAGGTGGTGGCGCCTTTTTCGCGGACTCGATCTTGTCCACGTGGCGTTGGTAGAGAATGTACCCGGAGCGCGCTGCTGCGATTGCTATCGCCAGCAACAGCACCAGCTGGATTTTGTGCTTCGTCTCTGAGCTAAGCTGCATTTCTTTACCTTAGCAAACTGGCGGCTCGATCCAAACTCTCTCCAGCCCGCTGTCTATGAGGTAAACTAGCAGGTGGGGTGGGAAATCCCACTCCACGGCCCATGCGGAGGACTTATGCCTACGGTTACCCAGGAAGAGGTCTTGAGTGCGCTGAAGCAATGCTACGATCCGGAGATTCCGGTGAACATCGTTGACCTGGGACTGATCTACGGCGTTCGCGTGGAGCCGGCGGCCGAGGACCAGCAAGACGTCACCGTGGACATGACCCTCACTTCCCAGGGTTGCCCGGCCCACGTCATGATCGGCGAGCAGGTCAAATCCCGCCTGGAGCAGTTGCCCGGGGTGCGCAACGCCAACGTGAACGTGGTGTGGGAACCGGCGTGGACGCCGGAGCGGTTGAGCGAAGACGCCAGAAAACAGCTGGGAATCGAATAGCCGGCTTCGGCGTTTTCTAGCCACGCAGAAACGCTTCGTACCACCTGGACCTGCCGCTTCCGGCCACCTCCGCCAGGCGCTCACCCAATCGAGAAACCACATCCACGAAAGCCGTGCCCTGGTCGACGTAGCCGGGCAAGCGCTCGCGGAAGCCCGCAAACTTCTCGGGATACTCCGAGGCCAGCGTGGCCAGCCCGACCCCAGCCAGAACGATTCCCGCGGCCGGCTTGCGCTTGAGAAACATGAAAACGCTGACCCCCGCCGAACCTGCCACCAGCGCCCGCTTCCAGTTCTCCATCCCTGCCTCCTGACACCGAATTGTAAACGAGACTCCCAGCCTCGTGCCTTATACTGCCAAGACTTTCTTGGGAGGACTTTGATGCGGCCACGTCGCTATGCAACGCGGATTTCTGCATTTACTTTTTTTCTACTCCTGGGTCTGGCAGGCGCCCAGACCAAGCCCCGGGCACGCGACCTGGGGGTTCCATTCGACGGCACGCCGGGGCCGCTGAACGCCATCACCGACGTAAAAGGGGTCGAAGTCGGTCACACCACGCTGATCTCCGGCGCTGGCCCTTTGCAAGTCGGCGTCGGCCCAGTGCGAACCGGCGTGACCGCCGTTCTGCCCCGCGGTAAAGACTCCACGGACCCGGTCTTTGCCGGATGGTTCACGCTAAACGGCAACGGCGAGATGACCGGCACCACCTGGCTGGAAGAGTCAGGCTTTCTCGACGGGCCGGTAATGATCACCAACACCCACAGCGTGGGCGTGGTGCGCGACGCGGTCATCGCCTGGCGGGTCAAACACGGACCACCTGATGAATCCGGCTACTGGTGGTCATTGCCGGTGGTGGCCGAGACCTGGGATGGGTACCTCAACGACGTGAATGGCTTCCACGTTAAGCCGGAAGACGCCTTCCACGCCCTGGACACGGCCCATGGCGGGGCCGTCGAGGAGGGCAATGTGGGTGGCGGCACCGGCATGATTTGCAACGAATTCAAGGGCGGCATCGGGACCTCTTCGCGGACCCTCGAAGCCAAGTACGGTGGGTATACTGTCGGCGTGCTGGCCCAGTGCAACTACGGCCAGCGCAACCAACTGCGGATTGCCGGAGTCCCCGTGGGCAAAGAGATCCCCGGCGACCCCGTGTGGCAGGATGACGTCGGCTCGATCATCGTGGTCGTGGCTACCGATGCGCCGCTGATTCCGACCCAACTGAAGCGGCTGGCGAAGCGCGTCTCCCTCGGCCTGGGCAGAGACGGCAGCTTTTCCGGAGATGGCTCGGGGGACATCTTCGTTGCCTTCTCCACCGCAAACCCTGGAGCCGCCAGCCCGAAAGGACTTCACCAGCTCACCATGCTGCCCAATGACCAAATCGATCCCCTGTTTCTGGCCACGGTGCAGGCCACGGAGGAAGCTGTGGTCAACGCCATGGTGGCAGCTGAGACCATGACGGGAGCGAACAACCGGATTGTAGTTGCCTTACCCCACGATCGCCTGCGGGAAGTGCTGAAGAAATACAACCGGCTGGTCAAGTGACAACTGTCGCGCGTGGCCTCAGCCCATTGCGCAAGAGGGCCCTGAAAACTTGGGTAGGGCCGCGTCAGAACCCATCGACCTAACCGCTACTGCAGATTCAATTGCGTCAGCTTGACCGCGCATCTCTGGTTGGCACAGGTACCCACCGTGACGCGTCTCTGCGTGGTGAAGTACAGGCTTGAAGCCTGCGGCTGGGTGTTGGCATTGTCGATGATGATCCCGCTGATCCCGAGGGGATAATTGACGGAATTCAGGACCCCAGTCACTGCGCCGGTGCTGATGTCGTTGGTCACGATAAAACCGTTTCCGGCGGCAGCGTTGGTGCCGCTCATCAGCAGATCATGGTGGCCGGCGATTCCCCCGAGATTGATGCTCGGGTTGTAGAACTCGGTATAGGGCGAGCACGGAACGCCCCCCACCGCAACTACCTGGGGGAAGGAACCGGCGGGAACCGAATCGATCGTGGGATAGCTGGAAAAACCGATCCAGTAGTGGTACGGGGCCGAGTTGATCGGGTTGGTGCCGCACAAGAAAAGCTTTCCGGTGTTAGGTGTGCTGCCCCAATAGTTGTTGTCAAACGCACCGGTGTGAAGGTTAATGCGGCCGCGCCCAACGTGGACGCGTACCACGCCGGTCAAGTCCTGGTTGGCTTGTGCAACCGTCGCGCCGGCACCGGGAGTGCCATCATTACCCGTGAAGATGAATATCTTTTCGCTGCCTCCCCGGGCGTCCAGCAAAACCGAGTCCGGCAAACCGTATCCCGCGAACTGGGAGGTGCACGGAACCGGAGTGCCGGTCCGTCCCGGTGGATTCGTAGTTGTGCAACCGCCGCCGCCGATCATCACCGGCCCGGCAAACAGACTGGGCACCGGTCCTCCGGCATTTAGCACCCACATCTCACCCAGCTGATCGCCCACGAACAGGAACTGGTAAGGATTGTTGTACACCGGACCGTTCGGCATAGGCGCGGCACCGCCAGTGCCCGCCACCGGTAAAGTGAAAGTCCAATCCACGGTAGGGTTGGTGTTCAGTGGGCAGTTAAAGACACAGCTGATGCGGTAGATCTTGCCATCGTCGCTCCCCACGAAACCCTTGTCGGTCGCGAAGTCCACCCAGGGAGAGGATAGCGTGTCGGTGGCAGTGGCTGAGAAAGTCACCGACTTCAGGCACGAAGTGGTCGCCGTGCAAACACCGTTCAAGGTAGGATTGGCAGCCGTCGTGGCCGAAGTTCCTTCTCCGGCCTTCCAGGTCAGAATATGAAAAACTGCCCGCGTCGCGGCGCTTTCCACGTAGGCGATCTTGGAGCCGTCAAGCGAAATCACCAGCGATGTGACCACCCGGCCGCCGGCCACGGTGGTTCCGTTGTAGGCCCAGTTCACCCGGGGATTGGTGGCATTGCAAAAGCTCGCACCGGTCCCGCTATAGAGCCGGTTTATCCCCAGCACGTTGGCCTGGCCATTCAGCACACCAGCCACGTTGAGTCCATAGGCCACGAAGTCTCGGGTGCAGTCCGGCGCCCCGGAGATGTCGAAGTTGAACTTGCCCGGGTACATGTTGGCAGGCACCACACCGGCACCCAGATTCACGCTCCAGTCCACGCTGATCGCACTCGGGTTCCCACTGTTGGACGGCGCAGTCGGCTGGGCGGGCATAGGAACGCGGCGCCCATCCAGGTTGCGCTCCGCAAAGTGAAACAAGATGCGAGGCTCCGCTTTCGCAACGGCGTTCAGGTCCACACCCTGTAATCCGCCACTGAAAACCAGTTGGCGATAAGTCCAGTCCTGAACTCGTCCCACGTGCTGCCCGTTGATCGAGAGTGGCTGCTCCTGGGCCATGCCCAAAGCCACCGAGGCGAGCAGCAGGAGCGACAACTGTACGCGACGCATTACGTAAACCATGAACCCTCTTTTGAGCGGAAATTGGAGATATCGTAGCACCGACTTTGGCGACGGCAAGCAACTTTCCGGTTCCACGGATGGGGAAATGGTAACCAGCCAAGTAACTCTGGCGAAAGTACTTACCTAGGTGTCAGAGGGCAGAGTACGAGAGCACGGTCCCAGCAGTTGAGAAATCCACAGCCGCTGGGGCAGAACAATCCACGATCCGCTCGAAATCACACGTGAGCGAGCTGCGCCACTTCCGCCAGTGCGGTGGCAAATGCCTCGATAGCCCTGTCGATTTGCGGGCGGGTGATGATAAGCGGAGGCTGAAAGCGAATCACGTTGCCGTAGACGCCGCCCACTCCAACCAGCACGCCTTGGCGGAATAAAGACTCCCGAACCGCGTCGGCTTCGGCGGTTGCGGGTGTGAGCTTTTCGTCTTTCACCAGCTCGACGCCAATCATCAGGCCAAGACCGCGCACTTCGCCAATCAGCGGGTTCTGCTTCTGCAGTTCGCGTAGTTTGGCCATGGCGTAGTTGCCATTTTCTGTGGCACGGCCCGGCAGATTCTCTTTTTCCATGAACTCAATATTGGCTAGCGCTGCCGCACAGGAAACCGGATTTCCCCCAAAGGTGGACAGATGGTCGCCGGGTTTGTAGGCGTCGGCGATTTCCGGCCGCGTGGTGTACGCACTTAGCGGGAAACCATCGGCAATCCCCTTCGCCGTCACCAGGATGTCAGGATCAACACCAAAGTGCTCGACCGCGAACATCTTTCCCGTGCGCGCGAAGCCGGACTGGACTTCGTCGGCAATGAACAGGATCCCGTAGTGGTCCAGAACTTTCTTCACTTCCTTAAAATAGTTCGGCGGCGGAACAATAATTCCGCCTTCGCCCCAGACTGGTTCGGCGATGAACGCCGCCACGTCGCACGAGGTGGCGAAGCGCACCACTTCGTCCAGCGCCTTGGCACACTGCCGCCCGCATTCTTCGGGATCATTTCGCCAATTGGATCGGAGCGCGTAAGGCACCGGGGCGAAAGCTACTCCGGGGGCGTAGGGTCCGCCACGCTTCTTGCGTCCCATGTTGCCGGTGATGCTGAGTGTGCCCCAACTGCGCCCGTGGAAGCTGGCGTGGAGCGCAATGAACTCATGCTTGCCGGAATAGAGGCGGGCCAGCTTCATCGCGCCTTCAATGGCCTCGGCGCCGCCATTGCCGAAGAATGTCTTGGTGAGGCCGCGCGGTGCGATGTGGGCCAGCTTCTCCGCCAGATCGGCCACCGGCTGCACATGGTAGATGTAGGAGGAACAATGGACTAGCTTATCCATCTGCGCCTTGGCGGCGGCAATCACCTGCGGATTGCAGTGCCCGGCGTTGACCACGGAAATCCCGGCAAAGCAGTCCAGGTATTCGCGCCCGTTGACGTCGGTGATGGTGCAGCCGCTGGCATGGTCGGCCACCAGCGGTACCACCGACTTCATGAAGCCGGTCATTACGTAGTCTTTGTATTTCTGGATGGTGTCAGACATGAGAGCTCCCGACGAGTACCGTGTACCGAGTAGAACCGCTGGCGTGCTTGAGGTTCACTCGGCACGTGGTACTGGGTACTCGGTACTGTTCTTAGAATTTCCGCGAATGTTCCTTCGCCCAGCGCTCCACCACGACTTTTTTGTCGGTATAGAACTCAATGGCGTCGCGGCCCTGGGCGTGGAGCGTACCGAAAAAGCTGTCTTTCCAGCCGCTGAACGGGAAATACGCCATGGGAGCGGCCACCCCGATGTTGATGCCGATATTCCCCGCCGGCGCTTCGTAGCGGAACCGCCGCGCCGCCGAACCACTGGAAGTAAATAGCGACGCCTGGTTGCCGTAGGCGCTGCGCTCCAGGAAGGCCAAGGCCTCGTCCATATCGTTCGCATGGATCAGGCTGAGGACCGGTCCGAAGATTTCGGTGTCCGCCAGGTCGCTGGTAGCGGGCACGCAGTCGAGGATGGTGGGTTTCACAAAATTCCCAGCCTCGTAGTTCGGAATCCTCGCATTGCGCCCGTCAAGCAAAACTTTCGCGCCCTGCTTTTCCCCCGCGCCGATCATCGACTCGATCCGCGCTTTGCTTTGCCGAGTCACCACCGGCCCCATCTGGACGCCTTCGTCGAGCCCGTTGCCCACACGCAGTTTCGACGCCGCCTCGGCAATGGAGTCGCGGAACGTCTTCTGCGCTTCGCCGATAGTAACCGCCACCGAGACCGCCAGGCAGCGCTGTCCAGCACATCCGAACGCGCTGTCGGTGATGATTTGCGTGGCCATCCGCATGTCGGCGTCGGGCAGCACGATCACGTGGTTCTTGGCGCCGCCCTGGCATTGCGCCCGCTTGCCGCTAGCTGCAGCCCGGGCGTACACGTATTTCGCAACCGCGGTCGAGCCGACGAAACTGACCGCCCGAACCTTCGGATGATCCAGAATCGTGTCCACCGCAACTTTGCCGCCGTTGACCAGGTTGACCACACCGCGCGGCAGCCCGGTTTTCTCCAGCAACTCGAAGGCGAACCGCATGGTGAGCGGCACTCGCTCCGAAGGCTTCACCACTAAGGTGTTCCCGATCGCGACGGCGTAAGGCAGAAACCAGAACGGAATCATTCCCGGGAAGTTGAAAGGCGAAATCGCTGCCACTACCCCGAGCGGCTGGCGGATCATCATCTCGTCGATGCCGCGAGCCACATCCTCCAGGTTGTACCCCTGCATCATCATGGGGATGCCGCACGCCACTTCGACATTCTCGATGGCCCGGCGCATCTCCGCCTTGGCTTCAGTGAACGTCTTGCCGTTTTCCTGGGTGATAATGCGGGCGATGTCGTCGAGGTGGTCTTCCAGCAACACCTTCAGCTTGAACAGCGGCTGGATGCGGTCTTCCGGAGGAGTACGGCGCCATTCGGGAAAGGCAGCCGCCGCGGCGTCAATGGCCGCCGCCACTTCCGCAGCCCCGGATTGCGGAGTCCGCGCAATCACCTCGCCCGTGGCAGGATTGGTGACATCCAGCCATTCGCTAGCGCTGGATTCGCGCCACTGCCCGTTAATGTAGTTGGCAACCTGAGTCACAGTTGGAGCGGCAATTGTCATAAAGTCTCTCTATGTAGCGCCCGCGTCCCGCCGACCGAGTCGAAAGAGAAATGTCCTCACACCGGCTGCACGGCAGCTTCTTTCTTCTTCTCGCACACCGCCTGCAGAGCGCTTTCCAGCACGTCGAGCGCCTCGTCCATTTGCGTGTCGGTAATCACCAGCGGTACCAGCACGCGGATCACGTTCCCATATGTGCCCGCGGTAATAGTGATCAGCCCATGCTCGTAGCAGTACTGCGTAATCTGCTTGGTCTCGTCCCCCGCCGGTTCGCGCTTGTCTGCCGACCGCACCAGTTCGATGGCCTGCATCCCACCCAGGCCGCGCGCCTCGCCAACCAACGCCCATCGCTTCTGCCACTCGCGAGCGCGCTTCTGGAAATGATCCCCCAGTTCGTTGGCGCGAGCCAGAAGATTCTCGCGCTCGAAGATGTCGAGCACGGCCAGCGCCGCCGCGCAGGACAGCGGATTGCCGGCAAAGGTGCCGCCCAGTCCGCCCGGGCCGGGAGCATCCATGATTTCCGCTCTTCCGGTAATCGCCGCCAGCGGCAGCCCGCCGCCAAGCGATTTTGCGGTCACCAGGATGTCAGGCTCAATGCCGTAGTATTCGCTGGCAAACATGCGACCGGTGCGCCCAAAGCCGGACTGTACCTCGTCGGCGATAAACAGCACGCCGTGCTTGCGGCAAATGTCGATCAGCACCTTGAAGTAATCCGGCGGCGGCACCACAAATCCGCCTTCACCCAGCACCGGCTCGGCAATCACAGCAGCCACGTCTTCCGACGCCACCACGCGTTTGAAGGTGTCTTCGAGGTGGCGAGCACAGAACAGATCACACGAGGGATACTTCAGCGAATACGAACAGCGATAGCAGTATGCGAACGGAATGCGGTACACATCGCTGGGAAACGGAGCGAACCCGGCCTTATAGGGATGGGTCTTGCTGGTCAGCGCCAGCGTCATCATGGTGCGCCCGTGGAAGGCATCTTCAAACGCGATGATTCCCGGCCGTCCAGTATGGGCGCGCGCGATCTTCACCGCGTTCTCCACCGCCTCGGCGCCCGAATTCACAAAGAAAGTTTTCTTGGGAAATTTTCCCGGTGTCACCTGGTTCATTCGCTCGGCCAGGCGCACGTAGCCTTCGTAAGGCGTTACCTGCACGCAGGTGTGCAGGAACTGGTCGAGTTGTTCGCGAATGGCGGACACCACCGGTTCCCGCCGGTGTCCCACATTGATGCAGCCGATGCCGCCGGCAAAATCCAGGTAGCGGTTTCCGTCTACATCCTCGAGCACCGCATCTTCGGCCTTGGCTACGTAGACGGGTGTGCCGTGCGAGACCCCGCGCGGAACGGCGGCCGCGCGGCGCTCACCCAGCGCCTTGGACTTGGGCCCAGGAATGGAGGTGCGCAGTTGAATCGTCCCCATATCTCAGTACCATCCAATCGGTTGTTCGTTCAGGTTGATGTGGACCTGCTTGGTTTCGAGGTACTCCTCGATGCCCCAGGGTCCCAGTTCGCGTCCGAACCCGGACTGCTTGTAGCCACCCCAGGGCGCTTCCACGTAGGTGGGTTGCATGTGGTTAATCCAGACAATGCCAGCGCGAATTGCTTTCACCGTGCGGAAGGCTTTGAAGATGTCGCGGGTCCACACCGCCGCTGCCAGCCCGTAGGGCGAGTCATTGGCAATCTTCACCGCGTCTTTTTCGTCATCAAATGGGATCACGGTCGCGACCGGTCCGAAGATTTCTTCGCGCGCAATGCGGGCGCTATTGTCGACATCGTAAAAAATGGTCGGCTCCACGTAGTAGCCTTTGGCGAACTTTTCCGCGCGCCCGCCACCGCTTGCGAGCTTGGCTTCTTTCTTGCCGACTTCCTGGTAGGAGCGCACCCGGTCGTACTGATCCTTGCTGACCAGCGGCCCCATTTTCGTGTCGCGATCGAGGGGCGCGCCCAGCTTGATTTTCTTGGCCTTCTCGACCATAGCGTCCACGAACTTTTTGTAGATGGGCTTCTGCACCAGGACGCGACTCCCCGCGGAACAGACTTCGCCCTGGTTGATGAAGACGCCAAACAGAGCGCCGTCGATGGCGGCCTCGAAGTCGGCATCGGCGAAGAAAATGTTGGGCGACTTGCCGCCCAGTTCAAGGGTGACCCGCTTTACCGTATCCGCGGCCATCTTGACGATGATTTTCCCCACCGCGGCGCTGCCGGTGAAAGCCACCTTGTTGACGTCGGGATGCTGCACCAGCGGCGCCCCGCAGCTTTCTCCGAAGCCGGTAATGATGTTGACCACCCCCGGCGGCAAACCTACATCGGCCAGCCAGTTGGCCATTTCGAGCGCCGTGATCGGAGTTTGCTCCGCCGGCTTCAGCACGCAGGTGCATCCCGCAGCCAGGGCCGGAGCCAGTTTCCATGCGCCCATCAGCAGCGGATAATTCCATGGAATGATCTGTCCGGCCACGCCGATTGGCTCTTTGAGTGTGAGGCTCATGGCGTTGTCCGGAACCGGGTTCACGTAGCCCAGGATCTTGGTCGCGAGCCCGCCGTAGTATTCAAAGCAGGTCGCGACGTCTCCGATGTCGTACTCGGCCTCGACAATGGGCTTGCCGGTGTTGCGGGCCTCGAGTTCGGCCAGCATGGCCGTGTTCTGGCGAATCTTGTCCGCCAGGCGGAACAGCACGCGTCCGCGCTCTTGCGCGGTGGTCGTGGCCCACGGGCCGTCTTCAAACGCGGCTTTGGCGGACGCGACGGCGCGATTCACGTCTTCGGCGTTAGCGTCGGGAACTTGTGCGATCACTTCTTCGGTGGAAGGGTCGTAGACCGGGAAGGTCTTATTGCTCTGGCTCGCGACCCACTCACCATTGATGTACATCTGGTACGTCTTGACGTCGGTTTTCACTCCACCGGGCATAAAGGTCTCCTAGTAGCGCCGGCGTCCCGCCGGCAATCCTGAAACTCAAGAATCTTCTCGGACAGCCGAAAGCGGCTGTCCTTACGTGGTCCTTGCCGCCACCGGAGCGGGTTGCGGCGCCTTCTGCCGCCCGTACACGAAAAAGAAAAACGCGGCCAGACCGAGAAAGAACAACGTAAATCCAACCATCTTGGCTTCGTACTTCCAAAGCGACGTGATCTGCTTGGCGGGGAAAAATGCGAGCGCGATTCCCAGGGCGGTGGTCAGCAGGCCACACGCTCCAGCGAACACCAGCGTGCCCCGGCGGTAGCGAGCGCCCGCCATGTCTCCCCTGAAAGCAAACCTCAGCAGCGCGGCGAACACGTACAGAAACGGCACCAACTGCAGGACTACCGCCAGCGACAGCATGGTCTGGAAAGCCTCCTGCACTCCGCCCGAAGCATAGAAATTGATGACGATCAATATGAGCGACACTACCGCCTGCACGATCAGGGCGGCGTGAGGAGTCGCGTACTTGGGATGGACTTTCCCCAGCCATGACGGCATGTAGGAATCCAGGCCGGCCACAAACGGAATGCGCGCCGATCCCCCCATCCAGGCCGAACCGATTCCAGCGATCGAAAGACTCAGCATCACGGCAAACGGCGTGATCACCCAAGCTACCCCAACTTCGCCGGCCATGTGGCTCACCGCCTGCACGATGCCCTGCAGCACGCTGATGTCGTTCTTGCCGACCGCGATCAGAAGCGTCAGAGTCGCACCGATATAGAGCGCGCCGGAAACCACACCGCCCCAGGCGACAGCGCCGGGCAAGGTCTTCTGCGGATCTCGGATCTCGTCGCCCATTACCGACGCCAGTTCCAACCCAACCAGGCCGAAGCAGATGACGCCGAACGAGTTCAGCACAAACCTGGGGTCTGCTGGAACGCGAAAATCGGTTGCAGTCACCGTGGTGCCGAACCGCGACCATACCGTGATTCCCAGCCCGATCAGCACCGCAGCTGCGATGAACGTCCCGATCGCACCCAGGTTGTTTAGCCACTTTCCCACGCCCAGCCCCACGATGTTGAGGACCGTGAGCAGCGCCAGCAGAGCCACTGAGGCAACCATGGCAAAGGACTTGCTGTCGGCCAGTCCAGCATGTCCCGGCCCCATGGCAAACACCGACACGCCCACGAAATACAGCATCACCGTGGGCACGTAGAGCATGTTGTTAGTCCAATAGCACCAGCCGGAAAGGAAACCGTGGAAGTCGCCGAAGACTTCCTTCGCCCACAGGTAGACACCGCCTTCTCCGGGATAGCGGTGCGCCAGTTCGATGACCGCAATGCCTTGCGGCCAGAAGAACAACAGCAGAGAGATGATCCACAGCCAGACCGTGACCCCGCCGTTGGCCGCAATCGACGGCACCACGTTCAGATTGAACACCGCCACCACGAACAGCAGCACCAGGTCAAAGCGGCCTAGGACGCGCTTGAGATGGGGCTGGTCGGTATCGGGCGATTGGGTCATCGGGTCATCGGGCGATTGGGTCATCGGATGATTGGTGAATTGGGTCGGGTTTCAATGACCCGATCGTCCGATCATCCGATGACCCGATCTCTGTTCTAGTGCACCGCCACCGCCGGCGCTTCGCGTTCCTGCTGGGCCTTGGCCAGCGCGGGCGCGATGTCTTCGAACGCCGCCAGGTGCTTGTCGATATCGGCCTCGGTGTGCTGGACGGAGATGGTCCACTGCTCGTCCCACCAGTAGGGCTGGGCCATGACGCCGCGGTTGACCATGCCGAACCAGTAGTGCCGCCACAGGTCGATGTCAATCGCCTCCCAGTCGCGGTAGGTGCGAATTTCCTTGGGATAGAGCATCAGCGCACCATTGGCTCCCGCACTGGCGATATAGGCCTGCAAGCCGGACTTCGCCACCGTCTTGCGATATCCCTCGGTCAGTTTCTTGCTCAGTTTGTCGACGTGGGTGTAGTTCTCACGAGTGAGAACTTCACGGAACGTCGCCAGTCCCGCCGCCATCGACACCGGGTTGGTGTTGTAGGTACCGCCGTGGAAGACCTTGTGCTGCGAGATCAGGTCCATCACGGAGGTGTGTGCGCCAAAGGCGGCCAGCGGTAGCCCGCCGCCAATCGACTTGGCCAGGCAGATCATGTCGGGCGTGACTCCGAAATACTCCGAAGCGCCGCCCCAGCCCAGCTTCGCGCCAGTTTTCACCTCGTCGAAGATCAGCAACGCGCCGTTCCGGGTAGCGATATCACGCAGACCCTTCAGGAACCCGGGTTGCGGAATGCAAAGCCCCACGTTCATCAGGATAGGTTCAAGGATGATCGCCGCAATCTCGCCCGGATTCTGCTTGAAACGCAGTTCGACGCTGTCCAGATCGTTGAAGGTTGCGATGGTCACGTTGGCGACTGCGGTCTTAGGGACGCCCTGGCCGCCGGGAACCGATGTCGGGGCATGGATGTCGCCGTAGTCGGGCGCATGCGGCTTTACGCTCACCAGCGCCGAGTCGTGCAGGCCGTGGTATGCACCTTCGAACTTCACGATCTTGTCGCGGCCGGTGGCGGCGCGTGCCAGACGAATCGAGTGCATGGTGGCTTCGGTACCGCTGTTACCGAAGCGCACCATCTCCACCGGAAAGCGCTGGCAAATCTCTTCCGCCAACTGCCATTCCATGTCGTGCGGCATACCGAACATGGTTCCGGTCGTCAGCCGTTCGGCGACGGCCTTCATCACCGCCGGATGACAGTGTCCAGCCATGAGCGCACCGAAACACAGGTTATGGTCAATGTAGTCGTTGCCATCGACGTCACGGAAATGCGAACCCTGTCCTTCCTTCACAAAGATTGGATAAGGTTCGTAGTGGCGATAATTGCTGGCCACGCCCAGCGGGATGCGTTTCAGGTTACGTTTGTGAGCAGCGGCGGACTTCGGCGTGCGCCGCTCGAAGGTATCGAGCTCTTTCTGCAGGTCGGGGTACATCGGGATTCTCCAGGATACTCAAGCCGCGATGCGGCCATTAGATTGGGTCCCGGGCAGCCGCAGAGCTGCCCGGGACTTAAAGTGTAGTCTAGAACGCGAACTTAAGAGCAAACTGCATTTGCCGTGGGTCGCGGGTGTGCTTTACCTTGCCGAAATCGGTTCCGTCACTGAAGTTGCCGTCCGGATTCAAGAACTGAGTATGGTTGAAGATGTTGAAGAACTCAGCTCGGAACTCGAAGTGCTTGTTCTCACCCACCGGTAAAATCTTCTGCACCGAAAAGTCGAAATTAGTGATCTTCGGCCCGCAGCAGATAGTGCGCGGTGAGTTACCCAACAGCGACAGCGGGGTTGCGTTAGGTCCTTGCGGCGGATCGGCAAAAACACTCGGGTCGAATGCGTACCCATGATTGTCAGCGTTTGTTGCATTAGTTCCGGGAAGCGCGTTTCTCGGGTCGAGCACACGGAAAGGCCCCACTAGGTTTGGCTTTCCCGGCAGTTCAAAATCGAAACTGTTTTCCAGTTCGTCATCGTTGCTTGACTGAATACGAACCGGGAAACCTGACTGCAGTGTCGTGATTCCGGAAACCGCCCATCCGTTCAGGATCTTCCCCTTGGCTCCCTGGTACTTGGGAACTGGGAGCTCCCACAGGTAGCTGATGACCACCCGGTGCCGGGCGTCGAACAGCGACAGCGAGCGATTGCAGCGATCGCAAAGCGGTTTCAGGATGTTCTCAAAGCTGGAAGCATTGTCGATGGACTTGCTGAAAGTGTAGGCGACCTCGAATTGCAACCCGTGGCTGAGACGCTTCTCCAACGATGCTTGCAGCGAGTTGTAGTTCGAATTGGCAATAGTGTCCTGAGCGAAGATGCTCGAGAACACCGGAACACCATCCGATGGGCAGCCATTGATAAACGAGCTGACTCCATCCCAACCGCCTACTGGATTGCACCGCGGCGAGGAATATTTCCGCAACCCAACCAAGCCGATGGGCTGTGCATTCGGCCCCGTCACGGTTTGTCCATTCGGCAGATGGAGCGTAAACCCGGCCGGAATCGCGTTGGCTGGGATACCGAAGGAAGAGTCCGCGAAGAACGGTCCGCAACCGGTCGGATCGCCGAAACCATCGGTGACCGCAGTCGGGTCCATGTTGGCCAGGTTGTTCAGATCAAGACAAGTCTGCGCATTCCCATAGTTCAGGTCGTGCGTGGCAAGCAAACGGTGAGCTTGCGAACCTACGTATCCCACCGACAACACCATGTCTTTGCCGATCTCACGCTGGATGCCAAAATTGTATTGATTGGTCGTCTGTGCTCGCAGCTTGGGCTCAAGTTCTCCGAACAGCAGGATCGGCCGAAACGCCGACCAATCCAGTAATGCTCCTGGCTTCGGCGTGAGTATGCCGTTGAAAGGATTTGGACTCACCCCGCCACTTTGGTTTACGAACGGTGTGTTGAACAAATTGTTAGAGAGCAGTGAGCTTCCACCGAATGGTGGTTCGCCCTGGAATTGCTCGAGAACTAATTGCTCGATCGGATTGTAAAAGACACCGAAGCCGGCGCGAACCGTCATTTTACCGTCGCCCTTCGGATCCCATGCGATTCCGATGCGAGGCGCCCAGGCGTTGTAGTAGCTCTGAGTAAGGCCCCTGGGGACGCCCTTGTCGCCGGGAACCACTAGACCTAGCGGAAAGAACGCAGCAGCGTCGGAGGTAGGATCGGCGCAATCAGGGTTGAGAGCGCTCGGTACGTTACATTTGAAGACTGTATCGACCTGCCCCGGCCGGAAAGTCTGGTAGCGACCGCCGGCGTCGTAGATGGGCTGGTTGAACTCCCAGCGTAGCCCGTAGTTCAGGGTCACATTGCGCCGAACCTTCCAGCTATCCTGGGCAAATAGATAGATGGAATCGCCGCGAACATCTTCGGTTTGCGCAGACCCCTGCAGGTAGGAGTCGGGTACGCCTAGAAGGTAGTTGGGGAAGAGATTCTGATTTCCGTTGGCATCCAAAGCGATGGGATCGTTGGGGCCGCCACCGAAGTAGCTGTAGTCTCCGCTCACGTCGAAGTAAAGAGTCTGCAGGAAGCGCTGGTTCCTGAAGTCCGCACCGAACTTGGTGGTGTGGTTCCCAATGACTTTGGTGATGTTGTCGCTGATTTGATAGGTATTGCCGATCTGCGGTAGTTCGCCCTCAAAGTTGTTGCCGATGGTGAAACCGCCGGCGACACCGATGAACGGCACGCCCTCACGATTGGCGCCCAGGTTTGGAGTAATGCCAATTCCTCCCGTTCCAGTAACGCTCGGAATTACGCTGGGCGTATCGCTCACGCCTGTAAAGCAAACGGCCGCAGCGGCTGGGTTGGTACCACACGAATCTGTCACTAGGTTTGTGTGCTGCGGATGCAGAAATGTGCCTTGCGCTTCGCGGAAATACGATAGCCTGATCTCATTTACCGTGCTTGAGCTAATGGTCCAGGTGTGGGACAGGTTCGCCTGCTGCGAGCGAGTTGCGTTGTTGTTGCCGAATCCCTGCAAAAGACTCGGCGTGGCCGCCTGGAATCGGGTAAATGGTTGCCCATCAAAGCTATCATTGAAGTAGTAATAGAAGCTAAGGTTCTGCTTGTCATTGATGCGGTGGTCAATCTTCACCGTGAACTGGTTGGCGTGCGAATTGTCATTTGGAATTGATTGGAAAGCGTGACTGGTGTTCGCCAGATTAGTGCAAGTCGGGTCAGCCATCGGACAGGGCACATGAAGATTCAGGATGCCAAGCGCCGCTGGATCGAAGCAGCCCACGGGAATGATGCTACCGGGAAATAATGTGGCGTAGGCCGAACCGACAGCCGCGGCACCCCCCGTGCACCCCGGCCTTGCATTCAGAATGTCGGCAAACGTCTGAGTTCCGATCAGCGCCGTGAGTGTTGGATCAGTGGGGTTCAACGGATCAAATTCGAAAGGCGTGTTCGAAAAATCGCCATTTCGTTCGGCCGCCGTAGGCACGTTAACCGGATCCGACGTGATCCCGTGCACCACCCGGCGTCCTTCATACGATGCAAAGAAAAATGTGCGGTCCTTTTTTATCGGACCACCGAAGGTTCCGCCAAACTGGTTTTGCTTGTCATCGGGCTTGCGTGGATCCAAATATCCTCTCGAATTAAACAGTTGGTTGCGCAGGAACTCATACGCACTGCCATGCCACCCATTGGTTCCCGACTTTGTCACAACGTTAATCACGGCGCCAGAGTTGCGTCCGTACTCCGCATCAAACGTATTCGAAAGAACGCGAAATTCCTCGATGCTGTCCGGCGTGGGCTGAATGGCTGGAGCATTCACGAACAAATCATTGCCATCACCGCCGTTGACGTTGAAACTGTTGGAACGGCCACGACCGCCATTCACCGATACCGCGCCTGCAGTGTTGCTGCCGTAAAACAGGTCGGATCCTCCCACTCCCTGCACGCCGGGCTGCAGCTGCAATAGCTGATAGGTATCGCGGGAATTGAGCGGCAGCTTTGAAACCGATTGCGAATCCATAATTGCGCCCAACTGGGTGCTACTGGTATCGACCAGCGGCGCTTCGGAGGTAACTTCCACGGTCTCCTTGGCTTCGCCGATCTGCATCACCGAGTTCGCGGTCAGCACCTGGTTCAGATCCAAACTGACCCCGCGCTGCACATTCTTCTTGAACCCGGTCAGGTCAAATTCCAACCGGTATGTCCCTACCGACACTTGGGGGAACCCGTAGTCGCCGCTGGCGTTGGTTTGGGTCGTGGTGCTCACCCCAGTAGCTTCATTTACCAGCGTGACTTTTACCCCGGCCAGCACGGCGCCAGTTGGGTCGGCCACGCGACCCAGGATTCTGCCGCCGGTGCTTTGCCCCAGCGCGGAACAGGAAAGAATGACCAAGCAGGCGAGCCAGAAAGCGGCCCCACGACGCAACGTCGACGGATGCATGGAAAACCTCCAGAACACGGGGTGGAAGATTTTGACTCTGAAAACCAAGCGCTTGCGCGCAAGGCAAACCTTGCTATAATCGCGCAAGGTTAGAGAACCCGCCGCGTGCTGTCAAGGGAAAAATAGCCCGATTCCCGAACCCGGAAGCGCCGGGGAGAGTGCAGCTTCGGAAATGAAACCCGCAGTCATAGAACCTTACTTGAAAATCGGCGACGTGGCGCGACTGGTCGGGGTTTCCCCCTCGGTCATCCGCTCCTGGGAGAGCCTGGGGCTTACCCGGCCTCTTCGTACCGCCAGCAAGTACCGCCTCTATACTCCGGAAGATGTAAAGCTGCTCAAGCGGGCCCGATTCCTGCGCCGGGTGCGAGGGTTGAATGCGCCGGCCATCGTGCAGACGCTCCGGCGCGAAGGCCGGGTGCGTCCCACCTCCGATAACGCTGCCGGCGCGATTGCGGTCCACCTCCGCCAGTTGCGCGTCCGCAGCGGACATTCTCTAGCCCACGTAGCCAAGGCCGTGGGCATTTCCGTCGGCTTCCTTAGCGCCCTGGAGCGTTCGCATATGAGCGCCTCGGTGGGAACTCTGCGCAAGCTTGCGCGTTTCTATCAGACCAATATTCTGGATTTCTTCGATCCTGCCGAATCCAACAGCCGGCTGGTAAAGCCGGCACGGCGCAAGGTCCTGGAGGCAGGGCCGGGTGTCCGCATGGAATTGCTCGCCTGGGGAAACACGGTGATGGAGCCACACCTGTTCCGCATCGCTCCCCACGCCGGCAGCGGCGAATCGTATGCCCACGAAGGTGAGGAATTCCTGTTCGTGCTGCAGGGTGCGTTGCACCTGGCCCTGGCCGGCGAGGAATATCAATTGAAGCGGGGAGACAGTTTCTACTTCGAGAGCGCCACTCCGCATCGCTGGAAAAACCCGGGCCGGAAAGAAACCTGGGTGTTGTGGGTAAACACTCCGCCGACGTTCTAGGTGCGCGAACGCGCACAAGCGCGGAGACCATAGGGGGATTCAATTTTGTCCAAACCCGCAAATCGCTGCTTCGGTCTGTGGCGGCAGGTTCTTCCGCTCTGGCTATTGAGTCTGCTTGCCTGGGCCGCAGTCGCGCAAGGGCAAGCCTCCCCAGCTGACACCGTCGTGGTGAATGGTCTTATCTATACAGTGAATGAGCAGCAACCGTGGGCAGAGGCCCTGGCTATCCGCGCCGACAAAATTGTTGCCGTGGGCACTGCGAAGGACATTGCCAGGTTTCGTGGCCCCGCGACCAAGGTCATCGACGCCGCCGGACGCCTGGTCCTGCCCGGCTTTACCGATTGCCATAGTCACTTTGTGGATGGGTCTTTGAGTCTGCTGCAGGTGAATCTGGACGATGCCAAGACGGTCGCCGAGATCCAGCAGCGGGTGAAAGCCTACGCAGCCGCTCATCCCGATTTGCCGTGGGTGCTGGGCCGGGGCTGGAATTACACGGTGTTTGGCGCCGGCTTGCCCGACAAGAAATATCTGGACGAGATCATTCCCGACCGTCCGGTTTACCTGGAGGGATTTGACGGTCATACATGGTGGGCCAACAGCAAAGCGCTTGCCGCTGCCGGTGTAAGCCGCCAAACTCCCGATCCAGTCGGCGGCAGCTTCGTACATGACCCCAAAACCGGCGAACCTACCGGCACGGTAAAGGAAGACGCAGCGGATGACGTCATTCGCCGGATAATTCCTGCGCCCACGCACGAACTCATCGTAGAAGCGTTGCGCCGGGGGATGCAGGAAGCCAATCGCGCAGGGCTGGTTCGCGTGATCAGCCCGGATGGAGTCAGCATCCAGGGCGGTGATTTCCCTATCCTCGATGTGTATGACGAGTTGCGCCGCGCGGGCCAACTCACTCTGCGTGTGGACGTCGCCTTGCGGATTCAACCGCCTTCGCTGCGCGCGGAGGACGTGGAGAGGATAGAGGCGGCGCGCCGCCGCTATCACGATGAGTGGATCTCCGCTGGCAAGGCCAAGTTCTTTCTCGACGGCGTGATCGAGACCCGCACGGCGGCAATGTTGGCCCCGTATGCTAATGATCCCGCAAATTCCGGCCAGTTGCTGTGGGATCCCGCCAAGTACAAGCAGGCGGTGAACCAACTGGACCGCGATGGCATTCAGATTTTCACCCACGCCATTGGTGACCGGGCGATCCGGCTGGCGCTCGACGGCTACGAAAACGCTCAGCAGACCAACCACACCTCCGACGCTCGCCACCGCATCGAGCACATCGAAGATATCTCCGCGGCAGACATCCCGCGCTTCGGCAAGCTGGGAGTCATCGCCAGCTTTCAGCCGCTGCACGCCTATCCGGACGACGACGTGCTTAAACTGTGGGCGGGCAATCTCGGGCCGGAGCGTGCGCGGCGGGGTTGGGTCTGGCACAGCATCGAAAGCACCGGAGGAGTTCTGGCGTTCGGCAGCGACTGGCCGATCGTCACGCTGAACCCCTGGCCGGGCGTGCAGAACGCGCTCACCCGTCAGACCGTCGAGGGTGATCCTGCCGGTGGCTGGCTTCCGAAAGAGCGCCTGACGCTGGCAAGCACGATTAAGGGATACACTCTGGGCGCGGCTTTTGCCGGACACCGCGAGAAAACCGAAGGCTCGCTCCAGCCCGGCAAGTTTGCCGATTTGATCGTGGTTTCGCAGAACCTGTTTAAGATTGAGCCCAGCGACATCGTTAAAACCGAGGTTGTGTTAACCATGGTGGGCGGCAAAGTCGTGTACCAGTCACCCAGTGTCGCAACTTCGCCCGTGGAGGCCAAGTGAAAATCCCGCGCCATGTCATCCTGTTGCCCCTGGCGGCCACCCTGGTGATGCTGGGCTCGTGCTCGAAGAAAACACCTTCCCTGAACCTTCTGGTTTGGGAAGGGTACGCCGATCCATCGTACGTGCACGCCTTCGAGGAGCAGTATCACTGCAAGGTGACTGCCTCCTACATGGGATCGAGCGACGAACTGGTGGCCAAGCTGCGCGGTGGCAGCGCCGGCAACTATGACGTGATCTCGCCGTCGAGCGATGTGGCTACCATGATCGCCACCACCGGTCTGGCCGAAGCCCTGGACCTGACCAAGATTCCTGCCTACCAGCAACTTTCGCCACAGCTCACTTCCCTGCCGCTAGTACGCTCCCAAGGCAAGGTCTATGGTGTCCCCTTCATGTGGGGCCCCGATCCCATGATCTACGACACCACTGCGTTCGCGGCACCGCCCGACAGTTGGAATGTTCTCTGGGATCCGAAGTATCACGGCAAGATTTCGGTCTGGGACGACCTCTCCACGGTGTACATGGCGGCCCAGGTCCTGGGCTTCGACAAACCGGATCCCAGCCAGCTCTATAACCTCACCGACGAGCAACTGGATGCGGTCAAGAAGAAGCTGCTGGAACTCAAGCCCAACGTGCGCAAGATGTGGTCCACGGGCGGCGAGTTGACCAACCTGTTTCAGAATCACGAGGTCGTCGCGGCCATGGGCTGGCCCCTGATGACCAACCAGTTGCGCAAGATCAACTATCCCGTCGGCGAGACCATCCCCAAGGAAAATACCACCGGCTGGATCGATCACCTGATGATCACCGCCGGCAGTGAGAACAAAGACCTGGCCTATGAATTTCTTGAGTACATGATCGAGGCGCAGACACAAAAGAAGGTCACCGACGTGACCGGTTACACTCCGGCGAATCCGCAAGCCGCAAAATTGATGACGCCGGAAGAAGTCAGGAATCTGCACCTGGACGACGTCGACAACTACCAGAAGCACATCTACTTCTGGCAGAATGTCGCCCGCCGCGCCAAGTACAACGAAATCTGGAACGAAGTAAAAGCGGCACAATAAAGACGTAGCGCCGCCGTCCTGGCGGCAATCCGCGAACCGGATGTCCTTGGTGGCCGGCGAGACGCCAGCGCTACCAAAACCAGCCCCGAGGGGCCTGACCAAGAATGGTTGCCACAACCAACGAAGTCTCGGTCGCGACCGGAGTGAAAGGTACTACCACCCTGCTCGACATCCGCAACGTCGCCAAATCATTCGGCCCCAATCCGGTGCTGCGCGACATCTCGCTGCAGATCGCGGAGGGCGAGTTCCTTACCATCCTGGGCGAGAGCGGTTCGGGCAAGACCACGCTGTTGCGCATCATTGCCGGATTTGAGAGCGCCGATGCGGGCGAGATTTGGATGGCCGGCGAGCGCCTCGACCGCCAACCGCCCTACCGCCGCCGGGTCAACACGGTGTTCCAGCATTACGCTCTGTTCCCGCACCTCACGGTCGCCGAAAACGTGGGTTACGGTTTGCGTGTGGCGAAGGTAGCCAAAGACGAGATCGCGGCCCGGGTAGAGCAAGCGCTGGCCATGGTCAAGATGGCTGCCTTCGCTCAATCCAAGCCCGCCAAGATCAGCGGAGGCCAGCAACAACGCATCGCGCTGGCCCGAGCGCTGGTGAATCGTCCACGGCTGCTGCTGCTGGACGAACCCCTTTCCGCTCTGGATGCGAACCTTCGCCGCCAGATGCAGGTGGAGTTGAAGTCGCTGCAGCGCGAGGTCGGCATCGCCTTTGTGTTTGTCACCCATGACCAGGAGGAAGCCATGGTCATGTCGGACCGCATCGCGCTGTTACGGCTTGGCGAATTGGAGCAGGTAGCGTCCCCGCGGGAAATCTACAGCCGCCCGGCGACGGCCTACACCGCGCAGTTCATTGGACACACCAACTTGCTGCGCGGCGAAATCAAAGACGGCATCGCCCGCTGTAGCGGCCTTTCCTGGCGCACCGGATTCCGCGACGGCCCGGCACTTTTTTCGCTGCGTCCGGAAAACATCCGGTTGGCGAACGCGGCTACCGCGAGCGGTGTGGTTCGCCTTCGCGGCAAGATCAGCCGCCAGGCATTTCACGGCGCCACCGAACTGCTGCAACTCGAATGCGCCGAAGGACTGATGGTCTCCGTCCGCACCGCCACCCGCGAGAACTGGCAAGGTGAACTCGAGTTAGAGTTTTCGCCGGCCGATGCCGTGCCCGTGCGGGAATCCGAGGAACGACACTGATGTTCTCCCGCGCTTACCGTGCCGCGATCACCGTCCCGCCCGTGCTGTGGGTGACGATTTTCCTGGTCGGCTCTTATGCGCTCCTGTTCTGTTATAGCTTCTGGACGGTTTCGTCCGGGCAGACCATCGTCCATTCCTGGACCTTGGACAACTATCGCGAACTGCTGCGGGTGGACGTGTACCTGCAGACCCTGTTCCGCTCCATGGGGATCGCAGCCCGCGTGATGATCTTCTCTCTGCTGCTGGGATATCCGCTGGCGTACTACCTCTCGTTCCATGCCGGCAACCGGAAAGATCTTCTTTATCAGCTAGTGATTATTCCGCTGTGGGTCAGCTACCTGGTGCGCGCGTATGCGTGGAAAACCATCCTGGGCAGCGACGGTGTTCTCAATACGCTGCTGCAATACCTTCACCTGACCAAGCACCCTCTGGAGTTTCTGCTCTACAGCCCGTTCGCTGTGGTGCTTACGCTCACTCACATCTATACGCCGTTCGCGTTCCTGCCCATCTACGCCTCGTTGGAGCACATTCCGCGAAACCTGGTGGAAGCCTCGCACGACCTGGGCGCGTCGCCGTTTCAAACTTTCTGGCGAGTTATTTTTCCGCTTTCCATTCCCGGCGTGCTGGCAGGCGCAACTTTTGCTTTCGTGCTCAGTCTGGGTGACTTCCTGGCGCCGCTGCTGCTCGGCGGGCCCAGCGGCATCATGATTTCGAATATTGTAGTCAGCTTGTTTGGCGCGGCCTACAACTGGCCTCTGGGAGCGGCCATTTCGTTCTGCATGCTGGGCCTGGTGGTGGGACTGCTTTTCCTGTCCGAGAGGCTGGAAAAGAAATGGAGCTTCCGATGAGCGCCTGCCATCGTGATTTCCGCGCCTCCGGTTGGCTTCCCTGGCATGCGGTCGCGGTGTTCGCGTTCCTCTATCTGCCGATCGTGACCTTGATTGTGTACTCGTTCAATGGACAGGGCGTGGGCGGGTTCCCGCCGCGCAACCTCACGCTCGACTGGTATCGCATGCTGTTCGCCGATGATGCCATCTGGCAATCGGTGCTGAACAGCCTGCTGGTCGCTGTTGCCGCGGTAACCATCGCACTGGCTTTCGGGATTCCGGCCGCTCTTGCTCTGGACCGCGCTAACTTCCCCGGCAAAGCTGTGTTTCGCCGCCTGGTGCTTTTGCCGCTGATTCTGCCCGGCATCATCACCGGCCTGTCGCTTCTCATGTTGTTCCGCGAGGCCGACGTCAAGCTCAGCCTGGTGACGATCATCCTAGGTCATGGCACGGCGCTGATCTCGGTGGCGACCACAGAAGTGTTTGCCGGACTTCAGAAGCTCGACCGCGCCCAGGAGGAAGCCTCGCTTGATCTCGGCGCCAACTACTGGCAGACGTTCTGGCGGGTAACGATCCCCAATTTGCGGCTGTCGATTATCGGCGCGGCGCTGTTGATTTTCACGCTCTCGATGGACGAGATCGCGGTCAGCTTTTTCCTGATCGGGCGTGACAATACGCTGCCGCTGGAAATCTGGGGACGCCTGCGGCGGGGAATCACGCCGGAGATCAACGCCATCTCCAGCATCATTTTTGTGTTTTCGCTAGTTGTCATCGTTATCTGGTATCGCCTTCGCGTGCGCGAGGGCCAGCCAGAAATCGCGGCTGAGTTGGGGCCGTAGCTGGCGAGACGCCGGCGCTACCAAGGAGCTCTATGAGCACGAATCGCAGGGACTTTATCAAGTTTGTCGTGGCCGGAAGCGTGGCCGCCGGCTGCCCGGTGGATCTTTCCCTTTTCGCCGCGGAAACGGGCAGCGCGCCCGCCGTCGACGGCGAAGACAACAAGATTTGCCACCAGGTGCGCGACGGAAAAGTGTTTTCCCGTCCGGCCGTCTCGGCGCGTCACGATGTGGTCATCGTCGGCGGTGGTGTGAGCGGACTGAGCGCGGCTTACCTGCTGCGCCATCGTGATTTTCTCCTGCTGGAGAAAGAACCGCACTGGGGTGGAAATGCCTACATCATGGAGTTTCAAGGCAACGCCTACGCCACCGGTTCTGCTTTTCTGGAAAAAAGCGAGAACACCTTCAGTTTCGCCCGAGAGATTGGCCTGGAACCGCTGCCCATTAACAACTGGGATGGCAGCATCCTCAAGGGCGAGTTCATTCCCGACTTCTGGGGCGAAGGGCTCAACCATCTGCCCTATCCCGCCATGGTCCGCGAGGGCTTCAAGAGGTTCAAGAAAGAGATGCTCGCCATCGACATGCAGAAACGTCGGACCGAGCTCTTTTCAGTTCCTTTCACCAATTTCCTGAAGGGATACCCGGAGGAAATCAAGCAGTGGTGGGATAACTACGGACCTTCCAACTGGGGAGTCGCGAGCGACGATTCTGCCGCTGCGCTGCCCGTCTACGAACTGCAGAACACGTGGTTGGCAGATAAGCAGGACGAGCGCTACACCTGGCCCGGCGGACTCGGCGCCATCACCAGGAAGCTGGCCGAGATATTGCATCCAAAATTTGCCGAGCGCATGCAGGCTGGCGCAACCATCGTCGCCGTCGTGCCCGGGAAGAGCGATGTGCAGGTCACCTACATGCAAGGCACTGAACTGAAGACGGTCGCCGCCAAGGCCGTGATCATGGCCACGCCCAAGTTCATCACCCGGCGCATCGTGGAAGGCATACCAGAAAAGCAGAGCGACGCCATGCACCAGATTCGCTACATCCCGTATCCCGTGGTCAACCTGATCTTCGACAAGCCGGTGTTCAACAAGGGATACGACACCTGGTGCCCGGGAAATACTTTTACCGACTTCATCGTCGCCGACTGGACCATCCGTAACCAGCCGGGATATCAGCAGAAATATAACATCCTCAGTTGCTACACCCCGATGCACGAGGAAGATCGCGGCTACCTTTTGACCGAGATCAGCGCTCGGAAGATTGCGCAGAATGTGCTGCGCGATTTCCAGAAGCTCTTCCCCGGCTCAAACGTCGACCCCGTCGAGGTACACATTTACCGGCGCGGCCATCCGCTATACATGTCGACGCCCAAGTTGTTTACCGAAATCCAGCCCCTGGTCCGCCAGGCCATGGATCGCGTGTTCTTCGCCAACACCGATTCCGAAGGCCCGGTGTCGACCACCAGCGGCGGCATCGCCGCAGCCCAACGCGCGGTGAAAGAAGCCGAGGACCGGTTGGCCGGAAAGCCGGCGCCGAAGCGGACCGCCGTGGTGGCGGGCTGAGAAACATCTTCACCACAGAGACACAGAGAAAACCAAGACAAATCATTTTCTTGTTTTTCTCCGTGTCTCTCTGCCTCTGTGGTGAACAGATCCCCTCTAAACTCGCCGACGCATAGTAGACTGGTAATGCACGCCGCAGACGATCGCATACTCCATTCCGTCAGGAAAGCAGCTATTGAGTTCAGGCATTCGCAATATCGCTATCATCGCCCACGTTGACCACGGCAAGACCACCCTGGTTGATGCCATGCTGCGCCAGAGCGGCACTTTCCGCGCCAATGAGCACCTGGTCGAGCGCGTCATGGACTCCAACGAACTGGAGCGCGAACGCGGCATCACCATCCTGGCCAAGAACACCGCCATCTTCTATCACCATGTGAAGATCAACATTGTGGACACGCCCGGCCACAGCGACTTCGGCGGCGAAGTCGAACGCGCCCTCAAGATGGTTGATGGCGTGATGCTGCTGGTCGACGCCAGTGAAGGCCCGCTGCCCCAGACGCGCTACGTTCTGGGCAAGGCGCTGGAGGCCAACCTGCCTCCCATTGTTGTCATTAATAAGATCGACCGCTCCGACGCCCGTCCTCAAGAAGTGCTCAACGAGATTTACGATTTGTTCATCGATCTCGACGCCCACGAAGACCAGCTTGATTTCCCCGTCCTCTACACCAACGCCAAGACTGGCACGGCTTCAACGGACATCAAGGGAGGCGGGGAGGATCTCCGCCCGCTGTTCGACGCCATTGTGAACACCATCCCGCTGCCCAAGGGAGATCTCGCCGGCCCGCTGCAGATCCTGGTCGCGAACCTCGATTACAGCGACTACCTGGGACGCCTGGCCATTGCCCGCGTCTTCAACGGCAAGATGTTTACCGGCGAGGAAGTCGCCATCGCCAAGCTCGACGGCACTCTGCACAAAACCAAGATCACCAAGCTTTTTTCCTTCAGCGGACTGAAGCGTACCGACATCACTGAAACCGAACTCGGCGACATCGTAGCGATTGCTGGCGTGGAAGGCATCACCATCGGCGAAACCATCACCGAAGTGGAGAACCCCGCGCCCCTTCCACACATCGCGATTGACGAACCCACCATCGCCATTCTGTTTACCGTGAATACCTCGCCCTTCGCGGGACGCGAAGGCACCTACGTCACCTCCCGCAACTTGCGCGAGCGGCTGGACAAAGAGTTGCTCACCAACGTTTCTCTACGGGTGGAGGAAACCGGCACCACCGATTCGTTCAAGGTCATGGGACGCGGCGAGCTTCAGCTTTCCATCCTTATTGAGATGATGCGCCGCGAAGGCTACGAGCTCATGGTGGGCAAGCCCGAGATCGTCACCAAGCGCACCGACGGCAAGCTGATGGAGCCAGTGGAGCAGCTCATGGTGGACGTCCCAGACGCTTTCGTGGGCGTAGTGATGGAACAACTGGGCACACGCAAGGCCGAAGTGGTCAACATGCACAACCACGGCTACGGGCGGGTGCGCATCCAGTTCCGCGTCCCCAGCCGCGGATTGATCGGCCTGCGCAGCCAGTTGCTTACCGACACGCGCGGAACCATCGTGATGAATTCGTTGTTTGATGGCTACATCGAGTGGCAAGGAGAAATTCCGCATCGTCCCACCGGCGTGCTGGTGGCAGACCGCGACGGCGTCTCCACTTCCTATGCTTTGTGGGGCCTGCAGGAGCGTGGCGAGCTGTTCGTCGGCCCGGGCGTGGATGTGTACGAAGGCATGATTATCGGGGAGAACGCCAAAGACAATGATCTCGACGTCAACGTGGTGCGCGAGAAGAAGCTGACCAACATGCGCGCCTCCACCGCCGACGAGGCCATCCGCCTGGTGCCGTTCCGCCAGCTGAACCTGGAACAGGCCATCGAGTTCATCACCGACGACGAGTTCGTCGAAGTCACGCCCAAGTCGCTGCGGCTGCGCAAGAAGGTCCTGCAGTCGAATAAGCGGAAGAAGAGTTCCATGGTGACGGTGGAAGGGGGCTAGGGTGTCCCGCCCGGCGAAAAAACAACCGCCGAAAGCTTCGCCGCCGTCGCCGTTCAAGATGTACCTGGTGCCCTGCAGCTGCGGCACCACCTTCGCCGTGGCCGAAGACCACGATCGCCGGGGCACGGCCTGGAGCCGCTACCTGAAGTGCCCCAGCTGCGGCAAGCGGCGCGACCCCAAGAACCGTCTGCTGCAACTGGGCTATCAGCGCGAAGGCTATTGGAAGGTGGACGAGTGCTGATCCGCCGCCTGAATTCGCCTTTTGCAGAATAACTTCCCAAAAACTTAGTACCTGCTATACTTTCCCCGCATTTGACCGTTCGCCAGCTCCGGTTTGCCAGCACGGCCAACCAGCCTCTGCGTTTCCGCTGAGGGCGCTCACGCTCAAATAGCTCATGCACAGAGGCGATTCGCTTGAAGAACATTTTCGTTGGAAACCTCGACTTCAATACCGGAGAAGACGAACTGCGTCAGATGTTCGAGGTGTACGGGCAGGTAGACCGCGTCAGCATCATGACCGACCGCGAGACCGGCCGCTCGCGCGGGTTTGGGTTTGTGGAAATGACTAACGCCGAAGACGGAGAGAAGGCGATCGCCGCGCTCAATGGCACTCAGTTGGGCGGACGCACCCTGAACGTCAACGAGGCCCGGCCCAAGGTAGAGCGGGGCGGAGGCGGAGGCGGTGGCGGTGGCCGGGATCGTGGCGGCCGTGGCGGTGGTGGTGGCGGCCGTAACCGCTGGTAAGTTTCCGCCCAGCCTGAATTCTCCTCAGCAATCCTCCTGAGCGTGCCTTCGGCAACGCGAAGTTGACACACCTTCCAAGGGTGATGCATCAGCCTCGCGCTTCGCCGAGTTGCGCCGATTGATAGCCCTCAAGTCCGGATGTACACTGAATACGCGCGCGCCCGTAGCTCAGCTGGATAGAGCGGCAGCCTCCGGAGCTGTAGGTCGGGAGTTCGAATCTCTCCGGGCGCGCCAGATTATTCTCCCGTCCCTCGCTTCCCTCTGGATTTCGCTCCAGGCTGTTCTTTCCCTAACCTCACTCTTGCCAAAAGGAAAAGCCCACCGACGCTCACTCGGCGAGCTTCCCTAGCATTTGCCAACTCCGCTCGATTTAGTACTTGGGGCGCTAAAGAAAGCGGAGGCTTGTAGCATCGCCTTTTGAACCTTAAGCCAAGCTTAAGAATAAGCCTCCCCTTGCCCCGCTTCCCTCTACCACCGGGCTTCGGGCCGTGGGGTACCTCACTGACTTGTGCGCGCGCTAGTGCTAGGGTGCGGACAAGGAACAGAGGTGCTCTCATGGACGAGAAACAGCATAAGTGTGAAGACTGCGGCCTCCGGCGCCGCGCGGAGAAGCGTCCCAATTCCCTGCTGGCGCGAATCTGGCGCTGGCATACGGGATGGTGTCCGGGCTGGAAGTCCTATCAGCGCTGGCTGGCGGAGCGCGCAGCACTGCCGCCGCGGGCTTGACCGCCGGAATTGGCTTCGCCAGCTGCGCGCAACGCTTATACTTTCTAGACTGGCGCGCGAGTCGCTATGCACATTCCCGACGGCTATCTCAGTCCTTCGACCTGCACGGCTCTGTACGCGCTCGCGATCTCCGCCTGGTACGCGGCCCTGAAGCGAATCAAGCGCATGTTTTCCACCCGTGCCATTCCCTTGATCTCGGTATTTGCCGCCTTTTCTTTTGTAGTGATGATGTTCAACGTGCCCCTGCCCGGCGGGACCACTGGTCACGCCTTGGGAGTTGCGGTTGCCGCTATCGTGCTGGGCCCGTGGGGATCCATGCTGGCCATTTCAATTGCGCTGGCGATTCAGGCGTTGTTCTTCGGCGATGGCGGAATCACCACCCTTGGCGCTAACTGCTTCAACATGGCCGTGGTCGGCTCGTTCGTGGCCTACGCAGTCTACCGGACGATCGCGGCGGCGGCAGATCTCGGGTCGCGCCGAAGGGTCTTCGCGGCGGCGGTGGCCGGTTACGTCGCGATCAATGCGGCCGCTCTTCTGGCAGCAGTTGAGTTCGGAATTCAGCCCATGCTGTTTCATGACGCCAGCGGCTCGCCGTTGTATGCTCCCTATCCGTTGCATGTCGCCATACCAGCCATGATGATCGGGCACTTGACCCTCGCAGGCTTGGCCGAAGCGGTGATCTCCGCCGGCATGGTGTCTTATCTGCAGGTTGCTGACCCAGGGCTGCTCCGTGGAAGTGCTAGCTTTGCCCAGTCAGCTCCGGCTAGCGCCATGGCGGTCGCCTCCGCATCCGAGAAACGGCTGTGGGTACCGGTAGCGCTACTGATGCTGCTGACGCCGGTGGGCGTGTTGGCTGTAGGGACGGCGTGGGGAGAGTGGTCGGCTGCAGATTTCGCGAATCCGGCCACGCGCACACAGATTGCCGACGCGTCGCAGAACGAGTTGCCTCCAGCGGCGGTTCCGGCCGGGCTGCACAGGTTGTCGACTCTGTGGACGGCACCCTTTCCGGCCTATGCCCCTGCGTTCATTAAGCATCCGGCCTTTGGATACCTGCTCTCGGCCATGTTTGGCGTCGGATTCCTGGTCCTGCTCTCACTAATCCCCGGGGCCGTCAGTAAGAAGTGGCAACGCCGGGAGTTGAGGACGTGAGCCACTCCTTCATCGCCTCCACCCTTCGCGGCTTCACCCGGGCATTGTCGAAGGCCCTGGTTTCAGAGCAGGTCTCAGCTCGACCCGGGCTGCTGCAGCAGCTTGACCCTCGCGTGAGACTGGTGGGCATGTTGGCGCTGGTGCTTGCGGTCGTCCTGTGCCGGCGGTTGGACATCATTGCCGCGCTGCTAGGACTCGCGGTGATGATTGCGATCGCTTCCCGCGTGAGCATCGCATCTCTGGCAAAACGGGTGTGGCTGGTGATTTTCGTTTTCACCGGCTTGATCGCTCTGCCCGCGCTCTTCATCACTCCGGGAAGCCCAGTGCTCATCCTGCCGGCGCTGTCGCTCGCCATCTCCGCCCAGGGGCTGCGGACCGCAATCTTGCTGGTGCTGCGGGTGGAAACGGCAGTCACATTCACTACCGTGCTGGTGCTTTGCACACCTTGGGTCCAAGTCCTGAAAGCGCTGCGATCGCTTCACCTGCCGGCGGAGGTGGTCACCATGCTGGCGATGACCCATCGCTACGTGTTTCTGCTGATCGAGACCGCAAACCAGATGTTCGAGTCCCGGCAGAGCCGCATGGTCGGCCAGTTAACCGGACCGGAGAAGCGGAAGATGACGGCGCGCACCGCCGGCGTCCTGCTCAACAAAAGCATTGATATGAGCCAGGAAATCTATCTGGCCATGCTGTCGCGCGGCTTTCGCGGCGAGATTCGCCTGCTTGACGAATTCGGCATGAGGGCCCGCGATTATGCGGGACTGGCCGCGTTTCTCTTCGTTGGCTGTGCGGCCGCATGGATGGGGAGGTAGCGGGACTTGGCAACTGCGTTCGCAGTGCAAGACGTCAGCTTCGACTACGAAGGCATTCCCGCGCTGCGCGGGCTTTCGCTGCAGATCGAGCAAGGCCAGCGGGTCGCGCTACTCGGCGCCAACGGTTCGGGCAAGTCCACGCTGCTCAGGATTCTCGACGCGCTGTATTTCCCCGTCTCCGGATCGGTGAACTTCTTCGGCGAACCGGTCACCCCGGGGCGTTTTCAGCAAAACGGTTTCGCCCTGAATTTTCGCCGCCGCGTTGCTCTGGTGTTCCAGAATCCTGACGTGCAGCTGTTCAATCCCACAGTATTCGACGAAGTCGCATACGGGCCTCTGCAGTTGCAATGGTCCAAAGCCGATGTGGTCCGCAAAGTGGATGAGACCCTGGAGTTCATGGGTATTGCGCACGTGAAGGAAAGGCCACCCTACCGACTCTCTGGCGGGGAGAAAAAAAGGGTCGCGCTCGCCTCGGCCCTGGTCCTCGATCCCGATGTGTTGTTGCTCGACGAGCCCACCTCGACTCTCGATCCCCGGGGCCAGAGCCAGTTGGTCGATCTCATCCAGCAATGGAAAGGGACAGCGAAGACCGTGGTCACCGCCACCCATCAGCTCGATATCGTCGAGGACATTGCCGAGCGTGTTTTCGTGCTAGACGCCGGCACGGTGATGGCGACGGGCACCCCTGGCGAGATTCTTTCAAACGTCGATCTCTTGCTGAAGGCGAACCTGGTCCACGCCCATCGTCATTCCCACGGCGGAGTTGTACACTCTCATCCCCACTCTCACCGGCATTCGCACCATGACCACGAGCATGAACACTGATATGAGGTTCCAGGCTTTCGCCCAGCCCTGGTGGGTCAATCTGCTCATCCTGATTCCGCTGCTGGCGTATCTTGCCTGGCGCCGAAAAGGACTCGAACTCACCAGGCGCCAGCTTCTCATCCTTGCCGCCTATGGGCTCGCATTCGGATTCGTGGAAGCCTCCGTCGTGGTCTATCTCCGCGCCGCGGCGGGTCTGTTACCCGGATACCAAGGGACGCTGGCCGACGTCCAAAGATCGGTCGCCGGCTACGACCCTTCCCGATCCCTCAACCAGTTCCCGCAGAGTCTGCTCACCGTCGAAAGCCTCCGCGAAGCCGCCACCATGATCATGCTGCTCAGCATCGCATTTCTGGCGGCCCCCCGATCCCGGGAGCGCTGGGCGGTCTTCCTCTGGACCTTCGCGCTCTGGGACATCGCCTACTATGGCGGCCTGTGGGCAACCGTCCGCTGGCCGAGTTCGCTGAAAGAGCTGGACGTGCTCTTCCTTATTCCTGTGCCCTGGGTGGCGCAGGTCTGGTACCCGCTGCTGGTCAGCGGGCTGACCCTGCTGGCGGTAGCCCGGGCAAACGGGCCGAAGCGAGGGTGGTGAACCAGGAGCAGCCGGAGACTCAGCTGGCAGCAACCGCTTTAGCGGACAAACGACCGCCTATTTTCAATTCCATGCCGCCGGTAACCAGCCCGACGTTACTGACGACAGTAACCATAGTCATCTTGCCCCGCCGGGGCCGTTGGTTCACTCTGGTGCGGAGACCAACGCCACGGGGAGCGTGCCTTCCGAGCCATGAGTGATACCAAGCCTTCTCCAGCCATGGGCGCTGATTGGACCCAGCTCCTGACCGATCCGGATCTGGTAAGCCATCTCGGAAAGCTGCTGCAAACGTATCGTGACGCTCCTGCCGACAAGCGCGATCAGGCTCTACTGGACGCCATGCGCGAAATCAAGGGCGGTAAGGCAACCATGGCAGCCGCCGCGGGCGTATCGGCATCGGCATCCTCATCCTCCTCGGGTGCGGAGAGCCCTAAACCGGTAGCCACCGCGGCCGCCGCTACGCCGCCGTTTGAACCGGACATCTTTACTCCGTCCTGGGGCGAGGACCGCCGCCGCTTTCCGCGCATGAAGTGCTTCGTCGCCGTCGAGTTGCGCCTGGATGGCGCACCCACGCCCACCTGGGGCAATCTGTCAAACACCAGCATGGGTGGATGCTTTGTGGAAACCGCCAACCCCGTTCCCACCGGAGTGAACGTGGAGATCGGCCTCTGGGTGGCCAGCGGAAAGATCTGGGTCAAGGGAATGATCCTGAACGGGATTGTCACCAAGAGCAGTCCCTGTTTCGGGGTCCGCATCCGCTTCGGCCAAATGCAAACCAACGAACGCGAGAGCCTGCGCGAGTTCCTGAAATTTGTGGAAAGCACCACTCGGGGCTACTCCAGCGAACACGGTTATCTTGCGCAGATGAAGAAGTAGCGCCTCTCCGAAGACTCTTTTCGACTATTCCTTCGCCGGGTTCTTGCAAAACCTCCGTCATCCCATACAATGCAAGGCCATAATCCCGAGCGCCGGCGCGGCGGCGTGTGCTCCCCGGTGAGGAGCAGGCGCGTCTCTCGGGAAGTTGATAAACTGAATCACACGGGGGACACTTTCACATGGCGGTGAGCGAGCAGACGCTGACCAGCAAACAGCTGGACACCCTGAGCATCAACACCATCCGCACTCTGTCCATCGATGCCGTGCAGCAGGCCAACTCCGGGCATCCGGGCGCACCCATGGCGCTGGCGCCGGTCACCTATTGCCTGTGGCAGCAGTTCCTGCGCTTTGATCCGGAAGATCCCATCTGGCCCAATCGCGACCGCTTTGTACTCTCCAACGGCCACGCCTCGATGCTGCTCTATGCCATGCTGCACCTCACCGGCGTGCGCGCGGTGAACCCCAAGTACGAGCGCTTGGGCGAGTTCGCCGTCACCCTGGAAGACATCAAGCGCTTCCGTCAGATTGGCAGCAACACCCCCGGCCATCCCGAGTACCACCTGACTTCCGGTGTGGAAACCACGACCGGCCCGCTGGGCCAAGGGATCGGCAACAGCGTCGGCATGGCTATCGCCTCCAAGTGGATGGCGGAAAAATTCAATCGTCCCGGTTTTGAGCTGTTCACCTACAACGTGTACGCGGTTTGCGGCGACGGCGACATGATGGAAGGCGTGGGCAGCGAAGCGGCTTCCCTGGCGGGCCATCTCAAGCTCCCCAACCTGTGCTGGATTTACGACAACAATCAAGTCACGCTCGACGGCCCGGCCGAATGGTCTTTCAGCGAGGACGTTGCTGCCCGCTTCAAGGCGTACGGATGGAACGTCACCCACGTGGCCGACGCCAACGATCTCGACGCGCTGGCCCAGGGTTACAACAATTTCCTGCAAACTAACGATCGGCCCACCCTGATGGTGGTGGACAGCCACATCGGCTACGGCTCGCCCCACAAGCAGGACTCGAGCGCCGCCCACGGAGAGCCTCTAGGGGAAGAGGAAGTCCGCCTGGTGAAGAAGAATTATGGCTGGCCCGAAGATGCCAAGTTCCTGGTGCCGGACGGCGTGCGCGAGCGCTTCCGCGAAGGCATGGGACGGCGCGGGCATACGCTGCGCGAAGACTGGATGAAGCTGTTCGCAGAGTACGAAAAGAAATACCCCGAACTGGCCGACCAGTTGTATCGCATGCAGCATCGCGACCTGCCCGACGGCTGGGATAAGAACCTGCCCACCTTCCACGCTGATCCCAAAGGAATGGGGACACGCGAGAGTTCGGGGAAAGTGCTGAACATGTTGGCGCAGAACGTACCCTGGCTGGTGGGAGGTTCGGCCGACCTGGCCACTTCCAATAAGACGACGCTCAAGTTCGACGGCGCCGGAGACTTTCAAGCTGGCCGTTATGCCGGACGCAATCTGCACTTCGGTGTCCGCGAACACGCCATGGGCGCGGCCGTGAATGGTATGGCGTTGTCGAAGTTGCGCGCGTTCAGCGCCACGTTCTTCAACTTCAGCGACTACATGAAGCCTGCCATTCGTCTGGCTGCCATCATGGAAATTCCGGTCATCTTCATTTACACCCACGACTCGATCGGCGTGGGCGAAGACGGCCCCACGCACCAGCCGATTGAACAACTGGCCACACTGCGGGCGGTGCCCGGGCTCATGCTGATGCGTCCTGCCGATGCCAACGAAGTGGTAGAAGCCTGGAAGGTGATTATGCAGCTTCGCCACGAGCCGGCGGCGCTGGTGCTTACGCGCCAGGCTGTTCCCACGCTGGACCGCACCAAATACGCGTCCGCTTCGGGAGTTGCCAAGGGAGCTTACATCCTCGCCGATGCCCCGGGTGGCAAGCCCGAAGTCATCCTCATCGGCACCGGCAGCGAAGTCTCTCTCTGCGTGGCCGCCTACGAACAACTCACAGCGGAGGGCGTCAAGACACGCGTGGTAAGCATGCCGTCGTTCGACCTGTTCGAGCACCAGTGCGACGACTACAAAGAAGAAGTCCTTCCACCCGAAGTAACGGCCCGAGTCGCGGTAGAGCAAGCTTCCACCTTCGGCTGGGAGCGCTATGTCGGCTTGAACGGCCAGGTGGTAGGAATGCGCAGCTTCGGAGCGTCCGCGCCGCTGAAGGACCTGCAAAAGAAATTTGGCTTCACCCCGGACAAGGTCGTCGCCGCCGCCCGGGAAGCCATGGCCAGGAAATAGGAGTCGTCAGTCGTCCGTCTTCCGTCGTCAGCCAAACACGGGCCTGAAGCGGTTGCTGACGACTGATGACGGACGACGGACGACTAGAAAGAGGCGTTATGCAGCCAACCGGTATTGCGGAAACCGCCAAAGCCGTTAACCCACTGAAAGACCTGCAGAAGTTTGGGCAGTCGGTTTGGCTGGATTACATCCGGCGCAACCTGATTACCAGTGGCGAACTCAAACGCCTGATCGACGAAGACGGACTCCGCGGCATCACTTCCAATCCGTCCATCTTCGAAAAAGCGATTTCCGCCGGCAACGACTACGATGACCTTCTGAAATCACTGCAGTCGAGAACGGATCTCGATGCCAAAGCGCGCTACGAGGCCATCGCCATTCGCGACATCCAGGACGCTGCCGACATGCTGCGCCCGGTGTACGACAGCACCCGCCGGCGCGACGGCTACGTCAGCCTGGAAGTCTCACCATATCTCGCGCGCGATACCCAGGGCACGCTGCAGGAAGCGCGCAGGTTGTGGAAGGCAGTAGGCCGCGAGAACGTGATGATTAAAGTTCCCGGCACGACCGAGGGCATTCCCGCGTTCCAGCAACTGATCAGCGAAGGCATCAACATCAATGTGACTCTGCTGTTTGCCCTGGAAGTCTACGAGCGGGTGGCGGACGCCTACATTGCCGGTCTGGAGCAACTCGCGGCGCGCGGCGGTGACGTCAGCAGGATCGCCAGTGTAGCCAGCTTCTTCATCAGCCGCATTGATTCTTCGATTGACTCGATTGTCGCCGCGCGTCTCAAGTCAAGCACCGATCCAGGCGAGCAGGAACAACTCAAGAGCATTCTGGGAAAAGTCGCCGTCGCCAACGGAAAGCAGACCTACCGGCGTTACCAGGCGATCTTCGGCACCGAGCGCTGGAAGAAGCTGGCGGCCAAGGGCGCTCAGACCCAGCGCGTACTCTGGGCCAGCACCAGCACCAAGAATCCCAACTACAACGACGTGTTGTACGTGGACGAACTGATCGGGCCGGACACGGTGAACACCATTCCTCCGGCCACACTGGACGCGTTTCGCGATCACGGAAAGACTCGGGCCACTCTGACCGAGGATGTGGATGCTGCCAACCAGACCATGGCAACCGTGGCCAAGGTCGGCATCTCCATGAAGCAGGTCACCGACCAGTTGACCGACGACGGGGTCAAACTCTTCGCCGACGCCTTCGACAAGCTCTTGCAGGCAGTGGAAAAAAGTTCCAAGCCCGGTATAAGCCCAAAAGTTAGCCGCCAGCAGTGCATGTTGCCGGACACGCTGGCGGCAGCAGTCAAAACCGGCATTAATGATTGGCGCGCAGGCGGGAAAGTGCGCCGCTTGTGGCAGCAGGACGCATCACTGTGGACCGGCGCAGATGAATCCGCATGGCTCGGCTGGCTCGGCATCACCGAAGATCAGATTGCCCACAGCCAGGACCTGCAGCGCGTGGCAGAAGACGCGAAGAAGGGTGGCTTCGACCACGTGCTTCTGCTCGGCATGGGTGGCTCCAGCCTGTGTCCCGAAGTATTCAGCCTGACCTTCGGCACGATTGCCGGTTTCCCCAGGCTGCACGTGCTCGATTCCACCGATCCTGCTCAGATCAAAGCCATCGAAAACCAACTCGATCTGGCAAAGACTCTATTCGTGGTTTCGAGCAAGTCAGGCAGCACGCTCGAACCGAACATCTTCAAGCAGTATTTTTTCGAACGCGCCAGGCAGACGGTTGGCGCTGACAAGGTGGGCAGCCGCTTCATCGCCATCACTGATCCCGGATCGAAGATGCAGCGGGTCGCCGAAGCTGACCACTTTCGCTACATTTTCCACGGTGTGCCCAGCATCGGCGGCCGCTACTCGGCGCTCTCCAATTTCGGCATGGTGCCCGCCGCCCTCATGGGCATGGACACCCGCAAGTTCCTTGACCGCACCGAGGAGATGGTGCACGCCTGCTCAGCGTCCGTGCCGGTTGAAGAAAATCCCGGCGTGATGCTCGGCATCGTCTTGGGCTCCGCGAATCGTAGCGGGCAAGACAAGCTCACCATCATCACTTCGCCCGGCATTTCCGACCTGGGTGCCTGGCTGGAACAACTGATTGCCGAGTCCACGGGCAAGCAAGGCAAGGGCATTATCCCGGTCGATCGTGAGACGGCCGGCGCGCCCGACGCCTACGGCAATGACCGCATCTTTGCTTATCTGCGGCTGGAGTCGGCCCCGGACGCAGCTCAGGATGCCAAAGTCGAAGCGCTGCAGAAGGCCGGACATCCCGTCGTGCGCATCTCGGTAGCTGACATCTACGATCTGGGTCAGGAATTCTTCCGCTGGGAAATCGCCACCGCGGTGGCCGGCTCAATGATCGGGATTCATGCCTTCAACCAACCCGACGTCGAGGCCAGCAAGATTGTCACCAAGAGCCTGACCTCCGAATACGAGAAATCCGGCTCCCTGCCGGCGGAGAAACCGATCCTGGAAGATGGTGGCATCCAGCTGTTCACCGATCCCAAAAATGCCGACGCAATCGCCACAGCCGCCGGCATCGACAAATCGCTGTCTGGATATCTGCGCGCCCATCTCAGCCGGATTGGCAGCGGCGATTACTTTGCTCTGCTGGCCTATCTCCAGATGAACCCGGAGTACGAATCCCAGTTGCAGTCCATGCGTCACGCCTTGCGCGACCGGAAGCGCATCGCCACCTGCCTCGGTTTCGGCCCCCGCTTCCTGCATTCCACCGGGCAAGCGTACAAAGGCGGACCCAACAGCGGAGTATTTCTTCAGGTCACCTGCGACGACGCCGTCGATCTCCCGGTGCCCGGACAGAAGTACACCTTCGGCGTGGTGAAGGCCGCCCAGGCTCGCGGAGACTTCCAGGTTCTGGTGGAACGAAAGCGCCGCGCGCTGCGCGTCCATCTTGGACGCGATGTGAAGTCAGGTCTGGCGAAACTCGCGGCGGCATTTCAGCAAGCGCTCAAATGAGACCGTCCGGGCCCGGCCCCCTGCTGTTTTCTGAGTGGCCCCTGCAAGCGATAAGTTCAGCACAAAATAGAGAAACGATTTAATATTGGGAAGGAGCACGAATTATGCGACTGGGAATGGTGGGTTTGGGTCGGATGGGCGCGAACATGACGCGCCGCCTCATGCGTGGGGGTCACGAACTGGTGGTCTCGGACCTGAGCCCTGACAACGTGCGGAACATCAGCAAGGAAGGCGCCATCGCTTCCGCTTCGCTCGACGATTTCGTGGCCAAGCTGGGCAAGCCGCGCGTGGCCTGGCTGATGGTTCCCGCTGGCGGTCCCACCGAACAAACCGTGCAAGCTCTGGCCCAGCGCATGCAAGCCGGCGACATCCTCATCGACGGTGGGAATTCCTATTTCAAAGACGACATCCGCCGCTCCAAGCAGCTTAAGGAAAAAGGCATTCATTACGTCGACGTCGGCACCAGCGGCGGCATCTGGGGCATCGATCGCGGCTACTGCATGATGATCGGCGGTCCCAAAGAAGCGGTGCAGCAGCTTGATCCCATCTTCAAGACGCTGGCCCCCGGACGCGGCGACATCCCCCGCACTCCCGGCCGCGAGAAACTTCCCGGCACCGCCGAAGACGGATACATCTACTGCGGCCCCTCCGGTTCCGGCCACTTCGTAAAGATGGTGCACAACGGAATCGAATACGGCCTGATGCAGGCCTACGCCGAGGGTTTTGATATCTTCCGCAACGCATCGAGCAAGGAACTGCCGGAAGACCAGCGCTACGATCTGAACCTTGCGGACATCGCCGAAGTGTGGCGCCGGGGCAGCGTGGTCAGTTCGTGGCTACTCGATTTGACTGCGATGGCTTTGGCGGAAAATCCAACGCTTTCGGAGTACACCGGCTTTGTGCAGGATTCCGGCGAGGGCCGCTGGACCATCCAGGCGGCCATCGACGAAGCCGTCCCCGTCGACGTGCTTTCCGCGGCATTGTTTGTGCGTTTCCGTTCGCGCCAGGAACACACCTTTGCGGAGAGAGTGCTCTCCGCCATGCGCCAGAAATTTGGCGGGCACGTGGAACCAGCAGGCAGCAAGAAAGCGAAATAGGGTCTCCGGGGAGTACCAGACACAAAGGTAGAGGCAATGCTCGAGAAAGACGTCACGTTACCTGCGCCCGCGCGCATCGGCAAACCCGCTGATCCCTGCGTCATGGTGATCTTCGGCGCCGCCGGAGATTTGACCCGCCGTAAGCTGATTCCCGCGCTCTACAACCTGGCCAAGGCGCAATTGCTGTCGCGCGAGTTCGCCGTGGTCGGCGTGGCCCACCGCCCCATGTCAACCGACGATTTTCGCAAGAAGGTTTCCGACGACATGACCAAGTTCGCCACCGGCGAGATTGACCCTGATTTGCGCGAGTGGTTTGTCCGCCGCATGCACTACCTGACCGGCGATTTTGGCGACAAGAATATCTACACCCAATTGAAAGACCTGCTGGACAAGGTGGACAAAGATCATTCCGCCCACGGCAACTACTTCTTCTACCTCGCCACCGGCTCGGATTACTTCGGTCCTATCGTCGAACAGCTTGCCGCTGCGGGCCTGATGGAACAGAACAACGAGCACTGGCGGCGGGTGATCATTGAAAAGCCCTTCGGACGGGACATCGACTCAGCGCGAGCGCTCAACGCGCAGTTGCTGCGCGTCGCCACCGAGAAGCAGATTTACCGTATCGACCACTACCTGGGAAAAGAAACCGTCCAGAACATCCTGGCGTTCCGCTTTGCCAACGGCATCTTCGAACCCATCTGGAACCGCCGCTATATCGACCACATTCAAATTTCAGTGGCTGAGACCGTGGGCGTGGAGGGTCGCGGCAGCTATTACGACATCGCCGGCGCGCTGCGCGACATGGTTCCCAACCACATCATGCAGCTCATCAGCCTGACCGCCATGGAGCCGCCGATTTCGTTCCAAGCGGATGCGGTCCGCGACGAGCAGGCCAAAATTCTGCACGCCATCCAGCCCTTCAGCGCGGAAGAAGTGTTGACCAAGACCGTCCGCGGACAGTACGGGGAAGGCACCGCGGGCGGGCAACACGTGCCGGCTTACCGCGCCGAAAGCGATGTCCCCAACGATTCCCGGACCGAAACCTTCGTCGCCATGAAGCTGATGATCGACAACTGGCGCTGGGCCGACGTTCCCTTTTATTTGCGTACCGGCAAATGCATGCCCTCGCGCAATACTCACATCGTCATCCAGTTCCGCCGGGCACCGTTTGTCTTGTTCCGCGACACCCAGGTCGAGAACCTGGTGCCCAACCAGCTGGTGCTGCACATCCAGCCGGAGGAAGGCATTTCACTGCGCTTTGCCGCCAAGGCCCCCGGCCCAATCATGCGGCTAGGCACTGTGGACATGAATTTCGAATACGCCGACTACTTCGGTACCACGCCCAGTACCGGCTACGAACGGCTGCTGCACGATTGCATGATTGGCGACGCTACCCTGTTCCAGCGCGCCGACATGGTGGAGGCCGGCTGGTGTGTGGTCAGCCCTGTACTCGATGTCTGGAAGGCCCTGCCCCCGCGCAATTTCCCCAACTACCCCGCGGGTACCTGGGGTCCCAAGGAAGCGGACGAACTTTTGGAGCGCGACGGACGCCACTGGAGGAATTTCGAAAAATGATTCTGGCCGGCGATATAGGAGGCACCAACTCAAGGCTGGCGTTCGTGGATGTTTCGACGCGCCCGGTTCGACTGGTCTCGGTTTCGGTTTTTCCCAGCCGCGAATATTCCAGCCTGGACGAAATCGTGGCCAAGTTCGTGGGCTCCTCCAACCTGCAGCCGACTGCGGCCTGCTTCGGCATTGCCGGACCCGTGCGCAATGGCCGGGTGGAAGCCTCGAACCTGCCCTGGGTGATCGAAGCCAAGCGCCTGGCGAACGAACTCCATCTCGATAAGACCCTCTTGATCAATGATCTCGAGGCCAACGCCTGGGGCATCGCCACCCTTGGCCCCGAAGATGTTGTCCCCCTGAACCAGGTTACGGGAAACCCGCCTGGCAACCAGGCCGTAATCGCCGCCGGGACTGGACTCGGCGAGGCCGGCATGTATTGGGACGGCTCCCAGCATCACATATTCGCCAGCGAAGGCGGCCACACCGATTTCGCTCCGCGCAACGATCTGGAGTTGGAACTGTATCGCTACCTGCGCGCCCGCTTCGGACACGTCAGCTACGAGCGCATCGTGTCTGGCCCCGGTCTGGTCAACGTGTATCACTTCTTGCGTGACACCGGCCGCGGCAAGGAACCGCAATGGCTGATTGACCAGATGGCGCACTCCGACCCGGCTGCCGCCATCTCGCGTGCCGCCATGGACGGCAAATGTAGCCTGAGCGAGCAGGCGCTCGACCTGTTCATATCCATTTATGGTGCTGAGGCCGGGAACCTGGCGCTTAAAATTATGTCCACCGGCGGAGTCTACCTGGGCGGCGGCATCGCCCCCAAGATGTTGCCTAAACTGAAGGGCCCTCTGTTCATGCAGGCGTTCATTGCCAAGGGCCGCATGCAGCATCTGCTGGAAGCCATGCCGGTACGCGTCATCATGAATGACAAAGCCGCGCTCCAGGGCGCCGCCCGTTGCGCCGCGGTGAATAGCGCCGGTTGATCTTCATAATATGGCTGCGCAACCGGAAATTCGCATCCTCAACAATGCTGCGGATATGTTCCAGGCCGCCGCGGACGAATTTGCCGGACTGGCGCACGCCGCCACGCGCGCTAACCAAAGATTCACTGTCGCGTTATCCGGCGGCTCGACTCCCAAGAGCCTCTACACCCTGCTCGCCAGCCGGAGCGACATTCCCTGGAAGCAGATCTACTTCTTCTTCGGCGATGAGCGCCATGTCCCGCCCGACCATCCCGAAAGCAATTACCGCATGGCGCACACGGCCATGCTCGCGCACGTCCCTCCAGAAAATGTTTTTCGGGTTCGTGGCGAACTAGCCGACGCCAACGCCGCCGCCCTGGGCTACGAACAGTCCATGCGGACGTTTTTTCGCCTGCAGCCGGGCGAATTCCCGCGTTTCGATTTAACCCTGCTCGGCCTTGGTCCCGACGGACACACCGCCTCGCTGTTCCCCGGCTCCGCCGCGCTCCACGAGACGCAACGCCTGGTGGTCGCCAACTGGGTAGAAAAATTCAACTCCTACCGCATCACCTTCACCTACCCGGTGCTGAACCACTCCGCGTGCGTGCTGTTTTTGGCCAGCGGAACAGAGAAAGCCCACGCGCTCCACGAGATTCTCGAAGGCAGCGAGGATCTTCCCGCCAAACGGGTGCGCCCCACTGATGGCAGATTGATCTGGATGTCGGATCGCGACGCCGCCAGCGGCTTGTCCGGCAGCACGCGTTAAACGCTGCCGCCTTCGTGTCACCGACGTGGTTCGTATCCGGGCATGCCTTTTCAGGCATACCGTAAGGATTTACTTGAGAAGAACCTTGAGGCGCTGGTTTGCAGCCGGCTAGAACACCGGCACCAGGTTGTGCTTTCTCTGGTACATCCGCCGGTCTACGGCGCGCAGCACGTCCGCCACGCTGCTGCCGTGGATATAGGGCGCCAGGCCCCAGGTAAACGAGAGCTCGTAGCCTTTCTTCTTGCTAATGTTCCATTGCTCGACCGCGCGCAGCAACCGCTGCACGGGAGGATCAGCCTGCTCCTCGGTGGTGTCCGGCATCACGATCAGGAATTCATCCCCGCCCTGGCGGAAAATCACGTCGCCCCCGCGGAAGACCATCTTCAGTATGCGGGAGAAGTCGATCAGAATTTCGTCCCCTTCCATGCTGCCGTACTTGGCATTGATGGCGTGGAACCCGTTGATATCCATGGTGACAAACGACAGGCTGGCGCCCAGCCGGTTGGCCCGCGCCACCTCCCGCGGAATGATTTCATTCATGGCTCGCCGGTTCAGCAACTGGGTAAGCGGATCGATCAGCGACAGGCTCTCCAGCCGTTCGTTCAGCACCAGTTCGCGGATCAACGCCCGGCGCGTGGCATTCAGGGTGAGCTTCTGGCCCATCAGGTAGATGTTGAACAGTACGATCAGGCAGATCAACCCGAAGAACAGCTGCGGCAGGTAGGCGTGATCGACGCGCACGATGCGCTGCGCCCAAAGCAGGTTCGGGACCAGCAAGGCCAGCACGCCCCCGGTCAGCACCAGGATCACCAGGATGCCAATGGACCACAACTGCAGGTCTCGCCCGGAAAGCTGCTGGATCTCCTGCTGAATTTCCTCCGCCCGCGCCAGCATCGAGGGCTGCACGGCTAGATCTTCGTTGGGCTCAGACATCTCCCCTCCTGTCCCGAATGCACCCGCTTCCGAGACACCGGTACACCCGTAATTCTCATCGGAAGTCCCCACCCAGGCACAGGGGGAAATCGCCCATGCAGGTTACGCCGGTAATCTTAGGAAGTAACCAGTTCGGGCCCACAACTGCCCGCAAACCGGTAGCGCCGGCGTTCCGCCAGCAATGAGGATGCGAAATTTGTGAAGGGTACGGCTTTATGGAGATTGTAGAGTGGAGCAGAACTCGGCCCTGGGTTAAGGCGCTGCCATGAAGAAGGCTTTAGCCGCCGAGGTTTGGCGCTTGTGATAGCCAGGGGCAATATTACAACTCGTCAGAAGCAGGACTGTTCTGAAAGAAAGAACCCAGATGGAGAGGAATCAGGGACGGGAAATCCTCGGACGGCCGGGATGTTTCCTGATACTTTCACTCACCGTGGTCCGCTTGGCTCGCGTCATCGGAAGCGTTCCGTTCATCCCCGGATTCTCACGCTACGCTCGCGGCGGAGTGTAAAGGATGTGCCGAGGCGCTTTTTATTAAGGATGTCATGAAACCGAACGCACCCAACGCGAATGAGTGGGGCCCGCGCGAGGTTAGCTGGCCACCCGCTCCTAAGTATCGACTTATGGTTGACAATCAACTTACTAAATGGTAGCTTATGTGTCGCATCTTTCGTCCCCTCGCTCACGGCTCGTTTGGAGCGTTTCGATAGCGTAGTAGCCTTTCGGCCAGACGGAAACCACAAAGGAGGTCCCAATGCAGACCGTAAGGTTTCTGCTTGTCCTCTTTGCAGTCTGGCGAATCGCGACTGTCGCGCAGGCATGTTGTAGCACAACGAACTTTGTTCAAACAGATTGTGGCGGAGGCCCTGGCTGTCGCACGAAGCACATCCGAGTTTCCGACGCTGGTAGCGGTAACCTATGGGAGGATGGTACAGGGAATCCTGTCTACTGCGATGTAAATCAAACGTGTGCTGCCATACCGGTCGGAATCTGCAGTGTTGTTAGAGCACCGAACAACCCGTTAAAGGGTGAAGAGAACATCCCACAGACAAGTGCTAGAACCGTTGCCCTGCCGAGTTGTGCGTCCTTACGTGGAGAGCGATTAGAAGCATACATCGCAACACTCCGATCAACCCAACACTGAAGAAAGGATGGCGGGAGACTGGAGCGATGTTTCTTCCGTTCGTTTTGCTTCTGCTCTCAACTGGAACGAAGCCCACAACGACTTCTCGTCTTCCCCACCTCGTACGGCTTGAGATATCTACCTCAACGACTTTGGAGGTACCCTCGTTCGGTTCCTTTGGCGATGCACAGGCCGATGAGGATGGGAATCTCTTCTTCCACGCCGCCACAAGGCACTACCTCGACAGCGTCGTCCTAGGAGTCTATGCCAAGAAGTCTCAGCCAGTAGTATTCGCCTTGCCGGACGACTTTGCCAAGAGTACCGCCTTCGCTGCGTTCTCCGTTACCAGATCTGGCAAGGTGTACATCGCTGCTGAAGACAGAGAACTCAAGGCTCGCCCTCGCGTGTTCTCCTTCGATGATGATGGTCAACTAAGTTCCCAGACAGAACTGGAGACCCCGAAAGGAGTCAGAGTCAAGACGCTTTCAATTTTTGACCGAAGCGGCAATATGTTTGTCGCGGGCTACTATGATTCGAGTGCGCTGCCAGCACAGAGAGGAAGGAGTTATGTGGCCCTGGTCACTCCTTCCGGCAAGGTTCTGCGGGAACTACGTAATGGGGACACCATAGACCTTAAGAAAGTTGGAGACATTCCAAATGAATCATCCAGCTACGTAGCGGATGATGGCAACTTGTACTTGTTGGCCGGCAACAAAATCCGAGTTCTACAGGAGTCAGGTCAACTCTTACGTACCCTTCATCTCAGCAAGCCGTCTCAGGAATGTTTCGCGACCAAGGTGATCGTCTCCCAAGGCATCGCTGCCGTTTGGCTAGACGTCAACCCTAAAGAAGGGCAGACAGTCCAGCTAAACTTCGAGACTATAGATGTAAGCACCGGCCATATCCTCAGCCTTTACTATCCCGAAGACGAACTCGGGAATAAGGCAGTCAACTTCACGCGACAGGATGGCTTCACCTTCCTCGACAGCGATAAGGGGCGAGTCCGTCTGTTCACTGCCGCCGCTCATTGAGCGGCCTTCCGCCAGGACGGCGAGAACCCTCGACAAGAGCGAAGGCTGTGTCAGAAGATGGCTATCCAGGTAACTCGGGCGTCCGGAGCATCGGTATGCCGTATTACCCGTAGTTTACATTCACCAAAACATTATTCCCGTTATCCTTGCGCAGCGTGACTTCCACTTTCTGTCCGACCGGCAAGGCGTTGCGCACATCCCCTTGCACCACAAGCATGCGCTGTGCCGAACCGCCGTTGGAGAGTACGACCACCGAGCTGTTGGGCTGCCCGACGTTCGATTCGTAGAATTCGACGCTCTGCACTTTGCCGCGCTGCACCTGCCCGCCGGCCACGGTTACGCTGGACGACCGAAAGCCGGAGGCGCCCGCCTTGTCCCCTCCCCCGGACTTGCCTTTGCGCAATTCCAGCAGCGCATTCAGGAACAGTATTCCTGACATGGCCAGCAGGATCAGGCTCATGAATAATCCGTCCACGGTCGTGACCGTGCCCGCAAGCACGACCCAGACAATTCCTAGCAGAGGAACCAGCGCCAGAATCAGCGAGATGACCAGCATCATAGGTTTTTTCAAGTAAAACGGACGGGCAACAGACTAGCAGAAATGACGGCAGTTTTTCACCCCATTCAAGCCCCGGGGCCTCAGGCGCAGGTGTCGCGCCAGTCGCCGATCTCTTTCAGGCCTTCTTTGCGGGTCTGCTCGAACAAGCGGACGCGGTGGCGGGTGTGCTCGAATTCATGAATATCGGCCCAGACCTCGGCCTGCCAGGGCTCGTCGTGCACCGCCGATTCGCCGCAGGTGGCGCAGCGGGTATGCAGTTTGCGGACAATCCGCATGCCTTGAGCGGCGGGCGTGGCGTCGGGCAGTTCGATAAAAATGCAGCGGACTTCCTGAATGTCTTCGTTATCGCCGATCAGATGCTCGTAGCGCAGCAGGTAGCCGAAATTCAGCTTGCGCGCTTCGGCCTCCGCCTCAGCCCGGGTATGGAATGGCCCGTACTCGGCCCGCAACTGCTCAGTCGAGTCGCACGCCATCCAGAACGTTTCCTTGTATGCCATACCTACCTCGTGGGACAGCGACTAACTCAGTCCGAACCGCGAGTCGCCTGGGACAACTCGCCTACGGGAAGTGCAATTCGAATGCCGCAGGGTGCAAGGCAAGTCGTTGGCGCACATCAGTTTGGACCACTCGAATCGGCGGTATGGGCTTGACCGTGCAAGGTTTTGCAGCGTTTTCCCCACCTCTGCCCGCACGGCGGGTACGCTTCTGGTCACTTGGCGCTTCCCATTCGATGAACTAACATCACCTCTTAACCTAGGCCAACTTAGCCTTGCTGGAAAGGTGTCATTGAGGTTATGGGTCAGCGCCGGGAGCCTCGCAAGGAGATCAAACTTCCTGTCCGCATCTTCGGAAGTGATGCCAGCGGAAAAGTCTTCTCCGAAAACGTGACCACCGTCAACGTAAGCCGTGAGGGCGTGAAACTAGGCGGGGTGCAGGCGTCCGTCAAACCCGGTGAAATCATCGGGCTGACTTACAAAGACAAAAAGGCACGCTTCACCGTGAAGTGGGCGGGCCAGCCCGGCACCCCGGGGCAAGGCCAGCTCGGGCTGCTCAGCCTGGCCCCCGAAAAATCCGTTTGGGATTTCCCCCTTCCCTCCCCCGGCATCGACGAATTCGGCCGCCACTCCAAGGGCAGCGAACGCCGCAAACACCCGCGCCTGAAATGCGTGAACTCGGCGGAACTCCGCGCCGAGGGCCAGTCCGCTCCCATCTGGGGCAGAGCCGTCGATCTCAGCCTGGGCGGTTGCTTCATCGAGATGCCCATCCCCCTGCCCGCCCATACCAAGCTCAAGATCGGGCTCTGGATCCAGGACAACAAACTGCAATTGAACGGCAAAGTGGTGAACAGCCGCCCCGGTTTCGGGGTGGGCGTCGAGTTCACCGAGGTCGCTCCCGAGGATGCGGAGCGGCTGAAGCAGTTCCTCAAGAGCATCACCCGCCTGCCCATGTGAACCGCCGCAGCAGCAGCCGAACTCAGGTATCATCTCCTGAGTTTCCAGCGGACGTGCAACCAGGCGCCTGTGCTCTTATCGCGCGACCCGCCACGACCCGCAAGTCTTTAAACTCTGACGCGCCAATGCATCATCCAAAACTGATTGAACCGTTCTTCCCACCCGATCACCCTCTGCGCGCCATTGTTGACGCCGTGTTAGAGGGCGGTGTCGGTTCGATCTCTCTCGATGATCCCATCCAGCCTCGCGCCGTCCGGCTCTCGGTGGGCTGCTATGAAATCTTCGGCGGCGACCCGGATCGGGCACTGGGTCTGGCAAGGGATTTCTCAGCACCGTGCGAGCTCATCTACGGAAATGATCCCGGGTGGCGCGGTTTCCTGCTGAGCGTCTATGGATCGCGCCTGGCTGACCGTCCCATGGAGATATTCCAACTCTCATTGGACGTGCCGCGCCTGCAGGCCGCAGTGAATGCCCTGGCCCCACCGTATCGCATGCAAGCCCTGACCGCAGACTGGCTGGATCAACTGGATGCCGAGCTTCAACCCCATGGCTTGCAGACCTACGCCGGGAAGAACGCTTTCCTCGCGCATGGCTTTGGATTTGGGGCAGTACTGGATGGAATCCTGGCGTGTGCCGCGACCACCTACACCTGCTCCGCGACCCGCGCAGAAATCGCCATCGCCACCCGCCCGGCTCATCAGCGAAAAGGCCTGGCGTTCGCGGTAGCGGCACGCATTCTGCTGCAGTGTGTGGAGCGCGGAATCACGCCGGCCTGGAGCGCCGCTAACCCGGTTTCAAAACGGCTCGCGCTGCGGCTCGGCTTTCGACCCGCCGGGATATGCGAGGTCCTGTATCTGCACCCGGGGCCGATCGGCTGAACGGCTGCCCTATCGCTGATGCGAAGTGCCACCCGCTGTCCCCGCACGCCGCAGATCCCAAGGGGGACAGAGCCGTGGAATCCCACCCTTCAAGAAACGAAGGGTGGGGCACCCGGCGCCCGGCTTTCAAACCCTCCCGCCTACGATGACCCGGTGTATTAGTGGAGAAACAACGGCAGCTATCGCAGACGAGATCGCTGCTAGAAAAGCCAAGAAACCAAGGAGCAACGCGACCTCACGGAGGACTTCCATCGACGACGAGGCAAGTCCGTATTGTGTGGGTATTGTCCTCCATTCATCAACAACCGGCACTGGGATCAGCAGACTAGTCGAAACAATCGCCCCGAGTTTAAAAGCTCGCATTCTTGACGCAGGCCGTAGCAAAGCCACAATAAGGCATACGGCTGGGACAACGAGTAGCGGAAAAAGCCTGAACACGAAGAAAATGGATGCCTCGCGATCAAACATCGGCGTCGGTCGTTGCCCCAAGATCGCAGGTTCAACCAGCCAGAAGAAAATAGCGCCAGAAACCAGTCCGATAAAAACAGCAAGTACGTTTCGCATAACCATCGTCACTCCAATCTTATGTTCCTTCCTGGCGGATGGCCCGCCTCTGCGCCGCCATTGTAAGCCAGCTGTAAGTGAACAGGGGTGCCCCGCTCCTTGCGCTTTTTGCAAGGGGCTGGTGTGCGCGGCGTCACAAAACTTTCCTTCCTAATGGCAGCTGACCCATGACGGCAGCGGCCCACCTACACCCACGACACCGAGAATCGTATCCGGCAATCGCCCCCGTGGGCGCATAGGTGGCACTCCCAATGTAGGTGATGTTGTCAGTGAGGTCTTTCGCATTGAGTGGCTGCCCGTCAGGCAGATTGCCAGAGGACTTGAGCGCGTAGGTGATGGTGCGTCCGCTCGGGTACAGAACGGAGTACAGCGATCCGTTACGCTCCCGGCGGTGGCGGCGGCATGACGATCACGCTGCCCTTGGCAGCTTCTTTCTTGTCCGCAGAAACTCGCAGGCCCAGGCAGCGTTCGATCGCGGCGGAAAGATAAAGGTGCTGCACCGGCTTGGCGACATACCCGCGCGCACCCAACGCTGCCGCGCGCTGCACCTTGCGCGGGTCGTCCACTCCAGAGCACATAATCACTTTGAGTTCGGGCTGCAGCTTGAGCAGACGGCGCAGCGTCTTCAGCCCATCCATGCCGGGCATCTCCAGGTCCAGCAATACGATCGTGGGCGAGAATCCTTCCCGCAAGCGCCGCACCGCCTCGGTTCCGTTGCTGGCGGTCTCTACCTGATAAGAATCCAGTTCCAGCAGCAGGCGCAGGTAGCGCCGCATGGCGGACGAGTCGTCTACGACCAAAACTGTGGCTTTGGCCCGATTAAGGTGCGCAGGTAGCATAGGGCTCCCAGGGAGAAGACGGTCCCTGACTGCCACGTCAGCTCCGAGCTTTTGGGGGAAAGCTGGCCGAGCCAACGACGTCCGGCGATTCCCAAACCGGGAACCGCGGACCGATTGGCTGTGTACCTTGCCGCGAGGCTTGCGTCAACTGCATTCCCGGCCATGCAGGTTGCCGCATTTTCAAGAACATGCCTGCCATCCACAGCATCTTGCCCAGAAATCCGTGCAATCCGCCGGCAACCCGCCCGCAGGCTCAGCCAAGTCACGCAATGGTTGCGAATCCCGCCCGCCTCGATCTTGCCGGTCCCGGGGGAGGGAGACGGTTGCCACTGTGAAAAACTCGGCCCAAACCCCGATGGACAAGAGGTTCGCCGCATCACGGTTCGGCGATAAACGGAGTGCCTACGGAGTGCGCGTCGTTGTTTGCCGCTCCTCAGAGCACGGTGTGCCACCCAATGCAACTAGCCCACGTGCTCCAGGGCTTCAGCCCGGAGTGGCGGTGGCCCTTCCCGGCTCAACCCCAGTTCCTCGGTCCAATGCGCGCCGCCGTGGGCGGCCACGTACATGGCCAGTTCCAGCCGGCTCCACACTCCCAGCTTGTCGAACGCATTGCGCAGATAATTTTTCACGACCTGCTCGGTGGTGCCGACCAGGCCGGCGATCTCGCGGTTGGTAAGCCCTTCCCAGACCAGGGTGGCAATCTGGACCTCCCTTGCAGTTAACCGATCACGAGGTTGCATGATTCCATCTGCTCCTTCTGAAACATGGCGGTGGCCAGTTTCACGCGCTTGCGTCCATCCCGGATGCCGGCCCGCAAGAACAGCGTGCGCAGATGCTGTTTGACGGTCCGCGGGCTGATGCTCAATTGGCTTGCGATTTCCTTGTTGCTGCATCCCTGCACCAACAGCTTCAAGACTTCTTCATCGCGCCGAGTGATTTTGATTTCGTTAAGGCTCAACATGGTCTGTCCTCGCTGGCTTGGCTGTGCGCCCGCTTGGCTCTGGATCGCGTTCGCGCCTAAACACGAAGCAACTCTTTCGCCAAACCTTCGCCACCGGGCACGGAAGGCGGAAGACCAATGAATACTGCGGGTTGGAGGAAACGGCCAAGTACAGCCGCAGAGATTAGAACGCTCTGATGTGGGAAGCCGCGTCCCACAACGGGCCGGCACCAGTAGTCAGTGGTTAGGTCGGGGCTGCGGCTAGCCCCTGACCACTAAAACCCACTTCCTCCCGGAATCCCGACAGTTTAAGGTTTACCTGTGCGTGTACTGATTGTCGAAGACGAGCCCCGGCTGGCGGAAAACATCGCGCGCAGCCTGCGCGAAAGTGCGGGCTATGCTGTTGACATCGCCGCCGACGGCCAGGAAGGGTTGTTCCTGGCTGAATCCAATGCCTACGACGTGGTGCTGCTCGATTTGATGCTGCCGCACATGGATGGCATGCAGATGCTCACCCGCCTGCGCCAATCTGGCCAGCACACGCCGGTGCTGGTGCTGACCGCGCGCGACGACAAAGAATCGGTGGTGGCTTTGCTGAATGCCGGCGCCGACGACTACCTGACCAAGCCCTTCGATCTGGGAGAATTGCTGGCCCGCACCAAGGTCCTGATTCGCCGCGGCAAAGGACAGCCATCCCCGGTGCTGACGATCGGCGATCTGGAACTGAATACGGTGAACCGTACGGTGCAGCGCGCGGGGCGGCCGATCTCGCTGACGGCGATGGAGTATCGCGTCCTCGAATACCTGGCGCACCGGCCGCGCGCCGTGGTTTCCAAGACCGAATTGCTGGAACACCTCTATGATTACAACTGGGAGAAGTTCAGCAACGTTATCGAGGTGTACATCTCGGGTTTGCGGCGCAAACTGGATGACGGCTCGGCGCGGCAACTGATTCACACCGTGCGCGGGCAGGGATACATCCTGCAGGAATAAGCATGCAGAACTCCATCCGAGGACGGCTGATCGCGACCGTGGTGCTGTCGCAGACGCTGCTGGCCGCAGGTCTGCTGTTTGCCGGCGTGTACTACACCCATCGCCGGCTGCTGATGACGCTCGATGCCGGCATGCAGGCCCGCGCCATGAGCGTGGCGGCGCTGGTGCGCTACACCGAAGATGCCAGCGGGAATGTGTACTTCGACAACACCCTGATGCCGCAATCACTGGATCCCAGCCACCCCGACCTGTTTGCGGTGTGGACCCAGAGATCGGGATTGCTGACCCGCTCCGGCAACTGGCCCAGCGGACTCGAAATTCCACCCACGGGCGCTCGCTACTGGGACTTTGCCTGGCACGACATCCCCTATCGCGCCCTGCGCGCAACCCAGCTTCCCGTGCTCGATCGGGAAGAAGGCAAATCGTTTCAGCCGCAAACCCTGACCATCGTGTATGCCTCGCCGATGGTGCGGATGGAGGAGCAAGTCCGGGAGGCGGGTATTTTTATTGCGCTCGCGAGTTTTGGATTGTTGGTGGCAACGGTGCTGCTGGCTTTGTGGGGTATCGGCCGCGGCTTGCGGCCTTTGCAACAGCTGGCAGGCCAGGCGGCGCTGGTTTCAGCCGACAACTGGCAGCTGCGCGTGCCCAAGCACGCCGAACAGATGGAGGAGCTTCGTCCCCTGACCCAGTCCATGACCACCATGCTGGCGCGGCTCGAGCGCTCGTTCATTCAGCAGCGCGAGTTCATGGGCAACGCTGCCCATGAACTGAAAACCCCGGTCGCGGTGCTCAAGTCCACATTGCAATCCCTGCTGCAGCGGCCACGCACTTCCGAGGAGTACCAGGCCGGATTGGAACATTCTCTCGAGGACCTGGAGCGCTTGGAGCAATTGCTGCAATGGATGCTACGGCTGGCGCGCGCCGAACAGTGGGCCCACGGAGCGCTGCGCCGCGATCTGCAGGTGATCGATCTCAACACCACTTGCGAAGAAGCTGTGGAACGTATCCGCAACCTGGCGGAAGTACGCCATACCCAGATTCATCTCTCGACCAACGGACCGGTACCTCTCCGCGCCGACCCGGAAGACCTGCAACTGGTGTGGACCAACCTGCTGGAAAATGCGATCCGCTACAGCCCGGAAGACGCCGCGGTGGAAGTGGCGGTCGGGCGCACCGGCGATGGGCGGGCGCGGGTGGTGGTGGAGGACCACGGTCCCGGCATTGCTGCCGCCGATCTGCCGCATGTGTTCGAACGTTTCTATCGCGGCGACCCGTCGCGCACCCGCGCCACCGGAGGCTTCGGACTCGGCCTGGCCATCGCCAAGGCCCTGGTTGAGGCCTACGGCGGCAGCATCACCGCCGACAGAACTCCCGGCCAGGGCACGCAGATGACGGTGGAACTGCCCGCCCGGGACCGGTAGCGAAAACCCGCCGCGACCGCCGCGGTCATGCCTGTCTCGACATGACCGTCCGAACTCCTTCTGCATTCACGATTCTTCAATAACTTGCAGCTATCATACAACTGGCGGCCGTTTTCAGGCTCCATCTGCAACCAGAATGCCGTTTCCCGGCATTTACAGACCCTCTGGCGCACGCCTGGGCATGAGACAAAGGAAAAGGTCGTCCGGCGAACTGATGCGCCTGGAACGAGCCTGTGCGCGCCTGCATCGTGATATATCTTATAGATATTTACCTGAGGACCATGACTGGCTATCTTTGCGCTCTGTCCGCAAGCGAAGATCGCCGCAGCTGGGCATTACTTTGGGTGTCTTCTGCCTAAAGGTTCATGTTCGTTTCAGGTTGCCTTAATCTCGTCGCCACTAACCTGTATGCTTTGGCTCGTGGTGAAGAATATGCAGACTTCTCGTTTATCGAATGGCGGTTTTGCTGCGGCGCTGTTGGTGATGAGCTTTGCGCTTTCGGCTTCGGCTCAAACCAATCCTAACCAGGTGGCGGCGGGAACCAGCGGTGACCAGGCGGCCAGCAACCCGCCGTTGACCCTGACCCTGCAGGATGCACTCGAACGCGCGCGGCGGATCAATCCCGAGTACCGCGCTGCCGTCACCGAATTGGGTGTGGCCAAAGAGGACCGAGTGCAGAGCCGGGCGGCGTTGCTGCCCAGCGTAAACTACAACAGTTCGTTGATATACACCCAGGGTCAGGGAGTTCCCGGGACGGTTCGTTACGTCGCCAACAACGGCGTGCATGAGTACATGAGCCAGGGAAATGCCCACCAGGATTTGTCGCTGCAGAACATCGCGGAGTACCGCCGCACGGTTGCGGCCGAGGCCGCTGCAAGGGCCAAGTCGGAGATCGCGGCGCGCGGCCTGGTGGTCACGGTGGTGCAGGCGTACTACGGCTTGGTAGTTGCGCAGCAGAAGTATGCCACCGCGCAGCGCGCCGCCGCAGAAGCGCAGCGATTTTTCGATATCAGTCAAAAGCTGGAAAAAGGCGGCGAGGTTGCTCACTCCGACGTGATCAAGGCGCAGATCCAGTTCCAGCAGCAGCAGCGTGACCTGCAGCAGGCCGAACTGGAAATGAACCGCAGCCGGGTCGAACTGGCGGTGCTGGTGTTTCCCGACTTCAACCAGAACTTCAGCGTGGTAGATGACCTGCCGCTGCCCGAGCCTTTGCCCGCGTTCGCTGAGGTACAGACTGCCGCGGCCAACAAGAATCCTGAGCTGCGCGCCGCCCTGGCTGGATTACAGGCGGCGAAGCAGGAAGTTGCGGTGGCCTGGAATGGGTTCCTGCCCTCGCTGAGCGTCGACTATTTTTACGGGATCGATGCAAATCAATTTGCAGTTCACGGACCGACTGATCCGGTCACGGGATTTCGGCAGCGCAACTTGGGATACGCGGCCACGGCGACGCTGCAGTTTCCGGTGTGGAACTGGGGCGCAAACCGCAGCAAAGTGAAGCAAGCCGACTTGCGCCGGGACCAGGCGAAGGTGGAGTTGAGTTTCGCGCAGCGGCAGCTGCTGGGCAACCTGCGCACGTTCTATGATGAAGCGCAGACGGCGCGAGCCCAACTGGAATCGCTGAGCCAGTCGGCGGAACTGGCAGCGGAAAGTTTGCGTTTGACCACCTTGCGTTACCAGGCCGGAGAAGTTTCGGTGCTGGAAGTGGTGGACGCGCAGAACACGCTGACTTCGGCGCGCAATGCCTTTCATGATGGGCAGGTGCGGTTCCGCATCGCGATGGCGAATCTGCAGACGCTGACGGGGAACTTGTAATGGGACGGGGGCCAGGAGGGGCAATGAGTGAGCGGCTTACCCACGGCTTACGCCGTGGGCTGCATTGTTTTGCTGCTTCGCGGCTGATGGGCGGCGCTTCCTTGGGGCTGGTTCTTACGAGCCTGATATTTCTCTCGGGCTGTTCGGGAGAACCTCCAGAAAAAGAGCCGGTGGTAACCGTGCAAGTCGCTCCGGTCGAGAAGACCACGCTGCAGCGCACGATCACCTCGGAGGCAGTTTTGTTTCCGCTGCAACAGTCGGCGATTGTGCCCAAGATCAGCGCGCCGGTGGAGAAGTTCCTGGTAAAGCGCGGCAGCCGCGTGCATCAGGGACAACTGCTGGCAGTGCTCGAGAACCGTGACCTCGCAGCCGCCGCGCAGGACACCAAAGGCGCGTACGAACAGGCGCAAGCGAACTATGAAACCTCGACCGCCGCTGACCTGCCGCAAGCCATGCAGAAGGCGCAACTCGATCTGCAAGCCGCCAAACAAATGCTGGACGCACAACAGAAGGTGTACGACAGCCGCCAGGATCTTTTTCAGCAGGGAGCCATGCCGCGCAAGGAACTCGACCAGGCCGGCGTGGACCTGACCAATGCGCGCAACCAGTACGAAATCGCACAAAAACATTACGACGCGCTCGTTGCCTTTGGGAAGCAGCAAGCCCTCAAGTCGGCGGCCGGACAACTGGAGTCCGCCAAGGGTAAGTATCTGGGAGCGCAGGCGCAGCTCACCTACTCTGAAATCCGCAGCCCCATCGACGGCGTGATTGCCGACCGCCCGCTCTTTCCCGGAGAAATGGCGGCGGCCGGCACTCCCCTGCTGACGGTGATGGACATTTCGCAGGTCATTGCCCGCGCCCACATCCCGCAACCCGAAGCCGCACTGCTGAAGGTGGGTGACAAAGCCAGCATCGCGGTGCCCGGAGAAGAAAAGCCGATCGAAGGCAAAGTCACCGTGGTGAGCCCGGCGCTTGACCCCAACAGCACCACGGTCGAAGTCTGGGTGCAGGCGAGAAACCCCGAGCAACGCTTGAAGCCGGGAACCAGCGTGCAGGTATCCATGCAGGCGCAAACCCTGCCCGACGCTCTGGTGATCCCGGCGTCGGCGCTGCTCACCGCGCAGGATGGAACCACTTCAGTCATGGTGGTGGGCTCCGATGAGCGGGCGCACCAGAAGACGGTGCAGGCAGGGATCCGACAAGGCGACCAGGTGCAGATCACCGAGGGCGTGCAGGCGGGCGATCGCATCGTTACCGCGAGAGCGTATGGTCTGCCCGACAACAGCAAGATCAAGGTGGAAGGCCAGAAAGCAACGGAAGACAAGAAAGCCGAGGACAAGAGTGACAAATAGTGACTCTGCCCTCGGGTGTGGGGGCGGGACACCCCCACGACAGCCGGCGGGACGCCGGCACTACGATCGACCCTCTGGAGCGACGGCGTGAACCAGCAGGAGAACACATACTGGTTTGCGCGGCACTCCAAGTCGGTGATCTTCCTGATCCTGACGCTGGCGGTGATGGGCGGCTACCTGGCATTCACCATCCCGATCGCGGTTTTTCCTACCACCAACTTTCCGCGCATCCTGATCGCGGTGGATAACGGAGTGATGCCCACCGACCAGATGATGGTCACCATCACCCGTCCCATCGAGGAAGCGGTAAACAGCGTCCCCGGGTTGCACGAAGTACGCTCCATCACCAGCCGCGGATCGGCCGAGATCGATCTGTTCTTCACCTGGGACGTGGACATGTTCCAGACCCTGCAATACGTGAATGCGGCGATCTCGCGAGTGCAGGCGGAGCTGCCGCCCACGGCCAGCATCATTGCGAACCGCATGACGTTCGCGAGTTTTCCCATCATCGGATACAGCCTCACCTCCGACAGCGTTCCGCAAACCCAGCTGTGGGAGACGGCCACCTACGAAGTGAAGCCGCGGCTGAACCGGCTGGATGGCGTCTCGACCGTGCTGGTGCAAGGCGGGCAGGAACCTGAGTTCCACATCATTCCCGATCCCACCAAGCTGCTTACTGCCAATGTCACCGTCCCCGACATCCTGGACACCATGAAGCGCACCAACCTGATCGACTCGCCGGGTTTGCTGGAACGCAATCACATGCTGGTGCTGGGGTTGGTCAGCGGGCAGGTGCGAACGCCGGCGGAGATTGCCGGCACGGTGATCAAAACCACGCCCGCGGGAGTGCCGGTGCGCATTGGCGATGTGGCCGCGGTGGAGCCCGGCGTAAAGCCGGTGTACAAGATCGTCACTGCCAACGGCAAACCCGCGGTGCTGATTTACGTCAACCGGCAGCCGGACAGCAACACCATTGACGTCGCCGAGGAAGTCCACGCCGAAGTGGAGCGCATTCAAAAGTCGCTGCCGCCGGGCATCGAAGTGCGGCCGTTCTACGACCAGTCCATTATCGTAGGCGACTCGATCAAGAGCGTGCGCGACGCCATCCTGCTCGGAGTCCTGCTGGCTTCGGTCATCCTGGTGGTGTTTCTGCGGGACTGGGGCACCTCGGTAGTTGCTGGCCTGGTGATTCCGGTCACCATCCTGGTGACGTTCGTCGCGCTGCGGCTTCTGAATGAGAGCTTCAACCTGATGACGCTGGGAGGGCTGGCCGCAGCCGTCGGACTGGTGATTGACGACGCCATCGTGGTGGTGGAGAACATTGTGCTGCACCGCGATGCCGGACAGGGCCGCCTGCAGGCCATTCACAGCGCGCTGCGGGAGATCACCATTCCGCTGATCGGTTCGACGATCACGCCCATCGTGGTGTTTCTGCCGCTGATCTCCATTGCGGGAGTTACCGGAACATTTTTCCAGGCGCTGGCGGTGACCATGGGCGTCGCTCTGCTCACCTCGCTGGCGCTGGCGCTCACCTGGACCCCGAACCTGAGCCAGTATTTCATTCGCAAGGCACCCAAGAGTCCGATCGAAGGTATGGAACCGGAAGAAGAGTCCATGACCCGGCTGATGGCGGTGGAGGAAGCCTCGCTGAGCGGCTTCTTCCTGAAGATTGTGAACTTCCACGAGCGCTGGTTGCGGCGGGCGCTGGCCAGACCCAAATGGCTGGCGGCCATGAGCCTGGTACTGATCGCGGCTTCCTACATTTGTTATCGCTACTCGGGATCGGACTTGATGCCGGAAATGGATGAAGGCGGGTTCACGCTGGATTACTGGACTCCCGCAGGCACGTCGCTCGAGGAAACCAATCGCATGGTCAGCCACATGGAGCAGATCATGAACAGCGTGCCCGAGATCGAGAGTACTTCGCGGCGCACGGGCGCGGAACTGGGGCTGGCGGCGGTGACCGAAGCCAACCGCGGGGACATCCTGGCCAAGCTGAAGAAAGACCGCGACCGCGGCATCGATGAGGTAATCGCCGACGTGCGCGCCAAGGTGACATCAGCAGAGCCCGCCGTTCGGGTAGAGTTTGTGCAGGTGTTGCAGGACATGATCGGCGACCTGACCAGCGAACCGGAGCCCGTGCAGATCAAGCTGTTCTCGCAAGACGCGCCACTGCTGGAATCGTGGGCGCCGAAAGTGGCCACAGCCATCGGCAAAGTTCCCGGCGTGGTGGATGTGCTGGACGGAATTGAAAACACCATCAGCGGACCGGCCGTAACTTTTCAGATTGATCCCATGGTAGCGGCACGCGCCGGGTTCACGCCGCAAGAAATTACTACCGACGCGGTCGCCATCCTGGAAGGCGAAACCGCGGACACGCCGGTGGTGAGCAATGACCGTGCCTACACCGTGCGGGTGCGCTTCCCGGCCGGATCTCGGGCGTCGCTGGAAGCGATGGAGAACACGCTGCTGACCAGCAGCAGCGGCAGAACGGCAACCCTGGGGGCGCTGGCCAAGATCATTGAACTTCCGCCGCAGACCGAGATCCGTCGCGAGAACCTGCAGCGCGACGTCTCGGTGACGGCGCGCCTGGAAGGCACCGACCTGGGCAGCGCGGTCGCAGCCGTGCAGAAAGTGGTCGACGGGCTGCACCTGCCCTCTTCGATTCGGGTGGAGTATGGCGGCACCTACAAAGAGGAACAGAAGTCGTTCCGCGACCTGATCTTCGTGTTCATCCTGGCCATCGTGCTGGTATTCATTGTGCTGCTGTTCGAGTTCGGAACGTTCGCGGCGCCGGTGGCGATCCTGGCTTCCGCGCTGCTGTCTACCTCGGGAGTGTTCATCGCGCTGTTGATCACCGGCACCACGTTCAACGTGTCGTCCTTCATGGGCATGATCATGGTGGTTGGCATCGTGGCCAAGAATGGAATTCTGCTGCTCGATGCGGACCAGAAGTTTCGCGGCCTGGGGATGTCAGCACAGGATGCCATGCTGCAAGCCAGCCGGCGACGTTTGCGGCCAATCGTGATGACCGCGCTGGCCACCATTGCCGGCATGCTTCCGCTGGCCTTCGCCGTGGGCGCCGGATCGCAGATGCTGCAGCCGCTGGCCATTGCGGTCATCGGAGGCATCCTGATCTCGATGGTGCTGTCGCTGGTGATCACGCCGGCGGTCCACTACTACCTCAGCCACGAAGAAACGCGGCAGGAAGAACTGGCGCCGCAGATACGGTAGCGCCTGCCCGTCCTGCCCGGTTCATCTACGCGGCCGACCTGGCTGCCGCGCCTCGTGGCGTTAGCAGTGCAAGGACGGCGGCCACAATCAAGAGCGCTGGGACGTCTCCCCAAAGGTGTCCCATGTGCTCAGGGTTTGCAAAAGACTGCGCTGCCATGATTCCGGCGTGCACCACGCTGGACCACACCGTGAACCAGATGAGGCTCAAGTGGGCGAGCGGGTTGCGGCTGGCCAGCAGCAGAAACACGCCCAGGGTCGCGTACACCCCCAGAATCATCTGCAGGTAGTCCGAATGACCGGTGTGCCACGACCATCCGGAGGGCCAAATAACGCAGAGCGTGTAGATCCCGAATATGAAGATCAGACCTACCAGCCGCAATGCGATACGCAAGTACTTGGTGCTATCGGGTTCGGCCATGTTCTTCTCCTCTCGATGCTATGGAATTCGCATTTAACCACTACGGATTCAGAGTTGGTCGTAGAACTTCAGCGCCATGGCGCCGTGCGTTGCCGCTCCTCCGGCGCGCAAGGCAGCGGCAATCAGTGCGCTCTCGGTGATTTCCTCGCGAGACGCACCAGCCACTTTCGCGGCTTTTGTGTGCACTTCGATGCAGTAGGGACATTGGGTGGTAAAAGCCACGCCCAACGCGATAAGCTCGCGATATTTTCTTGGGATGGCGCCCTCGTCCCGTCCAACAATCTTGTCCAGGCTGAGCCATGCGTTGAATTCTGTGGGCGCGAGTTTGCCCATCTCCTTCAGAAACCGAAGATCCCCGACATCATGGTAGTGTTCGCTCATTTGGTCCTCCTATGTGACGAGTAGAACAACTTGCTTACGATGTCCCGAGAATAGCCGCTGGAAAGGCTTGAAACAAGATGGCAGATATGCCATTGTATATAGGTGATTACGCCAATGGCCTGTTTTGGCTATTGTGGAGGATGCGTATGACCGAGGTCACCGTGCTGTTTCTCGACGAGACTTTTTCTTCCACTGCCGTCGGACCGATGGAAGTGTTCCGCCACGCCGGCTCGTTGTGGAACATTCTCACCGGGACCCGGCCAGTTCCTCGCTTTCACGTGACCACAGCATCGGTGGATGGGCGCGCGGTGCGCTGTGACGGGCCGATCCATATCCGGCCGGACGCCGCCCTCGCAGATATCCGCAAGACCGATCTCATCTTTATCCCGACCACCGGCGTGAACACCGACAACGTGGTCGAGCGCTACGCGGCGGTTGTGCCCTGGCTGCGGCGCTGGCACAAGCGGGGCGCGGCCATCGCCAGCGTGTGCTCGGGCGTGGGCCTGATTGCCGCGACCGGCATGCTGGACGGCAAACGTGCCACCACCCATTGGGCTCTGGCCGACCGGTTCCGCGAGAAATATCCCAAGGTGAACTGGATGCCGGAGTTGATGGTGACTGAGGACCACGGCTTCTACTGCGGTGGTGGCGTGCACGCGGCGCTCGATCTCAGCCTATACCTGGTGGAAAAATTCTGCGGCCACGAGGTGGCCATGCAATGTGCCAAGGCGCTGCTTATCGAGACACCCCGCGCATGGCAGGCGGGATTCGCTATCGTCCCGTTAAAGACTGACCATAGCGACGACACCATTTCCAGTGCGCAGGAGTGGTTACACCATAACTTTCACAAGAACTTCCCGCTCGACGCTCCGGCGCGGCGCGTGGGCATGAGCCTGCGCAATTTCGTCCGCCGCTTCAAACAAGCCACTGGAGACAGCCCACTGATCTACTTGCAGAAGCTCCGGGTCGCGGCCGCCAAGCGCATGCTGGAGGGCAACCATCGCACCATGCAAGAGATCAGTGACGCCGTTGGTTATCAAGATGCCGCCTTTTTCCGCAGCCTCTTCCAGCGACACACGGGGGTCTCACCCAGCGCCTATCGGCGGAGGTTCGGGGTGTAGGGGGCACAATGCTTGAAGGATGTAAACAATCCCGCGCGGCTTTCCGTTGACGGGATAGGAGCTAGGGCGTTTCAAAGTTGCCCCCCTCCGAGGGCCAAATCGGGCGAGAGTAGCCCGGAGCGCGTCGCTAACGGGGAGTGAACGGGATCACGCGAGAACCGGCGTCGCTGCGGAATGCTGTTGTTTCATGGCTAGGCTCTGCCGAAACTCCTTAGCTTTGAAAGCCTTGATGAACTGTGCGCTGAGACCTCTGCTCCTGACAAAACTCTCAATCTCATCCAACTCCACGTCGCGATAGAACTCCTTGCGCGGATTAACCAAATTCACTGCCCGCTCGTTTACCAGTTGATGCAGAGCGGCCTCAAGTTCTGGTGCGTTGTCGGAGTACAACATTGCGTGTAGGTCAAAAGGAAAAGGAACAGACGCATCGCTTAACTCATAGATTCGATCCATAGGGTCCAAGCGACGCGTCATTCCAATCTTAAAAACCTGCTCGCCGAAAGATCCTATGTTCGAGATAACGTAGACGAAGCCAGACTTCGTCAACTCAGCGCGCGCCATGACACGCTGTTTGACGCGCCGCCCTTCCGATCTACCCGCTTGGCTCACGCGGGATGTCTACCTTATGCAGATTCAACCCGCTCTTGCCAAAGTCGCAACTTAGCTCAGTGCCAAGGTGTGAGCGAGCCGTACTCTTCGGACATTCAGGCGGGTCGATGCCTTCCGCATCCGAGACATTGGCAGGCGCTGGCGGATTTGGCAGGTGTCGCGCCGGAACCAAAATGCCCCTTATAATTAGAAGTGTTCGGCGATCCCGGCCAGCAACAGAGCCTCGGCAAGCATGCAATTCAGAGAAGCGCTAAAGGCGATCCAGGAAGCCTCATCGACGAACCGGCCGACTTGCCGGGTACTCCTCGTCACCGGGTTCACCCCGCTCCATCTGCAGACTTTTCTCCACGCTCATTTACAGCGCTTACTGCCGACAAAGCAGCTTGTGGTTTCTACGGGACTCTACGGTGACCTGGCGGGAACCTTATTCCGCTTCGAGTCTTCAACTGCGGACATGTGTGCCGTTGCCCTCGAATGGCCAGACCTCGATCCACGTCTGGGCTTCCGTCAGCTGGGAGGGTGGGGACCCAAAGAGATTGCCGATATCCTAGTCTGCACGGAGTCGAAACTTATCACCATCAGGGAGAGTCTGGCGGCAGTGCCGAGTCACGTTCCGTTGGCCTTTTCGCTGCCCACCCTAGCCCTGCCCCCCGTTTTTCACACTCCATCGTGGCAACTCAGCGCGGCTGAGTTACGTCTTCGACATGCACTAGGTGAGTTTGCTCTCCGGATTAGCGAGAAATCTAACATACGACTCATCAATGCCCACCGCCAGCAGGCTGAGCCCCCGGCACAGGTCTTCGACTTCAAGGGTGAGCTCCTGGCTGGTTTGCCATACACAACCTGTCAAGCCGATCGACTCGGGCAGCTTCTAGCGCAAACTCTTGTACCAGCACAACCCAAGAAAGGGTTGATTACCGACTTGGACGACACCCTCTGGGCCGGCATTGCCGGAGAAATAGGTCCACAGTCAGTTTCTTGGGATCTCGCCAGCCATGCGCAGCTCCATGGTCTCTACCAGCAGTTGTTGCGTTCCTTAGCTGAACAGGGAGTGTTGATCGGGGTAGCTAGTAAAAACGATCCAGACATCGTCGAAGCTGCCTTCCGGAGGACTGACATCTTGCTGCCCCGTGACTATGTTTTTCCTGTCGAGGCTCACTGGAATGCCAAATCGGAGTCGTTGGCAAAGATTCTGGACACCTGGAACCTCCATGCCGACAGTGTTGTTTTCGTCGAAGACAGTCCCAGCGAAATCGCCGAGGTGAAAGCCGCGCATCCCTGCATGGAATGCCTGCGCTTTGATGCCCAGGACTACGCCGGAGTCCACAGCCTGCTCTACCGTCTCCGCGACCTCTTCGCAAAACAAATCCTTACTGAAGAAGATGGCATGCGGCGTACAAGCCTCCGCACCGCAGGCGCTTTTCGCGCCGGGGCCCAGCAAGAGAGCGCATCCTACGAGAATTTCTTGCGCGAGGCGGAGTCGAAGATCACCCCGGATTTCAACAACGCGGCGGTGAACCGGCGAAGCCTCGAACTCGTCAACAAGACCAACCAGTTCAATCTTAACGGGATTCGGTACACTGAAAGTGAATGGCACAGCAAACTCAGCCTGCCGGGTTCGTTCTCGCTCATGGTTAGCTATCGCGACAAGTATGGAGCACTCGGTGTCATTGCACTGCTCGCGGGCCAAGCAAGCGATGCAGCTTTGACGGTAAACACCTGGGTGATGAGCTGTCGCGCCTTCGGGCGTCGCATCGAGCACCAGTGTCTTAAGCTTCTTTTGGAGCGCTTTCCAGCACAAGAGATCTGGTTGGAGTTTTCCCCGACGGCCCGCAACGGGTATTTACTGGAGTTTTCGGGATCGTTCCTTGGACAAAAACCTGATGGACCATTCAAGCTGTCGCGAACCACCTTTCTGGAGAAGTGCCCCATGCTCTACCATGAGGTCGAAATGACTCATGACTGATCTTCGTCATCGCCTCGCACAATGCTTTTCTTTGGTGTTTCCCGGCCTGACTGAACCGGAGGTGTATTCGGCGAGTTCTACTTCCGTTGCGGCGTGGGATTCTACCGCAGCCATAATTTTGGCCAATGTGGTCGAGGAGGAATTCTGTGTGAAACTCGACTATGACGTCTTGCCGGAACTTGTCTCCTTTGAGCTGATTGAAGATTACTTGAAGAGCAATGGCAATGGGACATCGTGACGCTGTCGTCCATCGGGCCGCGGATCTTTGCGTAGGCTTGCGCGCGGAGTTCGAACGCGAGATCAATGAAGCCGACGTCCTGAAGTTCGCCCGTAACTGCGGCGACATGAACCCGCTTCATACGGATGTCGAATACGCACGTTCAACTAATCTGGGAGCTCGCGTCGTGCATGGTGCCTACCAGGTTGCGCTGGCCTCCGCCATGGCTGGAATGTATCTGCCTGGCAGGATCAGCTTCCTGGTTTCCTACCATGCACAGTTTAGCCGCCCTCTTTATTTCCCTTGCCGGGTAGCGGTGCGAGGAGAAATTACGGCTTGGGACCCAGACAACGCGCGCGGTAGCCTGGAGGTTGTCGTTGCGGAGTTGCCTGGTGAAATCGTGACAAGCCGGATTCACGTGGGCTTCACCTGTCACGAAGGCGCAACGAAGGTGCCCAGTCCGCCTCCAAACGAAGGTCGGCCGTTACCCTCTGTCGATGCCAAGTTTGTGTTGGTCACAGGAGCTTCCGGGGGAATCGGCTCGTATCTGGTCGGAGAACTGGCCCGCGACTACTCGGTGTTGGCAGTAGTGAATCGCCGCCCGCTCCCGTCGGAATTACTTGGCAATCCGCGTGTTCTTCAGCTCAAGGTCGACCTTTCCGAGCCTGAGTGCATCTCGAATATCGAGGAGATGCTGGGAGGGAGATCTCTTTACGGAATTATTCACGCGGCGTGGCCGGGTCTTCTGCAAGGCGGTCTGCTCTCAGTTCCACGGCAAGCGCTCGAACAGCAACTCTCCTTCGCGACTTTCCACACCATCGAGCTGGCTCGTCTTCTGGCTAGCAGAAGCAAGAACGAAGGTGGGCGGCTGGTGGTCCTGGGCTCTACCGCCGGTACCGAGAAGCCGTCCTTGAGTACGGCAGCTTACTCCCTCGCCAAGGCATCGCTGGAGCACACCGTAAAGTTGCTGGCGCCGGAGCTCGCTCTTAAGAAGATAACCATCAATGCCGTCTCCCCCTCTTTCTTGCCGGTCGGTATGAATCTCCATGCGAACGAGCGCCAGCGTCTGAAGGCAAAAGCGGCAGTTCCGCTCGGCCGCCTTTGTGAAACTACGGATGTGCTGGGCGCCATCCGCTATCTATTCTCAAGCGACGCTTCGTTTCTCACGGGACAGAACCTCGTGTTGTCGGGTGGGCAAATCTAGGACACCGACCAGCGTCGCCCGGCCAAGGACACTTCGCACCCATCGACCTGTAATGATCGGAACACTCAGAGCGACCGAACAAAACGACCTTCCAACCCTAGCGAAGTTTCTCGTCCGCGTGTACAAGTTTGAGCCTTCGGACTATCACGCCGACCCGCGGCTGCTGGAGTGGAAGTACCTCGATCCCAGGGCCGGTTGGCAAGGTTGCCGCAGCTACCTGTTCGAAAGGGACGGAAGCATTGTTGCTCACGCTGGTGTTTGTCCGGTGTCTTTTCGTCTACCCACTGGGCAAGTCGTAAACAGCCTCACCATGATGGACTGGGCAGCCGACTCCGCGATTCCCGGAGTCGGTGTCATGCTGTTCCGCAAATTAATGGAAATGGCTCCCACATCCTTTATCATCGGAGGGGCGCCAGTCACACGCCGGATCATACCCCGCATCGGGTTTTGTCAGGTCGGAGACGCTCTGACCTACACCGCATGGTTGCGCCCGTGGCGGGAATTTCGGATGCGCGTGCGCACCGGGAGATCGGTTCTCCGCCTGCTGCACGGGTGGGTGCATCCCGTGCCCATTCGCGGCCGCCTCAGCAGTCAATGGGAATCTGTCCCGGTGAACGAATTCGACGATTTGCTCCTGTCGATGTTGCGCGGCGCGAAACGCCCCTGGACCTCTTGCCAGCGAACCGTTGCGGACTTGAATTACCTGCTGAAGTGTCCTCACCTGAAGATGCGCGGGTTCCTGCTGAGGCGCCAAGGACGCCTCGGTGGATATTTCGTCATGGGAAAGTCGGGCTGGGAAGCAAGGTTGCTCGACCTTGTCGTTGACTCAGACGATGTGAACGATTGGAAACACGCATGTGCCGCGGTCACGAGCGCGGCGCTGCTCGACCCCGAAGTCTGCCGCATTCGTGCCCTCTCCACTGTGCCGATTTTGAGCCAGTCGTTGGCCTGGAACGGATACTGGTGTCAGTACAGGGAACCCATCATGCTTCACGATCCCGCAGATGCCTTGGGCCGAGCGTTTCCGGTAAGTTTCCAACTATTCGACGGCGATTCTGGCTATTGAAATGAGCTGACATCTCGATCGTGCCGCGAGTCCGCGCGGTTGGTACCAGCGCCTGAGTCGTGCGGTAGAATTCTGCAGAACCTTTAGAGAGGCAACCCTTGAGATTCGTCAGTCCTGCTCTGAAGCACATCATCTTTCCAGCCCTGTCCCGGAGCGGGTACCTTCGCTGCACGGCGGGTGCTGGTCCCGCGGTTGTGACCTACCACGGCGTGTTCCCAGCCGGATACGAAGTCAGGGATCCGGCTTTGGACGGCAACCTGGTGCATACGGATTCGCTGCGGCGCCAACTCCGGCTTCTGAGGAAGCGCTACCATGTAATCTCCCCCGAAGACTTCCTCCTATGGTCGGAGGGAGAGATGTCTCTTCCTCCGCGTTCAATCCTGCTGACCTGTGACGACGCGCTGCAGAATACGCTATCGGAAATGGTTCCAGTACTGCAGGAGTTTGGCCTATCCTGCCTCTTCTTCGCCACCGGCGCGTCCGTCGATGAGACGCCGTCCATGCTCTGGTACGAGGAACTTTACCTGATGTTGTTAGACGCGGGCGAACCAATTGCGCTGGACCTCAGCGAGGCAGTCATCAGTGTCAGGGCAGCTGTGCGGCAGGTGAAGCACGCGTGTTGGTGGAGCTTGGTCGAACAACTTTCGCAGTTCGACAGAGAACTGAGGCGCAGATTCCTCGATCAAATCCGAGACCAACTTACACTTCCCGAGGTCTGGGAAACGCGCTTCGTCCATAGCTCAACGCTAGCCTCCAGATTTCTTACGCTTGATCGAGCCGGGTTACTACAACTGGCCGCTGCGGGAATGAGTATCGGCGCCCATTCTCTCTCCCACCCGGTTCTGTCGCGGGTGTCGGACGACATGGCTTGGCGGGAGATCTCCGAAAGCCGGAGCGTTCTTGAGAAGGTTTTGGGGCGGACGGTGTGGGCCTTTGGGTATCCTTTCGGAAATGCGACCACCGTTACGGCACGAGACTTGCGACTGGCGGAGCAAGCAGGCTTCCGCTGCGCCTTTATGAACGCCGGAGGTGGGTTTGGCGCGAAAATTAATCGGTTCGCCCTGCCACGTGTTCACGTCACCGCCGACATGAGTCTGGCTGAGTTTGAGGCCCACATCTCGGGCTTCTACCGATCACTGCGCAAGAGACTGATGGGCAGCGATGAACTGGAAGCAGTGGTGGGCGCTTGACGTCGAGCGGGAAACTTGGGGCGCAACGCGTCCCGAGGGAAAACCGACGGATGTTAACGAAGGTCGGCCGATGCAGCAGGAGACGATCCAGAGCGGCTCCCCAGCCCCGCTCCCGGTCCACAGCCTGGCGCTCTTCGCACACTCGCCCGCCTCGCACGCCCGTTCGCCCCGCCCCGCGCACGACCCGGCATCCTCTCGCCCGATTTGGCCCCGGGAGGGGGGTACAACTTTGGCGGGCTCTATCTCCAATCCCGGCTTTCCGTTGACTTCCCCACACCGCGCCCCTAACATTGCACCGCAATGATCGGCCAGACGATTTCCCACTACCGCATCACGCAGAGGCTGGGCGGTGGGGGCATGGGAGTGGTGTATGAGGCGGAGGACCAGCGCCTCGGACGACGTGTCGCGCTCAAGTTTCTTCCCGAAGAACTGGCGCAGGACCCGCAGGCGCGCGAGCGTTTCCAGCGCGAAGCCCGGGCGGCGTCGGCGCTCAACCATCCCAATATCTGCACCATTTACGACATTGGAGAAGAGGCTGGGCGGCACTTCATCGTGATGGAGTACCTCGAGGGTACGACGCTCAAGTACCGCATCGAGGGGCGGCCGATTTCGATAGACCAGTTGGTGGATTTTGGGGTGCAAGTGGCCGACGGACTCGACGTGGCGCACACCGCGGGCATCGTGCATCGCGATCTGAAGCCAGCGAATTTATTTCTGACTAAGCGCGGGCAGGCCAAGATTCTGGATTTCGGGCTGGCCAAGGTCGCCGGTGGGCCGATGCCACACGCGCAGACCGCCGGGGCCTCGCTGCCTACGATGGCGGTGGACGCCGCGCACCTGACCAGTCCGGGCAGCACCGTGGGCACGGTGGCTTATATGTCTCCGGAACAGGCGCGAGGTGAAGACCTGGACGCGCGCACGGACCTGTTTTCGTTTGGCGCGGTGCTCTATGAGATGGCCACCGGGCGGCAGCCGTTTACTGGTAACACATCCGCGGTCATCTTTGACGCCATCCTGAATCGCGCGCCCACGGCGCCGGTGCGGCTGAATCCCAACCTGCCAGCCGAACTCGAGCGCATCATCAACAAGGCCCTGGAGAAGGATCGCGATCTGCGTTACCAGGTGGCTTCGGAGTTGCGCGGAGACCTGAAGCGGCTGAAGCGCGAGATTGATTCGAGCCGGAGTTCAGTCGCGAGTGTAGCCACGCCTGTGACGGATTCAGCGCCCACGGCGCCGGTGGTGCCGGCGTCTACGGCGCCGTCTTCATCGGCAGCTCACGCGGCGGCGCGGGTATCAGGACCTCATTTGACCGCGGCGATTGCGCCTTCCGCTGGACGCAAGACCTGGCGCTGGCTGGCTGTGGCCGGGCTGGTTGTAGCAGCCGTAATCGCTGGATTCTTCTACACCCGCAGCGCGCGAGCGCTGACGGAAAAAGACTCCATCCTGCTGAGCGACTTTGTCAACACGACTGGCGACGCCGTATTCGACGACACGCTGAAGCAGGCGCTGGCCGTACAGCTGGAGCAGTCGCCCTACTTGAACGTCTTTCCCTCGGACCGGGTACGGGACACGTTGCGCTACATGGGACGTTCTCCCGATGAGCGGGTTACGCCCGACCTCGCGCGTCAGGTTTGCCAGCGCGAAGGCATCAAAGCCATCCTCGAAGGCTCGATTGCGACGATCGGCAGCCAGTACGTGATTGGCGTGGACGCGGTGAACTGCCAGACCGGCGACAGCCTGGCCCGCGAACAGGTCCAGGTGGACAAGAAAGAACAGGTCCTGGGCGCCGTGGGGAAGGCCGCCTCGAACCTGCGGGGCAAACTGGGTGAATCGCTGGCTTCGGTGCAGAAATTCGATGCCCCGGTCGAGGAAGCCACGACCTCATCGCTGGAAGCACTGAAGGCTTTCAGCCTAGGTGAAGCGGAGCGGTCGAAAGGAGCAGAGTACGCGGCCATCCCTTTTTACCGGCACGCGATCGAACTGGATCCGAATTTCGCCATCGCTTATGCCCACATAGGACAGTCCTACGCCAATACCAACCAGGATGAGCCCGCCATCGAAAACATGAAGCAAGCGTTTGAGCGGCGAGATCGCGCCAGCGAACGGGAAAAGCTCTACATTACGACGCACTATTACGATATCGTGACCGGAGAAACTGACAAGTCGGTTGAGGCCTACCAGCTCTGGAAGCGGACCTATCCGCGCGATTCCATTCCCACCAATAACCTTGCCGTGGCCTATGCCCTGCAGGGCAAGTTTGACCAGAGTTTGGAGGAAGCCCAGGAAACCATGCGCCTGGATCCCAACCATTCGCTCAGCTACCAGATTGTCGGCGGAGCGTACCTGGGCTTGGATCGGTTGGCTGAAGCAAAGGCGATTCGTCAAAAACAGATTGGGCTCAAGCTGGATTCAACGGGAGATCACCGGGACCTTTTCGGATTGGCTTTCCTGGAGAACGACACGGCAGCGATGCAACGTGAGGTCGATTGGGCAAAAGGCCAGCCCGATGAGTTCGACATGTTGGAGACCGAGGCTGGGGTAGCAGGGTCCTCGGGAAAGCTGCAAAGCGCCCGGGAGTTTTTCCGTCAAGCCGTTGAGATTGCGCAACGCGGCAAGTTTCAGGAAAGCGTGGCCAGTCTTTATGGCCGACTTGCGATTCGCGAAGCCCTGTCCGGGAACTCGGCCGCTGCGCGTCAACTGGCAACGAGAGCTACTGCTGTGGATCGGAGCCGACTACCACTATTTGTCGCGGGCCTCGCTGCCGCTCTGGCCGGAGACTCCAAGGATGCCGAGATGGCAGCGGATGAGATCAACCGGACCGCTCCCACTGACCTCGCGATGAATAACATGTTGGTTCCCCTGATTCGTGCCGAGATCGAAGTCAGCCGGGGCAATGGACGCAAAGCGATCGAATTTCTGCAAGTAACGGCTCCCTACGAATTTGGCTGGTATACCCGTATCTGGCCCAGTTACATCCGAGGCCAAGCTTATCTGCAGATGAAGCAAGGAAAAGAAGCAGCCGCCGAGTTCCAAAAGGCCATGGATCATCGCTGGGTTTGCATGATTACTGAGCCATGCTCCATTATTCGACTGCAACTGGCGCGGGCCCGGATGTTGTCCGGTGATACCGCGGGTGCTCGCACGGCGTACCAGGATTTCTTCGCATTGTGGAAGGACGCCGATCCCGACGTCCCCATCTTGAAAGAGGCCAAGGCCGAGTACGCCAAGCTGCAGTGAGATTTGGTCCGGTTGGTCGCACGGGGACCCGAGTTGCGCCGTTTCTATCCATTCAGCCCGGTGTGCAAACTTTTGCACTTTTCGCAACTCCCAGCGGATAAGGCGAACCCGGGCCATATGCTAGATATTGCTCAATGGCGGCCCCCGCGCTTGACTTGGGAACGCCATAATCCAAACAACAATAAGGACTTGAGCTGGCCTTCCGAATGGAGCGAGCGGTCCTCACTGGACGCCAGGCGGGGCCTTAGAATCAAGGGGTTGCGGAAACCGAATACAGCTCTTTGGACGGTCAATTGCACTAGAATGGGTAGGTCCGGTGTCACCTGCCGGGCCGCGGGGTATCCGCCGACGTGAAGCAGGAACTCACCAGTACGCAGGCCAGACCGGTCCTGGACGTGGATTCGTTCCAGCAACTTCTGTCTGCCGCCTATGTGATCCAACAGGAAAATGACGGCGTTCGGGCGGCCAAAGCGCGGCCCGACCACAGTCAGTGTCTCGCCGAAATCGTAGAGACTCAGAAACAGATTCAGACCCGCCAGTTGGAGCTTTCGTCCGCCGCCAATCTGATTGCCGAACGAGTGCAAAGAATCACTCAGGCCGCGGGGGTGGCGGTGGGAGTAGTGAAGAAGGAAGATCAAGTCTCGTATGTGGCCGCTCTCGGAACTGCCGCCGACAGCGCTGGCTCGCTGGAGCCGCTGGCGGCTTGTTTGTCGGCCAACTGCATCCGCCATGGAGAAATCCTGCAGTGCCCCGACGCCGAAGCGGATTTCCGGCTGAGCCCGGAAATATGCCGCGCGCTGGGCGTGAAATCTCTGATCGCGGTTCCCGTTTATCACGAAGGAACGATTGCCGGCGTGCTGGAAGTCAGGTTCGCCGCAGGTAACGCTTTCCAGGAACAGGACGTCCGCAGTTGCCAACTCATGGCCGGGCTGGTTGCCGAGGCCATCGCGCGTGCCGCGGAACAGGAATGGAAGCAGGTGCTGGCCGCAGAACGGGCGACCATGCTGGAGGCGCTGGAAAGAATCAAGCCGCAGCTGGAACGTTTGGCGGAAACGCCCGCGCACGAAGCCAAGCCAGCACCAACGCCCGCCGCAGCTCCTGCCACAGGCGTGGCCTGCCACTGCGGGAACTGGTTGGGAGCAGACGAATCTTTTTGCGGGCTGTGTGGAACTCCACGCAACAAGGAAAAATCCGCCAACCGCGACCTGCAGAGCAAGGTGGCATCGTTGTGGCACATGCAGCAAGCCGCAAAGCAGCTGGACGAAACCCTGGCCGGAGCGCCGCGCAGCACCACCGAGCCGGATGACGAAGCCGCGCCACTTCATCCCGTGCTCGAGGAGATCGCCGCCGGGACAGAGGCTGAAGAAGAGCCGGCGGCGCTCATGAGAATCGAACGGCAGCGCACCATCGGACACGAGGCGATCCCAGAAGCACTGGAGCTACAGGACGCGCTACGCATACTGCCGGCCGACCATGCGGCCTCACTTCCAGCGCAGGGTTATCCCTGGACATCCGCGGCGCGGGCCCGCGAGTGGCTGGAGTCGTTGAAGCCGCACCCGGAGAGCCGCGCCTGGATCGTGGGTACCTGGCGGATTCATCGCGCCAACATTTACCTGGGAGCAGCCATCATTCTGCTTCTGACCGTGTGCATCAGCGCGCTCTCGGGCTGGGGCTCGCAGCCGGTGCCCACCACAAGCGCGTCGAACCGACCTGCGGCGCGGGTCCGCGCACTGCAACCCAAGTTGACTTTCTTCGAAAGGACGCTGGTTTCACTAGGCCTGGCCGAAGTGCCGACGACGCCAGTGCAGGTATACCTGGGAAACCCCAACACCCAGGTATGGGTGGATACGCGCACCGCGCTTTATTACTGCCCCGGAAACGATCTCTACGGTAAGACGCCTGGCGGCAAGCTCAGCACTCAGCGCGACGCGCAACTGGACCAGTTTGAACCGGCCACTCGCAGACCTTGCAACTAGTCATTCGTCGTTCTTCAGTAGTTTTTCCACATCCAGGGTTTGACAACGCCGCACCGCGGGAGTGGAATGGCGAATAAGTAAATCGGTGGAGTCTTGGCCTTGGCGGAACCCTCAGAAAAATCATCCAACCCTTCCCATCTGCCGGATCCCAGGCTGAACCCCTTGCTGAATCCGACACTGGGGCAGAACCTCGGGCGATGGGCGCAGGTGTATTTCACCAGCCCTCCGGAGAAACGCGAGAGCGCGGTGGTGGAACTGCTGCGTGAACTGGAGGGTGATCCGCCGGCGGCGCGGAACACGGCTCGGGAAAAACCTGCGCCAGCCGCTCTTCCGCCAGTCAAGGTCAGCGAGCCCCCGCAGGAATTGGTAAATTGTCCCTCCTGCCGGGAAGAGAACCCAGCCGGCCAGGCATTCTGCGGAATCTGTGGGACAGCTTTGCGCTCTACCATTGAGCCGAGCCCCGTACCCTCGGCTGTGCCAGCGACCGCTGCGGTCGCCCCGATCTCTGCGGAAGACGGCCTGCAATGGCTGCGGGAGCGAGTTCCAGTTCGCGTCGGAGATGAGGGGCCTGGATCAGGCAATACGTGGAAATTGGTGGCTGCAGGCTTGGCGATTGCGCTGGCGGTTTTTGCTTACCTTGTATGGACTCCGCGGCCGGCCGCTGTACCCTCGCAGGCTCCTCTGGTAAGCACACCGGCAAGCGTAGCTGCTCCGCAGGCGGCACCGACGATTGCGCCCGTGCACCCTGCTCCGACCGCTTCTGCACCTCGGGTGCAACCGGTGCCACACTCGCCAGCGGTCGAAACCACCGTCGCGCGGGGTGAAGATACGCATCAGACTCCGCTGCAAGCCCGGCTGGCTTCGCCCCCCGGCAACGCATCCGACGGCGACTCCGCAGGCGCGCATCCGCAGACTGAGCCAGCGAGTGCCGGACCCGGCGCCCGGGAGCTCAAGGAAGCGCAGCGCATTCTTGCCGCCGAGGGCCAGTCGCGAGATACGACGGAAGCTGCAAAATGGTTGTGGAAGGCCGTCGGTAAACAGAACCCCAGCGCTACCCTGCTGCTGGCCGATCTCTATCTGCGAGGCGATGGCGTGCCCCGGAGTTGCGAACAAGCCCGGGTGCTGCTGCTGGCTGCCCTGCGGAAAGGCGCCAGCGATGCCGCGGGGAAACTGCACGAACTCGAGACCAACGGCTGCCCGTAGAAGATCAAAAAAAATGACCTCCGCTAGCGGAGGTCTCCAGTCGTCTTGCGGCTTCGGTTAGTGTTCGAATACACCGTGACCGCGGGGCGGAACATGAACCAGATCCAGGATACTGTGCTCCCAGATCTCGAGCGCTTCAGGCTTGGGCGGTACCTTCGTGCTTTCTGGCTTCGTACCAGAGGGCAAGTTCAACCCGGTTCCAGAGTCCGAGCTTGTCGTAGATAACTCGAAGGTAGTTTTTGACGACGTGCTCAGTGGTTCCGATCGCGGTTGCGACTTCGCGATTCTTGAGTCCCTGGGCCACGAGTTCAATGACTCGCTGCTCCCGCTCATTGGGGACACGTTTTCCGTAGCGCTCACCTCCGAACATAGTTGCCTCCGATACAAGAGAGTTGCGAGTTTTACCCGCTTGATGCCGCTGTCAATGCCAAAACGCAGGAAAAGCCGATTGAAGTGGGCTTTCACCGTGCGGCGAGCCATCTTGAGTTGTCGTGCGATCTCGTCGTTGTCACAGCCCTGCAGCAGCAACTCAGCGATCTGCTGCTCGCGCGGACCCAGAGAAACAGGATTCTCCTTCATGCCAACTCCCCCCTCAGCAAGGATGACCCCAGACCGGGACGATTCTGGCTACACCTCCGGCTGCCCCGTATTCACGTTTCGCGTAAGGGGCTCCAAAATTTGTACAGGGTCTACCAACTTTCATAGCATTCACACTGCCAAGTCACTGATAAAGCCGCAGTGATCTGCGAACTGGCATTTCCACAGGGGGCGGGCAAGGATAGTCCATGGCGTGGACGCGCCCTGCTTAGATTTCATCGTATGAGCAGGAGTTCTTCGCGAAAACGCCCGTCCATCGGCCCTTCTGGCACGGACTTCTCGATGCGGGGAGCTGGTGACAGACTAAGGTAAACACCTTAGGACAAAAATGCCCTTGTCGGAACTAAATTACACTTCGGCCTACGCGATTGCCCTTAGACAGAAGCCGTTAGGGCTTGGGGTGGGCGACGAAAAAATTCCACAAGATGTTGTCGGTGTCCAGACCGCTGGCGGAGTCGAACTTGGGATTGTACGGGACCTGGCCGGCCACATTCATGGCCGAGTTGTACCAGTTGTGGGTTCCGCCCATCAGTTTGTAGAACTTCACTTCCGCATTGGCCTTGCAATTCGTGGCATCCTTCTCGACCACCGAAGTGATGTTGCCGCCGGCGTCGCACAGTGGAGCAGTGGTGTCAAAGGCGGTGCAACTATTAGCCAGCGCGCCGGTCCAATAGTTGAACGTCTGCTCCTGTGAGGTCTCCGTCGACGTGGGGGTGCTGTCGCCGCAGTAAGGAATGGCGGTGTCCTGGTCGCCGTGCAGAATCAGTACGGAAACCGGAGCGACCGCGGGCCCAACCGTGCGAGTGTCGCCGGGAGCGATGGCCGACAGGGTGCCCTCAACCACGCCGATGGCGGCCACCAGGTCGGACAACTGCACGCCTACGCGATGCGCCATGTATCCGCCGACTGAGAAACCAGTGACGTAGATCTTCTTGGGATCGGGATGCAAATTGGCTTGCAGGGTATTAATGAGCTGGCGCAGGAAGCCGACGTCATCCGGCGGGGTTCCGCTGAAGGCAAAGTCGTTGTAGAAGACCGACCACAGGGTGTGGCCCTGGGCGCTGCGCAACGCGTCCGGATAAGCCACGGCGAATCCGGCTTCGTCGGCCTTGCCGCTCAGCACACTCATGTCCTGAAACTGCGATCCGCTGCCCTGCGAACCATGCAGCGCGATCACCAGCGCGCCGGAATTAGGCTGGTAGTTGGGGGGAATGTGCAGCACGTAGGTGCGCGCCACCCCTTGGATGCTCAGCGAACAGTTTCCCCCTGCCTGGAAATCGCAGTTTCCAGGGGGAAGTACCGCCGGAGTGGTGGAACCGCCCCCTCCGCAGGAAAGCAGGAGGAACGAGAAAGCGCCGAGCAGGACTACGCAGAAAACAACTCTAGTCATGGGTAAGCATCCCGTTGGAATTTGAGGCCGCGACGAGTGGGCGCAGTACCAGCGGGCCAGAGAGGACAGCGTGGCCCATTTATTATGCCACGTTTCCTGGCGCTCGGGTCACTTCACGGTCAGCGTGGCGATCTTGCTGCTTCCATTGGCCGCGACGGCGAACTGAACTGCGGTCGACTGAACAACCGGATCGGAAGTCACCGAAAACGTGGCGATGGTATTGCCGGCCGGGATGGTAAAGGTCGTGGGCGCCGAGGCGATCGCGCCGGATCCGCTGATAACGATCAGCGTGACTTGCGTATCGACGGGCAAAGGCAGACTGAAGCTGAGGCTGCCTTGCGCACTGCTGCCTCCGGTCACGGTGCCCGGAGTAAAGGTGAAGCTGGTCAGCGAGTTTGCCTTCACGGTGAGGGTTCCGGTCTTGCTGCCTCCGCTGGCGGTGGCGGAAACCTTCACGGTGGTCTTGGTAGCCACGGGGTTGGTCACCAGGGTGAAGTTGGCGGACGAACTGCCGGCCAGCACGGTGACCGAATTGGGGATGGAAGCCACAGCACTGTTGCCGCTAGTCACGGCCAGGGTCACCGTGGTGTCGGCCGCCGGTGCGGCGCTCAGGGTCACCGTTCCCGTGCTGCTTCCGCCTCCCGTTACCGAACTTGGGGAGAACGTAAACGACTTCGGGATGTTGGGCTTCACGGTGAAGCTACCCGTGACGCTGGTTCCATTGGCGCTGGCCGAAATCTTGACGGTGGCACTGGTGGTCACAGCGTTCGTGACCACCGGAAAGGTTGCCGTGGAACTGCCCATGGGGACGGTCACGGAGCTCGGGATGGAACCCACCGCCGAACCTCCGCTGGTGACGGCGAGTGAGACGACCGTGGTCACCGGAGCGGGAGCCGCCATGGTGACTGTGCCGGTTGTGGAGGTTCCGCCGAAGGGCGACGTAGGGCTGAAGACGAGTGAGCTGGGAATTTCCGGAGTGAGCGTAAGCACGCTCGAGAGCGTTGCCCCGCCGTAGGAGGCAGTCAAGGTCGCGGTGGTCTTGCTGGAGACCGCCGTTGTGGTGACCGTGAAGGAGCCGCTAGTTGCACCTTGAGCCACGGTGACGCTCGGCGGAACCACGGCCAGAGAGCTGTTGCTGGTCAGAGTGGCAACCGCGCCTCCGTTAGGCGCGATGCCGACCAGGTAGACGGTTCCAATCGAGGAGGCCGAACCCACCACGCTGGGAGGATTCAGTTTGAAGTTATAGAGAGCCGCCTGCGAGCTGACGCCAGTGGCATCGATGATGTATAGACCGGTATTGCGATCGCTCAACAACACTCGGTCCTGACCGAGGTAAGGATAGACACCCCAGTTGCCGGACAGTTGCGTCGGAGTAACTGCCCCCGGCCAGGTGTCATAACTGCCGATCAACACCGGGCTCGCGGGATTAGTGATGTCAAAAATCAGGGTGCCGGCCTGGAACCAGGAAACATATAACAGGTTACCCATGATCTTCGGGTCATGCGGCGCTACCGCATCAATGCCCAGCGCGGTCATGGTCAGCGTCGAGGCCACGGTCACGTTGGCCGGGTTGCTGATGTTATAGATTTTCACTTCGGAAGTGCCGTCGGTGGTTTTTCTGGTGTAGGCGAGATAATTTCCATTGGCGGTGGCCGAACTGCTGCTGCCGTCAATGCCCGCGCTGAACGATCCCAGAAGCACCGGGGCCTGGGTGGCAATGTTGGTGATGTCCCAGATGTCGCACTTCCCTCCCCAGCCAGCGGTGTAAAGCCGCACCGAGCCAGCGCCGTTGTCCTGGATGGTGATGTCGTTTACCCACATCGGGTCGGTAGCAGTGAATGTGGTCTTCAGAACCGGGAGAGAAGGATTGCTGACATCAAATACCTTGATGATGGCCGGGGCTACCAGATTCTGCGGAATGAAAACGAAGTTGTTCCAGACTGCAATCTTGTGCGTATTGTCGTACCCGCCGTTGGCCGAGGTGATAGTCGAGAGCAGCTGAGGATTGGTGGGATCGGAAACGTTAACGATGTGCAATCCGAATCCCATGTTGCTGGCAAAGTAGCCGATGCCGTTGGCGACCTTAATGTCCTCCATGTCGAGCGAATTGGAGGGCGCGTAATAGGAAGCAAGCACGGGCGCGCTGGGATTCGTGATGTCGTAGATCAGCACGCCGTTGCGGCGCTCGGAGCCGATGTAGGCGTAATGGCCGTCTCCCCAAACTCCGGCATAGCTCTGGTTGCCCTTGTAGGGATCCGCTTGCGCGCGCAGAGTGGTGTGGATTCCCTGGGCATGGGCGCTGGCCAGCAGGCCCACGACCAGCAGTGCAAGAACCAGCCGGTTGGCGGGTCGCCGTCCCGACGTTTCCCGCAGGTTGTGCGTCAAAATCAAGTCTCTCTCCAGATCTGCCAAAGGGGGGACGCCGGCTCTTGTTCAAGTAGTGCATTTGTGAGAGCAACGGGCTTGCCAACCGGGACCCGCTAAACGATGTATAAACAGTTGAAAATACAAATATTAGGCTGCAAGGCCCAGCTCAAGTCGTCACTTTCCGGCGGCGCCTATGCAAATAGTTGCACACCAGGGTGTATACAAGGTTTGTCCCCTGAGCGGCCGGGTATTGCACCAAGCCAGCGGGAAGGCCGCAACTTTGCTTTAAACTGAGCACAGCCTTTTCCCCTCATGAAATTGTCGGTCGTCATGCCGGTGTACAACGAGCGCGGCACGCTGCTCCAGGTAGTGGAGCGCGTGCTCGCCGTGCCGCTCGAAATCGAACTGCTTTGCGTGGATGACGGATCGCGCGATGGTTCGCGAGAAATCCTGGCGATTCTGGCCAAGCAGCACCCGCAGATGCGGGTCTACCTGCAGCCGCAGAACATGGGAAAGGGCGCGGCTTTGCGTCGCGGATTTCAGGAAGCCTCCGGGGACTTTGTCATCGTGCAAGACGCCGATCTGGAATACGATCCGGCCGAATATCCTGTACTTCTGGAGCCGCTGATCCAGGGCAAAGCCGACGTGGTGTATGGCTCGCGCTTCCTGGGGAGCGGGCCGCATCGCGTGCTGTACTTCTGGCACTCGGTGGGAAACTCGCTGCTGACGCTGCTTTCCAACTGCCTCACCAACATCAACCTGAGCGACATGGAAACCTGCTACAAAGTTTTCCGCCGCGAGGTTATCCAGTCGATTCCCATCGAGGAGAACCGTTTCGGATTCGAGCCGGAAATTACGGTGAAAGTGGCCAAGCGGCGATTGCGCATCTACGAAGTCGGCATCGGCTACTGGGGACGCACTTACGAAGAAGGCAAGAAGATCGGCTGGAAAGACGGCGTGCGCGCATTGTGGTGCCTGCTGAAATACTCCATCAAGGAACCCGCGGTGAGTGCGCAGGCGGCGTACGATTCCATTCCGCAACCCTCCCAGAAATCAGCCTCGAGTACGGGGAACTAACGCCGCAATCCGGCGCTGGTACGGACCCTTTGGCTCACCTCGCGAACCACTGAGACTTCGGAGAACGGGATGTCGGGCTGCGCTATCAAAGCGCGCAGCACTGCAGCGAAATCGACCGCCATCTGCGCGATGGTCGCTTCCTTGAACAGATCGGTGCTGTATTCGAAGAAGCCGCCCTGTCCGGTAGCGGCCTCCAGTTCCATCGCCAGATCGAACTTGGCGGTGCCGTTGTTGACGTATTTAGGTGGCGTAATTTCCAGACCCTTGAGGGTGAGCGCCGGTACCGACGCCTTGACCACGCGGAAGTTCACCTGGAACAGGGGCATGCGTCCGGCCTCGCGGGGTGGGCGCAGGGCTTCGACCAACCTGTCGAAGGTCAGGTCGGCGTGTTCGACGGCGCCCTGCACAACTTGGTCGACACGTTTCATCAGCTCGCGGAACGTGGGGTTGCCGGAAAGGTCGCTGCGCAGCACCAGCGTGTTGACGAAGAATCCGATAGCGCCTTCCATGCCAGGACGCTTGCGCGGCGCGACCGGAGAACCCACGGAAATATCGTTCTGTCCGGAGTAGCAATGCAGGAAAACGTTGAAAGCCGCGCAGGTGCCGCGGAAGGGCGTGGTCCCGCTGGCTTTGCTCAGCGCGGCGATGGCGTTGATTGCGTCCAACTCGAGCACCATGGGGTAGCGGGTGCCGCGCAGGCTGGAAAGCGCCGGCCGCGGCTTGTCGGTCGGTAGCGTGAGTTGCTCTGCGCCGGTGAGTTGCTGCTTCCAATAGGCGGTCAGCCGCTCCAGTCGCTCGCCCTGCAGGTAGCGATTCTGCCAAAGGGCAAAGTCGCTGTACTGGATTGCGGGTTCGGGCAAGGTCACTGGCTGGCCGCTGACGAAGCCTTCGTACAACGGCGTTAGCTCCTGGTACATAATTTCAGTGGAACCAAATTCGGTGGCGATGTGATGGGCGACGTGCAGGAACACCCATTCGTCGTCCGCCACCCGAAACAGGGCCGCGCGCAGCATGAGGTCACGGGCCAGGTTGAAAGGCCGCGCAGCTTCCTGATTCACCAACCGCTGGGCTTCGGCTTCGCGTTCGGGCTGAGGCAGATGACGCAGGTCGGTTTGCTTCAGTTCGAAGGCCCACTTCTTCAAGACCACCGGAGTGGGATTTCCGCCGGGAGCCAGGAACACGGAGCGTAGCACTTCGTGCCGGCCGACAAGCACGTGAAACGCTTTTTGCAGGGCGTCGATGTTTAACGGGCCGCTGATCCGGGCGACGTAGGGCACGTTGTAAACGCCGGAGCCGGGCGTGAGCTGATCTAGATACCACAGCCGGCGCTGGGTGAAAGAGATGGGGCGAGGATCATCGGGCTGCCGACGGCAGAGGATGGGATCGGGTTCGGGTTGTTGTGCCGTGGCAACGGTCATGAGGAACGGGGCGTCTCGGCTTTTAGGGCTTAAGCTTCTAGCTCCTAGCTTCACGAACTCAGAGCCTACAGCCTAAAGCCCGGGGCGTGATCCATCAACTGAAACCAAAGTAATGTGTTTAGCTTCCCGACTTGTGAGAAAAAATAGCGTCCAGCATACTGGGGATTGGTGTTGCCTCGAACCCAACCCAAGGCAAGCAAAGAAGGAGTAGCCTAGTTCAATGGCCGAGCCCGTGACGGCAGGATTTCAATTATCACCGCAGCAGAAACACCTTTGGAGTCTATCCGCTGGCCAACCAGCGGCGGCGCAGGTGGCGGTGTTGCTCGAAGGCAAGCTTGAGTTCGAACGTCTGAAAACTTCCCTGCTGAGCCTGGTGGATCGGCACGAAATCCTGCGCACCATTTTCCCGCGAAATCCGGGCATGAAGTTCCCCTTCCAGGTGGTGAGCGACCGCAGTGCCATGCCGTGGAATGAGGAGGACCTGCGCGGGCTGGACTCGGCGCGGCAAACGCAGCGCATAGAGCAGTTGTGGACGCAAGGCACGCAATTGGATCTGGAGCATGCCCCCGCTTTGCGCGCGTGCCTGGCCGCATTGGCGGATGACCGCTGCCTGCTGATGCTCAGTCTGCCGGGATTGTGTGCGGACGACACTACGCTCAGAAACCTGGTCACGGAGTTACAAGGGTTGTATGCCGGCTCGCCGCAGAGCGACGCGGATCCACTGCAATACGCCGACTATTCGGAATGGCAGAACGAACTGGTGCAGAAGAACGACGAGGAAGCCGCCGCGGCAAAGCAGTATTGGAAGCAGCATGACTTTTCTGCCATTCCGCCGCTGGCTCTGCCGTTTGAAGCCCGGGCGGAAGCGGAGGAAGCTTGCCAGCCAGAAACCGTGACGGTTCCGCTGGATCACGAGTTTTTCAAACGGCTGGATGCCGCATTGTCCGGAGATCCAGCCGGTTTCTTGCTGGCGGGTTGGCAGGTGCTGCTGTGGCGATTGACTGGGCAAGTTGAGGTCAGCCTCGGCGTAGTCAGCGATGGCAGGAGCCACGAGGAACTAGGCGGCGCGATGGGGTTGTTCGCCAAGGCGCTTCCGCTCTACGCAAACTTCGAGGCACCACGATCTTTCGCCGACGTCGTTAAACAAGTAAAGCAATCCCGCTCAGAGGCGATCGAATTTCAGGACTACCTAGACCTGACCGGCCAGGACTGGGCCAACGGCTTCAGCGTCGAGGAGAAGTGTCCCAAACAGCAGGCGGGTGGAGTTGCTTTTTCGATTTCGCAGCAGCGTTGCTTCAGCAATCGTTTTCGACTGCAGCTTCGCTGCATGGTTGACGATGGCGCCTGGAGCGCCGAACTGCTTTACGACCGTGCACACTTCCAGCGCGAGGTTGTGGAGCGCCTGGCACAACGGCTTGGCATCCTGCTGGCCGCTGCGGCAGCCGATCCCAGCAGGCAGGCCAGCGTGTTGCCGATTATGGATGCCACCGAGCGGCAAGCGATCCTGGTTGGATTCAACCAGACTGCAGCTGATTTCCCGCGGGACCAGTGCATCCATCATCTGTTCGAAGACCAAGCCGCACGCACCCCGGACCGCCCAGCGTTGCGTTGTGGCGAGGACGAGTTCAGTTACGCGGCTTTGAACGTCGCAGCCAACCGGATCGCGCACTTGCTTCGCCAACGCGGAGTGAAGGCGAATGTTCCGGTCGGGCTGTGCGTGGAGCGCTCGGCGGAGATGATCATCGGCCTGCTGGGAATTCTGAAGGCAGGCGGTTGTTATGTACCGCTGGTGCCCGACAATCCCAAGGCCCGGCTGGCGCACCAATTTGCCGAGACCGCGGCGCCGGTAGTGATCACCCAGCAGAAGCTGCTCGACCGCCTGCCGGAGTTCGGCGGGGAGACGATCTGTCTTGATCGCGATCGTGGTTTGCTGGAGAAGCAACCCGATGGCAATCCGGAGCGTAACAACTCTCCAGAAGATCTCGTTTATGTGATCTACACCTCCGGCTCCACGGGAATTCCCAAGGGCGTGGCGGTGCGGCATTTCAACCTGGTGAACTACAGCCACTTCATTTGCCGGCGCCTGCGGCTGGACCAGCATCCCCAAGTCCTGCACTTCGCCACGGTTTCCACCATCAGTGCTGATCTGGGCAACACCTGCGTTTTCCCCGCGTTGATTTCGGGCGGATGCCTGCACGTGATCGGGTTCGAGATGGCAATGGCGGCCAACCTGTTTGCCGGTTACGCCGCCGCACATCCCATTGACGTGTTGAAGATCACTCCCTCGCACCTCACCACGCTCTTGAATGCGGCCGAGGGCAAAGCAGTCTTGCCGCGCCAGTACCTGGTGCTGGGCGGAGAAGCTTCGAGCTGGCACCTGGTGGAACGCATTCAGCAGTCTGGCAATTGTGCGGTAATCAATCACTACGGGCCGACGGAAGCCACCGTGGGCTGCTGCACCTTTGCGGTGCGCGAGAACGACGTTGCGGCGTGGGCGCCGGCTACGATACCGATCGGCCGTCCTATCGCCAACGACGAAATTTACATCCTCGACCAGCATCTCGAGCCCACGCCAATCGGGGTTCCGGGAGAGCTTTGCATCGGGGGCACGGGGCTGGCGAAGGGTTACCTCAACCAGCCGCAGCAGACGGCGGAGCGTTTCATTCCGCATCCGTTCTCCAAAATCACTTCGGCGCGCCTCTACCGCACCGGAGACCTGGCAAGATTTCTGCCGGATGGCAACGTCGAATTCCTGGGACGGATCGACCACCAGGTGAAGATTCGCGGCTTCCGCGTAGAGCCGGCGGAGATCGAGGCCGTGCTCAAGCAGCATCCGGCGGTCAGGCAGAGTGTGATCGTGCCCTACCAGGACAAGTCAGGTGAGAAGCGGCTGGCGGCGTACATCGTTGCGGCGAAACCTCCGGCCAGCGAGGACCTGCGGGCATTCCTGCTGCAGCAGTTGCCCGACTACATGGTGCCATCGGCTTTCGTGGCGCTCGAGGCACTCCCGCTGACGGCGAACGGGAAAGTTGATCTGCGAGCGCTGCCGTCCCCGGAAGAGGGACAGGCCAAGGTTGAACGCGAATTCGTCGCGCCCCGCAACCCAGCAGAAGAAAAGCTGGTTGGCATCTGGACAGAGGTTCTGAAACTGGAGCGGGTGAGCGTGAACGATAATTTCTTTGAGCTGGGTGGACATTCGCTACTGGCTACGCAGATCATTTCGCGCATCCGCAACGCCTTCCGGGTGCAACTGCCGCTGCATAGTTTCCTGGAGACGCCGACGGTGGCGGGGTTAGCAGAGAAAATCAGTCATTGTCCGCCGGCGGAAACAGAGGAGGAAGAAATGGCGCGGCTGCTAGGGGAACTCGACGGGCTGTCCGATGAAGAGGCGGAACGGCTGCTGGCGGCCGAAGCCGAAAAGAGTAGCGAGCCGGGAAAAAGTGGATCGGGGCGCTAACTAATCACACCCTGCATCAGTACCCGCGATGGCCATGGCCGGTTCCTTTGGAGGAAGCGTGCGCTGACTGAGCCGCTTTCGCGCCGCTCTTGGGCGCCTGGTAGCCGAAGTTCATGCTCCCCTTGCTGCCCTTGCTGTCTGACGACTTAATCGCCGCCACCTTGGGCGCCGCAACTCTTTTTTCCGCCGGACCGGTCGCGACCTTGGCGTTCTGTTTCTCCAGTTCCTTGAGTTGGGAATCCATACTGCCCGCCTTGGGAGCGTGCGTGGCGGCTGGCGAGTACGTGCTGTGATGTTTGGGCAATCCCGGTTCCTTGGGAACTCGGTCCGCAGCGCCGGTGGTGGTCACGGTTCGCTTGTGCTGGGTGGGTTGCTGCTTCTGCTCAGCGGACGCGAACGAAACCACTAACCCCAACATCGTCAATAGAAATACAATGCGCTTCATGTTAGTTCTCTCCTGCCAGCGAACCGGCCCGTGCGTTCCTTTGTCCTGGAGTGCACCCCTCGTAAGAGCACGTTTTCTGCCACTGGGTTGCACCCTCGGAAATCGGTAACCACCGGGTAATCTGGACAATGCTACCAATTTATGCGAATCTTTGCCCCACGGACCCAGAGCCTGCGGTTACGGTGGTGTGTTTGGTTCAAGTGCTAGAAAGAGTTGCACTTGTCCGGTCGTGCGCGGCTTTGTCCGAAGCTGAAATCCTCCCCGACAGCGGCAGTCACCGAACCACGCCTGGAGCCAACGAGTGTCTTCTTTTGAGCTGACGATTCGGCCGCGCAAGGGATGGCAGCCCGTGGACTGGAAAGAAATTTTCCTCTACCGGGAACTGCTGGCGTTCTTGATGTGGCGCGACATCAAGATACGTTATCGCCAGACCCTGTTGGGCGGGCTGTGGGCGGTGCTGCAGCCGCTGATCGCCATGCTAATCTTCACTTTCGTTTTCAACCGCCTAGCGGGCGTGAAAAGCGACGGGCCTCCGTACCCGCTGTTCGCTTTCGCCGGGCTGGCGCCGTGGACATTTTTTTCCACTGCGCTTTCGCAATCCAGCAACAGCCTGGTAGCCAACCAGCAACTGGTTTCGAAAGTCTATTTCCCCAGAGTTTTCATTCCGTTGGGTGCGGTGGGGGCGTTGCTGCTCGACATGGCATTCAGCATGGGACTGCTATTTGTGCTGATGCTGCACTATCACTGGCCGATCAGCATGCACGTGCTGTGGCTTCCGGTTTTTGTTCTGGCCGCGGTGCTTTCCGCCTCGGGGCTGGGCATGATTCTGTCGTCGCTCAACGTGAGCTTTCGCGACGTGAAGTACGCGGTGCCGTTCCTCATCCAGATGGGACTGTTCCTGACCCCGGTCATCTATCCGATCCATTACATCCCGGAACGCTGGCAGATGCTGATGGGCCTGAATCCCATGACCGGCGTGGTGCTGGGATTTCGTTACTCGCTGCTGGGCAGCACCGCATCATGGACGGTGATGGGCGTCTCCCTGGGGGTGAGCTTCGCACTGTTCGTGCTGGGGCTGCTGGTCTTCCGGCGAATGGAGCGGCGTTTCGCCGACATTATCTGACATGCGGCCAATCCTGGAAATCAAGCACCTGTCGAAAGAATACCGTCTGGGCCGGGCGTTCCACCGGACGGAGAACTTTCGCGAGTTTCTGAAGCGCAAACTCACCGCGCCGGTGCGCGCGCTGCGGGGCTCGCAAGCGGCGGAGGAGAGGATCAAGGAAGAACGTTTCTGGGCACTGCGGGATGTGAGCTTCGACGTGGCCGAGGGTGATGTAGTGGGCATCATTGGCCGCAACGGCGCGGGCAAAAGCACGCTGCTGAAGATTATTTCGCGCATCACGGATCCCACCGAGGGCGCGGTTTTAGTTCGCGGGCGCATGGCCAGCCTGCTGGAGGTGGGGACCGGCTTTCATCCTGAACTGACGGGGCGGGAGAACATCTTCTTGAATGGCGCAATCCTCGGCATGCGCAAGGCGGAGATTGTTTCCAAGTTCGACGAGATTGTGACTTTTGCGGAAGTGGAGAAATTTCTCGACACTCCAGTCAAACACTACTCCAGCGGCATGTATGTCCGGCTGGCATTCGCGGTGGCGGCGCACTTGAATCCCGAAATCCTGATCGTGGACGAAGTGCTCGCCGTGGGCGACGTGGCGTTCCAGAAAAAATGCCTGGGCAAGATGAACGAAGTCAGCCGCGGGGGACGCACCGTGCTGTTCGTCTCGCACAACATGGCGGCCATCGAGAACCTGTGCAAGCACGGAGTGGTGCTGGAGCATGGCAAGCTGGCATTTCAGGGCACATCCAAAGAAGCGGTTCATCATTACTTGAACAGCCTGTCAGGGGCGCAGGACTCCACCGGGCACATCCTCGACCTGAGTGACGTTTCCGACCGCCGCTCCATGGTGGGCCCGCTGCTCAAGCGACTGGAGTTTTACACCGACCGGGACCGGCCGGTGATTGAAGGGCTGCAGATCGGGGCGCGCTTGAAGATTCGCGTCCACTTCGACCTGCCCAATCCCACCAGCAGCTTCAACATCGGGCTGGGATTCAATAACGTTTTTGGGCAGCGCATCTTCACCGCGCACAGCCAGTTCGAACCCAATCGCGCCAGCGGCGAGCGCGTCGGACCGCAGGTGTTCGTGTGCGACATCCCCAGCCTGACCTTCATGCCCGGGGAATACACGCTGCGGCTGTGGCTCGACATCGGCAACACTGAAGCCGACCTGATCAACGACGTGGCCCGGGTCACGGTGATCGAGTCGGATTATTACGGCACCGGCAAGGTGCCCTGGAATGGGACTTTTGTGCTGAAGCATCATTGGTATATCGAGCAAGCGGCGGATGCGAAGTGAGGCAGAATTCCTGCAGGATAGGGCAGGACAGGAGCCCAGAGTTCCCCAAAAAACCCGGAAGCGCACTAGGATGGTGGGAAAATCGTGGGGCAAATATTGACCCTAGCGGAGCGCAACTGTGCAAATGTTTGCACTTTGTGGGCGACGGAAGGCGATTTTAGTCTCTAATCCGCAGAAGCGAGAGCCCCAAGATTACGGAATTTGGCGGTGAGATTGCATTGACGTATTAACAAAGATCGCTTTCCCCCTGCGAACCCAACCGTAAGCAAACATGTTTAGAGTGTAGCGCCCGTGTCCGGCGGCCCGCTTCAGCCGGCGGGGACGACGGCGCTACCAGGGGACCTTCGAGCTGGAAACGAAAATGCCCGTGGACGATCTGGACAAGCAAATTGCCGGTCTAAGCCCCGCCAAGCGGGCACTGCTCGAGCGCAAGCGCAAGCAGGTGGCTGCTGGTTCGTCCGTCGCCCCACCGATTCGCCGGCGAAACCAGAGCGATGGCGCTCCGCTGTCTTTTTCGCAGGAACGGCTCTGGTTGATTCAGCAACTGGATCCGCAGAGCCACCTTTACAACGTCCCGCGCGCGGTGCGGATGAAGGGCAAGCTGCGACTGGACGCGCTCGAACACAGCTTGAACGAAATCGTCCGGCGGCACGAAGTGCTGCACACCACTTTCGTGGCGATGTCTGATCAACCGGCGCAGAACATCGCACCCGCGCTCACAATTCCGTTGCCGCTGACGGACCTCAGCAAGATGGACCAGCCGGAGCAGGAATCGGCAATCCAACGGCTGGCACTGCAAGAAATTCACCGGCCCTTCGACCTGGCTACCGGCCCAATGTTGCGGGCGCGCGTACTGCGGCTAGGCGAAGAAGATCATGTGCTGGTGCTGGCCATGCATCACATCGTGAGCGATGGCTGGACCGGTAGCCTCCTGTTTGAGGAACTGGGCACGCTATATCAGGCAATCAACCGTGGAGAGACTGGCTCGCTGCCGGAGTTGCCCATCCAGTATGCCGACTACGCGGTGTGGCAGCGTGAGTGGATGCAGGGTGCGGTGCTGGAGAAAGAGCTCGCATACTGGCGTGAGCGTCTGGCGGATGCGCCTGCGCTGGTCGAACTTCCTACCGACCGGGCGCGCCCGGACGCGCCCAGCTACCGCGGCAAGAAAATTTCCCTGCTGCTGCCCAAGAGTCTGACGGACAATCTCAAGACCTTGAGCCAGCGCCAGGGTATGACGCTGTTCGCCACCCTGATGGCAGGGCTGAAGATTCTGCTTTACCGCTGGAGTGGCCAGGAGGACCTCGCGGTGGGCACGGTCAGCGCCAACCGCAATCAGACTGAAGTAGAGAAGCTGATCGGCTGCTTCATGAACTTCCTGGTGCTGCGCGACCGGATGGCGCCGGACAAAAGTTCGCAGGAATTTCTGGCGCAAGTCAACCAGACCGCGCTGGCAGGTTTTGCCCACCAGGATTGCCCGTTCGAGAAATTGATTGAAGCGCTGAACCCGGAGCGGGCGCTGAATGTGAATCCGCTCTACAACGTCGCCCTGCTGATGCAGAACTTTCCCGAGATGGCGTTCAGCAGTCCGACGCTGGAAGCGCGCTTTCTGGACCTGGATACAGAAGTCGCTTTTCTCGACCTGCGCTTCGTAGCTACGGACACCGCGGCTGGCATTCGCGTGGAGTGCGAGTACAACATCGATCTGTTTGACGCCGCGACCGTCGAGCAAGTACTGGATGGCTACCGCCTGGTGCTGGAGCAGTTGGTGAGCCGTCCGCAAAGCCTGCTGGCTGATTTCCAGATCCCCGAAGCGCTGGCCGCACAGGCGATGGCGGCAAAGAAGCGTGAACAGAAGCTGACCCTGGCGATCACTTCGACCTTCACCGCTGAGCCGGTGGAAGAATCGCTGGCGTTCTGGATGCGTCAACTGGGCATCCCATCACGAATCGAGTTCGCTCCCTACAACCAGGTCTTCCAGCAATTGCTCGATTCTTCCAGCCTGGTGGCGCAGAACTCTGGCGGCGTGAATGTGCTCCTGGTGCGACTGGAAGACTGGCAACGACTCGAAGGGGAGGGCGCGGCCACCAGCCTCCAGGCAAACGTTGAGCGCAACGTCAGCGAGTTCGCGAGAGCACTACGCAGCGCGGCCCAACGCACCGCCACTCCGTACCTGCTGTGCCTGTGCCCGCCTTCGACGGCGATACTCGCAGACCCGGCGGCAGCAGATTTTTCGCAGCGCATGGAAGGACAGCTGGCTTCCGCGTTGATAGAAGCGCCGGGGGTACACGTTGTCACCTCGGCGCAACTGCTCGAGCTGTATCCGGTGGCAAACTACCAGGACGAATACGCCGACCGGCTCGGCCACATTCCCTACACGCCGGAGTTGTTCACGGCGCTGGGAACCATGGTGGCGCGCCGCGTCCACGGCATTCGCAGCGCTCCGCACAAAGTCATCGTGCTCGACTGCGACCACACCCTGTGGAAGGGCGTCTGCGGCGAAGAAGGCGCGCTCGGGGTGACGGTGGATGGACCGCGGCGGGCGCTGCAGCAGTTCATGATTGCCCAGCACCAGTCCGGCATGGTGCTGTGCCTGTGCAGCAAGAATGCCGAGGAAGATGTGGCCGCAGTGTTCGAGCAAAATCCGGGCATGGTGCTCAGCCTGGATCACATCGTTGCGTCTCGCATCAACTGGCAACCAAAATCACAAAACCTGAAGGAACTCGCCCGCGAACTGGGGCTGGGACTCGATAGCTTCATTTTCATAGACGACAACCCGCTGGAATGCGCCGAAGTGCAGGCTAGTTGCCCGGAAGTCCTGACCTTGCAGTTGCCGCATGATGCCGAGCAGATTCCGCACTTCCTGCAACACGTTTGGGCATTCGATCACGGCAAGGTGACCGAGGAAGATGCCCGGCGTACATCGCTCTACAGGCAGAACGTGGAGCGCGAGCAACTGCGCCAGACCGCGGGGAGCTTGGAAGATTTCCTGGCCGGGCTGGAGTTGCAGATCGAAATCCGTCCCATGGGCGCAGAAGACCTGGGACGAGTTTCGCAACTCACCGAACGCACCAACCAGTTCAACTTCACCACCATCCGGCGGTCGGAGCGAGAGATTGACGAACTGTGCCAGTCCGGCGCCGACTGCCTAGTGGTCAATCTGTGCGACCGTTTCGGCGACTACGGATTGGTGGGCGTGGTCATTGCTTCTAGCCGGGCGGAAGCGATGGAGGTCGACACCTTCCTGCTGAGTTGTCGCGCGCTGGGCCGCAAAGTTGAGCACCACATGCTCGCCAAACTTGGCACCATGGCGCAGGCAGGCGGGCTAAAGGGGGTGGATGTCCCTTTCGTCCCCAGCAAGAAGAATCAGCCGGCTCTGGATTTTCTGGAGAGCGTTGGGAGCCAGTTCAAAGACAAGCAAGGCGGACGGACAATGTATCGCCTCCCGGCGCCGTATGCGGCAAACGCAGTCAAGATGCGAGCCCCGAACGACGCCGCTCCGGAGGCTGCCGAACCTCTCAAGGCGCCTTCGCCGGTGTCGTCGCCCCGGTCACGGGTCTTGGCACAGATCGCGGCCGAACTGTCGGAAGTCAGTGGCGTTGCGCACGCGATCGAGCAGCAAAAGGTAATGCAGGCACGTTCGGGCGAGTGGGTCGCGCCGCGGACGCCCACGGAAGAAATCGTGGCCGGAATCTGGGGCCGCTTGCTGCGGGTGGAACGGGTCGGCATTCACGACAACTTCTTCCGCCTGGGCGGGCATTCGCTGCTGGCCACCCAAGTCATCGCCCGCATTCGGCAGGCGCTGGGAGCCGAGTTGCCGCTGCGAGCAATGTTTGAATCGCCGACAGTTGCCGAGCTGACGCCGCGCATTGAAGCCGCACGACGTGCCGGACGCGCCTGGCAGGCGCCGCCGCTGGGGCCACGAACCCGAAAGAAGAATCCGCCGCTGTCCTTTGCCCAACAGCGGCTGTGGTTCCTGGACCAGTTGGAGCCGGGAAACCCGCTCTACAACATCCCGCAGATGATCCGTATGCGCGGGGCGCTGCACGTCGAGGCGCTGGAGAAGAGCCTCAATCAGATCGTTCGCCGCCATGAAGCCTTGCGCACCACGTTTGTCACGGTCGCGAACCAGGCTGTGCAGGTGATCGCTGCCGAACTGAGTCTCCCTCTGCCGATCACCGATCTCAGTAACCTTTCGAAATCCGAGCGCGAAGCGGAAACCGAGCGCCGGGCCAAAGCCGAGGCTCTGCGGCCATTTGATTTGGCGAAAGGCCCCATGTTGCGGGCGCAGTTGCTGCGGCTGGGTGCGGAAGAGCATGTGCTTTTGCTCACCATGCATCACGTGGCCAGCGATCGCTGGTCGATGGGATTGGTGTCGGAAGAACTGGCGGCGCTGTACACGGCATTTGTTCAGGGCAGGCCTTCTCCCTTGCCGGAGTTGCCGGTGCAGTACGCCGACTACGCAGCCTGGCAGCGGGAATGGCTCACCGGCGAAGCCCTCGAAAGCCAGATCACCTATTGGAAACAGCAACTGGCCGGCGCGCCTCCCGTGCTCGAACTGCCTACGGACCGGCCGCGGCCTGCCATCCAGACCTATCGCGGCTCAACCGAGAAGTTGATGCTTCCCGCGGAACTCGTCGAGCAACTGCGAGCGCTCAGCCAGAGCGAAGGCGTCACCTTATTCATGACGCTGCTTGCCGCGTTTCAAACTTTGTTGTCACGCTACTCGGGGCAGGAAGACATCGTGGTGGGCTCGCCGATCGCCAACCGCAAATACGCGGAGATCGAACCGCTGATCGGATTCTTCGTCAACACCCTCGCCTTCCGTACCGATCTTTCGGGCGACCCGAGCTTCCGCGACCTGCTGGTCCGGGTGAAAGAAGTTTCGCTGGGCAACTACGCGCACCAGGACATCCCTTTCGAAAAGCTGGTGGAAGAGTTGCAGCCCGCGCGCAGCCTGAGCCACAACCCCATCTTTCAAGTCTTGTTCGCGCTGCAGAATGCGCCCATGCAAGCGCTGGAGCTACCCGGCCTTCGCCTGGAGCGCCTGCCGGTTTACACCGACACCTCGATGTTCGACCTGTCGTGCTACGCGATCGAAGTTCCTGAAGGCCTGCTGCTGCGCGCCGAGTACAACACCGACCTGTTCGATGCATGCACCATCACACGCGCTCTGAACCACTTCCAGGTGTTGCTGGAATCGATTGCGGCGCGGCCGGGGTGTCGAATTACAGAGCTGCCCCTGCTCACCGAGTCCGAACGTCAGCAAGTTGTGTTCGAGTTCAATAAGACGTCTGCGAATTTCCCGAAGGATTTCTGCATTCATCACTTTGTGGAGGCCCAAGTCGAACGCGCTCCCGATGCGGTGGCCCTGGTGTGTGGCAACCAGCGAATCACCTATCGCGATTTGAACCGACGGGCGAATCAGTTGGCGCACTTCCTGGCAAAGCGCGGCGTCGGACCGGAAGTGCTGGTTGGCATTTGTGCGGCGCGGTCGCCGGAGATGCTGGTTGGGATTCTGGCCATCATGAAAGCGGGCGGCGCCTACGTTCCGCTTGACCCTGCCTACCCAAAGGATCGGCTGGCGTGCATCCTCGAAGACGCTAAGGCGCATGTGCTCCTAACGCAGGAGGCGCTGCGGTCCGACCTCCCACCGTTCGGTGGACTGGTGGTCTGCCTCGATACAGAATGGCCTGCCATCGCAGGCGAACCGGAAACTAATTTTGCGAGCCCAGTCAAGCCGGAGAATTTGGGCTATGTGCTGTTCACATCCGGTTCAACCGGCCGTCCCAAAGGCGTTGCTCTCGAACATCGCAGTGCGGCGACATTCATTCATTGGGCGAAAACGGTTTTCACTCCGGAAGAGTTGCGCGGCGTTCTGTTCGCCACTTCGGTATGTTTTGATCTGTCCGTCTTTGAAATGTTCGTACCCCTCAGTGTGGGCGGCAAGATCATCGTGGCCGAAAACGCGCTGTACCTGCCCAGTTTGCCCGCGAAGGATGAGGTCACGCTCATCAACACCGTGCCGTCGGCAATCGCAGAGCTCGTGCGCATGAACGGCGTGCCATCGTCGGTGCAGACGGTGAACCTTGCGGGAGAGGCTTTGCCCGACGTGCTGGTGGAGAAGATCTACGCTGGCACCACCGTGCAAAGGGTCTACAACCTCTACGGCCCGACCGAGGACACGACCTACTCCACCTACACGCTCGTGCCCCGGGGCACTGCGGTCACTGTGGGTCGGCCAATCGCCAATAGCCAGGCCTACATCCTCGACCCGCACTTGAACCCGCTTCCCGTCGGCGTGCCCGGCGAACTCTATCTTGCGGGGGAAGGCCTGGCGCGGGGGTACTTCGGACACCCGGAGCTTACTGCCGAGCGATTCGTTCGCAATCCGTTCAGCGGCCAATCTAGCTCCCGCATGTATCGCACCGGCGATCTGTGCCGCTGGCTGCCCGATGGCAACATTGATTATCTGGGCCGGATTGATAACCAGGTAAAACTACGCGGATTCCGCATTGAGCTCGGCGAGATTGAATCTGTCCTTGATCAGCATCCGGGCGTGCGCCAGAGCGTCGTGGTGGCTCGAGAGGACGAACCCGGACTGAAGCGACTGGTGGCGTACGTCCTCCCCGACTTACAACCACCACCATCGGTCGAGGACCTGCGCTCACACATCAAGAAGAGTCTGCCGGAATTCATGATTCCTGCAGCGTTCGTCAGCATGGATGCCTTCCCGTTGACGCCGAATGGCAAGGTAAACCGCCGGGCTCTGCCCGCGCCGGAATACGACCGGCCGGAATTGCAGTACGTGGCCCCACGAAATTCCACCGAAGAGCAGATTGCGGGCATCTGGTCTGAGGTGCTGCGAGTTCCTCAGATCGGCATTCGCGATGACTTCTTCGCCCTTGGCGGACATTCCCTGCTGGCTACGCAGGTGGTCTCGCGCCTGCGCCAAGCCTTTGCGGCGGAATTGCCGTTGCGTGCGGTGTTCGAAGCACCGACCGTGGAGGGATTGGCAGTGCGGGTCGAGGCCACTCAGCGAGTACCGGAATCCGAAACCATACCGCGTGCAGCGCGCGATCGGGATCTGCCTCTTTCTTTTGCGCAGCAGCGGTTGTGGTTCCTGGACCAGCTTGAGCCAGACGATCCCTTGTACAACATTCCCTGGGCACTTCGGGTGAGCGGGTCATTGGATGTGAAAGCGCTGAAACACAGCCTGGATGCGGTCATCGAAAGGCACGAAGCGTTGCGCACCACGTTCAGTTCCTCCGAGGGGCAACCCGTACAACGCATCGGCCCGGCATTGCGGATAACGCCTCTCTGCGAGGATTTGACTCATCTGTCAGACGCGGAGCGCGAAACGGAAGCGCGGCGGCTCGTAATGGAGGAGGCCCAACGGCCATTCAATCTAGGTCGCGGGCCGTTGCTGCGCGCCGGCTTGCTGCGACTGAACAGCAAAGATCACATACTGCTGCTGAATATCCATCACATTGTCAGCGACCGCTGGTCCATGGGCGTACTCTCGCAAGAGTTGGCCGCGCTCTACGGAGCGTACATCGAGGGTAAGCCGTCACCATTGCCGCCGCTGCCGGTGCAATATGCCGACTTCGCCGTGTGGCAGCGTCAACGGATGCAGGGAGAATTCGTCGAGAAGCAGCTTGCGTACTGGAGAGAGCAGCTCAAAGATGCGCCTCCGGTTCTGGAGTTGCCGACCGACCGGCCGCGGCTGGCGGCAGAAAGTTTCCGCGGTGCCGTTGCCCCCATCACGTTCTCCAAACGCACCACCGAACAACTGAACGCGCTGAGCCGGCAAACAGGGGCGACGCTGTTCATGACGCTGCTGGCGGGATTCCAGGCGCTGCTGGCGCGTTACAGCGGGCAGGACGACATCGTAGTGGGGGCGCCCATCGCCAACCGCAACCGCGCCGAACTCGAGGGCCTGATCGGATTTTTCGCCAACACCCTGGCGCTGCGTGCCCGGCTGACCGGTGATCCCAGTTTCCGCGAACTGCTGGGCCGGGTAAAGGAATCGGCGCTGGGCGCCTACGCCCACCAGGACATGCCGTTCGAAAAGCTGGTGGAAGAACTCCGGCCCGAGCGTAGCTTGAGTCACAATCCGCTGGTGCAGGTTTTCTTTGCGTTGCAGAACGCGCCGCTCGAAGCCCTGCAGTTGAAAGGTCTCAGCCTCAAACCGATCGAGACCGACACCAAGACGGCCAAGGGCGATATGTTCTTCTCGCTGGTCGAAAGCCCGGAAGGTCTGCGCGGCCGGGTGGAGTACAACACCGATCTGTTCGATGCCGCCACCATCGAGCGCCTGCTGGGTCATTACCAGCAACTGCTCGAAGCCGCGGTCGCGGACCCAGCAGTACAAGTCTCCCGGTTGCCGCTGCTGTCTGCGGCGGAACGCCGGCAACTGCTGGTGGAGTGGAATGCCACCGCATTCGACTACCCGCGCCAGCATTGCCTGCAACAGGAGTTCGAAGCCCAAGTCGCACGCGCGCCCCAGGCCGTGGCCTGCGTGTGCGGCGACGAGCAACTAACCTATGGCGAGTTGAACGCGCGCGCCAACCAGGTCGCACATTTCCTCAAACAACAGGGGGCAGGGCCGGGAGAGCGCGTCGGTATCTTCGTGGAGCGCTCGCTCGACATGATGGTGGGGTTGCTGGGTATCCAGAAGTCGGGTGCGGCCTACGTGCCGCTGGATCCGGCGTATCCTGCCGAGCGTTTGCGGTTGACCCTCGACGACGCCCAGGTCCGGGTGCTGCTCACGCAACAATCGTTGCTGGCGTCCATGCCTGAGCACCAGGCCGAAGTGGTCTGCCTCGATTCCGACTGGTCGAAGATCGCCGGGCACAGCACGGCCAACCTCGACAGCGGTGTGACGCCGGAAGACCTGGTGTACGTGATTTTCAC
>JAIQEU010000035.1 GCA_020073665.1 Terriglobia bacterium
CCGCCGATGGCAATTTCCCTATTGCGCCCCCACCGGTCCGCTCAAGACTCTGGCGTCCCGCAGTTTCCGCGCGGCATTCCTTCTTTCAAGGCTGCATCACTCTCCTCGCACCGTGACCGCCGGTTCTTTCCGCAAACTGGCCAATGGCTCCTGATTCCATTCTGGGGGCGGCGGATCGGGTGCGAATAATCCTGGGCCTCGTCGAACCGCAGGACGGAGCCTGGGCCCGGTGCGGTCGATGGAGAAGCGAACGTCGCCGCGGTACTCATGGCCCGCAATATCGACGACCGAAAACTCGGCGTCCACCAGAACACCGTGGTTATACGTCTGAGGTATCGGGATTGTCGTGTGACCAAGCACGTACCCCTCCACGCGGTGGCCCCGTCGCAATGTGATGCCCGAATCGCCAAGCTTGTCATTCAGGACAATATCGCGCTCGAGCGAAAAGCGGTTCGGCAGCTTGTAGAACGGGCGGGCCGACCTCGGTAAAGGATCCAACCAGTCCGCAGACAGTGCGCCCCACGGCAGAAGAATGTCCCCAAACTCCTCGACAACGACCTGGCCAGGCGCATCTCGGACAAGCGCCATATATAGAACAATCGCAGCACGCCCATACCCCATGTCTATGATGTGGGCCTCGCCCTTTTGGACAATCCTCAATGCGGCGGGGCGTTCATCCATGTCGATCGGGCAGCCGGCTGCTGCAATCCGGGAGACGAGAGTTTGCTTTTCATTTTGTCGGCACACGGTGCGACCTCCTTATTTCATGATTCCTTATTCCTTGCGAAGAACAAGGCCCCTCTCCGATGCTATTTCCTATCAATGTGCACGAAGTGCACGACCTGCACGTCGTTCATTTCCGCCCGGCGTCCGGCGCAATCTCAGCGCAGAGTTCGCAGCCATCAACCCCCTTCTTCAGAGTGGGAACCTCCAGAGCTCGACCCAATTGATGGATGGCGCGGCGGGTTTCCTTCGAGAGCAGGAACCCGTAGCCGCGATTGTCGCGAACCGAAAGCAGGCTGAGCGAACGCAACACCGCCCCCACCTTGCGCGCCTTGACTTTGATACTCTCTCCGCGGCCCTCGAGGATCATGTTGACTAATTTTTCCACCTCTCCTACATGAACGGCCTGTTTGTTCTCATGACAGGGCACGAGCAGTGCCTCAACCACCAGCGAGTCCAGCCTCATCCAACGAGTGCCGCGGGCCGATTCGTCTTGCGCCTTCAGAACTGCGACTACCCCGGCTTCCAGTTCTGGGTCATTCGCGACGCATGAGCCGAAGATGCGCGCGGCCAGCCGGGTCGCGCCTGTGAACTCCGGCACGTCGAAGGTCGATCGCCGAACCGCAGCGTGATTCTCCATGCGGTACTGCAAAAGTATGGGCTGAAAACAATTGGCAATGTTGCGAAGTGTGGACTCATCCAAAGCTGCTGCCGCACATTGGGTTGGGGGCAGGTAGATCTGCACCGAACAAAGGCGGCGAAGCTCTTCGGGCGTGTTGTCATCGATCAAAATCGCTTTCGCACAGCAGGCATCCACCACCCCGTCACATTGGAGAACGCCGAAGCCGCGATGCTGCGAAGCTCGCAAGGCGCTTACCGTCGCCGACGACAGCGCCGACTGGCTCAGCAGCAGTGTCGGACAGAAGCCGCGTGGCAAGTTCCACATCCCGGCTGATCGCAAATCTGCCAGCGGGAGCGGGTGTCGGCACAAGCAGGCCAGGACCCGCAACAAGTTCCGCCCCGCTGCCTCTTCCGCAGCGAAAACGCCGAGGGAACCTGGGACATCCAGGCAGTCGGAGAAGTGGCTGGCCAGCGCGAAGTACGCGGCTAGTTTGGCCTCGCGAGGCTCGCAGCCGCACCTTGTTCTCAGCAGCTCGACGAGCCGGCCGAAGAGAGAGGCCGGAGACCGATAGTCCGCGCTCCGGGCGGGCAAAGTCGTGCACCGCAGGAGACCGGTCGGCAGATCCGCCGGCACGTATGTCCCCGCCGGCAGACAGTGAACGGGGGCGGTGCCCTGCTGCCTGCCCTTCTGCAATAAGAGCAGGAGTTTGGAGGACCCATGCGCTTTGCGGACCAATTCGATGAGCGTCCCGTCCTCGAAGGCTTCACCTAGCCCTCCCAGACAGGCGCGACTCCACGGGGCGCATGTAGCCCGCAGAGCACAAATCGCTTTAAATGTTGGGGAACGTTACCGCCAAAGTCTGAAGGATCCTACGAGGTCCAGCGCATACACACGACGAACATACAGCTAGGTCGGAGCTTAGCACGAAAAATCAAGGAGAGCGAGCGGAATTTTGCCGATGGCAAACAACCAGAGTCGTCACTCGGCGGGTTACTCCGCAGCGCTGAGTGGCTCACGGTAAAAGCACATTGAGCTCTTTTGCAGCGGTTTGCGCCTTACTGCCACTCCGGGCAGACGCAGAATATTACCAAGGCAGGTACCAACGCGATGCCGTTGGCGTATCCACACTTGGCTACCGGTGCTACCATCACGCTTGTGAAGAAAAAATCTGCGGGTTTCACCAGACGCAAGCTCTCGATGGTGGTGCGGAAAGCTATCACCTCGTATTATGCCGAACAGGAGCAAGTCGAGATAGCGCACGCAGCTAAGCAACAGAATGTCAGCATGAGCAGCTTCGTCGCCTCGGCTGCTCTCAAAGAGGCCCGGCGGCTAAACCGCCACTAGCTACTGTCCACCAGACCTACGTGACGCCTCCCTCACCTCGGAAATAACAGACGAATTGCTTTCCTCGCTATATACACTACAATAATAATGTAGTATTATACATTAGTAGTCTAGTGTATTATGTGGCGGCACCAATCCCCGCGTACGCTGGCAACATGTCCTCCACGGGCGTTCTGAACTGGCGCTGCAATCTGAATTTTCGGGAACGCTGGGCGCGGAGCTAGCGCAGGCAGTCCAAGATGTACCGCTCTTTGGGGGTGCGAGGAGATCTTCGATCAAAACTAAGACCCCAGACCAGACGTGCTCTGAGTATTCTCTCTGGAATGAGGACGCTCCGAATTGTTGCCATGCTTCTGTTCCTGGTTGGCTCTTGCGTCAGCCAGGACAAAGGGGGAGTCGATCAGACGGTGGCAATACCAGTAGTGCAGAAAATCGTAAGCGGCGCGCAACTTTCGGGATCGCTTGAGTATTGGGGTGTCTGCGATGTCGGTAAGCCACGCCCCGGATTCCCCGAGCTTCGACCTGTTTCAGGCCACGAAGGCTCTGCTCTTGACGTTCTGCAGGAGATGTTCGCCGACGATCCAAAGATGCGTGTCATCCAGGAGAGAGACGGGAAGATTCGCATGGCGGAGACGGATGTCCCGAAAGATTTCCTCGAGGTCAAAATTCACCATCTCTCATTCCCGTCTCTCTATCATAGCGGGGCAATCTATCACAGCGGCGCAATGGCTGTGTACGCAATCCTGAACACGCCGGAGGTCATAGACTTCATGGACCACAACATTGGACGAAAGGTCGCATGGGAGGGTTGGGGCATGCCTGGCCAGGTCGTCATCCACGGGCCGAGCGTGCCCGGCGAGTTGAACGACGTGACTGTGGCGCAGGCACTGGATTACGTACTGCAGACGTTTCCCGGATTCTGGTTCTATCAGAACTGTCACAACCCAGATGTAGGACGGAAGATCTCTGTCGGCTTTATCAATAACTTGAAACCGGTTAGCGACGCTTCTCTCCCGAAAGCAGAGTGATTTTCGGCCCGATCCGGCCAGTTGGCGTAACATCGCCATTACACTCATTGACCGGGTTCGCCTGGGGCTGCCGAACTTTGACAGATGTGCGTTCGCGGCGTACTAAAGACTCTATGAGTTGGGCATGTCCGCGGTGTGATCGGACCTTTCGTCAGGTCAATCAACGTCACGCGTGCGGGGTCGGCAGCGCTGCTACCTTGCTCAAGAGCAGGCCACCGGCACTCACCGATCTCTACCGGAAACTCGAGACCACCGTAAGGAGCTTTGGCGACGTGGAGGTAGTCACACGTAACCGCTACGCGCTGTTCCGGACGACACGCATCTTTGCGGACCTGACGGTAATGCGGGATGCGCTGCGCGTGGTCATTCACCTCGGTCGCAAGGCCGGCGCACCGTACTTCATCAAAATCGGGCGAAGCGGCAACCGCGTCTCACACGTCGCCCTTGTCCGGAGCGCCAAGGACCTACGCACGATCCTTCCGTTTTTGCGCGAAGCGTTCGACCTGGCGGTGAGTGAAGAGTCATAAAACTTGATCCTCCAGCTCACATGAAGGGCGGCAAAAGCGACGGACGCGCCCCCGAATGAAACATTGAGTCAGGCGGCATTATGCAGATGAAATGCCGAGACTATGCGGTTGTTGGCGAAAATATCGCCATTACGCTCATTGAGGGTGGGTTTTGAGTGTAATCGCCTGGTAGCAGAAGTTACCCGTAACTGGGCGGCTTGGTGCAAATTGCCAGGCGCCGGAAGAGGGCATTTCCAAGGATCACGTAAGGAACCTCCCGGCTTCGTGAGCGTTCGTCAACCGAACTCTGCCTCTTACTTGTTCTCCGCCGCTGGCGACCGACTCAGTTGTGCCTAAAACCTGATTCCGATATATACTTCCCCGCCCCTTCAGGACTGCCCGAGGAGTGCTGAGAGGTAATAGCTGCCTCCACTATGGTGACGCCCAACGCGACACAAATCGGCGAACACACTCGCCGCATCGTCGGCCTGCGCCTGCTGCCCTTCCTGTTCATTCTGTACATCGTTAATTACGTAGACCGCACGAACTTGGCCTACGCGGCGATGGGCATGTCGCGCGACCTGGGGTTCAGCGACCACGTGTTTGGCCTGGGCGCGGGAATCTTCTTCATCAGCTACCTGGCATTACAGATTCCGGGCGCGCTGCTGGTAGAGCGCTGGAGCGCACGCCGCATGATATCGGCCACCATGATTGCCTGGGGCTCCCTCACCGTGCTGACCGCGCTGGTGCACACTCCCTCGCAGCTCTACCTGGCGCGTTTCGTGCTGGGCGCAGCGGAGGCGGGCTTCTTCCCCGGCGTCATCGTGTATTTGAGCCACTGGTTCATTTTCGAAGACCGCGCCAAGGCCACCAGCAACTTCATGGGCGCCATTCCGCTGTCAGCGGTGTTGGGATCACCCCTGGCGGGCTGGATTCTGGGCCGCGGCTGGCTGGGGTTCCCGGGATGGCGCTGGCTGTTTGTCGTCGAGGGAGCCCCGGCGATTCTGCTGGGAGTAGTTGCATTCTTCTTTCTGACCGATTGGCCAAGCGAAGCCGCATGGCTCACCGCCGAGCAGCGGAAATGGCTCGAACAGAAACTGAAAGAGGAGACACCGCCTTGCACTGCCGCCATCACGGCGTGGCAGGCCATGCGATCGCCGACGATTGTGTGGATGGCTACGCTCACCTTCCTCGCCTACATCGGCCAGTACACATTCGTCTTCTGGTTTCCCACCATGCTGAAGCGGCTGACGGGCTTCACCGATATGCGCGTTGGGATGGTGGGCGCTCTGCCGTTCCTGGCCGCTTTCGTAACTATGCAGGTCAATGGCTGGCACTCCGACAAGCAGGCGGAGCGACGGTGGCATGCTGCAATGCCGCTGTTCGTTGCCGGGATAGCCTATTTCTTCCTCTCCATCCCGGGCCACTCGGTTGTGTTCACCATTGGTTGGTTCACGGTCGCGGGCGTTCTGACAGCTTATCTCTCCACCTTCTGGGCGATCCCCACCGAGATCTTGAGCCAGGCAGAAGCAGCCACGGCGGTGGGACTGATTAACGCGGTCGGCAGTATAGCGGGATTTGCCGGGCCTTACATCTTCGGCTACGTGTACACCCGCACCGGAGGGTCATTCTCTTTGGGACTGAGGTTTGTGATGGCGGCGGTGCTCATCGCAGGGTTGATGATTCTGCGAATTCCCAAAGCGGCGCCCAGGATCAGCGCAAGTCAAATTGTGAGACCTGCCCCGGTCACCTCTTAGCAGCCTCGCCGGGGGGAGGGGGGAACACGCCCGCCGGACTGCCGACGGGACGTGACCTGCCCGAAGTTTTGCTCGCATGGTTGGCGATAAATCCCCATTACACTCATAATCCTGCCCCCAAGGGACGAAGGTCTCACAAGCTCTCTGCCCAAATCGGGGGTTTTGAGTGCTAACGCCTGTTTACAACAATTAGTCCGATTAGCCCCGTCACTCGACCAGAATCATTCACCAGGATTTCACGGACCTGCCTGGCTACAGGTACACTTGAAAGTGATGAAGAAGCTCCGATTCCTGGTATCTCTTCACACCCGCGAGAATGATTTCCAAGTGGCACAGGCCAAAAACGCGGAAGATACCGCGCACAAACTAGGGATTGATGCGGAGATCGTTTTTGCCGATAACGATGCAGTAAATCAGAGCACCCAACTTTTAAAGGCAATCCAAAGCCTGGCTGAGTCCCGTCCTGATGCGATTGTGGTGGAACCGGTTGGGGCTACGGCCCTGCCGCAGGTGGCCCGGGCCGCCCGCGCCGCCGGAATCGGCTGGGCGGTCCTCAACCGGAGGCCGGATTACTTGTCGGATCTCCGGGCCGCGGCAACCGCACCCATCTTTGCGGTCACTTCCAATCACCTCGAGATTGGACGCATTCAAGGAAGACAATTCGCAAGATTGCTGCCCGCAGGCGGCTCCGTTCTGTACATTGAAGGACCTTCGCAAAGTCTTTCGGCCCGTGAACGTACGACCGGGATGCTGGAGACGAAGCCATCGAATATTCAAGTGAGGATGCTGAAGGCACAGTGGACGGAAGAAAGCGCCCTGCGGGCGATGCGGTCCTGGCTGAAACTGGCCACGTCACAAAGCGCGCTAACGAATCTGGTCGGCGCGCAGGATGACTCGATGGCCATGGGCGCTCACAAAGCTTTTCAAGAAATCACCAACGAAGCAGAGCGGTCGCGATGGCTGAGCTTACCCTTTACTGGATGCGATGGTCAGCCCGCGACCGGCCAAGCCTGGTTGCGCGACAAATGGCTCACGGCCACAATTTACATTCCACCGCTTACGGGGCTAGCGATGGAGATTCTCGCAAAAGCGATTCAGGCCGGCACCCAACCACCTGAACATTCCTCGACCACGTCCTTTTCGATTCCTCCCCTCGAATCATTGGTTCCGCGAAACGTATAGGCATCCAAACGATGGCGGGTTGCTCACGGCGGCCTGTCCGCTGTCCCCGTATCGCAGCTTGCTTGGCGATAAATTACACTCATTGACCAGGTTGTGAGTGTAATCGCCTGTTTACAACAACGATGAGTGGCCAACTACCAAATCCTCGCTCACTACTGCAGGCCTGCCTTGCGCAGCAGAGCGGCGAAGCGCGGGTCCGAGCGCAAAGGATCAAGGACAAAATCTCCTTTGAGAAGAACCACCACGCTTTCGTCTCGTTCCTGGAAACCAACATCAAGCCAGTGGAATGCTTCTTCCTTGTTCCCGGCCTCTGCGTACAATTCCCCGATCGTGTAGGCTGAAACGTATCTGTTTTTCCGCCGCTCGGTCAACACGCGAGCGGCCCGGATCACAGCGCCACTCCAGCCCGAAGACCGGAAACCCTCGTCCAGCGCAGCGGCAAACGCAATATCAAGTTCATCCCCGCTCAGACGACCGTAGGCCTTATATTCCTCGACGACCTGCGCATACATGCGCTTCCCCCAGTACGCTAGGGCCAGACACTCATGCGCCTTGGCAAATCCGGGGTCGTCGCGGGCCACCTGACCACACCTTTCCAGGGCGCGATCATAATCATGGTAGGTGACGTACACATCGCCGAGAACGATCTTAATAATTGAAGAGAGCGGGTCGAGATCCTGCGCCAACTGGAGTTCTGCGACCACTTTCTCCTTTGGATCCAGAAGATAAGAACGTTTCTCGGCGTGCCACTGGTGTGCGGTGGCGTCGTTGGGGTCGAGTTGAAAGGCCTTTTGATACTCTTCTTCTCCTCCGGCAAAATCCCACTCGCGAAGGTATTTATAGTCCCCCAGCACGACGTGGGGCCGGGCCAGAGTGGGATCCAACGCCAGCGCCCTTTCGGCCGCGGCTCTTGCCTTTGGGTAAACGTCAACCGGATCGCCCCCGTAACTGCTCATGATGACGTAGGCATCCGCCATGCCCGAATAGGCCAGGGCATAATGCGGATCTTTTCCAATCGCTTGGTCAAAGTAAGACACGGCCGTCCGCAGGTCATTTCCCGTGCGCTTGTTCCAGTAGTATCGTCCTTTCAAATAGAGCCGGTAGGCCTCTTCGTTGTCCGTCCCCTGACGGATCACTCGCTGCTTTTCGGTGTGCGTAAGCTGGGAGCGCAGCTGATCGGCGAGGTCAGACGCGATCTGCTGCTGGAGTTCTATCAAGTTGTCTGCTTTGCGGTCATAGCGCTCACCCCATATCTGCGTGTTGTCGCGCACGTCGGTCAGCTCGGCGCTCACCTCCACCGTGTCACCGCGCTGCAGCACCCGGCCAGTCAGCAACGCGTTGACGCCCAATTCCGCGCCGAGTTTCTGCAGGTCAACGTCCTTCCCTTTGTAGCGGAACACGGAATTGCGTGACTTCACCTTGAGTTGCGGCACGTGAGTCAGGCTGTCGATCAGCGATTCCGTCAGCCCATCGGTCAAGTAATCGCTGTCAGCGCTCGTGTTCTTATTCACGAACGGCAAAACGGCAATCGACTCGATCGTTTGATTGCTCCCTCGTTGCATCCAGAACGCCCATGCGACTAATCCCACAAGGACAAGAACTCCCGCCCCGACCATCAACGCCTTCCTGCGCCACCCGGTTTGAGACACAGCGTCTTGCGCCACAGCGCTGGTCGCCCCGCTCTGCGAGCCTTCCGAGTCCCGCCTCAGACGTTGCAGGTCGGCTCGCATGTCAGCTGCGTTCTGGTATCTGAGGTTTCGGTCTTTCTCCAAGGCCTTGTTGATGATGTTTTCCAGCGCAGGCGGAAGATCGGGATTGAAACGAATCGGAGGTGTCGGAACGGCATCGAGTATCGCCTTGAATATGACTCCCGAACTTTCGCCGCGAAAGGGCAACGTCCCAGTCGCCATTTCGTATAACACCGCACCGAAAGAGAACAGATCTGTACGCGCATCCAGTTCCCTAGCGCGGACCTGCTCGGGCGACATGTAAGCGATGGTTCCGACCGCCGTTCCGGGACTGGTTAAATGCGCTTCTCTCGACACCGTGGATTGCGCTGTACCCTCAGCGGCCGCGACGACCGGCTCGACCTGTGTTGGCTTCGCCAACCCAAAGTCTAAAATCTTGGCATGCCCGCGCTTGGTCACAAAGATGTTTGCTGGCTTGATGTCGCGGTGCATGATGCCCGCGGCGTGAGCAGCATCCAGAGCATCCGCTATCTCGATGGCCCAGGATAAGAGAGTTTCCGTTTCCAGCGGGCGGCCGCCTATGCGGTGTTTCAACGTCACGCCGTCCAGAAACTCCATGGCGATGAACGACTGCTCGCCACTCTTGCCGATGTCGTAAATGGTGCAGATGTTGGGATGGTTGAGAGCGGAGGCGATACGAGCTTCACGCCGGAAACGTTCCAATGCCTGCGGGTCTCGAGACACGTCGTCCGGCAGAAACTTGAGCGCAACGAAACGACCTAGCTCGGTGTCCTCGGCCTTGTAAACGACGCCCATTCCGCCGCCACCGAGCTTTTCGACGATGCGGTAGCGCGAAACGGTCTGACCGATCATTGAGGCGAAATCTTACGCGGGCGAGACGAGGCAAGTCAATGAAAGCCATGGGGTTGACAGTGTCTCCAGGATAGTTGGCGTAACATCGCCATTACACTCATTGACCGGGTTGTGAGTGTAATCGCCTGTCTTCGTCAACCATGCCGATACTCGGGTTGCTGGCGTGGCTCGTCTTCAGGAAATCCGAACCGCATACGCGTTTCGGCTTGTAACTCTATTTATCTCTGAAAAAACTTGATTGCACCAGTTCCACCCACAACCGTCACATCGACTTTCGAATAGTACTTCTTCACATCCTTGCCTCATACTTCTCGCGGAATTTCTCGACCACCGACTTCACTGCCTCGCATCAGTCAACGGGAGCGGCTCGAAACTCCGTTGCCACGCCTCGCGCTGCGCGATGTACCATTCCTCGGCGTAAAATCTAAACTTGAATTAACCAAGACCTTCTGCGCAGGCGCTAAGCGACTTCGGTCCAATTTGGATGCCAATCACGGCAGAGTGCATGGGAAAGCGAGAAATCTCTTTGGAGCACTTCTGGGATAGGCCGCTGCCGGACCTGCTGAATCTGCTGCAGACAACTCCGGCTGGGCTGAGTTCCGACGAGGCGAAACGACGGCTGCGTCTCTATGGCCGAAACAGGTTTGTGCAGGAGTCGCGCTTCGCAGCTCTCTTCAGTTTTCTCCGCTTAGTTGCCAATCCCCTCGTCATCATTCTTGTCCTGGCCAGCACCATATCTATCGTGCTGGGAGACCCAATCGGTGGACTGATCATCATTTCCATCGTTCTGCTCAGCGTGCTGTTGAACTTCTTCATGGAGTTCCAAGCTCGACATGCAGTTGAGAAGATTCAAAAACAGGTCGCCACCACTGCTGCCGTTGTTCGGGATGGGCGAGAGCAGGAACTTCTCATAGCGGAACTGGTTCCGGGAGACATCATCCGGCTGAATGCTGGCGACCTTGTGCCAGCGGATGCTCGGCTGCTCAAGGTAACAGACCTGCAGGTGCGCGAGTCAGCGCTCACGGGAGAGTCTCTGCCCGTCGAGAAGTCAGGGGATGATCTTCCATTGGGCAAACACGGGGTGGCCGATGCGGGCAACAGTGTCTTCTTGGGCACCGCGGTTCAGACCGGGATCGGAACCGCAGTCATCGTTCGCACAGGCAGGGAGACCGCTTTCGGCGAAATTGCGAAGCGCCTGACCACGCAGCCTCCGGAAACCGAGTTCGCCCGCGGCATACGGCACTTCGGGATGATGATCACCTGGATAACGATGCTGCTGGTGCTTTTCGTCTTGCTGGTAAACATCATCCTCCACCGTCCGCTTCTGGAGTCGTTCCTCTTTTCTGTCGCGCTTGCCGTGGGGATGACGCCGGAGATGATGCCGATGATCATCACGGTCACACTGGCCCAGGGCGCGAGGCGGATGACCAAGAAGAAGGTCCTCGTCAAGCAACTGGCGGCAATCGAGGACTTTGGCAGCATAGATATTCTCTGCAGTGATAAGACGGGGACGCTCACAGAAGGCGAGATTGTGCTCGACCGGCACGTCGACGTCCAGGGGAAGGATGACGAGAACGTCCTGCGGATGATCTATCTCAACAGTTACTTCGAAGCCGGCATCAAGAGCCCCCTGGATGCTGCGATCTTGAAGCACGAGCACCCCGCCATTGTGGAGTACGAAAAGGTAGATGAAATTCCCTTCGACTTCAACCGCAAGCGCCTTTCGGTGGTGGTGCGGCGTGGTGACGAGCATCTCCTCATCACCAAGGGGGAGGCTGAGAGCGTCTTTGCCATCTGCCAGACCGTTAACATCGATGGGTGTCCCCAACCGTTCGATGAAAGCCAGCGGGCTCGCGCAACAGAGACCTTCAAGAAGCTGAGTGCTGACGGGTACCGCACTCTGGGGGTCGCAGTGCAGAAGGTGGAAAAGCAGGATGCCTACGCCCTGGCGGCTGAGCACGACATGACGCTGGTCGGATTTGCCGCATTTCTTGACCCACCGAAGGCGGGGATTCATTCCGTTCTTGAGGCGCTCAAACAGAATGGTATTTCTGTGGTTATCATGACCGGTGACAACCAATATGTGACACAGAAGATCGCCCATGATGTTGGGCTGGGAGCGGACCGCATTCTCACGGGAAGCGAAGTCGATACGACGGACGATGCCGCTCTGGCGTATCAGGCCGAGAACGGTGCCATCTTCGCCCGCATGTCTCCTGAACAGAAGAACCGGGTGATTCTCGCTCTTAAAGCACGTGGGCATGTCGTCGGGTACATAGGTGACGGCATCAACGATGCTCCATCGTTGCACACTGCGGATGTCGGCATTTCCGTCATGACCGGAGTGGAGGTGGCCAAAGATGCCGCGAAAGTCATCCTGCTGGAGAAGGATCTTGCGGTCTTGAACGACGGAGTAAACGAAGGGCGACGCTCTTTCGCCAGCATCATGAAGTACATCATCATGGGCACGAGCTCGAACTTCGGCAACATGTTCAGCATGGCCGGGGCATCCCTCTTCCTGCCCTTTCTGCCTATGCTGTCGACTCAAATACTGCTGAACAATTTCCTCTATGACATTTCCCAGATCAGTATCCCCGGCGACAATGTTGATCCCGCCCTGCTGCACCGACCCAAGCGATGGCAAATTGGGTTCATTCGCCAGTTCATAATGATCATCGGTCCCATCAGCTCGATCTATGATTTCCTCACCTTTGGGGTACTCCTCTGGGTGTTCCACGCTTTCACGAACGCACCGCTATTCCACACTGGATGGTTCGTAGAATCCCTGGCAACCCAGACGCTCGTCATTCTTGTGATCCGGACGGCAGGCAATCCTCTGAAGAGCCGGCCCAGCCGGCCACTACTGATCGGCGTGTTAGCTGTTGTGGCGATCGCTACTGTGCTGCCGTATACGGCAGTCGGAACACTTTTGCGGTTTACTCCGTTACCAGTGTCGTTGTTGGGCGCGATTGCGCTTCTCGCCGTGACCTACCTGTTGCTGGTACAGGTCGTTAAGTTCTGGTTCTATCGGCGGCACGCGCTGCTTTGACAGACACGACCGTGCGTTTTAGTGGTGTTCCACCAATTCTGCAGCCTACGCCTCGGCTTTGGTCTTGCGTAGAGGCGCGATAGGGCAAGATGAGCCAAGCCAAAGACCGGCGGCGGGGAACCAAGAGGATCTGAGCGGGCACGACCCGACATCTGCGAACAGAAAGTGGCAAACGTGAAGACGAAAAAGGGTGTGATCGGAATCCTTACTGGCGGCGGCGACGTGCCAGGCTTGAATCCCGCCATCCGCGCCGTAACCATCCGCGCGCTGCGCGAGGGCTGCGAAGTGATTGGCATCCGGCGAGGGTGGGCTGGGCTGGTCGACATCGTCCGTGAAAAAGACTACGACAACAGCGAGAACTTCCAGACACTGTCGGAGGATCTGGTCAACCGCACCGGCCGCACCGGCGGCACGTTCCTGCATACCTCCCGCACCAACCCCAGCAGGGTGAAGAAGGCCAGCGTTCCGGCTCATCTGCAAGCCACCTATGACGCCGAGACCAACGACCTGACCGCGGAAGTTTTAAAGAACCTGGATTGGCTCGGCATCGACTACCTCATCCCCATTGGCGGGGATGACACCCTGAGCTACGGCGTACGGCTTTATCAGGAAGGCGTGAAGGTAGTCGCCATTCCCAAGACCATGGACAATGATGTTCCCGGCACCGACTACTGCATTGGCTTCAGCACTTGTGTGACCCGCACCATTTCCATGACCAACAGCCTGCGCACCAGCGCCGGCTCCCACGAACGCTTCATGGTCCTCGAAGTCTTCGGCCGTTATGCCGGCTTCACCGCCATGCTGCCCACCATGGCCGGAGCTGCGAACCGCTGCGTGATCCCGGAACACAAGTTCGACATCGAGCGACTCACCGAGTTACTGGTCTCGGACCGCCAGAAGAACCCCAGCCACTATTCCGTCGTCCTGGTTTCGGAAGGCGCGATGTTCCAGGGCGGAGAAATGGTCTTCGAGGCTGAGACCACGGACGCCTTCGGCCACAAGAAACTCGGCGGGATCGGCGACCTGGTGTCGGAGAAACTGAAGGAGCTTTCCCCGAAGTACAACAAGGGTAAGACGATCGACATCATTAACCAGAAACTCGGCTACCTGGTGCGCTGTGGTGATCCTGACGCCATTGACTCCATTGTGCCTATGATGAAAAGTGGCTTCATCTCGAAGCTTTTGTAGAGTATGCCCATCGATACCGTCACTGCCTCGAAAAAAGTTGTTAACGTAAAAGAGCAGTACAATATCGATCGCCTGTCGTAACGCCCATTCCTGAGGACGACAAGTCGTCCTTGGGTCTTTCCCAGAAGCAAGTCCAGGGCGAGGTTGCCAAAGGCCTCATGACCAGCGAAATGGGATAGACCTGGCGACCCTCAGCTATGACTGGCGGCCCCAGCTCCGTTTGCGCTCGGACCAAGTTCTTGCCAGGAAGAACTGGCGGTCGTGATCTCCATCCCGTCGCTTTTTGCATGGAGCCGGGCTGGGACAAGGCGGACCCTCTTTTCCTGATTCCTCCGAGACCCTGAGACGGGCGGAGATGGTTGTGCGTTTTGCGTTCGCGCCTAATTTCCTACCTGTTGAAATATCGCCATTACACTCAAAACCCCCTCCCGGCCTTTTTGGGGGGGCAATACAGGCCCTGGGGTCAATGAGTGTAATCGCCTGTTAACGACACTTGACGAAACGCAGCAGCTGCTCTGGGAAGAGTACCCGCATCTTGAACCAAATCGCCACTCGTTACACCAGGATGCGAATTGGTGAGGACTTCTCGTGCCAGTTAGAGCGTTTGACCGAGTAAAGAACGTGCCGCCGCAGGGGACTCAATTCTGGAATCGAGGGGTGATCGAAATCGCTGCCGTAGACCATTCCGACCTTTTCCATGACTCTCCGCGAACCAGTGTTCGCCTCCACAGCGAATGCGACCACCGTGTCAAGGTGGAGCTCGCAAAAACCAAACTCCAGCGCCGCAAGCGAGCCTTCGGTGGCGAATCCTTGACCCCAAAAACGAGGAATAAGGCGGTACAAGAGTTCTACAGCCGGCGCGAACGGCATGTCGGGTGGTACCCATTTCAGACCCAGAATACCGGCAACGTCGCCTCGCACATCGAGAGCCCATGGTCCAAATCCGTGGGTGTCCCAATGCTGCTCGATGCGCGTCATCTCGTCCAAGGATTCCTCCGGAGTGAGGAGCCCGGGAAAGTATTTCCTTACGCCGGGTTCGCGGTTCATTTCTACGAATCCGTGGCGGTCCTCGGGCACGAAGCGCCGGAGCACCGCTCGCTGCTCTGCGCGGCTCACCACCCCATGTTAGCGTTCAATCACGCAAAACGGCGCAGTGTTTGATTGTCATCCGGTGTTTTGGCTCGTCGGCAACCCAGAAACCACCCTCAGTTGTTGCAAAATCTCGATTACGCTCAAACTCCCCGTCGCCTCCTCCGACGCCTGGGGTGTCAGCTGCCCCCACCTAGGGCTCACGGGGAATCACGCCGTCGGCCACGTCCACCAGGAGCCAACGTCAGTCATTACTTCGCGTTGGTTTCGATTCGGACCCCTTTCGGCGGATGTCATCAGGCCATCGATCTCCTCAAGCCACCAGCATGCTGCAGGGGTTGCATCGGCACAGTACCCAATTCTCATCATGTTCTCATCATGCTCTCATCTCGGAACGTTTCAGGAGTCCTAGACTCACCTGCGTCTGCCACAGATGCAGAGATAAACACATTGGAGAAACGAAATGTCAGAGAAGAGTGCTACCACTTACACCGTCTTGCACCTGCGCTTCAAGTTGCGGGTACCGCCAGATGTCTTGCTTGCCCAGAGCCGAGCAGCCGCTACCATCATTGCCTCGGTAGAAGGTCTGATCTGGAAGATATGGGTCTTGCAGGAGGAGGAGTTCGAGATGGGAGGCATGTATCTATTTGCCAACCGTGAAACTGCCGAGGCTTACCTGAACCACCCGGTAGTCCAGGCCGTGTGCAGCAATCCTGTTGTAGTATCCACCCAGTCCCAGCTATGGGAT
>JAIQEU010000002.1 GCA_020073665.1 Terriglobia bacterium
AAAGTGCTGCGGCAAAAAGAAAAAGACCGGCAAGAATCCAGAACAAACGCCACCCTCCTGGCATAATCACCTCACCCCCGGTAGCTTAGCAAATCCGCGTGCAAATGATATTATGGATGAGGAAGAGTTCACCCCACACTCCTCAGTAGCTCAATGGCAGAGCATCCGGCTGTTAACCGGAGGGTTGTAGGTTCGAGTCCTACCTGAGGAGCCATTCTTTTCATGAGCTTAATTCACTGTTGCGTCTTCTGCATTCTCTGACTTTGGGGATTTCTTGGGGGACCACGTCGGGATTTCGACCTTCCCAAGGATGTCCATTGCCTCTCGCATTGCTTTGTGTCCGATGTGCCCGTATCGCTTCGCCATGCGAATCGCAGTTGCTGCGCTCCAGCCCATGATCGTCGAGACGACGGGATAGGGAACGCCACCCTCTAGCAGGCGGGTACAGGCGGTGTGTCGCAGATCGTGGAAGCGGCAGTGTAACGGCGGTGCTTTCTCCTCCGTCGATCCTGTGGGCTTCCAATCGCGGGCTTCTTCCGTTAGGATTGCCCCCGCACGCTTCTTGGCCCCCTCCCACGCTTCCTTCCAATCGTTGACAGGCTTTGTCGGGTCAGTCGCATAAATGCAGGGCTCGAAGTCATCGCAAGTGGCATCTCTTAAGTGTCCGTTTATCGTGTTTCTTCCGGAATTGATTTTTGTTTTTCCTATAGATCAAGGTCCGCACGACCTCCGTGCTGGTGCGCAGCTACTTCACTTCTTGGGGAAGAGCGGCGTCACCACAAACCGTAGCCCGCATCCGCTCGGAGCGCCGTTTGGACTCGTGGCCCAACACTTCGGTCCGGCGCCGATGCTCACCGGCTGCTTTCCAAAGCGCACCAGCTTGCTCACCGAAAAGTTGATCGGCACCGCCCACTTTTCTGCGGTCCAGTCGTAGGTGGACTCGGTGTTCAAAGCAATGGTCCACGCCGTCTTTGTGGTGTAGGAAACGAACGGCTGCAAGAATGTGGCGTTCACAGCCGGCCGGGCATCGTCCCCGGCCACCGACCAAATGTGGTTGAGGAGAGCGCCGTATGTCCATCCCTTTTTCTGCTTTAGGACCACCAGCGTCGGACCAAGGCCGAACTTTTTCGCACCCAGAAAATCATCGGTCGCCGTGGGCACCAACAAGACCGGACCAAACCCCCAAATGAACGGTTTCGTCTTATTGGGCGAAAAGAAGAAACTCTGCACGATGTCGCCCAGGCCGGTTTGCGAGGTACCGGGGACCACTTCGCTTTGATGGATAATCGGCACAATTGTCCGGGAGATGAGGTTCCAGTTGGGGCTCAGAGCGATAGGAATCACCGGCTGGAAATTCATGGTGTAGCGAAAACCATCGTCGTTGGGCCCGAGCCGGAAATCGAAGTTATTCTGGAACGGCACGCTGATAAGCGAAGCGATTGGGTTGGAGAGCTTCTTGGCCAGTTCCGCTTGTTCCGATTCAGCCGGCGCACCTCCGCTCGACGCGCTCGCTCCCGCCTGCGATTGTGTTCCAGAGGATGAGCCCGCGGTGGCTTGGTCTGACGCAGCATCCTGGGATCGAGCAGGTGTGGAAAGTTGGATGGGAACGCTGTACCGCGAGCACTTTTTGGATGGGAAGGACACCGGGGAATCGGTACGTGCTGCCAGCTTGGAGATTCTCCGGCAACGTCGGGCGAAACACCGGAGCACTCATCCGTTTTACTGGGGTGCCTTCATTGCTGCTGGAGACTGGCACTAGTCGCTCTGTTTGCGACAGAACTCCAAAGCAAATTGCGGGTCAGACCTCGGCCCGCGTGAGGGTTGAACCTGCTCTAATGTGTAAACTCACCGCGTTTGACGGCGTCATCATCGCCGCCAGCATGTCATCCTGCGCTGCCAGACGATCCTCGCTCATGCTGTGAGCATAAATCCCGAGCGTAGTAGCGACGTCGCTGTGGCGAAGCATCTTCTGCACCGTCTTCACGTCGGTCCCCTTCCGCACGAGGAAGCTAGCCAAGCTATGACGCAAGTTGTGGAACCCGAAGCGGACCTTCTCGCCTTCCTTGAGCACGCCCGCCTTCACCGCAGCCGGGCGGAGATGATCTTCGACCAGCATGTTGGCGACGCGGGGCTGCTTTCCTTTAAGCCGGGTGCTGGCAAACACCCAGGCCGTCGGTTGACCGTAAGGTGTCTGCTCCTGCCACTGGCGAATAAAGCCCGCGAGTAAAGGGACCATTGGAACGGGAGCCTTGTACCCGATCGAGGTATACCACGCGGACCGCGCCCATCTCGATTTCTGAAGACTGAATGCCTTGTTGGTCGAGAAACTCCAGGATCGCTTTCTTGTCGGTATCGGTCTTGGCGTACACCGAAGCCAGATCGTTTCCCGCTTCCTGATAGGGATGAGTCTCATTCCGGGCGCGCCTCGATCAGCAAGTGCTTGTCGAATTTCGCTGCCAGGCGCGCCGTGGGGCCATGCACGCTGCCCAAGTCCCGGTTGTTGGCATAGTCGGTGACCCGATAGCTGCGATCTTCCAGTCCTCGCAATTCAACCGCGCCGTCCCAGTGCTTGGCGAAAAACGCATAGTACATTTTCTGGTCTTTGCGGATGGCGTGGGTTTCGGGAAGATCGAAACCGATGTCGTAGAGTTGGCCCAGGTACTGGCCCTTCGAGATCATCTTCTCGCGGTAGATTTGCAGCCACTTTTCGAATTCCTTTTTCCGGGCGGGGGTTAGGTCCGAACTGCTGGGTTTGTCGGCCAGCGCCGGCAGCACGAACTGCGTCCCGACCACTCCGCCGACACCCACCGTGGAAGCGAAATCAATGGCATCGTCGCTTAACTCCACGTGATCGCCAAAGTAGGGAACGCCGTCCCCCATCAACGCCTTCAGCGTCTTCCCTTTGGAACGCACCTGGAACGAACTTTCAGGGTCGGAAGCCACCGACATGTTGAAGTGCGGCATGGTGAAGAAAGAATAGGCAGTGCCGCAGGGACAGAACTCGACCAGTGCGTCCGGCTTCACGCTGCGCGCGGTCTCGTAGAGTTCGCGGAAGAAATCGGGCAGGGCTTCCACCGACTCCTCGGGCCGCTTATGGTGGTGTGCAGGGTTGTAGCAGGGCGGTACTCCGTTCATGAACTGGCCATCCAGTTTGAGGCCGTCGAAGCCCCACTCGCCCAGGATCTTGCGCACCAGCGCCTTGTGGTATTCGACGACGCGGCGGTCGGCGGGGCACAGGTAGTAGGAGTTCCACCAGGAAATCTTGCGTCTCGATCCGTCGCGGTTCAGCAGCGCGAGATCCGGGTGTTCCTTGAGCAAGTTGGAATCGGCCACCGCGCTCATAGGTGACCACCAAAGCTGGGCCTGGAAGCCCTCCTTATGGATGCGGTCGACCAGGGCTTTCATGTCCGCATCGCCACGGGGAAACTTCATGGGATTGACGCCCCAGTCTCCGTAGTTGTTCTGCCAGCCATCGTCGAGCGTAACCCACGTAAAGCCCATACTCTTTACCGTGGGCAGAGTGTCGTAGACCTGCTGCGGCCGCATTTTTCGGCCGTAGCCCCAGGCGCACCAAATGGCGCCGAACGCGCTGTCGGGGGCGGATGCCATCTGGAAGCCCTGCAGGGTCATGAAGCGCCGGTATTCGGTGAGCGTCTGGAAGTAGTCACCCTCGTGGACCGCGACAAACGTGTGCAGCGTGTGGAAATTTTCGCTGGGCTTGAGCGTCAGCGGTTGCTGGAAACGCACTGCCACTTGCGCATGATGCGGGTCGGGCATGGCGACGGGCAGCGAGACCAGTTTGGGCCGGGGCTCAAGGTGGCCAACGCCGAGCCCGACATCCCTTCGCCAGACATCGACGATTGGCGTTCCTCCGCCGTAGTCGCTGGCGTTCATGCCAAGGAAGTTCTCCTGCCGGAAGCCGGGCTTCAAAGGAAGAACCCAGTTGGGACGCTTCTCGTAGGATCCGCTCTGGTAGGACCAGAAGGCGGGGGCGGCCGATGCCGTCTGCGACTCGATGGTGTAGGCGTTGTTGCTCCAGCCTTCCATGCGAAGATCCGAGTCACCGTGGTTGGTGTACTCCACGTCGAACACCGCGAAGGTGGGGAACCCGTCGTAGATGGTGACCGCCACCGTCTTACTCAGAGGACCCGCTTTCCCTGATAATGTCAGGCGTTCTCCGTCGCCAAAGGAGTCGTGGATGCGGTCGCGCTGCTGGGAAATCAGAGGGAAGTCCCGCCATTTGCGTTTTGCACCCTGTGCCGTCTCCGACGCGGTGAAGGGTCCGAGGACAACTTCTTTGCCGTCGAGTCGTGCGACTACGCGACTGCGCAGATTCCGGTCAAACTCGATGCGCAGGTTCCGGCTCTGGATCTGCAAATCGCCGGCGGGAAGCGAGGCTACTGGAGCAGTCGCGTTGGCTGGTGTTTCCCGAGCGCCAACTGTCCGTCTGGGAGAGGCACTGCTTTGCAGCCCGATCAACAACGCGAGACCAGCAACAACCAGATGACGGCTAATGGGCTTCATGACGTTTACCGTGAAAAGCATACCATTTCGCATCATTACGGGTTTATTCTTCTAAATGTTTCGAATGCATTCTATTGGTTTTCTGCCGGCAGCTTGAGCCGTGCTCTTCCTGCAAGTCACTGAACCTCAACCGGAGGTTGCAGTAAGCTAGTTGGTCGAACAAGCAGCCCTATGCAGCCTCTACGGGTGGTGGTAGTTGACGATGAACCGAGTGCGTGCGCGTTCCTGCAGGCAGTTTTCACGGCTGAAGGACACGAGTGCCACACCTTCCTGCGACCGGAAGAAGCGGAGCAGCACTTGGCGGCCAACGAGGCCGATCTGGCGATGGTCGACGTTTATCTCGGAGCCATCAACGGAATCGATCTGCTGCAGCGGCTTCGCGGTCTGCAACCTAATCTTTATTCGGTCATCATGACCGCCCATGTCAGCGTAGAGACGGCGGCGCGCTCGTTGAGCGAAGGTGCGGTGGATTACGTCAGCAAGCCGCTTACCATCGAACAGGTCAAGGCCATCGCCGCGCGTGCCGATCGCTTTCGGCTGCAGAACCAGCAGCCAGTGGCTACTCCCGATCAGCTGCAGGACTCGGCAATTGTCGGCCGCAGCCCCAAGATGCTCGAAGTCTACAAGTCCATTGGACGAGTGGCAGCGAGCAATCTGAACGTGCTGATCACCGGCGCCAGCGGCACGGGCAAGGAGTTGGTGGCGCGGGCTATCCATCAGCATTCCAAGCGGGCGCAGCAGCCCTTCACTCCAGTAAACTGCGGATCGTTCACAGAAACAATTCTGGAGAGCGAGTTGTTCGGTCACGAGAAAGGCGCGTTTACCGGGGCCGGAGGCACTCATAAGGGCCTGGTGGAGGCGACGGATGGCGGCACGCTCTTTCTCGACGAAATCACCGAAACCACTTTGTCGTTCCAGGTAAAACTGCTGCGAGTGATTCAAGAACAGCAGGTGCGGCGGGTCGGCTCCAGCAAGTACATCCCGGTGAATGTGCGCATCCTTGCGGCGTCGAATCGCGATATGTCACAGCTGCTGAAGGAAGGCCAGTTCCGTGAAGACCTCTACTATCGCTTGAGCGTGGTGACCATCCATCTGCCCGCGCTGAACGAGCGGCGCGAGGACATCCCGCTGCTGGTGAACCAGTTTCTGCAGCGGTTTAACGCGCAGAACCAGCTTAATGTTGACATCGAACCGGCGGCAGTGAAACATCTGCAAGCCATGCCGTGGCCGGGCAATGTGCGCGAACTGGAGAACACCATCAACCGGCTGGCGATTTTTGCGCCCACGGGCAAGATTACTCTCGCCGATATCGAGGCCGAAGTGCAGCGGGCGCCAGAAGATTCTGCGGCGGCTGCGGCGGCCACGCCTCCCGACCGGCTGTTGGAACTGGAGCGTGAGCACATCGTCCGCATCCTGAAGCAGACCGGCGGCAACCGCTCCGAGGCCGCGCGCCGGCTGGGCATCGAACGAAAAACTCTGTACAAGAAAGCGCTTCGCCTGGGAATCGATCTGCACTCCACGGACAAATCATGACGGCGGCGGGCCCAGGGCGAAGGCATTGGAGCCAGACATTAGTTTTGTCGGGAATTCTGTTCGTGTTGGTCTGCGGAATTTCAACTCTTCCGGTGGTTCGCACCTCGTCGGTGCGAATCACTGACACCTGGTTTCTCCTGGCTCCGCCACCCCACGAGCCGTCGCGAGCGGTTCTTGTCCTGATCGATGATGACAGCCTGCAGCAGTTTGGACGCTGGCCCTGGTCGCGGGTGCTTCTCGCACAGCTCAACACCAACCTGGCGAAGGCCGGCGCCGGGGTCATTGGACTCGACATTTTGCTCTCCGAGCCGCAATCGCCAGAAGCCGATGCCAGCCTTCGCGAATCTCTGCAGGCCAGCGGCCGCACCGTGCTGGTGGATGAGATTGGCACTTTTGCCGACGGGCCACACTGGATCGAGCCCCTACCCGAATTCGCCGAGGCTGCCGGGGCGGTGGGCCACGCCCATGCCCCGCTCGATGAAGACAGCGTTTGTCGTCGCTTCCCGGCGCGCGAGCTTTCTGTTAATGGCTCGCGCTGGGCGTTTGCCGTCGAGTTAGCGCGCCGCACCGTACCGGAGCGCGCCTCGGCATTCCTGGCGGCCTACGGCATTCCTTTCAGCGACGACAACCCGGTCGTGATTGCCGCCAAGCCTATCCTTATTCCTATATGGTTCCGTTCCGACCGGTTTGAGACCATCTCGGCGCGTGATGTGTTGCAGGGCCAGAACCTGGAAACGGTGCGCGGCAGGCCGGTGCTGGTCGGATTCGGCCCGACCGAGATCAGCGATCGCCTCAGTACGCCCATCTCCAGGGAACTGCCCGCCCCGGGAGTGGAGATCCATGCCCAGATACTCGATAGCATATTGACAGGACGGGAACTCCACGAGGTTTCCATCCTGGTGGTGGCCGCAGTCCTGATGTGTACCTGTATGCTCGTCGTCATTGTTTTCCAGACCTGGCATGGCTGGTGGGCCAGCGGCTTGCTGCTGATGTTAGGAATCGCAGTCTACGCCGGCGGGTTTCTTACTTTCCTGTGGTTTTCGCGCATAGTGCCGGTCGGGCCTCTTCTGCTTTCTGTGGTCGCCGGCCCTCTACTGGTCTACACGGCAGATTTCGTTATGGTAGAGCAGAGCGTCACCCGACAGTTGCTCGGTTTGCGCTCCTGGCTGGCATTGCAAACCAAGAGCGGCTCCATGCCGGAGGGAAATGATCTTTCCTGGAAACTGCAAGTGTTGCACGACCTGCAAACCGAACTGGGCTCACTCTACGAGTTGCACAAGACGCTGCTGGAATCCACTCAGGACCTGGTAGCGGTGTTTGACCAACAGGGAAATCTTCTGCTGCAGAACCAGGCCTTTGCCGCGGCCTATCCTTCCCAAGCGGAAACCCAGTTGACGCTCGAACGGCTGCGCACCCGACTGGAGCCGACCGACGATGGCGGGCTGCAATCGAGAGGTTCCGTGGTCGAGGGTGAAGCCTACTTAAACGACGAGCTATATTCGGCGCGGATTGCGCCTCTGCCTCCGACCGCGTTGGCCCCGGGAGGCGGGACTATCGTTACCTTGGCCAGCTTGCGCACCCGCGTGGAGCGCGACCGTTCTCGGGCCGAAGCCTTGGGTTTCATCACCCATGAACTGCGGACTCCCCTGGCTTCGATTCAGGGCTTCGCCGAGTTGATGATGCGCTACCCCGGTTCCTCCACCAGCGCCGGGGCCCCGGAAACCATCTTCCGCGAGTCCAAACGGTTGCTGGCGCTGATCAGCAGTTATCTGGATGTGCTGCGGTTGGATGCCGGGGCTAAGTCCGTCAGTTCCGACCTCATCGAGTTGGACGGCCTGGTACGGCAAGTGTTTGACATTCTGCAGCCCCTCGCCACGGCAGCGAAAATGCGATTAGTATTCGAGCTTGGGGAACCGGTCGCCTTGGTGGCGGATGCGCACCTGCTTAGCGGGGCCGTGCTAAACCTGGTCAGCAATGCGATTAAATATGGCCGGCCCGGTACCGACATCGTGGTGCGAGGGCTGCACCAGGCCGGGGAAGTGATCGTCAGTGTGAGCAACATTGGTGAACCGATCGCCCCGGATGTCATGCCTCGCCTGTTCGATGCCTACTTTCGCGCATCTAAGGTGGAAGGTAGCAAGACCGGCTGGGGCCTGGGTTTGGCCTTCGTGAAGCGCATCGCCGAAAAGCACGGAGGCTCGATACGCGCGGAAAGTCAACCTGAGGGCAACTGCTTCGAGATACGCCTGCCGATGAAGGCGGGGGTTACGGGTGCTACAAAAGGGGTGGTATGAAAAGCTTGGGCAATGTTCGTGCAGGGCTGATGCTGCTGGTGGTTCTGTCGCTAGCGGTTGGGCAGACTCCCCAGCCCCAACCCACGACGCTCCCCATCGGGTCCGCGACCATCGCAGAGGTCAAAGGAGATGTTTCCATCCGCTCGCCGGAGGGCGCAGCGCTCGGCGCGCAGCGCGGCTCGCTGTTACCTGCCGAGACCACGATTGAAACTGTGAAAGGCAGCGTCGTGCTTGACCTGCAGGATGGTTCCCAGGTGCTGGTGAAGGCCAACAGCAAGGTGGTGCTGAAGGCCCCCAGCGAAGACAAAGGCTTCTACTTAGAGCTGATGATTGGGAAGATCATCGCCAAAGTCCAGAAGCGTCTGCAAAACGCGCCGTCTTTCCGCATGGGTACGCCCACTGCCGTCATTACCGTGAGAGGGACACGCTTCTCGGTCGAGGTGAACAAGAAACAAAGGACGTTGGTCGAGGTATTCGAGGGCCTGGTGGAGGTTCAGAGCTTGCAACTGCCAGGGCCTCCGGTGCTGCTGCGGCCCGGGTTCGAAACTGGCGTAGGCCGTGACCGCACCCCCGAACAGCCGCGGCAATTTGATGAAGGCCCCGGGTCGGCGTTCGAGCGGGAAGGCAACGGACCCGGCCAGTACGGAGGCGAACGCGAAGGCTCAGGGCAGAGTCGGCCGGGAGGCGAAACCGAAAAGGAGCCCCATTGATCGGGCGGAATGCTCCCGGAGGAGACTGCTGTTCCCGGGTTGGACACAGTGTGGGTCCAAGCGACCCACCAGGGTACAGGGCTTTGACCGGGGGCATGGCCTCGCCGGCTGGGTGAAAAGACCGTGGTTGTTGAAAAGCTAAACCTCAGCGGCTGAAGCCTGGTTCGAGGCGCGGATTCCGTATTTGTTCAGTTTGTATGCCAAGGCGCTGCGGGAGAGTCCCATGCGCCTAGCGGCCTCAGCCTGGGTTCCGCCCGCGGCCAGCAACATGCGCACAATGAGCTCCCGTTCGGCCCGTTCCAGAAGAGCCGTCAAATCAAAGGAAGGCGGAAGGGCGCTGGGAACCAGCTGACCAAGGTCGTCGCGCTGTGTCCCCGTACCGTCGAACCGGGCGATGGTTTCCTTGAGCAGTTTGTTTTCGCGCCGCAACAGCGTGCGTTCACAAGCTCGGCGTGCACTGGCGCGTACCACTTCCGGCTGGTATGGCTTGATCAGGAAGTCAAAAACTCCCTGGCGCATACTCTCCAGGGCGAACTGCACGGTGCCCGGGATCGTGAGCAACACGAAGGAGATCACCAGGTCCGCCTTGCGTGCGGCTTCTACTAGCGCCAAGCCACCACCGTCCACTAGTATCTGATTGGTAAAGACGACGTCGTAATCGTCGTCCGTAAAGCTGCGCCGGGCCTCTTCCACACCCGAGACTTCCCGGACTTCATGCTGGTCTTGGAAGAGAGCGGATGCAAGTGTGCCGCGCACGCTCGCGTCGCCGTCCACCAGGAGTACCTTTCCCATCGCTGCCCCTCGATTCGTTTTGCTTTGATCTATGCAACTGGCTTGCCATGGTGGCCGTGCGGTGGCGACAAGAAAATGGCGGCCCGATTGCTTCTTCCAGCCCAGTCCCTTTTCGGAACACGAGCGATTGGACCGTGCCCGGAGTGTACTTATGGTGCTTTCCGCTTTTGGGTTGGCAAACTAGACTCCGAGTCGTGGCCTTGTAAGAGCCACTGTGCTAGAAGGGGATCAAAACTTTTTCTTGAACGAGGAACGGTTGCACCAGGGAACGCTGGAAAGTCAGGCCGGGTCTACGCTACCCACGATTGCGGATTGCCGCATTGAATCTCATTTGTGGTGTGCTGCCGGATCGGCCCTGATAAGGGCGTTGTTGCTGCTGTTTCTGCTGTGCGGCGCGGCCTTCGGCCAGATCTCTCCGGGGCCTCTTTCCCGGCCACATCAGTATTTGAGCGGCGCCACCAATTGCACTACCTGTCACAAGTTGGCAGCGGGCGAGGCCACGTTCAAATGTCTCGATTGCCATGGTGAAATTGCTTCGCGCCTGGCTGCCGGCAAGGGTCTGCATGCCACCTATCACATCACCGTGGGCTCCAGCCAGGAGTGCTCGCGCTGCCACTCCGAGCACAACGGCGAAGACTTTCCGCTGATCAAGTGGGACCCCAAAGCGTTCGACCACAAGCAGACCGGGTACGCGCTCGAGGGCAAGCACGCAGGCTTGGCCTGCAATCGCTGTCATACCCCGGAGCACATCGAGCATTCGGAACGCGCAGCCATCAAAACTAAGGATCTAAGCAAGACGTTCCTCGGCATTCCGCAGACCTGTATCACCTGTCACGAAGACCAGCACAAAGGGCGGTTGGGAGCAAACTGCCTGCAATGCCACAACTACAACGACTGGAAGACGGTGAAGGTCGGCCAGTTTGATCACTCGAAAACCCGTTATCCGCTAACCGGGTTGCACGCCCAAGTGGCTTGCGAGAAGTGCCACACTCCCGGGCCGGACAACAAGCCGCGCTACACCGGGATCCCGTTCAGCAAGTGTTCGGACTGTCACAGCGATCCCCATCGCGGCAGCTTCCCGCAGGGCTGCCAGTCCTGCCACAACACCGGCGGATGGAAGCGGGTTTCCGCCGAGGCGGTCAGCGAGCACTTCGATCACTCCAAGACCAAGTATCCCCTGCTGGGGAAACACGCCACGGTGGAATGCGCACGTTGCCATGCCGGTGGAGATTTCAAGAAGCCGCTGGCGTTCCAGAAGTGCATGGATTGCCACAAGCCCGATCCTCACAGCGGCCAGTTTGCCAAGCGCGCCGATGGCGGTGAATGCGCTTCGTGCCACACCGTGGAGGGCTTCAAGCCCTCAAAGTACACGGTGAAAGACCACGTCTCCAGCGCCTACCCCTTGGAAGGGAAACACGCGACCCTCGATTGCGCGAAGTGCCATATTCCGAAAGGCAAGGACACGCTGTTCAAGATCAAGTTCCAGCGCTGCACCGACTGCCACGCCGATGAGCACGTAGGGCAGTTCGCAGCCGCGCCTTACCTGAACCAGTGCGAGCGCTGCCACAACTTGCAGGGCTACCGCCCGTCTACGTTCTCGCTGGCCCGCCACAAGGAAACTCATTTTGTGCTGACCGGTGGCCACGTGGCCGTCCCCTGCGGTGACTGCCACAAGCCGAGCGCCACGGACCTGAGGCCGAAGCCGGTTGCGCTCTACCGTTGGGACGACCTGTCCTGCACCAGTTGTCACCAAGATCCGCACAAGGGACAGTTCAAGGAACGCATGCAGCAGTTGCGCGCGAATGGAAAACCAGCGGGCTGTGAGGCCTGTCACCTGACCAAGTCATGGCGCGAACTAACTGGCTTCGATCACTCCAAGACGTCCTTCCCACTGCTAGGCGCTCACCGCGCGACTGCCTGCATCGATTGTCACAAGCCGCCCAATCTCGAAACCAAGCTCATGAACGTAGATTTCAAGGCGGCGCCTACCAAGTGTGAAGACTGCCACGAGAACATCCACGCCCAGCAATTCGAGAAAAACGGCGTGACCGCGTGCGCGGAGTGCCACAACTCCGCCAAGTGGAAGCCCTCGCTTTTCGATCACGAGACGCGCACGCAGTTCTCATTGCAGGGTGCACATCGCAACGTACGCTGCGACGGTTGCCACAAAGAACAGCGCCTGGTGGAAGGCAAGCTGGTGCTGTTCTACAAGCCCACACCCAAGGACTGCGCTGCGTGTCATGGCCCAAAGACGTAATCTGTCAACCCTGCCGCGGATGGAAAGCCCTGATTTTACCTAGGTAATATCCAGCCAATTACTTTCGGAGTCAGGGGCTTCGGCGAGTCAAGATTTCTTGACAGCCAGGTTTCTTGAACGCTGATTCGCCAAGGGTAAAAACTGCGAAGCTTTCGAAGAACTTACATTTACTCAGAAGTACACGGTGAGCGCGATAAAAATCTGTACTTCCCATATTGGCCCGTTGAACACCCCACTTACGTAATCTTCCGCGCCCATGCACCAATGGCTATGCTGACTGGGCGTCGAATTGCATAAGAATTTTATGTTTCGATTCGACGTTGTCGCGAAGTCGAATCCGATCTTGGGGTGGGGCACGTTGGTTTCGACGATCTTGGTCAACCTGGTGGTCACGTTTCTGCTTCTACCGGATGGCGGTGCACCCGCCGCTGGGCAGGTACAGCCGTACGTCAATACCCGAAGCCCGCACGGCAATCTGAATCTTCCCTGTCAAAACTGTCATACCTCGGTCGGCTGGAAACCAATTCGCGCTATTCCCGAATTCGATCACAACCAGACCCGGTACCCCCTGCGCGGCATGCACCAGTCGGTCAATTGCACCCAGTGCCACACCAAGCCGGTTTTTACCAATGTGGGAACCAAGTGCGCGGACTGCCACGCCGATATTCACAAGCGGCAATTCGGCGCCAGTTGCGACCAGTGCCACACGGTGAACGGATGGCAGGTTTCGGTGCAGGCGATTCAGAACCACCAGAACCGCTTTCCCTTGCTGGGGGCGCACGCCTCGCTCGATTGCGCGTCCTGCCACACTGGCGCCGCTACCGGGCAGTTCCAGGGACTATCGACGCAGTGCTACTCCTGTCATGCCAAGGACTATCAGCAGGCGATGGCCCCGAACCACATTACCGCCAAATTCTCGACCACCTGTGAGCAGTGCCATGGAATGAACAACTGGTTGGGCGCCACGTTTGATCACGCGGCCTACGGATTCCCGCTGACCAACGCCCATTCCATGCCGCCCCGCCAATGCACGGACTGTCACGTTAACAATAATTTCAATCTGACCACCACGGCTTGCGTGTCGTGCCACCTGAAGGATTTTCAGGGCACCAGCAATCCCAATCACGTGTTGGCGCACTTCGCCCAGACCTGCGAGCAGTGCCATACCACCATCGCCTGGCAGCCGGCTACCTTCGACCACTCCACCGTGAACTTCCCGCTGAGTGGCGGGCACGCGGTGCCGCCGCGGCAGTGCGCGGATTGCCACGTCAACAACAACTACAACATCACCACCACGGCTTGCGTATCGTGCCACTTGAAGGACTTCCAGGGGACGACCAACCCCAACCACCAGCAGGCGGGATTTGCGCAGACTTGCGAAGTCTGTCACAACACCACGGCCTGGCAGCCAGCGCAGTTTGATCACTCCAAGTCGGCGTTCCCCTTGACCGGCATGCACACGGTGCCGCCGCGGCAGTGTACCGACTGCCACGTCAACAACAACTACAACATCACCACCACGACTTGTGTCAGTTGCCATTTGAAGGACTACCAGGGCACGACCAATCCGAACCACGTAACCTCGAACTTCCCGCAGACTTGCGAGCAGTGCCACAATACGACCTCGTGGCTGAATGCGACGTTTAACCACGACTCCACCGGCTTTTCCTTGACCGGTCTGCACACCGTCCCGCCCCGGCAGTGTACGGACTGCCACGTGAACAATAACTACAACATCACCACTGCGACTTGCGTCAGCTGCCACCTGAAGGACTACCAGGGGACGACCAATCCCAGCCACGTGGCCTCGAATTTCCCGCAGACCTGCGAGCAGTGTCACGACACCACCTCGTGGCTGAACGCGACCTTTAACCACGCGTCCACGGGATTTGCGTTGACCGGATCGCACACGGTGCCGCCGCGGCAGTGTACCGATTGTCACGTCAACAACAATTACAACCTGACCAGCACGGCCTGCGTGTCATGCCATTTGAAGGATTACCAGGGCACGACCAATCCCAACCACGTGACGGCGAATTTCCCGCAAACTTGCGAGACTTGCCACGACACCATCGTCTGGACCGACAGCACCTTCAACCACACCGCCACGGGGTTCACGTTGACCGGCATGCACCTGGTGCCGCCACGGTTGTGCACCGACTGCCACGTCAACAACAATTACAACCTGACCAGCACGGCGTGTGTGACTTGCCACCTGAAGGACTATCAGGGGACGACCAACCCCAACCACGTGGCCTCGAATTTTCCGCAGACCTGCGAGCAGTGTCACGACACCACCTCGTGGTTGAACGCGACCTTCAATCACGCGGCGACCGGGTTCGCCCTGACGGGATCGCACACCGTGCCGCCGCGGCAGTGTACCGATTGCCACGTCAACAACAACTACAACCTGACCAGCACGGCCTGCGTGAGCTGCCACCAGACCGACTACAACAACGCGAAGAGCCCAATTGACCACATCTCCGTCGGGTTCCCAACCACCTGCGAGTTGTGTCATGACACTGTGCTCTGGACCGACGGTACCTTTGATCACAGCAAAACTGCGTTCCCGTTGACCGGCATGCACACGTCTCCGCCGCGGCAATGCGTGGATTGCCACGTCAACAACAACTACACCACGCTGCCGACCGATTGCTACGGCTGCCACAAGGCGGACTACCAGGCCACTACCAATCCTGGCCACGCTGCGCAACCGCAATTTTTCCCGACGACTTGCGTCTCGTGCCACAACACCACCAGTTGGCTGAACGCCACCTTCAACCATGTCCAGTACACTCCGTTCCCGATCAATCACGGCAACGCCAATGGGGTGTGTTCCACCTGTCACATTAATTCGAACGACTACTCCGTCTTCCAGTGCACCAACTGCCATGCCAAGGCGCAGACGGACCAGAACCACCAGGGCGTGGGCGGCTATGTGTACAACAGCGTGAATTGCTACCAGTGCCACCGCAACGGCGGTGGGGGATAGCGAGCACCGGCAGGATGGCACCTGGCGTGCTTATCCCTAAGTGGCCCGCGAGGGCGAGTTTCAGGCGGCACGTGGAGCGCCGGCGAGTGAAAACGAGTAATGACGGTAGTAAAGAAAAAAATCGGAACTCTTCTGCTATTGGTGTCTTTGGCGGGAGCGCAGAACACCATATCCGGACCCGCCACTGTGCAGGATGTAAAGGTCATGCGCGACGGCAAGGATGTGGTGGTCGACGTCACCTTGAGTGCTCCTGTCAAGGCCTCGGTGATCACGGCGATTCATCCGGATCGTTTGGTTCTTGAGCTGCCCAACACCACTTCCAGCGCCAGGCAGCAACATATTCCTGTCAACTTCAGCGGCGTGCGTGCCGTCCGCTACGGACTGAACAGCGCGAAGCCTGCGATCACTCGAGTGGTCGTCGAGCTGGATCAGGCACAAGCGTACGCGCTCGATGCCAACGGGACCCATATCATCCTCAACATCCGCGCCGCAGCGACGGTTGCGGACAACAGCCACCGAGGCGCGCCGGCAGCGGCGGCGTCCGGCGGACTTCTGGGAGTGTTTCGCCGCCGTCAGGAACCGCCCCCGCCGGTGACGGCCGGCAGCAACCCACCACTGCCGGCTCCGCCGCCTTCCGGTCCGCCGATTCCGTTTCCGGCAGGTCAGTCTGGCAACAGCGGAAACTCCACTACGGCCAGCGCGTCTTCGGCTCCGTCGGCGGCGCATCCCAATCGCGGCAGCTTGCAGGAAGGCACCGTGTTCCCCAGTATGGGATCTCCCGGTAGCGGAACCGTTCCGGGCACGATTGAAACCAGCAATGGCGGCTTCGGTTCCGGGAACGCGCCCAACGGCACTTCCAAGGCAACCGTTGCTGGAACTCAGCCAGGAACATTTCCCGGAGCTGCCACACAAGGCACTCCCACTGCAGTGGTAACCGCTCCGCCAGCGAAGCCGGAAAGTGCGGCAGGAGAGAAACCACCAGTGACGGCCGTTGCGAATGCTGCTGCCACGGCCACGTCGGCTGCAGTCGTCCCAACTGCAGTCACCCCAGCACCGGCGGCGGTGGCGCCTGCGCCACAATCCACGGCCACGCTGGCGCCCGAGAAACAGCCGAAAACAGAAACCGTTGCGGCCGGCAGTCAAGCAGTAGCGCCTACGCCTCCGGCCCTCCCCCGGGACTCTTCCCGCTCCGTCGCTGATGTTTCGTCGGGAAGCTCCACAGCCTCTGTCCCGCAGAGCCACCCCGCTTCCTCAGGCTCTGCGGGACAGACTGTGGCGGAGAGCAAGGCCCCGCCCGCCGAGCCGCAACCCGAGCCCGAGGTGGCAGCAGCCACGCCCGCGGCAGAGAGTCCTGACGCCAGCAACCTGGTCGGCAGCACCACCGATGTGGACCAGCAGATGATGGCGTTGCGTGCGGCGAATCCGAACCTGCGCACTGTCTTCAAAGTGAAGTACGTTGCTGACGGCGTCGCCTATCTCGATGGCGGACGCACGGACGGTTTGAACGAAGGCATGAAGCTGGAGATTAAAGATTCCGACGTGGCGCCGCGCGCCGGGGAAGTGGCGGACCCCAGCGACCCGCGCGTGGTCGCGGAGTTGGAAGTCAACGCCGTCGCTGACACCTCTTCGGTCACCGACATCCATACGCCCAAACGGCCGGTGAAGCCGGGCGACTTGGCCTATTTGTCCACCGCTGACGCGCTGGCGCTGGTGCAGCAACACGCCCTGAGTGCGACCCGTAAATATCCGGCCGTGGTCACCTTTACCGAGGGCAACCCGCTCGACGAAGAAGCCCGCGCGGAAGTGCCCAAGCCGCCGTTGCCGTCGGTCAATCGCGCCCGCGGCCGGTTTGGCCTGGACTATATCGGCACATCCAGTTCCGGCATCACCACCTCGAACCTTGGCCTGGTGGTGCGTACCGACATCACCCGGCTCAATGGCACCTACTGGAACGTCAGCGGCTACTGGCGCGGGAGGTTGCAGTCCACCTCGCCCGCCGGGCAGCAAACCATACAGGATCTGATCAACCGCACTTATCACCTCAGCATGACGTACGACAATCCCAACTCGGCGTGGGTGGCGGGTTTCGGCCGCTTGTACCTGCCATGGGCGCCCAGCCTGGAGACGCTGGATGGCGGATATTTCGGGCGACGTGTCGCCAAGGGCGTGACCCTGGGAATTTTTGGCGGCTCCACTCCCGACCCGACTTCCTACAGCTACAACCCCAACCAGGAGATCGGCGGCGCCTTCATTAATTTTGACGGCGGAGACTACGACCGGTGGAAGTACACCAGTACTTCGGGAGTGGGCGTCAGCGCATTGCACTTCGCCATCAACCGTCCCTTCGTCTTTTTCGAGAACGGCATCTTCTACAAGCGCTATTTTTCCATCTACGACTCGTTGCAGGCGGACAGCCCGAAAGGTAATTCGCAGGTGGCGGCGCCAGGGCCGGGCCTCAGCCGCAACTTTCTGACGGTTCGTCTGCAGCCCCACCCGCGGGTAGAACTCGACCTCAACGAAAACTATTTTCGCGATATTCCAACATTCGACATCACCCTGGTTGGCACCACCCTGCTCGACAAGTATCTGTTCCAGGGATTCAGCGCAGGCGCGCGGGTGGAAGTGGCCAAGCAGATTTTCGTCTACACCCAGTTGGGTATGAGCAATCGCACCGGTGACGCCAAGAACTCCCTGAACCAGTCTTACGGCGTGACCTTCAACCGTCTGCCCTGGTGGGGAGTGCGGGCGGACATGCATTATTCGCGGTTCAGCAGTTCGTTCGGCAGCGGCTCGTATGAGGCGGTCACGCTCTCGCGCAATTTGAGCGACAGCTTGCGCCTGGAGGTGCTGGCCGGACAACAGGACTTCACCAGCGCGCTCACCAATGCTGGGCGCTCGCGCTTTCTCAATGCAAACATCGAATCGACCCTGGGCGCGCACTACTTCATCCAGGGAGGCCTGGGCTTCAACCGTGGCGATCTGAGTTACAACCAGTGGCACTTGATGCTGGGCTACCGGTTTGATTCGAAGACGAAGGAAAAATGAGGCGTTTACTCCATCGCGTGAATTTTCGGTGGGTCGCGGTTGCGGCCGCCGCCATTGCTTTTCTCACGGTTCCCGCTGCCTGCGCTGCCGAGCCTCTGGACGATCTGATCGCACTGACCAGCAAGCAGGTTTCGGGATTCGTAGAGCAGTTCTCTGACGTGAAGTGCATCGAGCAGGTGCGGCAGGAAAAACTTGGCAAGGACGACAAAGTCGAGTTGAAGGAAGACTCCACCTACGACTACCTGGTCATTCTGACCAACACGGGGGGCGAGTTGAGTCTGGACGAATCGCGGCTGGCGGTGCGGCAAGCCAAGGCCGACAAGAAAAACACCTCCATGCTGGTGAGTAACGGTTTCGCCACCTTGTTTCTTGTCTTCCATCCTTACTATGCCGGCAGCTTTCAGTTCACTGCACTGGGGGATGAAGAGGTCGACGGTCATCGGCTGAGCAAGGTGGCATTTCAACACGTTCGCGGTACCCGCTCGGTGGCGGCCCTGGCCCTGCGGGGCAAGGAATACCCGCTCGAACTTTCGGGCATCGCCTGGATTGATCCGCAGTCGGGCGCCATCGCAAAAATAACTGCCGGCGTCGAAAACACCATGGAGGATGTCGGCCTCAAGACTTTGCGCTCGGAAGTGCGGTACGCGCCGGTCCCATTCCGCGATACGAAGGACGTTTACTGGTTCCCGGCCCAGGCCACGGTGGAGGTGGAAACCCCGCGCCAGCACTGGCGCAACACGCATAGCTTTACCGATTACAAGAAGTTCTCAGTCAGCACCGAGGAGCAAGTCGCAAACAAATGAGCGCTAACGCAACTGTAGCCACTGCTGCTGTCATGGCCGCCCGCGATGGAGAGCGGGCGCACCGAATCCGCGTAGTGATTGGTTACGTCCTGGCCATTACCTTGATTATCGGCCTGGCCGTGTACGGCTTCGACTACTACACGCTGGGTTCGGCGGACCGGCCGTTCTCGCCCAAGCATGCCCTACTCCGGCCGAGCGGAACCATCGGGGTGAAGCTGGGCTTCCTGGGCTTCACCGTCTTTCTGGCAATTTTTCTCTATCCGCTGCGCAAGGCCTGGCCGTGGCTGGGGCGACAGGGCAGTTCACGGCACTGGCTCGACATTCACGTCCTGCTGGGGCTGAGTGCGCCCTTCATTATTGCTTTTCATTCCGCTTTCAAATTCCGTGGATTCGCGGGTATGGCCTTCTGGATCATGGTGGCGGTTTCGCTGAGCGGGGTGATTGGCCGCTACCTCTATTCCCAGATCCCGCGTAGCTTGAACGCAGCCGAACTATCGATGAAAGAATTGCAGGATCTGCAAGCCGGGCTTGCCCAGCAAATGGCGGGACAGAAACTGCTGCCCCAAAACGATGTGCGCTCGCTGCTGCGCCTGCCGAGCCAGGAAAAAGTCGACGGCATGTTCGTCATATTTGCCCTGGTTTACATGATGTTACTCGACGTGGCTCGGGCGTTCCGTGTCGCTAAACTGCGCCGGCACGCGTTGGGCTTTGGCCAAACTGTGTCTACCCTGGGAGGCTTCCTGCCGACTCGCCAACGCCAACTGGAAAAGGCCATTGGCATGGCCCGGGAAGAAGCCGCGACCGCCAAGCGGGTGCTGTTCCTGAAGCGCTCGCAGCAGGTATTCCACTTCTGGCACGTCGTGCATAAGCCGTTCAGCTACACTTTCGCGTTACTTGCGCTCATCCACATCGTGGTAGTAATGATGATGGGGTTCTACTGAGGATGTGAGATGGACACTCTCATTGCCTTCATCATCGCAGTCATCGTCAGCAGCTTCTTTCTGCGCGGCTACCTCAAGAACCTGAAAGCGAAGGAGACTCGCGCACGTCAGGCGGCGGAAAAGGGCCAGTTATTTTCCGAAGGCCCCCGGGCTCAGCACCCACACATCGACACCACCTACTGCATTGGCTGCGGTACTTGCACCACGGTCTGTCCCGAAGGCGATGTGCTGGCCATGATCGCGGGCAAGGCCGTGATCGTGAATGGATACAAATGCATTGGCCACAGTCTCTGCGCGGAGGCCTGCCCGGTCGGAGCTATCACCATGGTGATGGCCAGCCCCAGCATGGGTGCGGACATGCCCTACCTGACCCCCGAGCATGAGACCAGCATCCCCAACCTGTTTATCGCGGGTGAACTCGGCGGGCTGGCCCTGATCAAGAATGCGGTGAACCAGGGCCGGGACTGCATTGACACGATCGTGAACCGGGTCGCCGCGTCGGGCGGCCGACGCTCCCTACCTGGCGTTCACGATGTGCTGATCGTTGGCGCCGGGCCAGCGGGCATCAGCGCTTCGCTGCGCGCCATCGAGCACAAGCTCAACTACATCACCATCGAGCGCGACGAGATTGGCGGCACCGTGGCCAAGTATCCGCGGCAGAAACTGGTCATGACCAGCCCGGTGGAATTTCCCATGTACGGTAAGTTCAAGAAGATGCAACTGTCCAAGGAGAACCTGCTGGCCTTCTGGGACATGGTCCTCAATCGCTCCGATTTCAATGTTTCGACCGGCGAAAAAGTAGAAGACATCAAGAAAGATGTGGATGGCATCTTCACCGTCGTGACTGCCAACAACCAGTACCGCGCCCGCGCCGTGGTGCTGGCGCTTGGCCGTGCCGGCGAACCGCGAAAACTCGGGGTCAAAGGTGAAGAACTGTCCAAGGTCATGTACCGCCTGATCGAGGCCGACCACTACGTCAACAAGCAGATTCTCGTGGTCGGCGGCGGCGATAGTGCGGTCGAGGCCGCGATGGGCCTGGCGGAACAGAGTGGCAATCGGGTCACGCTCTCCTATCGCCAGTCACAGTTCAGCCGCATCAAGGATCGCAACGCCAAGCGCATGGAAGACGGCATGCGTTCGGGCAAAGTCAAGGTGCTATTCAATTCCAGCCCGGTGGAATTCAAACCGAACTCGGTCGTCATCGATGTCAAAGGCCAGATGCAAGAGATCCCCAACGATTTTGTCTGGATCTTTGCCGGCGGAACTCCTCCCAATGATTTCCTCAAGAAGATCGGTGTCGCCTTCGGCATGCGCGACCTGACTCTGGAGGCTAGCAACGAGGCCAAGCAGGCCTCAGCCGCCAGGAAGCAGTTCGCCGAAGCCAGCGCCGGCGCGCTCTGATTTTGACCTGCTCCCGGTTGTGATCGCGCTCTGCGAATAACCTAGACAATTTCGCCAGAATCCAAGTTTCTCACCAAGACAATACATTTTGTGTATTAATGTCTATTGTTGTGCTCTCGCGCCAGACGAATCCCGAAAATCATAAGTGCGTTCCGGACTCTCCGTATTTCTGAATATTGCACGCGCACCACTTTTTGTTACCCACTTGCGGAGCCTTCGATGCGGCTACCGCAATCCGCTCCGCCCGTTCCTTGCTGGTGAACACTGAAGCGGCCACGGGGCACGCTGATCTTGCTGTTGCGCGCGCACGCGCACGGCACTCCCCCAGAGCATCGGTAAATGGTTTGCAAACTGCATTATGAAGAGCAACAGGATTGTCCACCGTCTATATCCCAAGAGACAATCTGAGAGGGTTCCCACATGAAGAGGGTGTTAGTTGTTGCGGTTATGTTGGCATTCGGAATTTTTCTGCCGGTTATGCTTCGGGCGCAGGAAGTCGCATCGCTTACCGGCGTCGTCACCGACAAGACCGGCGCAGTCGTCTCCGACGCGGCTGTGAAGCTGGTTGACACTAAGACCAACGCCGGCTTCGAGACCAAGACCAATGAGGTCGGCGCTTACACCTTCACTAAGCTCCTGCCAGGGCCCGGATACAAGCTTACCGTCTCAAAGGACGGTTTCCAGACTTTCAACGTTGACAACATCTATCTTGGGGTCAACGCCACTCATACGCAAAACGCACAGATGCAAGTGGGCAAGACTACCGAGACCATAGAAGTGAATGGCTCGGGGTCGCAGGTGTCTCTGGACACAACCGACACATCCGTTAGTGCCACTCTGGACATGCACCTGGTACATGAGCTCCCGCTCAATGTTCGCGATAACCCGCTGGGCCTTCTGTTGTACTCCCCGGGCGTGACCGCAGCCGTCGGAGGTGACGACAACACGCTGGGCAGCCGGGACGGTGCAGTAACCGGAGCGCGCGGCGACCAGAGCAACTACACTTTGGATGGCCTGGACACCAACGACTTCGGTACCGGGCAGGCGTTCGCGATGGTGGGACAAGCTCCGGTAGACTCAGTCCAGGAAATCCGCACCGAGACCGCCAACCCGCTCTCCGCCGAAGGCCGCGGCAGCGGCGCCCAAGTGCAACTGGTGACCAAGAGCGGCACCAACAATTGGCATGGCTCCCTGTACGAATACAACCGCACCGCTGCTACCACCGCCAACAGTTTTTTCAACAATCGAAATGGCGTTGCGCGGCCCCCACTCACTCGCAATCAGTTCGGTGGCAGCCTGGGCGGCCCCATTGTGAAGGACAAGCTCTTTTTCTTCTTCAACTACGAGGGTCGGCGCGACGCGCTCGCGGATACCGTGAATACGGTTGTTCCGCTGGATAACCTGCGTGCCGGCAATGTCGGCTACATCAATAACAATGCCGGCTGCGTCTTTACCAGCCGCCAAAATACGACTCCAACTTGCATCAGTTTCTGGCCGGTAAGCGACACCACCCTGGATCCCCTGCACATCGGTCCCGACCCACAGCTCTTAAGCTTCCTCAACAGCCGCTATCCCCATGCGAATGATTTGACCCAGGGCGATGGCGTCAACACCGGCGGCTTCACCTGGAATGCTCCCAAGCACTTGACCGGGAACGACTATGTTTCGCGCATCGACTACAACCTTAATAGCAAGATGAAGCTTTTCGGGCGCTTGAGTATCTACCGTAGTACCCAAGGCGACGATATCAATTTTCCCGGCGCGGAACTATTTCCCGGCGACCCGGTCAGCCAGGAAGTGATTGATCACAGCTGGGCTTTCGTGATCGGACACACCTGGACCATCAGCAATACCAAGGTCAATCAGTTCAGCTATGGAGAGACCCGCTCGGTGCTGGACTTTCCGGCCCTGTTGAACCCCACGGGCACAACCCAATACACCTCTATGATGGGTACGTCCTTTGGGGGATCGCGTATTACCTCGCCGTTCTACGGCGGCGCCAGCCAACGCCGCACGGTGCCCATCCCGGTTTTCCGCGACGATTTCAACTACGTCCATGGAACCCATAACATCCAGGTGGGCGGAACCTTCAAGCCCATCAAGGACACCAGTACGCTGGTTAGCGACTTCAACAACGTGACCCTTGGGTTGGGCGGCAGTGTGCTGAGCCTCGACCCTGCAGCCGGCGAGACACCAGCTAACCTCCTGCCCGGGAGCGCCACTGCTCTGCGCACCTGGAGCGAGGCTTATGTCTTCTCCTTGGGCCGGATCGGCGGCATCAGCAGCAGCTACGAAAACAACCACGATCTGCAGCCTCTGGCCCAAGGATCGGGCCACACCCGCAATTACCGTTACTACGAGACCGAGCTGTACGCCCAGGACAGCTGGCGCATGCGTCCCGACCTGACCATGACCTATGGCCTGCGCTGGACGTTCTATTCCGTTCCTTATGAGGTCGACGGGTTCCAAACTGCTCCCAATATCGACTTTGCCTCGATGTACAAGGCTCGTGTGGCGGCTGCTCAAGCAGGCATCAGTGGCGAGAGTGTGGTCCCCACCGTTCTCTATAATTTCTCCGGCAAGGCCAATCACGCTCCTGGACTTTACAACCCGGATTGGAGAGACTTTGCTCCGCGTCTGAGCTTTGCTTACAACCCGTCGTTCAGCAGTGGTTGGCTAGGGCGGGTGCTCGGCGATCGCAAGACTGTGATCCGAGCTGGCGCTGGCATTGTTCATGACCACACCATTCTCTCCGCCATCAATTTCTTTGGGGATCAAACCTCGTTTGCTTTTGGACAGACGGTTCCCACATCATCGTTTGCTGGTTTAGACACAGATCCGCGCTTCTCCCAGGTTGGCGGGTTGGGAGGTCTGCCCGCACTCACTCCGCCACAGCCGTCATCGGTCCCCTTTACCCCTTACCTGAATGCTCCGGGTTCACCGATGCCGTTTAATGGCCTGATTGGCAACGCGAACGAGTTGGCGGTGGATCCTCGCTACAAAACTCCTTACTCGGAACTGATCACCTTCGGTATTCAGCGTGAGCTTCCGGGAAACTTCCAGTTTGAAGCGACCTACTTCGGCCGCATGGGGCACCGGCTGTTGTCGCGCTCGGACGCCGGACAAGTGGTGGACTTCCGCGATCAGGCTTCCGGGCTGGGTTTGGTGTCGCAATTTACCCAACTTTCCCTCCAGGCCCGGCGCGGCAAGCCTCTCACGCCCTCTCCCTTCTGGGAGAACGTGATGAATCCGACTCTGCTCGCGAACTTCGGTGGGACTTGCGAGGACTTTGGGTTTGCCAGCTGCGCAGACTTTATCAACGATCCAAATGTCGCAGGTTCGCTGGTGTCCATTGGTGATATGGCAGACACGGTGGCAGCGCTGTATGCCAATGGCCTGCTGCCTGCCAACGTGGGTCTAGATCCCCAGTTCTCGAGCCAGCTTTACTTTGGCAACAAAAGCTACTCGAACTACCAGGGCCTGCTGACGTCATTGCACAAGAAGTACTCGCATGGGCTGCAGTTTGACGTCAACTACACGTACTCGCACTCCATCGACAACAGCTCCACCATCGCCAACAACGCCACCGGTACGTCGGCTACCGGGGGTTACGGCGGGTTCCTGTGCGACGCCATCAACCTGGCCTCCTGCCGTGGCAATTCCGACTTCGACGTCACCCACCTGATCAGTGCTGACGGTCTTTACGAATTGCCATTTGGCAAAGGCCGCTGGCTGGGAGGCAACGCATCTGGCTGGCTGAACCAGATTATCGGGGGCTGGCAGGTAGCCGCGCTCACCCGTTGGAACACGGGATTCGCCTTCACCACCATCTCGCAGGCGTTCCCCGTGAGCTTCAACGCCAATAGTCCATCTGTGTTTATAGGGAAGCAGTCGGACATTCGGGTCCACATCCACACCGACGCCGCTACCGGTGCGATACAGCTGTTCGCCGACCCCACGGCGGCCATCAATGCCTTCACCGGTCCCATTGGCTTGCAGGGGCCGACTCGCAACAACCTGCGTGGGCCGCGCTTCTCCAATACCAACCTTACGCTCAACAAGCACTTCACGCTCAAAGAGAATTACGGGCTGGAGTTTCGTGCGGAAGCCTACAACGTGTTTAACCACACTAACTTCGCGCTACCCACGGGAAGCGTTGCTGATACCACGAACTCAAGCACGTTCGGGGTCATCACCAGCACAGCCGCGCCGCGCGTCATGCAGTTCTCACTGCGGCTCGACTTCTAAGGTTGCTACTCATTCCTCCGCGGGCCGGTCCGGGGACCGGCCCTTTTTCTTTTCCCTGTGGGGTGAGCGGGTACGAAGCTCGATCGCCCGCCCCGGAATCCCCGGTAAAGTTTTGTAAATTTCGCGAAACCCTCCCTCCCCAAGGCCCGTCTAGGGGAGTAATATAAGTAATTACTTACATGCGATTAGCCGCCAAGGATCGACGTCAGCAACTGATTGAGGCCGCGATGCGCCTGTTCTCGGAAAAGGGTTTCTACGGTACTACCACTCAACAGATCGCCCGCGCCGCAGGCGTGAATGAGGCCATTATTTTCCGGCATTTCGCTACCAAGGAAGAGCTCTACTGGGCAGTCGTGTCCAGCCGAGTGGAAGCCTCTGGACGCCACCGCAAGCTGCGCCAGCACCTGGATCCCGATGCCGATGAACGCGAGGTGCTTACGGCGGTCGCCGAGACCCTGTTGAATCGCTCCCAGGAAGACGCGGCTCTCACTCGTCTGCTTTTTTTCAGTGCGCTGCGAAACCCGGAGCTGTCCGAGAGTTTCTTTCGCACCTACATGGCGGAGAATTTCGATCTAGTGACGGCTTACTTCCGCAAAGGCATGCAGAATGGGCGCTTTCGCAAGCTGGACCCGGCGATGGTGGCGCGCGGCTTCATGGGCATGATTGTCTATCACTATCTGGTGCAAGAGCTGTTCGCCGGCAGAAGCGAGAAATTCGATCCGCATGCGGTGGCGCAGCAGTTGGTCGACGTCTGGCTCGATGGCGTTTCGTTGTCCGGCAAACCAAATCGCCATCATGAAGTCAATATTAATAACGGCAAGCGGGCGCTGGTCTAGATCTGCCGGGGAGGTACGAACCCGTCCGGCAGGGGAGTACATAGGAATGAAACGGCAATTCATTTTACGAACGCACTACCTACTTTCGCTGTTGGTAGTGGCTTTATTTAGTTTGACGGGATGTGGCAGCAAGCAAGCTGTCCAGGCCGCGGGCCAGCCCGGCTCCGCGGGAGGCCGTCCGCCGGCTCCCGTGGTGGTAGCAGGCGTCGAACAACGCGACATCCCCGCCCAGATTTCTGCCATTGGCAATGTCGAAGCCTATCAGATGGTGCAGATCAGGTCGCAGGTGAACGGCCAGATCGAAAACATCTTCTTCAAGGAAGGTCAGGACGTTCGCCGGGGACAACTGCTGTTCCGGCTGGACAAGCGTCCGTTCCAGGCCGACTTGGAGAAAGCCATTGGCGCCATGCAACGCGATGCCGCCCAGGCGGAGAACTCGCGTGCCCAGGCTGACCGCTACACCGCGCTGGAGAAGCAAGGAGTCGTCTCCCGCGAGCAGGCCGACCTGGTGCGCACCCAGGCCAAGGCAGATGCGTCCGCGGTGAACGCCGACCAGGCCGCCGTCGACGCCGCTCGCGTGCAACTGCAGTACACCGACATCGCCGCGCCCATCGAAGCCCGCACCGGAGCTTTGCTGATCAACAAAGGGAACCTGGTGAAGGCGAACGATACGCCGTTTCTGGTGCAACTCAACCAGATCACCCCGATCTACGTCACCTTCTCCGTTCCGGAAGCCAATCTCGATGAGATTCGTCGCCTCTCTGCCAGCCACCTGAAGGTGCTGGCTTACCCCAAGGGACAAACCGCGAATCCGGCGGAAGGCAACCTGACCTTCATCGACAACGGGGTCAACCCGCAGACGGGTACGGTCAAGCTGAAGGCCACTTTCCAGAATAAAGACCGCCGCCTATGGCCGGGCGAGTTCGCGGACGTGCTGATAAACCTGTCGGTCCACAAGAACGCGATCGTGGTGCCCACCAAAGCCCTCCAAAGCGGGCAGCAGGGCGAGTACGTCTATGTGGTCACACCGCAGGACACCGCCGAAGCCCGCCCGGTCAAAACCTCCGGTACTTACCATGACCTCACCCTGGTTTCGGAGGGGCTGACCCCGGGAGAGAGAGTCATCGTCACCGGCCAGCTAAGAGTGGCGCCCAATGCGAAAGTGGTGGTGCAGAGCACGCTGCCCGGAAGCGCGTCCGCGAAGGTTAGCGCCGCTATCGATGCGCCCGCAGGAGGCGGCCAGTGAGTATCTCGGAAGGCTTCATCAAACGTCCGGTGATGACTACGCTGGTCATGGCGGCGATCCTCATCTTCGGGATCTTTGCTTACCGCCTGCTCCCGGTGAGCGATCTGCCCAACGTCGATTTCCCCACCATCCAAGTGAATGCGTCGCTGCCGGGGGCCAGCCCCGAGACCATGGCGTCATCGGTCGCTACCCCGCTGGAGAAGCAGTTTTCCACCATCGACGGCATCGATTCCATGACCTCGACCAACTCTCTGGGGCAGAGCAACATTACCATCCAGTTCAACCTGAGCCGGAAATTGGATGGCGCGGCGCTGGATGTGCAATCGGCCATCGCCGCCGCCGGTGGACAACTGCCGCCGGAGATGCCGACTCCTCCGACCTTCAAGAAGGTTAACCCGGCCGACTCTCCCATCCTCTACCTGGCGCTGAGTTCGCCGACCATGAGGCTTTCTGATGTGGACGAGGCCGCAGAAACCACCTTGGCCCAGCGAATTTCCATGGTCAGCGGCGTGGCCCAGGTACAGGTGTTCGGATCGCAGAAGTATGCCGTGCGTGTGCAACTCGATCCCGATGCAATGGCGTCGCGAAAGATTGGGATTGACGAGGTCGAAAGCGCGCTGAAGACCGGAAATACCAACACTCCCACCGGCACCCTGTGGGGACGAAACCAAACCTTTACGATCCTGTCGAACGGCCAGCGCAGAGACGCGCATGAGTTCGGGCCCATGATCGTGGCCTATCACGACGGATCTCCGGTGCGGGTGAACGACCTGGGCCGGGTCATCGATAGCGTGCAGGACGACAAGTCGGCCAGCTGGTTTAACGGCGACCGCGCCATCGTGCTCGCCATCCAGCGGCAGCCCGGTACCAACACTGTCGAAGTGGTCGACAGCATCAAAGCGCTGCTGCCCCAACTCGAAGAACATATTCCGGCAGCCGTACACATTGCCACGCTCTACGACCGCTCCGTCTCCATCCGGCAGTCGGTGGACGACGTGAAGTTCACCCTGGTGCTGACCATCTGCCTGGTCATCATGGTGATCTTCGTCTTTCTGCGCAATCTCTCGGCCACCATTATTCCTTCGCTGGCCCTGCCCATGTCCATCATCGGTACCTTCTCGATGATGTACCTGCTCGACTACAGCGTGGACAATCTTTCCCTCATGGCGTTGACCTTGTCGGTCGGGTTCGTCGTGGACGATGCCATCGTCATGCTGGAGAACATCGTCCGGCACATGGAAATGGGGAAGACCCCAATGCGTGCCGCCATGGAGGGCGCCGGGGAGATTGGGTTCACGATTCTGTCCATGACCCTGTCACTGGCAGCAGTGTTCATCCCACTGCTGTTCATGAACGGAATCATCGGCCGCTTGCTGCATGAATTTGCCGTCACCATCGGTGTGGCCATTCTGGTGTCCGGGTTCGTGTCACTTTCGCTGACGCCCATGTTGTGCAGCCGGTTCCTGAAACATCGTGCGGCTACCGAGCATGGGCGGCTGTTCAACTTCAGTGAGCGGGTGTTCGATGGCTGGTTGCGCGGCTACGACCGAAGCCTGCGGGCGGTTCTACGGCACAAGTTCGCCACCTTGATGGTGTCATTTGCCGTCATTGCTCTCACCTTCTATCTCTTTACCCTGTCCAAGACCGGATTCATTCCGGACGAAGATCAGAACCTGGTATTCGCATTCACCGAAGCGCAGCAGGGAATCGCCTTCAAAGACATGATGAAGACCCAGCAGCAGGTCGCCGATGTGGTGCGCCACGATCCCAATGTATTGAACACCATGTCTTCGATTGGCAGCCCGACCAACCAGGGAAGGGTCTTCTTCCGCCTGAAAGACAAGAAGGACCGGGTAAACCGGATGAGCGCCACCCAGGTGATCGAGGAGCTCCGCCCCAAGCTGTCGCAGATTCCCGGGATCAACACTTATCTCCAGATCCCGCCTACCATTCGAATCGGCGGAGCGCTTACCAAGTCGCAATATCAGTACACCCTGCAGACGCCCGACACGGAACAGCTGTATGCGGATGGACCCAAGCTGGAAGCGGCTTTGCGCGTTTTGCCCCAGCTGCAGGACGTTACCAGCGACTTGCAGGTGAAGAACCCGCAGCTGACGGTGCAGGTTGACCACGACAAAGCCTACGCGCTCGGCCTCACGCCGGACCAGGTTTCCCAGGCGCTTTATTCCGCCTACGGGACCCGGCAGGTCAGCACCATCTACACCCCTAACAACGAATACTACGTAATCATCGAGTTGTTGCCGCAGTACCAGACCAATCCTAACCAGCTTTCCTCGCTTTACGTTCGTTCCAATACTGGCAATCTGGTTCCGCTGGATACGGTGGCCAAGGTCATAACCTCGGTGGGACCGCTCACGGTCAATCACCTTGGCCAACTTCCCTCGGTCACCATTAGCTTCAACCTGAAGCCCGGAACCGCCCTCGGCGATGCTACCAAGCTGGTGGAGCAGACCACTGCCAAGGTGCTGCCCGGCGATATCCAAGGCACATTCCAAGGGACGGCGCAGGCATTTCAGAATTCCTTCACCGGCATGGGATGGCTGCTGGTGGCCGCGATCCTGGTCATCTACATCATCCTGGGGGTTCTGTACGAGAGCTTCGTACACCCCCTCACGATTCTTTCGGGCTTACCCTCGGCCGGGGTAGGCGCGCTGCTGACGCTCCTTCTTTTCCACCAGGAGCTGAACCTCTACTCGTTCGTCGGCATCATCATGCTGATCGGCATCGTGAAGAAAAATGCCATCATGATGATCGACTTCGCACTCGACGCCGAACGCAACGAGGGCAAGAGTCCGGAAGAGTCCATCTACCAGGGCGCGCTGGTCCGCTTCCGCCCCATCATGATGACGACTATGGCGGCGCTGATGGGGACGCTTCCCATTGCTATCGGTTCCGGAGCCGGCGCGGATTCCAGGCGGGGTTTGGGGTTGGCCGTAGTCGGAGGCTTGCTGTTCTCGCAGGTGGTGACGCTCTACATCACCCCGGTGTACTACGTCTACCTGGATCGGCTGCAGGCCAAGGTGCGCAGTTGGAAGGGTGGCAAGAAAGGCGGAAGGAAAGCCGCCCACCCGGTCACCGAGCGAGTCGACGAACCGGCTTTCTTGGGGCAGCACGACTGAGGCTTGTACTGCGGCCGAGTATCCACCCGCGTGCTTATGCTGGAGCCGGGTTTTGTCGGTCTAATTTCCACGCGCAGTAGTACCTACCTAGCAAACACTATCCCGTCACACACTTTGTTAAGGTGAGATGAACTCTGCCTGAGGTTCAGTGTGCCCAGGCAGGTTCCGGCACAACTGCGTTTAGGCCGCGAGCAGGAGGGAACTTGGCAATGACGCCGCACGATACTCTCGTCCGTTCGGATGCAGTGGTTTCCCGCCTGATTGGCGGAGACACGCTGGTGGTTCCGGTGCGGGGCGGCGTTGGCGATTTGGCTTCTATCTACAGCTTCAATGCGGTGGGCACGACCATTTGGGGAGCCCTGGCTCAGCCCACCAGCATGCAAGAACTGGCGAGCCTCATTGAACGGGAATACGAAATCGGACGGGACCAAGCTGAGCAAGACCTGGCACTCTTCCTGGGGGAGATGTGTTCCGCAGGGCTGATCACCGTCAAGAGTAGCTGTGAAGCGGCGGCCCTGATGCCGGAGCCAGGTGATGTGACCACGACAAACTCATGGTGAATGTGGCTACATATTCCGATTTCAGCCGTTCCATCCACCAGCATTATTCTGGCCAGCGCGCCGCCCTGGAAGCTTCTATCGAGGTGACGCGCCGCTGTCCGCTCGAGTGCCTGCACTGCTACAACAATCTCGACATGGCGGACCAGCAGGCCCGAAGCCATGAGCTCAGCAAGGAAGAGCACTTCCAACTACTCGACCAGTTGTCCGAGTTAGGTGTTTTCTGGCTGCTCTACACCGGCGGGGAGATATTTGCACGCAAGGATTTTCTCGAAATTTACACGCAGGCGAAAAAGAAGGGCTTTCTGGTCACCCTGTTTACCAATGGGACGCTGATCACGGAAAAGACTGCCGACTACCTGCGCGAGTGGCCGCCCTTTGCGATTGAGATCACCCTGTACGGTCGGACCAGAGAGACCTACGAAGCTCTGACCGGAATCCCCGGCAGTTATGGCCGTTGCTTGCGGGGAATCAAGTTCCTGCGCGATCGCGGGCTTCCGCTGAAGCTCAAGACCGTTGCTACCACGGTGAACCGGCACGAAGTGCTGAGCATGAAAGAGTTTGCGGAGCAGGAACTGGGGGTTGATTTCAAGTTCGATTCGCTGATTAATCCCCGGATCGACTGTTCGCAGAGCCCCCTGGGGGTGCGCCTTTCTCCCGAAGAAATCGTGGCCCTCGATCTGCATTCGCCCAAGGTCGCAGCAGAATACAAGCAAGCGGCCGAACGGGATTTCGCGCGTCCGCCGGTCCTAGGAAATGTGGAAACCGTGTACGGCTGCGGCGGGGGCATGAAGTCGTTCGCCATCGACCCGTATGGCCACATGACGATTTGTGTGTTGTCTCACCAGGAGAGCTACGACATCCGTTCGGGTAGCGTGAGGCAGGGCTGGGACCAATTTCTCTTGCAAGTTCGCAATCGCAAGCGCAAGACAATTTCCAAGTGCGTCAGTTGCCGGCTGCATTCCCTGTGCAGTATGTGCCCAGCCAATGGTGAACTGGAAAACGGAGACCCCGAGTCTCCAGTTGACTTCCTGTGCGAGGTGGCGCACCTGCGCGCTGCCGCCCTGGGGTTGGAAGTCCCGCAGCATGGAGCGTGCGAGTATTGCGCCGGCGGGCTGCACCATCCCGCCATGATGGAATCGGCGCAGCGGATCATCTCCAAAGAAATTGATGTAGGGCAATGGACGAGCCCTGAGGTTCTTCTTCCCATCCTGAACAATCCGGGTGTGGCTTCAGAAGTGGGGTGCGGTGGCTGTGGAGGGCCGTCCCATCAGTGAGGAACATGGAGGGAGAGCAATCCCAATGACCGAAGAACCCAACGAGTCGGTAAAGCGAAAGACATATGATTCGCCACGACTGGTGGTGATCAGCTTGCGCCCGGAGGAGGCAGTGCTGGGACACTGCAAGAACCCCTCGAGCTCGGGGCCGGTGGCTTCTGTCTGTACGATGGTTGGCCCATGCCAGACGCCAGGGTCTTAAACGCACGACATCCAGTCTTTCTTGACAGAATGCTGACTGCAGCTACGCATCTACCGCTGAACCATCAGTTGCCCGGCTGGCACCGCTCCTGCGTGCGGGTGGGAGAGGTGTCGATCGGTCTGAATGCTCGCGACCGCCAGGACATCCGGTTGAGTAGGGAACTGGACGCCTTCCAGATCGAATCGTCCGCCTGCGATATCGAGCTCAGCATCGAGAGGGTAGAACGGCTGCGGCGTCTGCCGGGAAAGAAGCTCTTCGATTCCGGCTCGTTGTGGACGCTCTATGAAAGTGGATCGGACCTCACATTTGACTTCACCACGCCGGTGTTGGGTCGTCATCCCTACAAGCGGCTCGTGGTGAATCGCGAGTTCTCTGTCGCACGCCTGCTGCTGAACCGCGAGCATCTTTTGGAGACTGACGAAGTCTACCCGCTGGAATATCCCCTCGACGAGTTGCTGGTGACCCACTGGCTGGCGTGTGGGCGGGGCGTCGAGGTCCACGGTTGTGGATTGGTGGACCACGAAACCGGAGGCCACCTCTTTCTTGGCCATTCAGGAGAGGGCAAGAGTACCACCACGTTGCTGTGGAAGGCGCTGCGGGATGTCCGCATTCTGAGCGACGATCGCATCATCCTGCGCGAACAGGCGGGCAGGTTCTGGATGCACGGGACTCCATGGCACGGCGACGCGGGTTTTGCTCTTGCGGACAGCTCAACGATCAGCCGGATTTTTTTCCTGGAGCACGGCCCCGAGAATAAAATTCAGCCGCTTCCCAAGGCTCGGGCGGTAGCGGAACTGTTCGTCCGCTGCTTTGTGCCGTTTCACGCGCCAGAGCCACTCGACTCCACGCTTTGCTATCTCCACAAAATTGCAAACTCTGTTCCTTGCTATCTCTACCGGTTTACTCCCGACGCCAGCGCGGTGGAGACGATTCTCAACTTCTATGGCTGAAGAGAAGGCACATACCGAAGTGTTTGGCGCTCTGAGCCAGGCTTTGTTGTCAGAAGGAATGGGTTTCCGCTTCCAGGCCCGGGGCACGAGCATGGAGCCAGCGATTCGGGATGGCGACATTCTTCACGTAACCCCGGTCCGCACCGAAGTACTGCGCAAAGGCGACATTGTGTTGTTCGCTGATGGTCCGCGCTTCCGGGCCCACCGGTTGGTTCGGGTCGATCACCAACGCGAGGTGTTTCTTACTCGAGGAGATGCGGGGACCGAAATGGATAGTCCACTGCACGCGCAACAGATTCTGGGAATAGTAGTGGCCAAACACGCCGCCGCGAACGCGGCACCGATTCCGCTCCGCGGCTTTCGCGCTGGAATGCAGCATCACACCCGGCAAATGCGCTCGTCCCTTTCACGGGCGGTCCGGCGCATGGCCGTCCTGCGGAGCCTCCATGCGCTAAGTCGATCCATTTTTCGCAAGCCCGTTCTTGGTCTCCTTCTGCTGCCTTTACTCTTCGCCCCTTCGATGCTGCACGCGCAGGTCACGGTCGACGCCAAAGCTTCCGCGGCGGCTAGGCTGAATACGGGCACCGGCACGACCACGGTCACCGTTCCTATCACCACGGGCGCTGGTACCAATCGACTTCTGGTGGTCGGGGTCTCGATCAACCGTCAAGGAAACCCGGCCGTAGCAGTGAGCGGGGTTACGTCTAACGGCGTGCTGCTGACCTTGGCCGGCGCGCAGAACGATCCCACCGGTATTCGCCGAGTAGAGATGTATTACCTGGTCAACCCGGCTTCGGGGCTGAACAGCGTTATAGCCACATTTTCGGGGGTGAACGGGATCAGTGTTGGAGCCGCGGTTGGCGCGATTACGTTTTCCGGCGTCGATCAGAGCATACCGTTCCGGCCTTTCGCTGGGGCCAATGGTGCCTCCGGGACGAACCCATCGCTGACGGTACCCAGTGCTGCGGGTGAACTGGTGCTTGATACCGTGGCGGTGACCGGCAACCGCACCGTTACCGCGGGGGCGGGGCAGACGCAGCAGTGGACTCTGAGAACGGGAAACGCGGCCACCGATGTCCGCGGAGCAGGATCGACCGCGCCGGGCGCGGCTAGCGTCACCATGACGGACACGGTGGGCGGCGGTGGTTCCAGCTGGGCGCAGGGTGTGATGTCCATACGGCCGCCAGGGGTTTCCGTCGATACCACGACGTCTACGGGAACCACGGTCACGGGTGTGGCCCCGACGATTACGCTGGCGCACACCACGGTGGGAACCAACCTCGTTATGGTGGTCGGCGTCTCCATCAACATCAGCAACAACACGGCGGCTACCGTCAGCGGCGTGACCTACAATGGCGTGGCCCTTACTCGCGCGGGAGCCCACAACGACGCTGGGAACTCTCGCAGGGTGGAAATCTGGTCTCTCACCGCTCCCGCGATCGGGACGAACAACGTTGTAGTCACGCTCGCCAATCCTGGAGGGGCGGCAACCCTGGGAGTGGTTGTTGGCGCGACCACCTTGGTCGGTGCGGATCAGACCTCTCCGTTACGATCCTTCGTCTCGGCCGATGGGGCAGCCGGCAACGTTGCCTCGCTGAACGTCCCCAGCGCTTTTAGTGACGTGGTGCTGGACACTCTCGCCACTGGTGGTGACCAGACCGTCACCGCCTTTGGCGCCACTCAGACCGCGGTGTGGAACTTGAACTCGGGGGGCACGGGGACTCCGCCCAACGTTTTCGGGGCCGGTTCCACGCGGGCGGGGGCGCCCAGCGTCCCCATGTCGGAAACTCTCAGCGGAACTTCGAACTGGTCCGTGGGCGCGGTCTCGGTGAGGCCTTTACAGGCGGAAGTCGCGGTAAGTGTGGTCGGCAACTCGACCTTCTTCCCGGCAAATCTCACCTACACCATTACCACCACCAACAACGGTCCTTCAAGCGCAACCGGGGTGACGCTGACCGATACGCTTGCAGCCGGCCTCACGTTTGTCTCAGCCACACCCAGTCAGGGCTCCTGCTCGGGCAATGTTCCTCCGATTACTTGTCCGCTGGGCACGCTTGCGCCTGGAGCTTCGGCCACGGTGACGGTGGTGGTAACGCCATTGACCAGCGGCGGCTATCCGAACACGGCGTCGGTGGTGGCGGCTCAGCCGGATTTCAATACCGGGAACAACTCCGCCATGGGCATCGCTTACTCGCAGTCCACCGCCTGTGGCACTCCTGCCAAGAACGGCGATGGCGGGGTCTTGACCGGGACCATCAACACCTATTTTCCAGGGACAGTGACTGCGGCTGCGGGCGCAAAGGCGATCACTGTGGGCGCCTCTATCGGTTCCGCCACGCCGATTGCCATCGGTGACCTGCTGCTGGTTATCCAGATGCAGGACGCCCTTATCAACTCTACGAACACTTCGGCCTATGGTGATGGCGGCAGCGGATCGGGCTCCACCAACCTCAACAATAGCGGCGTCTATGAATTCGTCCTCGCCACCAGCGCGTTGGCGGTTGGCGGCGGGACGGTCAATATCTCCGGCACCGGCCCCACCGGCGGGTTGCTGTACACCTACACCAATGCGGCAGCCACGGCTGTGCAGGGACAACGAAAGTTCCAGGTGGTGCGGGTGCCGCAATTCTCCAGCGCAACCCTGAGTTCAACGCTGGTTGTTCCCGCATGGAATGGCACCGCGGGCGGCATCTTTGCCCTTGACGTGGCTGGCATCCTGAATCTGAACAGCGCCACCGTCAGTGTGGATGGCCTTGGCTTCCGCGGCGGCGCCGGCATGCAATTGAATGGTGGTGTAGGCGGGGCCAATAGCGATTTTCGGCAAACCGCACCCGCCGCATACACCGGTACAGTGGTCAACGGAGTGGATGCCCCTAAAGGTGAAGGCATAGCCGGCACTCCGCGCTGGGTGGAATCGGGAAATACGTTTCTCGGTACCGGAGTGGAAGGATATCCCAATGGCAGCATGGGTCGCGGCGCCCCAGGAAATGGCGGCGGCGGCGGCAACGATGCGGATCCAACGGCCAATGACGAAAACGCCGGCGGCGGTGGCGGTGGCAACGGCGGCGCGGGCGGCTTGGGTGGCGACGCCTGGAACGCAAACTTGAGCGTAGGCGGACTCGGTGGTGCGGCTTTTCCGGCGACGGTTGGCCGCATTGTGATGGGCGCTGGTGGCGGTGCCGGCACCCGTAACAATAGCGACGGCGACAATCGCGCCAGCAGCGGCGCTGCCGGCGGCGGTATCGTCATCATTCGTGCGGATGGCCTGACCGGGGCCGCAACCATCACGGCCAACGGAGCCGCAGCGTACAACGGCACCCTCAATGATGCCGGAGGTGGTGGTGGCGCGGGAGGCAGCATCATCGTAGTTTCCGCTACCGGCGGCGAAAGCGGACTGACCATTGCCGCCCATGGCGGCCGTGGCGGAGACGCTTGGGACTCTCAGCCGTTCAGCTTGGCCGACCGGCACGGACCGGGAGCGGGCGGCGGCGGCGGTGTGGTCCTGCTCTCCGGCGCTCCCGCCAGCACGGATGTCAGCGGCGGCGCCAGCGGAACCACCCTGAACCCTGGCGTACCGTACGGCGCTACTGCCGGCTCGGCTGGCGTCAGCGTTACTAACGCCCAGTTGCCCACCTTGCCGGGATCTCGCTCGGGTGCGGAGTGTACCTCCGACCTGACCGTCAATAAGACCCATAGCGGAAGCTTTGCCCGCGGTGCCACCGGGACCTTCACCATCACAGTGAACAACATCAGCTTGAATCAGCCCACCAGCGGGATCGTCACCATGACCGATGTTCTGCCGGTAGGCGTAGTTCCCACCGTAGCGTCTGGCACCGGCTGGGCCTGCCCGATTGCCGGCCAGAAGGTTACCTGCACGCGCGCGGATGCTCTCGCGCCGGTAAGCAGCTATCCCGTCATCACCATTACTGTCTCGGTTGCCCAGTCCGCGCCGAACAGCGTGACCAACACCGCCACCGTGGCTGGAGGAGGCGAACTGAATGGGACCAACGACACGGCAACGGACACGGTGACCATTACCTCCAGTTCCGATCTGTCCATTACCAAGTCGGGTGCGCCCAACCCGGTCAAGCAAGGGCAGACGCTCACCTACACGCTGGTGGTGACCAATAAGGGACCAACCGACGCGACGGGAGTGAGCGTGACAGACACGCTGCCCATCCAGGTATCGTATGTGTCAGCCACCCCGACCCAGGGGAGTTGTTCGCAAGCGGGCAGAACCGTGACTTGTGCGCTGGGTAACATCAGCAATGGGGGCACGGCTACCATCACCATCGTGGTAACGGCAGTAACGCCGTCCCAAGCCATCAACACTGCATCGGTATCTGGAACTCAGCCCGATCCCGTGCCCGCCAACAATACCGCGACCCAGGTCACGATCATCACCTTCCCCACCAGCGTGCGGCTGGAGTCTTTTACCGCCGCCAACAGCGGCGGCCAGGTCACGCTCTCCTGGAGCACGGGCAGTGAGCAGCGGAATCTCGGTTTCAATGTGTATCGCGAAGAGAACGGCGAGCGGGGGCGGATGAATCCGTCGCTAATTGCCGGCTCCGCCCTGATCATGCGCGGAGGCCTGCCCCAGCACGCTGCAAAAACCTACGCATGGATCGATCGCACTCCGTCCGCAGGCAGCACGTACTGGCTGGAAGACGTCGATCTGGACGGTACTCGCACCCTGCACGGTCCAGTTTTTCCGCAGGCCGATCTGGCAGTATCCACGGCGGCGCCTGCCAAAATGATTGGCGAGTTAAACAGTGCCACAACAGCTGGCGACGCCGATTCGTCGTCAAGTCATGAAATCGAAGACCGGATCCAGCCGCTGACCAGCCGGTCTGATGTGCAGCAGTTCCAATTCCAGTTGGCAGCCCATGCCGCCGTGAAGATCATGGTGACCCATGAAGGATGGTATCGGGTCACGCAGCCTCAACTGGTGGCTGCCGGCTTGGATGCTGCCGTGGATCCCCGGTTCCTCGAGCTCTTCGCCGAAGCTATCGAACAACCTATCCGTATCACCGGAGCGACCGATGGCGCGGGCGGCTTCGGTCCGCAAGCCGCCATCGAATTTTACGGGCGTGGTCTGGACACGCCGTACTCCGACCAGCGGGCCTACTGGCTGGTGTCGGGCCACCAGCCGGGCCAGCGGATTCGCCAGTGGGACAGCTCGGGTGATGGCGGACAGATACCGCAGAGCTTCCCGCAGACGGTGGAGTTGAAGCAGCGCACCACCTACTTTGCAGCGCTGCTGCGCGACAATACCGACAACTTCTTCGGGGCCCTGGTCACCGCCACTCCGGTGGATGAGACCATCAATGCTCCCGGGGTCGCAGCCTCCGCCACGGACGATGTGAAACTGCGCGTGGTGCTGCAAGGTGTGACCCAGGCTGTTCCTCACCAGGTCGCGGTAACGCTGAACGGCGCTTCACTCGGGAACGTGAATTTCACGGGCGAGAGCGAAGGCGATGCCGAGTTCCGCATTCCGCCCGGCCAGTTGCTGGAAGGCGCCAACACCGTCACCCTCACCGCGCTGGCCGGCGACACCGACATCAGTCTGGTCGACTATCTGAAGCTGCACTATTCCCGCACCTACACTGCCCAGTTTGACCACCTGAAGTTCACTGCCGACGCCGGCGACCATGTCACGGTGACGGGCTTCAACCAGGTTCCCACGCGGCTGCTCGACATCACCGACCCATTGCAGCCACTGGATCTAACGGTGCAGAGCCATACTGAGGACGGAAAGTTTGTGCTCGACGCCAAGGTGCCGTGGCAAGTCCCAGGCACCCACACCCTGGTGGCGGTGGCCGACAATGCAATCAAGCCGCCGTTCGCGGTACTGAAGAATCATCCTTCGACCTGGCACCGCGCCCAACCAGGCGCCGACGAGGTCATGCTCACCGCGTCCTACTTTGCCGATCAACTTGCGCCCCTGGTGCAGTTGCGGCAAAGCCAGGGTCAGTCGGTGGCGGTGGTTCGAGTTGAGGACTTGTACGACGAGTTTAACTTTGGTGAAAGAAGCCCGTACGCAGTGAAGAATTTCCTGGTAAGCGCCACTGGTAACTGGCAGAAGAAACCACGCTACCTGCTGCTGATGGGCGATGCCTCGGTCGATCCGCGCAACTATCTCGGTTTTGGCTACTTTGATTTCGTACCCACCCGGATCATCGCAACCACGCTGATGAAGACCGCTTCCGACGATTGGTTCTCCGATCTCGCCGACACCGGTTTTGCCCAGATCGCCACGGGACGCCTGCCAGTGCGCACTACGGACGACGCCACCACGGTTGTGAACAAGATCGTCAACTACGAAAAAGGTTCCGCCCCCGGCCCCTGGACCAGCCAGGCGCTGATCGTGGCCGACGTGGATGATCCCTTCGTCAGCTTCACCCAGGAGGCGCAATCGGTGGAGACGTTGCTGCCTCCCACGATCGCGGTCACGGATGTCTTCGCCACCGATCTGGATGCCGGCACGGCCCGGGCTGAAATCCTGGCGGGCATCAACAGCGGGAAATTGCTGGTGAACTACGACGGCCACGGTGCGGTAGAGGTGTGGTCAGGGGAGGACCTGCTGGACGACAACAGCGCGGCTGGGTTGACGAATGGCGGGCAGTTGCCCCTGTTCGTCATCATGAATTGTCTCAATGGATTCTTCCACGATGTCTACACTCAGAGCCTGGCGGAGGCGCTGCTGTTGTCGAAGAACGGCGGCGCGGTAGCGGTCTGGGCTTCTTCCGGGTTGACTTCGCCTCAGCCCCAGTTGCTGATGAATCAGAAGCTCACCAACTTCCTGTTCCAGCAACCGGCGCCTGCACTGGGAGACGCGGTCAAGAACGCGAAGGCGAACATTGACGATCCCGACGCGCGGGCCACCTTCATCCTGTTCAGCGACCCGCTGCTGCACCTGCGGCGCCCGGGATCAACCAGCGTAGAGCGCAGCCGCCCGGTGGGCCAGTAACACTCACGCAGTCTCGCCAATTCGACAGGCCGTCGATCGGAAGCTTGACGATGCTGTAACCAAAACCTCGCCAGTGGAGCTCGCGCCGTTCCTCTTCCGCCTCGAGCCGAGGGCGGCTTGGCCCATCGTAAGTATTTGATAATAGTACACATAAAGCCAATCCTCCCCTCGCCAGAGCGTGACTATCCCGAGAAAGCCCTTGACACGCGTAACGCCATGCGCTAAGTTAACGGTGTTACGTTAACATCGTTAAGTAAGGATACGAGGTTAATACCATGGGAGTTCAAGAGCGCCGCAAACGCGAACGCAGTGAGACTCGCGACAAGATTCTCGATGCCGCGCGCGAGTTGTTCGTCACCGAGGGCTATGACGGTGTTTCCATGCGCCGCGTGGCCGAGAAGATTGAATACTCTCCCACCGCCATTTATGTTCACTTCGCCAACAAGGAAGAACTTTTCCTCGAGCTTTGTCACTCTGATTACCATCGCCTGGCCGAGTCTTTCGTCAAGCTGGCGCAAATTCCAGATCCCGTAGAGAAGCTGCGGCAGATCGGGCGCGCCTATATTGAGTTCGGGCTCAAGAACCCGAATCACTACCGCATGATGTTCATGACCGCCCATCCGCACCTCCCCGGCATGGTTGAGGAGGAGATGGGGAAGGGCAATCCCGAGGAAGACGCCTACGAATTCCTTCGCATGACGGTGGAAGAGGCGATGCGTGCGGGGGCCTTCCGCGACGACCTTACCGATGCGGACATGATTGCGCAGACCTTGTGGGCCGCGAGCCACGGCGTAGTTTCCCTGCAGATCGCCAAGTGTGACGACAACTGGGTGCCATGGTGCCCGGTGGAGAGACGCACCGACGTGATGCTCGACGGCATGTTGAGTGGACTGTTGAAGAGGGAGCGGTAAGCCATGCCTCCTCTCGCGCGGCGCAATCTTTTCCACGACAAGATCCGGCTCACGGTGACGCTGACTGGCATTGTCTTCGCGGTCGTCCTGATCGTGGTGGAACTCGGCCTGTTCGTAGGCTTCACGGTCACCACCTCCAGCCTTATTGACAAGGCTGATGTCGACCTGTGGATCGTTTCCAAGCACACGCCGTATATCGAGCAGGGCTCCACATTCTCCGAGCGCAAGTTGTACGAGGTTCTGGCTACGCCAGGTGTTGCATCGGCGGACAAATATATCGTTCGCTGGGCACAGTGGAAGAGAAAAGACGGCGCCGAGGTAGGCGTGCAGGCCGTCGGATTCAATCCCTACACCGGAATCGGAGGCCCGTGGAACGTGGTGCAGGGAAACGTACAAGACCTGAAGACTCCCGACGCGGTGATGGTGGATGAACTATACAAAGAAAAGCTGGGCGTTACCCGCGTCGGCGAAGTCTTCGAGATCAACGGCCGCCGCGCCCGCGTGGTGGGCTTCACGCGCGGCATACGCGCCTTTACCACCACGCCCTACGTGTTTACCAGCTTCAAGAATGCCCAGGGATACTGCCAGCTGGGCGAAGACCAGACCTTGTTCATCCTGGTGCGGGCACTTCCCGGAGCTGATCTGAAGACGCTGCGGCACAACATAGAGAGCCGCCTGCGCAACGTGGACGCCTTGCCCAAAGCCGAGTTCAGCAACATGACTCGTTTCTACTGGATGTTCACCACCGGTGCGGGCGTCGCGGTGCTGATCGCGGCCTTGCTCGGCCTGGTGGTCGGCGTGGTAGTAGTTGCACAGACCATCTACGCCACCACCATGGACCACATCCGCGAGTTCGGGACCCTGAAAGCCATGGGCGCGGCCAACGGCTACATCTATCGCGTCATCATCACTCAAGCTGGCATCAGCGCGCTTATCGGATATGGGCTGGCGATGCTCGTCAGCGTTTTCATTGTTCGTGCCAGCGAGAGCGGTGGCGCAGCCATTCTGCTGCCTTGGCAGCTGGCGGTGGGCATCTTTTTCCTGACCATGCTGATGTGCGTGAGCGCAGCCATCGTTTCCATTAACAAAGTGACCAGCCTGGATCCCGCCATGGTGTTCAAAGGCTGAGGAGAGAACTATGCAACCGGTGATTTCTGTCCGCGGAGTTAACAAGGTATACAGCGAAGGCGCCAGCCAGGTGCCGGCTCTGTTTGACATCGATCTCGACGTGGCGCCGGGCGAGGTGGTGCTGCTCATGGGGCCATCAGGTAGCGGCAAGACCACGTTGCTCTCGATCATGGGTTGCATCCTGAAAGCGACCTCCGGCAGCGTCCGCATTGCCGGCGCTGAAGTCGCTGGACTCAGCGAGAAGCAATTGCCGGGCATTCGCCTGGAGCACATTGGTTTCGTGTTTCAGGGTTTTAACCTTTTCCCGACCTTGAGCGTCGGAGAAAACGTAGAGCTTGCACTGGACCTGAAGGGTATTGGCGGCGCAAAAGCCAAGCATGAGGCGCGTCGCCTGCTGGAGCAAGTAGGGTTGCTGTCCAAGTACGACACGTTCCCCACCGACTTGAGCGGCGGCCAGAAACAGCGTGTCGCCATTGCGCGAGCGCTAGCCGGATCTCCAGGCGTGATTCTGGCTGACGAGCCGACCGCAGCGCTCGATTCGCACACCGGACGCAGCGTCATGCAGATGATGCGGGACCTCGCGCACCAGCGGGGAAGGGCAGTGGTGGTCGTAACCCACGACAACCGCGTGCTCGAGTTCGGGGACCGCATTGTACGCATGGAAGACGGAAGGATCGTCACCGCCGCTGACGAAGTCTCCAAGATCCCGCCCCAGTGGGCGATTGCCACCGAAGTCCAGCCGCCCAGCCAGGCGTGCTGATTTTATGACCAGCGAGAACTTGTGAGGAGATTGGGCATGAAGAAAAAAGCTCTTTTCGGATTTATCGTCATCGCACTCACGGCTGCCACCGTAACCTTGATCTGGGGAAACACGGCGTCGTCCAGCAAATCAGAGGCCCCACCACGGGCTCAGCAGACTGATTGGCTGGTGGCCGCCCCCGGCCGCGTGGAGCCGAGTTCGGAAGACATCAAGCTGGGCGCCGAAATTAGTGGCAAGCTGAAGACGGTGCTGGTGGAGGAAGGGGATGCGATCCGGCGCGGTCAGGTCTTAGCTGAATTCGAAAACAGTGATTACCGCGCGCAAGTAGAGTCGGCGCAGGCTGAGGTCAAGCAGAAGGAAGCCGAACTGCGCAAGGTGATCAACGGCGCCCGCAGCCAGGAACGCCGGGAAGCGCTATCTTCGGTGCACGAAGCCGAGGCGGTCATGAAAAACGCCGAAGCCGAGATGCTCCGCCGACAGAAGCTGTACGCCGCCGGAGTGATCTCCCGCGAAGAAGCTGACCGCTATGCCAAAGAGTACGACGTGGCCAAGGCCCGCTACGACGAGAAGGTCCAGAACCATGCACTGATCGACGAAGCCGCGAGGGAAGAAGACCGCTCCATGGCGGAAGCCAACCTGGCGAGCGCGATCGCTCAGCTCGATGCGGCCCAGGCACTGCTGGCCAAGACTTATGTGCGTGCCCCCATCGATGGCACGGTGCTGCGCAAACATCACCGGGCTGGTGAAAGTGTCTCCAACGGCTCGAACACGCCGGATCCGATCTTTACCATCGGCGACAAACGCGCCTTGCGCGTCCGCATGGACGTGGACGAAGCCGACGTCAGCAAGCTGGCGATGGGGCAGAGCGCCTATGTGACCGCCGACGCCTACGGCAACAAGAAATTCTGGGGACACGTCGTCCGCGTCGGCCAGGAGTTGGGCCGCAAGAATGTCCGCACCGACGAGCCCACCGAGCGAGTTGACACCAAGATTCTGGAAACCTTAGTGCAGTTGGATGAAGGCGTGGAACTGCCTGTCGGCTTGCGGGTAGACGCTTTCATTGTCGGCGGAAACCAGAAATGAAAAAGGCCGGCCTCGCGGCCGGCCCATGTAGCTTTCAGTTAGGTTAGAAGTCGAAGCGCAACGCCAGCTGCGTGGTACGGTGACCACCATCAGCTCCCGCCGTGCTCCAGGTTGTTCTCGACTTACCGAAGTCCGCGCTTGCCAAGTTAGAACTTCCACCGATCCCAGCGGTCGGATTTATGAAGTTCGGGTGGTTGAAAAGGTTAAAGAAATTAGCCTGGAAGGTGATCCCAGCACGTTCCGTAAGTTTGAACGTCTTGGTCAAGTTCATGTCGACATCAGCCGAACCTGGCCCGAAGAGGGTATTGCGGCCGATAGATGGGTTACACCACAGACCACCATTGACCGAGGCGGGACAAGTAAAGCTTCCCCACTGATTGCGATCAACTAATCCGTCTGCGGGACTGCCATGCAGGAACGTGCTCGCGAGGGGGGCGAGCGGAATAATGCGATCCGTCCGGTACCCGTCCTTGTTCAAGTCCGTTCCCTGAGAGTTAAAGGGTGTCCAAGGATGTCCCGAGGCCACCGCAATAATGGAGTTGATGCCCCAGCCACCGATCCAACGATTCTGCTTCAGGAAGGGCAGATCGTAGCTGAGTGTGGCAACGAAGCGCTGGCGGGTGTCGAAATCCGCCGGGCCGTAATCCACCTTGGGGTTCATATTGTCTGTGGGACGCAGACCGGCGCCGTTGTTGAAGAGATCGCTGGCGTCGTCCAAGGTCTTAGAGTAGGTGTAGTTGACGTTGAAGCTCAACCCCGCAGCGTAGTTCTTCCTGACAGTCAACTGCAATGCATGGTAGTTCGATGCAAAGCCGTTACTGCGGAAGTTGTCAGCTCCAATGTTGGGGTTGGGCCGGCATGAAACATCCGAAGTGGGATCACCAGGAATGCAGGGCGGATTGCCGAATGCTCTGCGCCCATCGAAGGTGTTGATGTCCCGGAGCCCGAGTAGCTTGTGGCCGAAGGTGCCTACATATTCTGGCTCAAAGACGTAACCTTTGGCGAACTCCCATTGCACACCAAAATGCGCCTGCTCGTAATACGGAGTGACGACATTTTGATCCATGTGACGTGGGTTTGGCAGTGGCGTAAACGCCGGGTTGTTGTATTGCGCGACCGACGTGAACGGGTAGGTCACGAGACCCGGCGTCGACAGCGGACCAGCCGTTGCGCCGTTGCGGAGCAGCCCGATCTGATTGTCGGAAAAGAACGGTGGGTTGAAGCGGATGTTTTCGAAAACGTTGTTGTAGATGCGGTCGTTCATTATTCCTGCTCCGGCTCGCACTACAAATTTCTGGGTACCGAAAACATCCCAAGCGAATCCAACACGAGGTGAGAAGTTGTTGGTGTCCTTGTTCCAGATTTCGGCATTCCTGACTTGGAATGTCGCAGTCGCCACTCCCGCATAAAACGGGTTGTTGGTGGGGAAGAAAGCGTTCGAACTGGCAGTCGGGATTGGGGTCACTGGCACGCCGAAATACAGGTTCGAATCGATTCCCGGTTTGAAGTTGTGCGGCGGGCCAAAATATTCCCATCGCAGGCCGAGGTTTACCGTCAAGCGGTTGCTGATGCGCCAGTCATCCTGAGCAAATGCATCGAACTCATTGGCCCGGTAACCGCGGTAGAAATCAGGAGTCTGGTTGGTGGTTGGGTTAACCGCGGCCGAAACGTAGTATGCGCCGCCGTAGTATGCACCGCCGGTCAGTTGACGATCGACTTCGTCGCTGAAAGCCAAGTCGGTTAGAGTGTCCTCAATACCCCACGGAGAGATGGTTTGGAACTGGTCATTGTGGAAGCTCGAGCCATTGCGCGTCCGGCGATACTCGCCGCCGAACTTGAAGCTGTGCTTGCCATGAACCAGCGACATCGTGTCGAGGTATTGGAACTGGTTGTCGGTGAAGAACTGCGGGGTGCCGGTTGCCAGGCCCAGGTCAACCGAAAGGCCGTCCGCAGTGTAGTAGGCTGGGGTTCCGAATGTCCCCGCAGGGGCCGGGAAGTTAAGCGTGTGCCGCAGGTAACTTGCCTTGAACGTATTCAGTAAGGTTGGTGTGAACGTATGGTTCCAGGTCAGACCTAGATTCTGTCCACGGCCGTCCTGAATGTACTCCGGCCCGATCAGATTGTCGCCGCCGATGTACTTATCCATGTAGGTAGCATCCTGGAATAGGTACACAGCAGAGAGGGTGTCTTTGTCGCTGAAGCGATGGTCGAACTTTGCACTCCAGCGTGCCTCGTTCTGCGACGTGGGGTCGTTTGCGGTGACGCTGCCATACACCGGCACCGGGTAGACGAGACCCAATGCCACGTTGGTCGGAGCGCTGGGCCCAGTCCAAATACCCTTGGCGAAGTTGCTGAAATTCGATGTTGCCAACGGATAGTTAAGCGCGGGGTTGGAATGTAGCGCGCTAAAGATTGGCCCAATCGTGCTGGACAACGGGAATGCGCCCGGACACGCCGCGCCTTGTGCAACGACGCAGACACCGTAGGTTGACCCGGCGGGCAGCGGGCTGCCGGGCGCATAGGCACCTGTGCCTTCCTGGTATTGTTCGAATTGGCCGCTCTGTACAAAGTCCAGGAACTGCTGAGTGGTGGCTGTGCCGGTCAAAGGATAAGACTGGCGCACGCGATGGATTTCAGCGGTGCCGTAAAAAAACGTCTTGTCTTTTACGATCGGGCCGCCGATGGATCCGCCGAACTGGTTGCGTACAAGGTGATCCTGGATGCCGCCGCGATTGGAGAAAAAGTCGTTCGCGGTCAACGCCTGGATGCGGTTGTACTCGAAAGCGGAACCGTGCCAATTATTGGTGCCGCTCTTCAGCACGGTGTCGGTGATGAAACCGCCGCCTTTGCCGTACTCGGCAGAGTAGCTGTTGGTGATGACGCGATATTCTTGAATGGCGTCAGGCGAAATCGAAGTCGCGGCTCCACCTTTGTCGTAGAACGAGATCTGGCCGCGTCCTGCCTGGCCTTGCTCGTTGTTGTCGGTGCCGTCCACCAGGTAGCTGCCGGCGCCACCGCGGGTGCCGTTTACTTCAGCGCCGCGGTTGTTGTTGCTGCCGTCCTGCGGAACTGCGCCCGCCACCAGTTCGATGAACGAGTTCTGGTTGCGCACCTGCAACGGCATCTGCGCCCAGATTCGCCGGTCAATCAGTTGCGAGACGGAGGATTCCGTTGTCTGCACGGTTTCCACGCCGGCTTCGACCGTCACCTGCTCGCTGGTCGCGCCCAGTTCCAGTTTCACATCTTGCGTCACGGTAGTGCCGACGCTGATGACGATGTTGGCCACCTTGGCGCTCTTGAACCCTTTGGGTGCCACTTCCAAGGTGTAGGTGCCGACGATCGGTAATGACGAGAACCGGTAAATTCCGGCCGGGGTTGTCACCGTGGTGCGCTTGTCGCCGGTCGCTGTGTTGGTCAGCGTAACTCCGGCGTTTGCAACCACAGCGCCTGAAGGATCTGAGACCAGACCCGTCAGTTCGCCAGTCCCCGCCTGCGCCCATACCATGCTGGTCAACAGCCCCAACACGCCGAGCACGAGCAGGAACCGAGTCAAGCTGCTGCGAAATGCATATTCCATCGACTGTCTCCTGAGTAATTGAAAAAATTGTTAGCGAGCGTTTTTGACGCGTGAAGCCCAAGCTCCATCCTCTGCAGCAGCCGCGCTACAGAAGACAACAACAGAGTCATGACTGATGCTGTCTTGTGTGAGAGTTTGTTTCTCGACGGCTCCAGTTCCCACCTGCTGTTGCTGGTCGAAACTGTCACACGGGTCCACAAGACAGAACCTGTAGGGGCAATCAGAAAGCCGTTCTGATCGCTGCCGCTCCCAGTGGGTCAAATTGCCGAATAGCTGACGTGCGCCCTCCCGTCCCGGTGGGACGAAACTACAATTCCGAGTGATGGAATCCATGACCATGCGGGAGAGTTGGAGAAGGTGAGATATGAGTTGTCGTAGACGGGTACGGCCTGACTTTACCGAATTCCGTAAGCGGGTCGGCACACATCACAAACGTGTGCTGTTTTCATCCGAGCCAAGGCCGCCGGTTGCGCAGTGGCCACGATCGCGCAGCCAGAGCCGCGGGCCGCTTTTCCGCCAGTTCAACAAAAACGCTGTCAACACTTGTTGGGTGATCACATCCGTCTGTGTGCTCACACGCGTTTTGTGGACAGTCGTCCCATGGCTGGATGCGCTCCGCCAATTCTGGGTTAACAATCACTTCCACAATCAGGCCCGCGACCGGGGTTGTTGCAAGACTCGTTGCAGCGTGGAGGAAAATCTTGATACAGCATGTAAAAGCAACCGATAGCCCAGCGCATGTCCACGAAATCGTTAGGCTCGCCGAGCAGGAATTGAAGGGATTGGAAAGCGAACGCGCTCAGATCATGAAGCGCATTGGGGCAGTACGGAAGGCGATCATTGGTCTCGCCGATCTTTTTGGAGCTGACTTGGTCAGCGAAGAAGCTCTGGGACTCGCCAATCCGAAAAAGCGAGCGGGGCGCGGCGCCGGAATTACGAAGGGTTGCCGCCTGGTGCTGATGAAAGCGGAAAAGCCGATGTCCGCGCGCGAAGTTTGCCGTATGCTACAGATCGAGTATCCCGATTGCATCGCCAATCACCGCGACCCGGTGGCGTCAGTCACCACCGTGCTCAGCCGCCTGGTGCGTTACGGCGAAGCGACGGTGCTCGCGGTGGAGCGGGGGCGGCGCCGCTGGAAGTGGGCGGTAAATACCGAGGCGCCTTACGAATCCGCAATGCCGGCCGGCACATCGAGTTTCAAGAACCAGTAACGACGCAGCGGAACCAGCGCGTGTGCTGGTATGCGGTTATTTCTTCTGCGCGGCCAACCTCTCCAATTCATCGGCTGCCGTGCCGATGCTCTGCGCTGCGGCTTCGAGTATCTTCCCCACAGCTGGCACCTGGGCCTCCGCTTCTTTCCATTTCTTTTGATCCATGTACTCGCGCACGGCGGCGATGGGCTTGGCGCCGTATCCGGTATACGCGCCAGGCGCGTAGACCTGGTGCTTGAACCAGGGGCGCTCGGGCAATCCTGTCTGGTTCAGGAATGTCCTCTGGACCTGTATGAGGTCGGCGTTCAAAGCGGCAAGCGCGGGCTGGGAGAAGCTGTTTGGTGCGTCCTGCCACTTGGCTTGCGCTGCCGCATAACGCTGCGCGCTCCGCTGCATGGACTCCACCGCATTCTTGAGCGGAGCGAAATTCATGTATGGCGGCACCACCTCGTGAGGCGGGGGAACATAGGTCTTGTGCGGATCCGCCGTGGCGGTGAAGACCCCTTCGTCCAGTTGCAGGTTGCGCTCGGTGATTTCGTCCTGCTTGTCCTTAAGCAGCTTCTCCAGGTCCTTTACGTACTTCGCAATCGTGTCGGCGGCCTCGGTGTAGTCGAAAGGAAGCAGGTCAGCATCGGCGAGGCGCATAACGGACGTGCCACCGGTTTGGGCCAAGGCGCGTCCGTAGGAGAAATCGGTGTCCACGAAGTGGGTGTACCAGTAAAAGTCGTCGTAGATGGAGTGGTACTGGTCGGCATCGTCTTCGCCTCCGAAGCCGAGGTTCAAGGCGGATATACCGGCATGATCCAGAAATGGCGCGTAGTCGGAACCGTCACCCAGCGCTCCGATGCGCAGGTTGGCCCGCTTCCGCACTTCCTCGCGTTCTTCCGGAGTGGACGCGTGCGCAATACGAGAAAGACGAGCCCGCTGCCAGACCGACATGTCCTTCTCCGGATCGCGAATGTCGCGAGCCACATCGTTGATGAATTTCTCCAGGTCATGCGAACCCGAAGTCCGCAGGTATCCCCGCCCGTTGCTGTCGGAGTTGATGTAGGCGACCGCGTGTTTCTGCAGATTGTCCAGATGGGTCTCGACCCACTCGGTCGAGCCCAGCAGCCCGGGTTCCTCTCCGTCCCAGGCACAATAAATGATGGTCCGCTTGGGGTTCCAACCCTGCTTGTGCAACTCGCCCAGCACGCGCGCTTCTTCCAGCACCGCCGCCATGCCGGAAAGCGGATCGTCGGCACCATTCACCCAGGCATCGTGATGGTTTCCGCGGATCACCCACTGCTCGCTCGCGTCGGAGCCGTGCAGGGTCGCAATCACATCATTCACCGGCTTCAGATCCCAGTTCGAAGCGACTTTGAGATGTACCTTGGCCGGTCCCGGGCCCACGTGATACGTGATGGGCAACGCCCCACGCCAGTTTTCCGGCGCCACCGGTCCCTTGAGCGCCGAAAGCAGCGGCAGGGCGTCGGCGTAGGAAATGGGAAGCACCGGAATCTTGGTGATGGTTTTTGCGTCCGCGATGGAAAGCCGCTTGGCGTCGGCCGTTGCTCCCACTCCCGGCGTAAGCGGGTCGCCAGGATAGTCCGTATCCATCACGCTGCCGCGTTGTACGCCATCTTTAGGCCGCCACCCGCCGGCGGGGTAGTCATCCCCGTTGAAGAAACCGTCGTCCTGCGGATCGGAATAGATGATGCAGCCGATGGCTCCCCGTTCTGCTGCGACCTTGGGTTTCGTGCCGCGCCACATCTCTCCGTAGCGCGCGATGACGATCGCTCCTTTGACCGAAATTCCCAGCCGATCCAGTCGCTCATAATCTTCGCGATCGCCGTAATTCACGTAAACCAGCGGAGCGGTTACGTCGCCATCGACCGAATAGGCGTTATAGGTAGGCAACTGCTCGGACACTTGGTCGGATGTCGGATCGACTGGGAGCGTGGGTTCCTGCAATTTCGCGCGGTAATGGGTTGGCTCCAGCAATTCCACGATGCGTTCTTTCGGGGTGGGAAAGAGTACCTGAAAGGTTTCGATATGCGCATCGAATCCCCATTCTTTGAATTTGGCCAGCATCCATTCGGCATTGTCTTTGTCGTACGCTGAGCCTACGTGATGCGGTCGTGCGCTCAGATGGCGCATGCTCTCCCGCAGATTATCGCGAACGATGCCATCCTGGAATTTCTTCTCCCAGTCGCGCTGCAGGTTGGAGGACTGCGCCGTAAAGCCCGCGAGACGCGCGGGTGCCGCCGTTGCTGGTGCCGATTGAGCCTGATTGAACTGGACGCCGGCGGTAAGAAGAAAAAAGAGAGCTACGCGGAGTGACTTCAAGGAACCCTCCTTGGGAATGCGCTGAACTGCCATGCCTTCTGGTGAGTTACAGCAAGGATTATAGCTGCCTGGAGCGTGCCTGTAGCGCTGGCGAGCAAGTTGCCGATTCTCGAATGAGATCCGACGGCTGGAAGGCCCGGCGCTCCAACGTCAAGACGCGACCTTGCCGGTGGGCTTCAGCCAGCGCTTTTATCAGAAGCTGTCAGAGCAAGCGACAGCTCGGCACTGGGTAATCCCGCCAGTCCTCCGCGCGCCCGAATCGTCTGGCGGCCTGCTGTTCGATGCCGACCTCGCTACAAAGTTACACAGGTCTTTTCTTTCTCTCTTCCGAATCTCCGGTGGTTTGCCACGCCCTTGAACCGCTGTGTTCGGCTCCCCCCACGGGATGGCGGGCAGCCAGTTTTGCGTGGTAAGCTGTCGCCCAACGGAAATCGAGCTGTGGGGCACGTGAACCCGTATCCGGCCTGACCGGGATTTCACGCACCACAGACAGGCGGCAATTTGCTGTATTTGTTAGTTGTGGTGCCCTGCCGTTCGTCTTCACATCACGCATCTGTCTGGGGTCTATAAGCTCACGAAAGGTGGTCTATCTTGCCAAAGAGACTAGTTGTCATAGCCATGCTCCTGCTCGCTTTCTGCTCCGCGTCGCTGGCTCAGACTTTGCAGCGACTGGTGAACCAACCGCCCGACGGCGCTGGCATCGGGTTCCTGTTGACCGATGGTACGGTCATGTTCCAGGGCAACCAGGAGTCTGATTGGTATAAGCTCACGCCCGACAATACCGGAAGCTACGTTAAGGGAACCTGGACGCGGCTGGCGGACTTGCCTGCCGGATACATCCCCGATGCCTTCGCTTCGGCTGTGCTCGCCGACGGCCGGGTAGTGATCGTAGGTGGCGAATACAACAACGGCGCGTTTGTGCTCACCAACATGGGCGCAATTTACGATCCCAAGGCGAATACCTGGACCTCGCTGGCGCCCCCCAGCTTCTGGCCCTTTATCGGAGATTCGCCGTCCGCGGTGTTGCCGAATGGCAAATTTCTAGTGGGCAACAAACTGGTGAAGCAGACCGCCATCTTGGATCCCAAGACTCTTACTTGGACCAAGGTCAGTTCCGCCGGAAAGAGCGATTTCAACGCGGAGGAGGGATGGACCTTGATGCCCGACGGCACCATCCTGACCTACGATGTGAAAAACGCCCCCAACGCAGAGAAATACATCCCTTCGATGAGGAAATGGGTGAACGCAGGCAACACCATCGTTGACCTGCATTCACCTTCGCCCTTTGGGTGCCTCATGTACGGGCATGGCCAGTGCTACTTTCCCCCGGGAGAGGTAGGCCCTGCCATTCTTCGTCCCGATGGAACCGTTTTTGCCACTGGTTCCACCCCAATGGGGGGTACCTCGGGACATACCGCGATCTATACGCCGGGGCCGAATCCCACCGATCCCGGCAGTTGGGCCGTCGGACCTGACTTTCCCACGGGAGACGAAGCCGGCGATTCGTTCGCGGCGTTGTTGCCCAACGGTAACGCACTGGTCTTGGGTGTATCCGGGCACCTGTACGAATTCGATGGGACGAACCTGACTCGCGGACCCGTGGCCCCGGGCAGCTTGATGGTATTGCCGACCGGGGAAGTGATCGTTGGTGGCTCCGAGCTCTACACCTCCACCGGGACTTATTCACCCGCGTGGGCCCCAACCATCACCAAGTTTCCAGCCACGGTTACCCGCGGTTCCACTTTCAAGATCTCCGGTACTCAGTTCAATGGCTTGTCGCAGGCAGCGTCGTTCGGCGACGAGTTTGAAACCGCGACCAACTACCCGCTAGTGCGCATCACTAACCAAAGCACCGGTCACGTCTTTTACGCCAAGACCCACGACCACAGCACCATGGCGGTGGCCACCGGCAGCGCCATCGTTTCCACTAACTTTGATGTTCCGGCGGGAGCGGAGACCGGAGCCAGTTCGCTCGAGGTCGTAGCCAACGGCATTCCTTCCGCCGCTGTCAGCATCACGGTAAACTAGCGCCCCTAGCTCTTCATGAGCTCATCTCGCCGCGCCCATTGCGTTAGCCCGCGACGGGCGCGGTCCCTTTCTGGGCGCTTCCCGGGCGGTCCTGATCCCTTCCTCCTCGCTGCCTCTTTCTTGGTGCAGATCGCATTTGTCAAAGTTTTGTCAAATCGAGGGAGGGCCCGGTTTCTCGCTGCAGCCCCGTCTTATACTTCGTCTCGTGGCAGAGATGACGATGAACCTGCTGGTCGTCAAAAGCCGGACCCGAAATCGCGCGGCTCGCGAGCAAGCGCTAGTCACCGCGGCCAGCCAGCTTTTTGCCTCGCTCGGTTTCGAAGCTACGACCACTCGTGAGATCGCAGCCCGGGCGGCGTGTGCGGAGGGGTTAATCCATCGCTACTTCGGGGGCAAGGCAGGCCTGCTGCTCGCCATTGTTCAGTCTCGCGTTTCCCACGAAGTCATGGCCTTGAACCAGCGCGTGTGGCCGGCCGCGACTCTGGAAGAAGAGATTCAGCAACTGGTGGAGTGGGAGATCGATCGTATGTGGGATGACCGGGAATTTCTCTCAGTGATCATCCCGCGGGCGCTCCTCGATCCCTCCCTAGGCGACGTGATTCACCGCACCTGCGTCATCCAGCGCACCAAGGCCATTGCGGAGCGGCTCCAAGGCTTTGCTGAGTGTAGCGCCCTGCCAAAAGCCGAACTGGACGCGCTAGCTCATTTCGTGGCCGTCACTGGCTTCATGTTCGGGTTTATCCGCCCGGTCGTGGTTCGTCAAGATCGAAACCAGGCCCGGGAAATGGCAGTCAACCTGGCAAAGATGATGGGCCGGAACCTCTGTTCTGTACCGGCGTCGCAACCCACCTACTCCCCGCAAGCCTCGGTTCGCTAGGCCAACCGGCCGTAAGTTCAGTACTTCCGACACGAAGCCCAAAGTTTTCCCAAATTGAGTTATCCACAGCCGCGCTGTTCCAACTGGTGACAGCCGGCACAAACAGGCCGCCCTAGACGCGCTAACTTGAGGGTTTCGGCTGAACTCAGGTGCAGCGATTGCACGCGCCGGGCTACAGCCGCGGAGTTGCGCCATGACCGGAGATCAGATTTCCGTTTTCTTGCTGGTCCAGAACCGCTTGCTGCGCGAGGCCCTGACCGGCGTTCTGGAAAAAGACGGCGATATCGCCGTGGTCGGAGCCAGCGTCCTTTCCTCAGACGCGGCGCGGCAAATCGAGAGTGTCGCCCCCCGCGTCCTGGTCATGGACACATTCGCTTCCTATCTGGACTTCATCCGCCAGGCGCTGCGCGCACGTCCGGACCTCAAGGTCGTCATGATTGGCATGGACGCTGACGAGTTCTGTTTTCTGCAAGTGGTGCGCACGGGCGCTGCCGGCTACATCCTGAAAGATGCTTCCAATCTGGAAGTCATAGCCGCAGTCCGAGGACTGGCCGGCGGAGAGGCAGTTTGTCCCCCGCAGATGTGTGCGTCGCTGTTCCGCTATGTGGCCCGGCAAAGCGACCAGTTTCCCAGCCTCCACATTAAGATGGACCTCGGTCTCAGCAACCGGGAGCAGCAGTTGGTCCAATTGATGGGCCGCGGACTCACCAACAAGCAGATTGCAATGGAACTGCACTTGGCCGAGCAAACGGTGCGCAACCATGTTCACCGCACCTTGCGAAAACTGGGCGCAGACAATCGCCTGGCTGCCGTCGAAACCTGCCGCCTGCACGGCTTGGCGGTCTGACCTCGGGCTGGGGCTTGCCAGAATGCCCGGGAAATGGTCCGTATCAGCGCCCCGGAATCACTTGGGAATCACCATCGCTGCCGTGGCATTCTCGGTAGGGAATAACGTTGCCGAACCCCCCAATCCGCCGGTGGTGGAATCTACTTTGAAGACCGAGATATTTTTCGATCCTTGATTGCCCGTGAAAACAAACCCCCCGGAAGGATCGATTGCGACAAACGCTGGGCGGGTTCCCGCGGCAAAGGGGGAGTTAGTAATTGGCGTGGGCTGTCCGGTAGCTGGATCCAACATAAAGACAGAAACGTTATTGGACCCCACGTTCGCCACGTACAAGAACGTGCCCGAGGGATGCACCACCAGCGAAATCGGACTGGTTCCGGCGGTGAAAGGCGTTACCGTTATTTCCTTGAGACCACCTGCAACCGGGTCAATGGCGAATCCCGTGAACCCCGCCGATAATGCCGCGTAAAGAAAATGCTCGGCCGGATCGACGGCCAGGCCGAAGGGCGCCTGGCTCAGGAGATAGGGCGATCCCGGCACACCTGTCAGGAATCCCGTGTCGGGCGCGATAGTGAAAGCTGACAGCGAAGACGAGTTGGTGTTGGCGACGTAAAGAAACTTTCCCGACGGGGTCACCAGCAGCTGGGTCGGCCCCGAACCCACGCGGAATGGCGACCCTGGCACCTCGGACAATTTGCCGTTGCCCGTGATCGAGAACACGGAGACATCGTCGGAGGCCTGGTTTGCCACGAACAGAAACTTGCCGCCGGGATCGGTGGCCAGGGCCACGGGATTCGTCCCGGCGTTTACCCGGGGCGTGACCTCAGACAATGAACCGTTCCCGGAATTAATCGTGAACAGCGAAATGTCGTTCTCGCTGGAATTCGCTACGTACGCGAATTGTTTCGCAGGGGTCACGGCAATTCCGGAAGGAGACGCTCCGGCTGTAAACGGCGAGCCCGATATGCCCGTCAATTTGCCTGAAGTGTCGTCGATCTGCAATCCGATCACATGGTTCGACTGCGGAACCGTCAGGTAGGAGATGTGGGAGCTCGAACTACTGCTGCTACCACAGCTGAAAAAGGGAATGGCCAGCACCAGTACCAAGAGCAAGAAAACCGTTCTTTTCCGCATAAGAAATCGCATTTTTCAGGACACTCCCGCAGAGGTCTGATCCCAAGTACCAAGTTTTGGGGGCGAAGCCGATGGCTCCCCAGCCAGCCGGAAAGACGTATTAACACGTATCGCCGGGCGGAGTTTCGCCAATTGCCACGATTGCAGCGTCGGAACCAGCCATTTTCCCACAAACTCGATCCCAATGGTGGCACCGGCGTTGCTGATTTCGCATCCTCTCGCCAATTTCGATTTCAACTCCAGCCTGACTTAACGTACACTAGTGCGGGGCGTGATGGGATGGCGTGTACTCCGAAACCTTCCTCGCTGCGCTCCCAGCGATTGAAGAAGTTAAGGAGAGTCGATGCGTATTGAATTCCTGGCGTTGTATGGCGGCCCGGACCAGGTGATGGGTGTGACCTCAGGGCTCGCCAGCCTGCTTGGGCTTTTGCTGATTTTCTGGAACAAGCTGGTGGTCACATTTTTCAAGATCGTCGCCAAGTTTCGCGGCGCTCCTCAGCCCGGCAGCGAAGTCCCCAAACCTACTCCCACGGAAGCTCCCTAGTCCCAGGTCCGCGGCTTGCGAAAAAAAGTCATTGTCATAGGTTTGGATGGGCTGGAACCCAGCATTGTGGAAGCCATGCTGGGGCGAGGCGAACTGCCCAACCTGGCCCGAATCCGCCAGTCGGGCGTCTATGCCCGCCTGCAAACCACCTATCCCGCGCAGACGCCGGTGGCTTGGTCATCATTCGTGACTGGCACCAATCCCGGTGGCCACGGAATATTCGACTTTATCTGCCGCGATCCCCAAACCTACCAACCCGACGCCGCACTCAGCCGCTTCGAACGCCCCAAGAGCATGCTGGCCCAGCCGCGCGTGGTTAATCAGCGCAAAGGCGTGCCCCTTTGGCAGCCTCTGTCCCAGGCCGGTGTGCCCAGCACGGTGCTGCGCTGCCCCTGCACGTTTCCACCAGAAGCATTGAACGGCCGGATGCTGGCCGGGGTGGGTGTCCCTGACTTGCGCGGCAGCCAGAGCAAAGGGACGTTCTACACCCAGGACCGCGCTGTCACCGCGCAAGAGCACGAGCAGCTGATTTTTCTCGATTCCGGTTCCGACGTTACCAGCCGTGTCATTGGCCCGCGAAACACGCGGCTATCACCGCCTGGGGATACTTTTTGCGAGATGCGCGCGCGCGTCGATAAAGCGGGAGGCAAGCTCCTGATCGAAACCGGAGGGACCCCGGCCAAGATCGAAGTTGCCGCCAAGGGCTGGAGCGAGTGGGTCCGCTTCAAATTCAAGTTTTCCATGTTGCAATCGGTCAGCGGGATCGCGCGCTTTTACGTGCGCCAACTGGAGCCGCATCTCGAATTTTACCTATCGGCGGTGAATTTCGATCCAGCCGCTCCCATGTTCCCGGTGTCTTCCCCCGGTGACTATGCCCGGGAACTCTCAGAAAGGATCGGTCTATTTTCCACGCTGGGGATGGCGGAAGATCACAACGGTCTGAACAACGGCCGGCTGGACGAGTCCGCGTACCTGCAACATTGCGAACTGGTTATCGGAGAGCGCGAGCGCATGATGCGCTTCGAACTCGACCGCTTCACCGAGGGCCTGTTCTTCATGCTCTTCGATACCCCGGACCGGGTCCAGCACATGATGTGGAGGTTCCGGGATTCGCAGCATCCCGGCTTCGAACGCGACCTGGCTCCGGAACTTGCGACTCGGATTGAAGAGCACTACCAGCGTTGCGATGCGCTGCTTGCCTCAGTGCTCGACAAAGAGGACGAGAACACGCTATTGATCGTTCTCTCCGACCACGGGTTTGGCAGCTTCCGCCGCGCCTTCGACACCAATACCTGGCTGTGGCAAAGCGGCCTGCTGGCGCTAAAAGACGGCCGCAAGCCCGATGCCGATCTGGGAGAAGGATTCCCCGCCGTCGATTGGTCAAAGACCCACGCCTACGCCGTGGGCCTCGGCGGAATTTATCTGAACTTAAAAGGTCGCGAGGGCGCGGGAATCCTGGAAGAAGGCACGGAAGCCGATCGAGTTCGCCGCGCCATTCAGACCGGTCTGGCCGGCTTGCCTGATGTCCAGACCCAACGGCCTGCGATCCGCAGTGTGTCGCGCCGCGAAGAGTTATACTCGGGGCCGTTTATGGACCAAGCTCCGGATCTGCTGGTGAACTTTCATTCCGGCTTTCGGGTTTCCTGGCATAGCGCCGTGGGTGGCTTTGCCCACGACCTGCTGGAAGACAACACCCGCCGCTGGAGCGGGGACCACATCGTGGACCCGGACGCGGTTCCGGGCATACTGTTCATGAACCGGCCGGCTCAGCACAATCACGCCCGCATCACTGACCTGGCGCCGACCATTCTGAACTATCTCGGTGTGCCGGTCCCCGAGTCCATGGAAGGACGTTCGTTGTTGTAGCGCCGACAACTCGAAACCGGAAACTCGAAACTGCTTTTCATGAAGATCTGCGTCCTAGGCCTCGATTGCGCCGCTCCCGAAGTCATCTTCGGAGACGAGCGCCTGGTGAACATCCGCCGCCTGATGGATCTCGGCGTCTACGGACGCTTGCAGAGTGTCATTCCGCCCCTCACCATTCCGGCCTGGATGTGCATGTGTACCAGCCAGGACCCGGGCTCGCTGGGCGTCTACGGATTCCGCAATCGCAGCGACCACTCCTACGACAAGCTTGGCTTCGCCAATTCCGCGTCCATCAAAGCCCTGGCCATTTGGGACCAATTGGCGCGCGAGGGCAAGAAATCCATCGTCGTGGGCGTGCCGCCGAATTATCCCCCGCGGCGCATTAACGGCATTAGTATCGGATGCTTCCTCACGCCTGACACCGTAAACAACGATTTCACTCATCCTCCCGCCATTAAGGCGAAACTCACCGAACTGGTGGGCGAGTATCCCGTGGACGTGAAGAATTTCCGCACCGATCGCAAAGACTGGCTCAAGGAAGAAATCTTCAAGATGAGCCGCAAGCAGTGGCGGGTAGTGCGCTGGTTGCTCAGCGAGCAGGAGTGGGATTACTTCCACTTCGTGGACATCGGCCTCGACCGCATGCATCACGGCTTCTGGAATTATTTCGATGAGCAGCACGTGCACTTCGAGCCCGGCAATCCTTACCAGAACGCGATTCCGGACTATTACCTGTGGCTGGACGAGCAGATCGGCGACGCCTTAGAGCTACTCGACAGCGAGACCATCGTGCTGGTCGTGTCTGACCACGGCGCCCAGCGCCTCGATGGTGGCGTCGCCATCAACCAGTGGCTGATCGAGCAAGGCCTGCTGGTACTCAAACAAGATCCCAGCGCGCCTACGCCTTTCGAAAAGCTCGAGGTGGACTGGAGCAAAACCAAAGTCTGGAGCGAAGGCGGATACTACGCCCGCGTCTTCTTCAACGTGCAGGGCCGCGAACCGCAGGGCGTAATCCCGGCGGCGGACTACGAAGCCTTTCAGACCGAAATGAAATCCCGGCTGGAAGCGCTGCCCGACCCCAAGGGTCAGCCGCTGAATTCGCTGGTGTTCAAGCCTAAAGAGCTTTATCAGAATGTCCGCGGAGTGGCGCCCGATCTGATCGTCCATTTCGGCGGCCTCTACTGGCGCTCCATCGGCAGCGTGGGCCACGCACAAATCCACATACAGGAAAACGATACTGGCCCCGATGGCTGCAACCACGCCCAGTACGGCATGTTCATCCTCGCCGCTCCCAACTGTCCGCTAACCGGAGAGTACGAAGGCGCGCGTTTGCTCGACATCGCGCCCACGCTGCTCGATCTCGCCGGCTACGAGATCCCCGAAACCATGCAAGGCAAGTCTCTAGTCGCTGGAATGGAAAAGAAGACGCCCAGCAGCGGTCCGGACCAAGGCGAAGCCGAGAAGATTATTCACGATCGCTTGGCGGGACTGGGGTACGTCTAGGATCCCCAGCGCACTCTGCCGCTTTTCTCCGCGCCCTCTGCGGTTTAAGATTCTCGCTGCTTTTGCAGGACCGGAGGGCCCATGGCGAGCGAAAACTCTGAAGATCCCGTACCGGTCGCAGGTGAGGGCCGGTGGCCGACGACGGCGGCATCGCTGGTGGTGGGCGCCGCGTTCTTCGCCCTATGGTTCTGGCTGCTGCCGCAGTGGCTCGGCTTCCGCGTGGAAACCGCAGGCACTGCGCGCTGGCGATGGCTGGCCGCCGTCCCCTCGGTACTGGGATTCGCCGTGGCCCTGCGCTGCGTTTGGGACTTTGGATGGACCGGACACGGTACCCCGGCTCCGATCGCTCCACCCCAGCGCCTGGTGGTGGTCGGTTTCTACCGCTATGTGCGGAATCCGATGTACGTGGGCTTCGCCGCCGGGTGGATCGGGTTGTGGACTGTGTTCGGACACGCCGAACCAGGGCTGATCGCCGGGGTGGCGGCAGCTGCACTCGGCGTGCATCTGTTCGTGGTCTTCTATGAAGAGCCGACGTTGCGCAACAAGTTTGGCAACGACTACGCCGACTATTGCCGGAACGTACGCCGCTGGTGGCCGCGCCTGCGGGCCTGGAAACGGACCTCAGACCTAGCGAGCTGAGGTCCGAAGTCTGAGTTCCGAGGTCCGCGCAGCCCCACTTACTTGGTTTTCTTTTTCTTCCCAAACAGCCCAGTCAGCGCGTCTACCGCTGAGCCAGCTTGACTATTCGCACCCATTCGTGACTTCAGTTGGCTGCCAACCATCCCCTGCACGTCGGGCACAAACTTGGGGTCAGAAGTCGTTCCCTGGATAAAGAAGGGAACACTTCCGCCCTTGCCCATGCCTGCCATTTGCGTAAGACCACCCACCGCGCCACCAGAGAGAGTCGCATTCATTTTGTAGTTGAGCGCTCCCCCCGGGCTAATGGTCCCGTTGCCGGTCACCACACCCAGCGTCGGAACCGTCAGGTTGACGTTCTCGGTGCGGATGCCATCCGGCGCGACGCGCGCATCCGTGCTCAGGTTCTGGATGGAAGTGTCGGATCCGCTCTGTTGCGAGCCGGTGAGCGCCGAGATGGCCGACATCTTGGAAGCAAGGTTGAAGCCGGCCAGCCGCGTGTCCGCCAGCCGCAGCGGCCCGGTGATGACCAGTTTGTCGACCGGTCCGGTAATCGCCAGCGCCGTGGAAAGCGTTCCCCCTTTGAGCGAAGAACCCGACGGAAGAATTACGCCTAGCGCCGGCAGCATCGCTTGCAGTTCGTCGACCGGCATACCCTGTCCATTAAGCTTCATGTTGAGTAAGGCGGACTCCCCTTGCGTCTGGTAAGTACCGGTCAACTGCGCGAGGGCTTTGCCCATGCTGATGTCGCCTTGGGTGAGCTTCCCTCCCTGCGTGTGCAGGTCATGCTCCAGAGCGTATTTCAGCTGTACCGGACGTCCTGCCGGCGAGCCCTTGGCCGCCAGCTTCAGCTTGTCGGCAGTCAGGGTTCCGCTGGTGTGCAGCTGCTTGCCATCGGAATCGAGTTTGCCGTCGAAATCGGCTAGACCCGCGATGCCCGAGGATGGGTCCACGAATCCCGAGGCCGCCAGATCGAGATGCTTGACCGCGACCTGGGCCGAAACCGGCGTCAGGGAAGCATCGCTGTTATTGATCGGCCCGGCCTTGCCATCGAGTTTCAGATCGCCGCCGCCGGGCAGCTTGGCGGAAAGCGTAAACGGAAACTGCGAGGTAAACGAGAAATCGCGCACCGTGATATTCACCTGGTCGTAAGTCTGCGGTTTGGCGGATGAATTCGCCTTGCCGACTGACAAGCGTCCGTCGTCCACGCTCAGCTTGTTCACGGTGAGGCTGGTCCCCCCGGTGCTCCCGCCGGTTCCCGAACCGGTGGTTCCCGAGGACGGCGCATTCGACTTCGATCCGCCGCCCAGGCTTGAGAAGTTCCACTTGCCTGAGGCTGCATGCAGCAACGTGATCTCCGGCCGGTCCAGCGTCAGTTCAGTCACGTGCAGCGTTTTGGAGAAGATCAGTGGCATGATTTCCACGCCCACCTTGAGGGACTTTGCCTTCACGAAGGGAGCCTGGCTGAACGCCGGGTCGTCGGCGATGGCCAGGTCCTCCGCCGAAACCGTCCCCGAAAACAGCGAGAGGCTCAGATTGCCCACCTTGACCTGGCGGCCCAGGGCGGTCGAAAGATTCGACTCCAGCGTGGGGCCGAAACTGTTCACGTCCACGAAGAAGGGAAGCACGATTACGACTACCAGAATTACTGCGATGACGATGCCAACAATTTTTAGGACCCGTTTCATGGTAGGAATCCTCCGTTCACGTCACAGCTGGTGGGGAAAGCGGGTTCGGAATGACAACGCGGGTAGTGCAGGGTCTCCGGGCTTGCATCAACTGCGACACCTCAAGTCTAGCAAAACGCCGCCCCTCCAGCTCACTTCGGTTCCTGCATTACCTCCGGATTCGGCAAAGGCGCGTCGTACAACTCCTTCTGCCGTTTGCTGCGTAGAGCATTCATCAGGCGGGTGGTGGTCTGCATTTCCAGCTTCGCGTCTTCGGTCCGCCCCAGGCGTTGCAGTATCTGGCCGCGCACGTAATGCACGGGATAATTGTCCGGTTCCAATTTGTTGGCGGCATCAATCTCGGCCAAAGCCTCGGTGAATTTGCCGAGCCGCTGGTAAACCCGCGCCAACTCATAGTGCGAGCTCGCCAGGTTCGGATCCAGGCGCAGCGCCTTGCGCAGCGTCTTAGCAGCTTCCTGATCCTGCTGCTGCAGCGAATACACCAGCCCAAGCTGGTCGTAGTTGTAGGTGACATCCGGTTCGAGCGCGATGTCCTTGAGAAACTCCGCCTTGGCTTTCTCCAAATCCTGCTTCTTCAAGTACGCTACGCCCAGGTTAAAATGGACGAACGGCAGTTTGGGATTTGCTTTCGCCGCCACTCCCAGTTCGGTAATGGCTTCATCGTATTCTTCCCGGTTAATGTGCGCCTTGCCCATGAGCAAATGAAATTCCGGGGTGTCCTGCCCGGTCTCAACCATCTTGCCCAGAGCACGCTGCTCCAAGTCCGGACGGTTCGCCTTACTGGCCGAGAGTCCCAGCACATAGAGATAGTTCAACTCGCCCGATGCTTCGTCCCACAAGGGCTCGAGCGCGCGGACTGCGTCGGCGTAACGCTCGGTGAAGAAGTAGCACAGTCCCAGTAGATGATTGGCCTGCGCCGAACCCGGCGCATCCCGCACTACCGACTCGAACGCAGGAATCGCCGAGCGAAAATCGTTCTGGCGAAAATAAGCCAGCCCAATATTCAGACGTACTCCCGCCACCGTGGGCGCCAGCCGCTCCGCCTGGTGCAACATTTCCAGGGCTGCAGTCCACTGCTTGCGCCGCATGTAAACCACACCCAGGTTGGCGTACGCCCCCGCCACCTGCGGATCCACCGCCAGCACGCCGCGAAACGCCCGCTCCGCCTGGCCAAGGTCCCCGCTCCTCAGGGCCGCTTCGCCTTGCTGGTACAACTGCCGCGGATCTTTGTTCTCCGGCGCGCCCGCCGGGACCTCGGCCGATTTTCCTGACGAAAGCCGCGTCCCCGGCTGAGTTTGGGCCGCCGCACGCACCGGCAGGAGACACCAAAAAGCAGCCAGCAGTGCCGCCGCGCACACCCCCCAGATGCTTGACAGTGGTTTCACTCTGCTGTAGTGTCCGCCAGCAGCAGCCCGAATTCAAGCGATCTGAGAATTCGGATCGGCAGACCTGGACCGTTTAGGCTGACGACTGACGACGGAAGACTGACTGCAGCATGGTAACTATTCGCGAGGTGGCGAAGGAGAGCGGCTTTTCGTCGACGACGGTTTCCATCGTCCTCAACAACGCTCCCTTGTCCCGCTACATTCCCACTGCCACCAAGAAGCGGATCGAGCGCGCCGCCAAGAAACTGGGATACCGCCCCAACCTGTTTGCCCGCTCGCTGCGCAGCAAACGCAGCCACACCGTCGGGGTCATGGTATTCGACATGACCGACCCCTACTGCACCCTGATCCTGCGCGGCATTGAAAATTCTCTGTACCAGGCGTCGTACCTTCCCATCCTCACCGATGTCCACAACGAACGCAGCCGCTTCGAGCGCTACCTTGAGATGCTTCTGGATCGCCGCGTGGAAGCCCTTATCGTGCTCGCCAACTGGCTGTTCGTCGACATCGATGTGCTCGCCGACCTGGAGAAGAGCAGCATCCCTACCACCATGATCGGCCGCGAACTGCAGACCGACTCCATCAGTTCGGTGACCGTGGATAACGAAGCCGGGGCGCACGCGGCGCTCGAGCACTTGCACTCCCTCGGACATCGCGAGATCGGGTTCATCCGCGGTCCCAAGACCCTGGCTGACAGCGCCCCCCGCTGGCGGGGTATTCGCTCTTTCGCCAAAGCCGCCGGACTGGAACTGGACCCGCGCCTGATCCTCGACCTGCCCGAATCCCGCGACCCGATTTCAAGCTTTGAATCCGGCTACAAACTCACCGAGGAACTAATCAAGCAGAAGCGGCCATTCACCGCCTTGCTGGCCTTTGACGATATGACCGCCTTTGGCGCCATCCGCGCCCTGGCCAAAGCCGGCCTGCGCGTGCCCGAGCACTGTTCGGTCATCGGGTTCGACGATGTGGCCGCTTCCAGCCTGTACACACCGCCCCTCACCACGGTCCGCCAGCCCATGGAGGCCATGGGGACGATGGCGGTCGGTATCGCGGTCGAGGGCATCAACGCGGTGCTGGAAAAGCGCAAGGTCGCCGCCGTACACCGCAAAATGACGCCCGAATTGGTGGTGCGGGAATCCACCCGCAGCCTGCTGTAGGCCGGGATCGCGGGTGGTGCGAGGGGTGCGGCCCACGATTTTTCGCTTGACTTGGCCAAGCCGCTATCTCAATATTCATACGTTTTAATAAAAGCATTCAAGCTGTCCGCCGCGGGCTGCCAACAGCTCGTGACCGATGTCACAATTTGCGGTGATAGCGGTCACGCAGGGGGGTGCGGCGGTTGCAGTAGGATGGCGCACTGTTGCGTCGGGATTGGGGTCTTCAACGGTTCCTGAAGAGGGCCGAAGGGAGCAGCCATGAAATGCCGTCTGGTTTGGTCGACCATTTTCCTGTCGATTCTCTGTGTTCCCGCCGGGCTTTGGGCGCAGGAAAGCGCCTCCATCACCGGCACCGTCACCGATCCCAGCGGCGCGGCCATTGCCAAGGCCGAGGTCACAGTCAGCAGTCCCGAGCGCGGCCTCAACCGCACCACGGTCACCAACGACAGCGGCGACTATCTGGTCGCAGGCTTACCTCCGGGACCGGTTAACGTTGCGGTCAGCGCACCAGGTTTCAAGAAATACGAGGCCAAGGGTGTCATCCTGCGCGTAGGGCAGAAAGCCCGCAATGACGTAGCGTTGCAAGTCGGTGCGGCCAACACCGAGGTCATCGTCGAAGGCACCTCCGTGGCCCAGGTAGAAACCCAATCCTCCGATCTGGCCGGCACCGTCACCGGAAAGGAAATCACCCAACTGCAGTTGAATGGCCGCAACTTTACCCAGTTGGTCACTCTGGTGCCGGGCGTCAGCAACCAGTCAGGGCAGGACGATGCCGGCGTCGGCGTCGGCGGCAACGTTTCCTTTAGCATGAACGGCGGTCGCACCGAGTACAACAACTGGGAACTGGACGGCGGCGACAACATGGATAACGGCAGCAATACCACGCTGAACGTTTATCCCAGCTTGGAATCCATCGCTGAGTTCAAAGTGCTCACTTCCAACTACGGCGCGCAGTACGGCCGCAATGGTTCGGGCACGGTGGAAGTGGAAACCAAGTCCGGGACCAACCAGTTCCACGGAAATGCCTACGAATTCGTGCGCAACGACGTCTTCAACGCCAGAAGTTTTCCCCAGGACACGAACCCTCCCTACAAGAAGAATGACTATGGCTACACCATCGGCGGCCCCGTGTATATTCCCGGCCTTTACAACAAGGACAAGGACAAGACGTTTTTCTTCTGGTCGCAGGAATGGCGAAAAGAACGTGTGCCCGCGAACCTTGGCAGCGTGACCGTTCCCTCGCTGGCAGAACGCGGCGGCAGTTTCACCGATTCGTGTTCCCCGGTGCCTGGTGTCATTGATCCGGTGAATTTCCCCAACTGCCCGGTTGATCCGTCAACTAACAACCGCTTTCCCGGCGACCAGGTTCCTATTGATACCGTTAACTCCCCGGCTCTCGTAGCCGAGATTCCCGCGCCCACCTCAGGCCTGAATACTTGGAATGCTTCTCCCACTCTGCCCACCACCTGGCGCGAGGAATTGTTACGAGTTGACCACAATTTCAACTCAAAAATACGAGGCACATTCCGCTACATCCACGACTCGTGGAACCAGATTTACCCCACGCCGCTGTGGACGAATGGCACCACTTTCCCAACCATCCAGACCAACTTCAGCGGGCCCGGCGTCAGCATGGTTGCTCGCCTCACCGCAACAGCCTCCCCCACCCTGCTGAATGAATTTGTCTTCAGCTACACCACCGATCACATTACGCTGGTCCCGGTAGGCGCCTGGCAGCGGCCCGCCGGCTTGACCTTTGGCTTGTTCCCTGGCGTCGACCAGGGCAAGGTGCCCGGCATCAGCTTGGGCGGCGGGGTATTTGACTTTCAAGAAGACGTGGGCTATCTGCCAAACGGTCCTTACAACTCCAACCCGACCTACACCTATCGCGATAACGTCAGCAAGATCGTAGGCAAGCACAACCTGCAATTTGGTGCCTATTTCGTGGCGGCCCAGAAGAACGAGTTGGCTGCACCGGGCACCGCCACTAATGGCTCGCTCACGTTTGACGCCACGAACGCCGGGGTTAGTACCGGTAACGCTTTTGCGGACTTGCTGATCGGCCGTGTTTCGTCCTTTACTCAGACCAGTGCCCAGCCCAAGTTCTACAACCGCTACAAAATACTTGAGCCCTATTTCCAGGATGACTGGCATGTCACCAGCCACCTCACCCTGAACCTCGGCCTGCGAGTCAGCTTGTTCGGCACTTACCGGGAGCGCTACCACAACGAATACAACTTCGACCTCAACAGTTATGTGCCCGGCAACAGCAGCGTGGATCCGGCTACTGGCTTAGTGATTGGCGATGCCTTTAATGGCGTCGTCCAATGCGGGGTGACCCCCGGAATACCGGACAGTTGTATGAAGGGGCATCTCTTCAACCCGGCTCCTCGCATCGGGTTTGCCTGGGACCCAAAAGGGGATGGCAAGACCGCGATTCGCGGTGGATACGGCATATTCTTCGAACACACCAACGGCAACGAAGCCAATGCTGAATCCCTGGAACCTGCTGCCAGTCCGGCGGTGCAAACCACCAGCATCAGCAATTTGACTTCTTACAGCCAAATTGTTCCCCAGGGAACCGGTGGTTGTCCGGTAGCGGCAACCTCGATTTGCACTTCGCCGTTGCAGATGATTTCGATCCCCAACAAGGCGATGTTCCCCTACGTCCAGCAATGGCACTTGGACATCCAGCACGAGCTCTTCAAGAACACCGTGGCTACCGTTTCGTACGTGGGCAGTAAGGGAACGCATTTGACACGCATTCTTGACTTGAACCAGCTGCGGCCTACGCCTCTAAGCCAGAATCCCTACGCGCCGGGAGAATTCATTGACGCGGACCCAACCTCACCAACTTTCAACACGGATTGCTCTGCGCCCACCGTGACCGTGAATGGCGTCCCGGTTACGGGACAAGCCGGCATCAATGTGCAGGTTGCTGGCTGCGGCGCCAACGCCGACTTGTTCCGCACCCAGTTCCCCGGTATCGGCTCCATCACCCGCATAGAGGAACAGGCTTCCTCCGTTTATCACGCGCTGCAGGTTTCGGGCCGGCACACGGTAGGCGGGCTGCAACTTAGCCTGTCGTACACCTACAGCCATTCCATTGATGACTCTTCTTCAGCCAGGGACGCGATTATCTTAAATACCTTTGATCTAGCCAGGGCTCGTGCCAGTTCCAACTTCGACCAGCGGCACTTGTTCACCCTGAGCTACGTGTACGATGTGCCGTTCTTCAAGAGTCCGGGGCTGACACACACCTTACTCGGAGGATGGCAATGGTCGGGCATTACCACCATTCAGACGGGCACTCCATTTAGCGTCGCCGACGGCGTGATTGGCGACAACGCTGGCGTAGGCAATGGCGTCAGTGTCAATTCGGCCCAGTCCTATGCCGACGTGGTGGGTGATCCCAAATCCAACATCCCCAGCTTTGCTTTCCCTGGATTTGGACCGCTGTTCTATAACCCATCGGCGTTCGCTCAACCACGAGGCCTGACCTTTGGCGACTCGCCACGGAACTTCCTGATCAATCCCCGGCGCACTAACTTCGACATGTCCTTGTTTAAGCACTTCGCCATCAAGGAGAGCATAGCTTTCGAATTCCGCGCCGAGGCCTTCAACGTCTTCAACCACATCGAATACGCATGGCTGGGAGGCGACCTGGGCTCGGCGGCGTCGAACAGCCCCTTTTCCAACTCGAACAACACTGCCACTTGCTATACGCAAGTGGATGCCACCTGCATCCAACCCACTTCGGTTGGAGGGGGTGGAAACGGGTACTTCCGTCCCGCGGCAGCGCACAACGGCCGCATCCTGCAGTTAGGAGCGAAATTTATCTTCTAGCGGTGGGCGAGCAAAAAGAGATCCTGGCCTTCGCGAGAGGCCAGGATTTCTTGTTGCATTCGTAGGCGCGGAAACTAACGACTAACGACCTACTTCCGCGTGTTGCGGTGAGGCGCTCACCACCGCCAGCGCTTGCTCCAAATCCGCGATCAGGTCTTCCGCGTTCTCGATCCCAACTGAAATTCGTATCAGTTGCTCGGTGATTCCCATCTTCGCGCGCTGCTCAGCCGGGACCGTGAGATGGGACGTCAACGCCGGCATGCATACTAGCGAATCCACGCCGCCCAGGCTGGGCGCCAGGGTGAACAAATGGAGCGATTCGGTCAGCCGGCGAGCGTCTGCGCCGGTACCGTCCACCTCGAAGCTGACCACGCCACCTCCGCCCTGCATCTGATCGAGCGCCAGCGCGTGCTGCGGGTGATCTTCAAGAAACGGGTAGTGCACCTGCTTTACCTTGGGATGCCGCGCCAGATACTGCGCCACTCGCAGCGCGTTCAGATTATGCCGCTGCACTCGCACCGCCAGCGTCTTGATGCCGCGCAGCAGCAGCCAGGCGGCATGCGGGTCGAGAATTCCGCCGAGCGTGGTACGGGTATCGCGGATCTGGTCTACGAGGTCTTTGCGGCCGGCGACGATTCCGCAAATCAGATCGGAGTGTCCGCCATAGTATTTGGTGCCCGAGTGCATCACCAGGTCAATACCGTATTCTGCCGGGCGCACATTGATAGGCGTCGCAAACGTGCTGTCGATCAGGCTGATCAGGTTGTGCTGTTTGGCCAACGCCGCGGCCTTGCGCAAATCGACCACCCGCAGCGTGGGATTGGTGGGCGACTCCAGGTACAACAGCTTGGTGTTGGGACGGATTGCGCGAGCATGCTGCTCGTATTCGGTGGTGTCGACAAATGTAGTTTCAACGCCGAGCTTGGGCAACCACTCGCTCAGGAACTTGATGGCCCCGCCATAGATGTCACGCTGCGCCACAACGTGGTCGCCACTCTTCAGCAGAGCGAGGATCGAACTGGTGATAGCGCCCATGCCGGAAGCAAACAGCAGCGCCGCGTCAGTTCCTTCCAACTCTGCGATGGCCCCTTCCGCCACGCTGTTCGTCGGATTGCCGTAACGCGTGTAGTACGCGTCGGTGCCGGTGGCGCGCACCTGCTGCTCGTTGTCGGTGACCTCGAAAGTGGAAGTCTGGTAGATGGGCGTGGCCAGCGGCGCGTGCTTGCGGCTGAGGTCGGTGCCGCCGCGGACGGCCTCAGTTTCCTGACGGTGCTTGTGCTTTTTCATCCCGGACTCCTAGCCCTACCGACAGCGGGCCGGCAAGGGCTTCACAGAAGACTATCGTTCGACCGCCAACCGGGCAAGCCTACTTTCGCCGGGCCGCCCCCGTACCCTTTATAATTCCTCCACTCCCTGGATGCCGGCCTGCCGCACCAGGTCAGGTAGGGATAGACGAGCGGCACGGTACCAAACACCCGGCGCTTTCGACACCCAGCAAACATGACCGTTACCGATCGCATGACCAATCCCGGCGCTGCCCTTCAACCGATATCGAAATTGCGCTGCATTGGCTGCGGCGCGGTCCGGCAGAGTTCCAGCAAGGACTTTCGCTGTCTCGATTGTGGCGATCTGTTCGAGGTCTTTTACACCGGGTGGAAAGCGGCGGGCGGCGAAACCGTCGATGCTCTCGACGCTGCCGCCACCAGGGAACTTTGGCGTCAGCGCCTTGGCTCCCGGCTGCCCATGGACGAGAGTGGTGTGTGGCGTTTTCGCGAAGTGCTGCCCGCACTTGGCGAACGGCATCAGCCAATCACGCTGCGCGAAGGCAAGACGCCTCTTTATGAATTGCCTTCCTGTGCGCGAATTACCGGCGTCCAGCAACTTTACGCCAAGCACCAGGGCATGAACCCCACCGGATCGTTCAAGGATACGGGCATGACGGTGGCTGCATCGTTCGCCCGCCAGGAAGGCTTCCGCTGGGTGGCTTGCGCCTCCACCGGGAACACTTCCGCTTCCATGGCCGCCTACGCGGCGCGCGGCGGTATGCGCAGCCTGGTGCTGATCCCGGAAGGCAAAATTTCCTGGGGCAAGCTTTCGCAATCGCTGGACTACGGAGCGGTCACCTGCCAGCTAAGCACCGATTTCGACGGTTGCATGCGCGTGCTCAACCAGGTAGTGCAGCGCATGCCGGTGTATCTGCTGAACTCCGTCAACCCGTTTCGCATCGAGGGCCAGAAAACCGCCGCCATCGAGTTGCTGGAACAGTTCGACTGGCGGGTGCCGGATCACGTGATCGTCCCCGGCGGGAACCTGGGGAATTCTTCCGCTTTGGGCAAAGCGTTCCTGGAGATGAGGGAACTCGGCTTCATCTCGCGACTGCCGAAGCTGTCGGTGATTCAGGCTGAAGGCGCCAACCCGCTGGTGCGGTCCATCCGCGAGAACGGCGGAGCCCGGCTGATCCCGATGCAGGCCGAGACCCTGGCCACCGCCATTCGCATCGGCGATCCCGCCTCCTGGAAGAAGGCCTTGCGCGTGATCAAGGCCACCGGCGGCGCGGTCGAGCAGGTGAGTGAAGTGGAGATCGCGCTAGCCAAGGCAGAAATCGGAGCCGACGGAATCGGTTGCGAACCCGCTTCGGCCGTGACGTTGGCCGGCCTGAAGAAGCTGGTGAAGCAGGGTTTCGTGAAACCCGTAGAGTCGGTGGTCCTGGTGCTGACGGGCCACTTGCTCAAAGACCCTGAGTTCACGCTGAAGTTTCACCGCGGCGATCTGTTTTCAGGAACCAGTCACGAGGCGGAAGCAAGTGTTCTCTCGACTCACCAGCGCGCCCCCATTGTGCTCGACGCTACTGTGGATGCGGTCCTGAAGACCCTGGAGCAGGCGGAGAAGGCGTAGGCCAAGTCGGCGCAATGAAGACCAAAGCAAACCAGAACCGATTGGACCTTCTGCTGCCCGCCACCTCGGCGAACCTCGGCCCCGCGTTCGATGCCGCCGCCCTGGCCTTGGGACTGTTCCTCAAAGTGCATGCCCGCGCCGCCGAACAGTTCTCCATTAGTGCCAGCGGCCGCGACGCTGAAATCTGCGGCCAGCTTGAAAACCATCTCATCCTGGAAACCTACCGTGAGGTGCTGCAAGCCGAAGGCAAGCCCATCCCCCCGTTGGCGCTGCGCATTGCCAATCAGATTCCTATCGGCAAAGGATGCGGATCCTCCGCTGCGGCCCGGCTAGCCGGAATCGCCCTGGCAGTCCATTACGGTGGCTTGCGCTGGAGCGACAGCCGCATCATCGGAGAGGCCTCTCACCGCGAGCATCATCCCGACAATGCGGCTGCCTGCTGGTCCGGGGGCTTGGCCATCGCCCGCATGTCGAGTCCAACGGAGGCCCAGGTCGTGCACATTCGGCCGAAAGGGAAGTGGTCCCTGCTGTTGGCGGTTCCGGGTGAGAGTCTCTCGACCGAAAAGGCGCGTGGCGTTCTTCCGGTGCAATACTCCCGCGCCGACGCCGTCGCCAATATTCAGAATTCCATGCTGCTGCTGGCCGCCTTCGTTGAGGGGCGCCGTGACTTGCTGCAGTCTGCCTTGGAAGACCGCATCCACCAACCCTATCGGGCTCCGTTGTGTCCGCTCTTGCCGGTGCTGCAGAAAATGGCGGGAACCTCGGGGGTGCTGGGGGTGGCCTTAAGCGGAGCCGGGCCATCCGTGCTGATCTTTCTTGATCACAGCGCAAGCCTGGGCCGAGCCAAGGCACGCATCGCGGCACGCCTCCGTGAGCACGGTCTTTCCGCGGAGCTGATTGCAACCATGATTGCCGAACGAGGGGTGTACAGGAAGGGCTCAAGCAAGTAGGCCAGAGGGTTCCCCGCCACCAAAGCGGAACGACGCCCGATCTTCCTCCGATTCTGGCTCCGCTCTTAATCCAGATTGCAGTTGCCATCACCCATCAGCACATGGCTCGAAGCCACAATGCTAAACAGGTGTTGCTCAAAACTGACATAAGGGTCGCGTGCAAAACGCTCCGGATAAGAACTCAAGGCGTTGAGAAACGTCTCGATCTCCTGCTGCACCTGCCGCTCGCGGGCGGTATCAGAAAAGCCCATGGCCACCATCTGCTGTCTCTTCGCTCTCATTGGCTCGTCCCCATTTAGCTGGAAGTAACGGTTGGGGGGATTCAATAAAAACACCACAACCAGGCGCAACTCCATCCCGGGAAGACACCCATACGTGTCTGGAAGGCTTCTCTCAGAATCGGGGGGAACCCAAAGTACGTTCTGGGGGTTGAGGTGTAAATGGCACTTTGGTGCCATGCACCAGAAACGGTGCAACACGAAGCAGGGCCGGCGGTGACCGGCCCTGCGGGGCTGCAAGAAACCAGTTTCGCTAGCGGCTGGCGGGCGGAATAATGCTGTTCATTCGCAAGTACTCCACCATCTGCCCGTAGTGGTCAAAGCAATGGCCTGTGATCAGCGTGGCCAATCCCAACCGCGTAGTCGTGCCTTGGCCGAAAGGACTCTTAATCGGCTCCACAGCATTTTGCGCGGTTATGGAGGCGGCGGCCTTGTGGGCATAGGCAAAGGAATCCTTGAGGAATTTCATCGTATCTGCTTTAGTCTTCACGGAATCGGGACCATTCTCGCTTCCGAGGTCGACCGGAGGTTTCTCTCCCAAGATGGCAGACGCCACCAGGTAATTGACCGCGGACACGTGCTTCACCTGCTGGCCAAATGTCCGCACCCCTTTGAACTCACCGCTGGTCGGCGCAAAGGAGTACTTGTCCTCAGGCATGGCCTCGGCCGCGGGCACAAACTCCCCTTCCACGCCGCTGATGGCGCCGTCGGCTACGGTTGCCAGGGTGCGCACCTCGGCTGGTTTGCTGGCTTGGGCGGCCGCAATGCCACACGCCGCTAGGACCACGATCGACGCAAAAAGCCACTTCATTCTCCTCATGAGATCTCTCCTTGAATTTATAGGGTGATGGGAGGATACAGGAACTTGCCTAATCGCGCACTACCGCCGGGGTCAATTCCAGTTGCTGGGCCGTGAGCCGGTACTGCCGGACGGCCAGAACTCCCGCTACCAAGGCGATTGCCGAACACAGAAGCGTTGTAGGAATGCCCACCTTCGACGCCAAGGCGCCCCACAGCGCGCTGCCTACCGCCATGCCGCCCTGCAGCACCAGCAGGTACATGGAGAGCGCGCGGGCCCGGAACGATGGTGGCGACATGGTCTGGGCCGCCACATTCAGGCACGCCAGGATGCCGATCCAAGCGGTGCCGCTGGTGAACAGGACCAGGCAGAGCGCGCGGAAATCCTGCACGCGACCGGCGGCGAATGTCATGGTGGCAAATACCAGGATGGCGAACATGACCACACCATCCACCGACAGCTTGCTCCGCAACCGCGGCAGGACCGCCGCTCCTGCCAGCGCCCCTAGCCCGAACGACCCCAGCAGCAAGCCGTATCCGGTGGCGCCATGAGGACGGGCCAGTAGCGGCAGCAATGCCGGCAGGGAACTTGCCGCCAGGCTGAAAGCTACGGTGCGGATCAGCACGCACTGAACCAGCGGCGCGCTCCGCATGTAGCGTATCCCCGCCCACAGCGCGTCGCGCACCCGTCCAGTCTCGACGTGCTCATAGTGTGGACGCTTCCAGCGATACAGAAAAAAGATCACTCCAAAAAACGAAGCGGCGTTCAGCAGGAAGGCTACGCCCGACCCGGCACTGGCGATCACCAAGCCACCCAGCGCCGGACCAACCGCCCGCGCCACGTTGAAGCCCACCGAATTCAGAGCCACGGCGGGTGCGTGCTGCTGCGGCGAAACAATCTCCGGCGTGATCGCTTGCCATGCCGGATCATTCATCACCGCGCCTAGTCCCAGCAGGAAGGTAAAGCCCAGCAGCACCCAGGGCGAAATACGGCTAGTCAGAGTGAGGATGCCGAGCGTGGCTGACGCCAGCACCATCCATCCCTGGGTGATCAGCAGAAACCGCCGCCGGTCCACCAGGTCAGCCAGCGCTCCAGCGGGCAGAATCACCAGAAACACGGGCACGGCCGTCGCTGCAGTGACCAGGCTTACCATCAGGGGCGAGGTTGTCAGCTGCGTCATCAACCAGCCGGCGCCTACGTTCTGCATCCAGGTGCCAGTGTAGGAAATTACCGCGGCGATCCACAGCGAGCGGAACAGCGGTTCGCGCAGCGGTGCCCACGCCGAACCTCCCTCGGCAGCAGGCAAGTTTCCCGGGATGTTTATCGACTCCGCCATGATTAATTGCTTGCCACTTCCTCGACGGCCGCGGCCACGCCTTCACCAAACGGCCATTCTCCGTGTCGCCAGGCGCGGACCATGTAGATGAGCAGCCCCGCCAACAGGATGACCACCGCGTAGCGGATTTCCTTCAGAAAATTCTGACGGAAGATCAGGATGTAGACAAATCCAAAACTTGCCAGCAGCGCCGGAACCGGATACAGCCACATGCGGAACGGCCGCGGCATCTCCGGACGCCGTACCCGCAGCACCATCAGCCCGATGGCCTGTACCAGAAACTGCAGCAGGATACGAATCACCACCAGCGCCGCGATTACATCCTGCAGGCGGAAAAAACAGAATAGCAGCGCGCCCGCACCCAGCGCGAGCAGCGACACATACGGAAACCGATGCCGCGGATGCACCCGCGCAAACGCGCGGAAGTAGTTACCGTCAAGGGCTGCCGCATAGGGTACTCGCGAGTACCCCAGCATCAGTGAGAACACCGAAGCGAACGCCGTCCACATGACCAGTACAGTCGCCAGGTTGGCGGCCCACGGCCCGTAGACCCGCTGCATGAAGATGGAGACCAGGTACAAACGCTCGTTCGATTGTCCCATCCGGGTAATTTCCTGCCACGGCACCACACCCAGGATGCTGACGTTCATCACTACATATAGACAGGCTACTAGAGCAATGGATAGCAGCAAGGCACGGGGTATGGTCCGCCCGGGTTCTTTCACTTCATCGCCCAGAAAACAAATGTTGTAGTAGCCCCAATAATCGTAGGCCGAAATCAGCAGGGCCGAGCCTAGCCCGAGAAAAAAATTGCGCGACAGAGTGAACGCTCCCGGCGGAAAACTGAAAGCGCGCGCAGCGTCGAAATGGCTGAGGCCCGCGAAGATGACCCAACCCATCGTTCCCATCACCCCCGCCCACAGCAACTTCGACATCCATCCGATGGAGGTGATCTTGCGGTACAGCAGCACCACGGCGAGGGCAACCATGCCAATGGCCACGAACGTCGCCCCGGAAACCAGCCAGCTCAGTTGTAAAGTTCCCAGCAGCGGCAGATCCAGGCTCCAGCTGCGTGCCAGGAACTGCTGCTCCAGTCCTGGCCAGAAGTACGACGCATATCCTGCCAGCCCAATCGCGCCCGACGCAATCGAAAGCGGGGCGCTGAAGGAAAGCTGCCAGATGAACAGAAAGGAAATCAGCCGGCCCAGCCGCTTCGCCCCGTAAATTTCCCGCAAGTAACGATACGAGCCGCCCGAGCCCGGCATGGCCGCGCCCAGTTCCGCCCACACCAGCCCATCGCACACCGCCAGCAGCGCCCCCACAACCCAGCCCAGCATGGCCTGCGGACCGCCCATCGCACTCACGATCAAAGGCAGGGTAATGAAGGGTCCCACCCCGATCATGTCAATCATGTTGAGGGTAGTCGCGCTCCCCAATCCCACGCCTCGAATGAGCTGGGGAGCGACGGGCTGTGTTGTTTCCTTCATTAATGGAAAAAGCTGAGAACCGAGAACTGGCAGCCGGCAACTGGGTTTGACCAACGACTAACGGCTAGCGACCGAAGCTGACGACTGGCTCAACAAGTTGACATACAGCCGGACCGCTCCCGGCACTCCGGCCGGCAACTGGCGAAAGAAGGCGTATCCGGTGTAAATGTAAGTGCCCTTCCCGTACTGTGCCCGCAGCAATCCACCCTTCTGCAGCGGCTCTCCCGGATCTTGGCACGCCAAGAGCGGCTTGAACTTGTCATCCCACTGGCTCATGAAGTAGAGCCCGCGTTCTTGCACCCATCCGTCGAAATCTTTTTGGGTAACCGGGTTGGGATAGTGGAACACGCCGTCGTCGGGGGCCAGAATCTGTACCGGCGCTTCTTCCACGGAAACGCGCGCCCGGCTGAGCTGGGCCGAGTAGGGGGTAAAGTGCCCGCTGTTGAAATCCCCTACCCCGGCGTTGTACTGCACCACCAGGGTTCCGCCGGCAGAAACATAGTCCAGCAGCTTCTTGTTGTTCGCGACCAGATCCTTCTGCGTGTCGTACGCGCGAATGCCCAGAACGATGGTTCCGTAGCGGCTCAGATCCTCGCTTCCGAGCTTATCGGCGGGGATAAGGGTTACATTCATCCCGATTTGCCCCAGCGTTGTCGGAATGTCATCCCCCGCCCCCATTACGTAGCCGACCTTCAGACCCGCGGGTACCTTCACGTCTACGATGCTCACCCGCTGCAGGGCCGGCTGGTAATAATAAAAGGTGTCCAGGTCTTCCCGCGTAACCTCGGTATAGCCTTCGCTGTACTTTGACCCTCCGGATTCGAGAATGGCGCGAATCTCGGTCCGTCCTTCTTGCAGGCTCGCTGGAAACACCTTGAACTTGAACTCCTGCTTTTCTCCGCGATGGTAAAATTCCACCGGCAATTCTGAGGGCTCCACTCGCCAGTTGGGCGGAACTTGCAGGCGCAGACTCCCTTTCGCCGGTGCATTGAGGTTGTAGGTCGCGCCCACAGTCACGTTGCAGCCAGGGTCACCCTCCTTGCGGATAACCTGTGCCCCCGGCTCCAGGCTGACCGAGAACGCCGGAACGACGGCTAGCACCCGCTCTTGCTCGGCACCTTTGTCGTCCAGAAAAGGCACGATCACCGGAGATGAGACGTGATTTCCACCAAAATCCTTTTGTGCCGGAATCGAGTACTCCACGCGCACTCGGAACGGCGAAGGCGGGAAGGGAAGCCCGGCGTACTGCGGCTGGTCGATGGTGTTGATGGCGTCTTCTTCCGGGTTGTTGCGATGCCAGTAGGGACGCGTGTAAGCAACTTTTGGCGGAACCACCATGTGGTAGCTCGCTACATAGTCTTGTCCCGGCTTGATCTCCTTCGTGCTCTTGGGAGTGTCCGCGGTCCAGCCTTCAAATCCGTCGAGCGTGACATGTTCCGCCAGGAGCGGATACTTGGAACCGTTGTGGAACTTGACTACCAACTCGAACTTCTGCCCCGGCGATACGACGGTGAAGGCGTCTACTTCCCTCGGCACGCCGCCGGCAGGGCCCGGCACGGTCGCTTCTACGGTCACATCCAAGGCAAGGTTGAGCGCGGTTTCGGCTTGCTGCTGCTTCTCCCTAAGACGACCAAGCACGTCAGCCTTGGCGGCTTCGCTCAAGCTGCCTTTCTCTAAACGATCTGCGATCTCCCGAAATCCTTGCGCAGCAGCAAACAATGGTCCCGCGGCATCGCCCGGACCTCGCACACTGGCCTCGGTTGCCTGCTGGATTTCCTGCGCCACCTTCTCGAGCGCTGGTTTCAACCATGGCGCCTTGCTCTCTTCTGCTCCCAGCCTTGCCGCGAGCCCCGGAAGGGTTGTGTCAATTCCGTCGTAGAAGTCCTGTTCGTGCCCTTCTTTATCTTTGGTTGTTTGCACAACCGAATCGACCAGCTTGTAGTAGTTGAAGCGATCTCCGGGATCCAATGTCCAGGCGCCTGCTCCCTGCGAAAGCTGGTGCTTCAGCCCCAGCATGGCGAACTGGGCGGGTTCCATCCCTAGCAGCGGATCGACTTTACCCGAATTCACTCTGAGCGTGTAGTCGGCGCTGGGACAGTCCTGCGCGAAAAATCCGCAAACGTTGCCCACGTACACCTTCTTGGCCTGCCACGGTTGCAGACCCTCTTTGATTTGCTCAGGAAAACGCTTGGGATCGGCCGCGGCTCGAAACGCCTCTTGCGCCAACAAAGACGAAACCTGGTGATGCCCATGACCATCGCGATCGGTTCCGCTAAATCCTGCCATTATCACGTCAGGGCGAAACGTCCGTACCACGCGAACAATATCTCCTAACGCAATGTCGCGTCCTTGCCACTTCTGCAGAGTTTCCTCCGGTGTCTTGGAAAATCCAAAATCGGCGACGCGAGTAAAGCGTTGTTCCACACCGTAGTAACGATCGGCAGCCGTCAGTTCGAGGGTGCGAAGAACTCCCAGTACGTCGAACAGGTTGCTGCCAACCTTGTTCTGTCCACCTTCGCCTCGATTCAGAGTCAGCAGCAAGGTGCTTGCGCCTTTGCCCCGCGATTCCAGCGTCAACGTGCCACCATGCTCGTCGTCAGGATGCGCGACCACGTGCATGAAACGAGCCGTAGTATTCAGGCGCCGCAGCATGAGTTTCAGTCCCGCGGTCCCTGTATCTTGCGGCAGGGGTGCAACTGGACTAACTGGCTGTGCAGTCTGAGCACGCCCGGGCAGCGCCAGCAGCAGGGCGAAGAAAATGGCAAGAACGAATGGGGCAGAGGACCGCAGTCCCCGCAAAGGTCGTCGAACGGGATTTTGCATAGGTATGGGATTATGGTTTTCGAGGATTGGAGGCAAGATTTTTCCCGGTTTAAGCCCTTCAACTAATGGACTGCGCCGCCTGCCAAGAGTTAGCAGGTTGCAGAACCTCCATCCTACTCGATTCACGGCCCGGGCGCGATTGCCTGCTGGCAATTGCTGGCGGCGGTTAACACCTTGTCAAACCCGGGGTCAGCACGCAGTTTCGCCAGCAGTGGGTCTGACAACAGGTTGGAGTGGGCACAATAATTTTGCTCCACGGCGCTGCTCAGCAAATGCAAAGCGGCTTCCTTCTTGCCGCAGTACCCGAAAAGGGCTCCCTGGTAGTACCAGATCTCGGGGTCAGGCTCGGCGGGTTGGGTGGTTTCCGCTTCGTGTGCCAGGCGATCCAATTCCGACGGAGGCCGCAGGCCCAGGCAGGCCTCCCAGAGATCACGGTGATACCGGGCAGCCGTGGGCATATGCTTCACCGCCTCGCGCGCTTCCGCCACCTTGCCTTCGCGCAAAAGCACCGACGGCGTGATATACGCGGCCCATTCCGATCCCTGGTCCAGGCGCACAAAGTCCATCGCCCGCTCGGTGTTTCCCAGTTCCATGAACGCCCAGGCGCACGAGCGCCACAGGTAGTTCCCCGGAGCCAGTGCCATCGCGGTGTCGCACTCCTGGGTCGCTCTCTCCAGCATCCCGGCGTAGCGCAGGGCGAACGACAGCGCGAAATGGGCCTGCCCGCTCTCCGGACGGCGCTTCACCAGTTCCTGCGCAATTTCATAGGCTTTCCCCAACTCACCCCGCTCCACGTGGTTCACCACCATTTGGCTGGCGGCCGGGATGCGGTTGGGATCTAGCGCCAGCGCCCGTTCATAGGCCTTGGTGGAGCGCTGGAACATTTCCTCGCCGCCGGTCGAATAGTCCGCGTCGTAGTAGCTGCGCAGCCCCAACTCTTCCCAAGCCGGAGCGTAGGTCGGGTCCATTTCTACCACGTGCTCAAGCACCGCAATGGCGTCCTTGTTGGGCCCGGGATCATGCGCCAGTGCCAGGCTGTGCAGGTAGAGGTCGTAGGCCTCGGCATTCTTGGGACGGGTGCCGGTATCGAGGAATCCGCCGGCCGCTCCCAGCGTCGGCAGCAGACCCCGGCGCACCTGGCTCGCCATTTCCGCCTGCAAGGCGATCAGGTCCTGGGCCCCAGTGGTCAAATTGGTTTGCCACAGCAGTTTGTCGGTGTCCACTTCGATGGCTTCCAGCGTGATCAGAAGCCGCTCGCCCTGCTTCAGGAAGTGCCCGGTCAGAACCGTGGCCACGTGCAGTTCATGCCCGGCTTTTTGGGGATCCACATCGGCAGCGACATATTTTCGCGTGACCGACGACGGACGCACGTCCAGCGTCCGCGTGTAGGTGAGCACGTTCGCGATTTCGTCGGCCAGCGCGAAGCGTAGATACTCCACACTGAAATCGCCGTTGATGTTCTGCAGTGGCAGCACCGCAACGGTGTTCTTGGCTGCGCCACCGCTGCCCATGCGATGTTTGAACCACCACGTGCCCCCGGATGCTAGCACTGTGACCAGCAGCGCGCTGACGCCGATCAGCAGGTAGGTCTGGCGTTTGCTGGTGGTGCCCTGAAAGGTGTTGGTCACAATACGGTAGGGCAAAGCGGAGCGTCTCCCGCTGCTCTTCGTTAGCCCCGATTCGCTTTCTTTTTTCAGTGCCTGCAGGTCCGCCTTCATCGCCAGAGCGTTCTGGTAGCGGCTGCCGCGGTCCTTCTCCATGGCCCTGCCGATGATGCCTTCCAGTTCCATGGGAAGCGCGGGGTTCAGCTTGAGCGGGGAGATCGGCTTCTGGTTCAGCACCGCGTCCAGCGTGGTCACCACGTTGGTTCCGGCAAACGGCTTCTTGCCGGTGGCCATTTCGAACAGCACCACGCCGAACGAGAACAGGTCGCTGCGTGGATCCAGTTCTTCGCCGCGGGCCTGCTCCGGAGACATGTAAACCGCCGTGCCCGGAATCACGCCCACCGCGGTCAACGAGTCTTCCACCGGGGTTTCGTCGCTGGTGGCAGCGCGCTCGCGCAACAACTTGGCCAGCCCGAAATCGAGAATTTTGGTTTGCCCGCTTTCGGTGACAAAAATATTGGCCGGCTTGATGTCGCGATGGATGATCCCCTTGGCATGGGAGGCCGCCAGCGCATCCGCCACTTGGATAGCAACGTCGAGCAACTGGTCGATATCCATCGGCTTGCCACGGATCAGCTGTTTCAGGCTATGGCCCTCCAGCTTCTCCATCACAATGAAGGGGTGGCCGTTGGCGTCTTCGATGTCGTGGATGGTGCAAATGCCAGGATGGTTTAACTGCGAGGCAGCGCGAGCTTCGCGCACGAAGCGGTCCAGGGACTTGGAGTCGTTCACCAAGTTTTCTGGGATGAACTTGAGGGCGACGTGGCGGCCGAGGCGAGTATCTTCCGCCTCGTACACTACCCCCATGCCACCACCGCCGAGTTTTCCCACAATGTGGTAGTGGGAGACCGTCTGGCCGATCATGCAGAGCTATCCTGCCTGTCGGCGGTAATGTTAGGCCGTGGCCAAGAGTAGGTCAACTGGGATAAGCCGGCAGCGCCGCTGAATCGTCATTTTGGCCGTCACAAACCGCGGTGAAGGTCTTGCAAGCCCTGGGAGAAGTAGGAGGAAGCGCCAGCCCCGAAGGGGCGAAAGAAACTGCGGTAATTCGGCCCCGGCGGCGCGAAAGCGGTAGGATATTGGCAAGGCTGCTAATCTCAAGTCGGAAACGGCCGATGTTCTAGTTGCTGCACTTGGGCAACTGGAGCGCGAGGAGGTCCGCCATGTCAACCACTCGACCTGTCCCCGAAGAGGCCATCCGCCGCCGCGCCCAGCAACTCTTCGAACACCGCGGACGAATCCCCGGCCACGAAGTCGAAGACTGGTTGCAGGCCGAGGCTGAACTGGCAGGTGAAAAGCGGGCGCCGCTTCCCGGAAGGTCCGCTTTCGTGATGGTCAAACTAGACGGCGTCACCTACACCGGCGAATACGACTCCCAGCACTGCGACGGCTACCTGCCGGGTGAGTTCGCTTCCGGCGCCCCTACCCGCATCCGCTTCGAGCAGGACAAAATGTATATCCAGCGCCCCAACGGTAAGGAACTGGAAGCCAGGATTGTCAAACAGGTTCCCGCCCTTACCCGACCCAGGGCTGGCTAAGGGCAGAGGTTAGCTCTTCGGATAAAACCCGGCCGACGATCCCACCCACTCCATATTCTTGTTGTGGTCCACTCCCATCATTAGCCCACGTCCCATGCGGATGATGGTCATCACCGGCAGCAACTCCTCCAACCAGATGTACATGACCCGCACCTCGGCCTTGGTGCCGCCATGCGGAGTCTCGATCACCGGCTCAAAATTCATGCGCTTCTGCAGGATGTACTGCGAGCGCTTGTCTCGGGGAATCTGGGCCAGGTCGTCCTTCGTAGGATTCATGAGTACACCCAGCCCGGCAAACGAAAATAACGGCTTCACCACGTACTGGTCCAGGTCTTTTGGGATGTGGTCGACGCGGTCTAGGAACATGGTCTCAGGCACGCACTCGTGATGCAGGTAGGGCAGAGAAAACTTGCTCATGCGGAAATACCAGTTGGGATGCCCTGCCCACTCCACCGACAGTTCATCGGTCAAGTGGAATGACAGCTTCAGGTCTTTGCGCACCAGTTCGTCCACGATCGCACGGTTGTAGATCCGCTTAATCGGCGTTCGCTTGCCCGCGTTCTGGTAGAAGAGATAGCCCCCCACCTGCTTGATGTCGGTGATGGCAACCGTCTTGATTCCCAGGAGGTTTTCGGTAAGCAGAAAGTCCGGCCGGGTCTTCTGATGCTGCGGATCAATCTCCATCAGGACGACGTTTTCCGGGGCATGTTCGCCCAGAATCGCGCGCCCCAGCAGCTTCTTGTAGCCGTCCCAGTCCAACCCGCTTAGCAGGTATTCGAGCTTCGTATCCAGACCGAATACCTCTCCGTACACCTGCGAAAGCATCGCCTGGTAGGCGTACAGGGAAGGGAAGCCCTGCAGTTCGACCAACTTGGGCTGCAGCTTGCCAGCCCCGTCCCGCACCAGCCCGAAGTCCACCTGCACGAACAGGGGGTGCGGCGACTCGTTGGGTACGTTGAACTCCGGGGGGATAGATTCGAACGAAGCCTTGCGATACTCCAGGCCCTTCAACTGGTTAATGAGCTCTTTGCCGTATTGCGCCATCTGCTCGAGCAGTTCCTTGGGGAAGAAGCAAGGCGTCTCGCACAGACGGAAGGGTATCGCCATCCCGCAGCGTTCGGCCATGCGCTTCTGGAATGTCTTGTATTTCTCCGTCGTGAAGTTCGTGTTGAATTGCTGTCGAAGAGAAGGAATCATGAGACTTATGTGTGTGTGGGCATGGGCGACTGGCCCCTGCTACGCTTCAATCAGAAACTGTCCCGCCCGCATGATCTGCTGTTCGTCGACCCAAATATCAAAGTTTCTGCCTACCACATCAATATGGGTCGAGGAGTACCACTCCGCCCCGGTGTGTGCCCCGTAGGGGTTCCCGAATGCGATGTGAACCCCGGGATACTTCTCGTCCTGCAGAATCTGTCCGATCACATCTTTTAGCTCGATGTTGGTGCCGATCGCGAACTCACCCACCAGGTCGCTGTTTTCATCGGTGTGGGTGTAGCGCCAGAAATCTTCTTCCAGTTCCTTGTTGGAGGAATGCGCCTCGGCGAGACGATTGCTTTTTACCCGGATGGTCAGCGGAGCCTCCCGCAGGCTGCCGAACTTGGCGCACAGCCAGTCGCCGACCACGCCGTCGATCACGAACGTCCCATTGACCTCCCCCGGCGTGGTAAACACCTCGCCACCCGGCAGGTTCCCCCACGTGTCGGGACTGATGATTCCACTGGTCTTCAGCCAGCGGTAATTGGGGTTCAGGTCGGCCACCAGGTCGGTGCCGGCTGCGGTCTTGGCCCGAATCCGCTTGGCCTTGCGCACCATATCCACGACCTTCGTGCTGATCCGGTCGACTTTAAGGAAATCCGCTCGCATCCCCTCCAGCATGATCTGGCGGTTGATATTCACCATGTGGGCGTGCCGGATCTTCCGCCGGTTCACTATGTCGGTCATCTGCATGCGTGACCGCAGTTCGTTGGTCTGGGCGTATACGGCAAAAATGCTGACCTGGCTGGTCTCGAGGTCGGCCACGATTTCCGGCGGAAGGTCGATCAGCGGACGCTGCGCCAGTTCCTCCAGCACCCACGCCCGGTACGGCGCGCCGATGCTCTCCAGTTCATGGACAATACTGGCCGCGATTTCGCGCGTAGCCTCGTCGGTAATGACCGTGACTTTCTCGCTCGGCTGGATGCGCAAACACACCTTCACGGCGTTGCGCGCGCCGGGAGTGTATTCAGGATCGAAAGGAAGCGTGCTTAATGGGCGACTCACTTGACTGATGGGAAGATTCATTTATGAACTGGTCTCGCAATTGGTATTGGGTAGGGCACGGCATTAGCCGCGCCACCCAGAGCCAAACTGAACTGGGCTTTAGCCCCTGAGGGTCAGATGCCAGACCCGTTCTACCCTATTTTCCTGGCGGAAGCCGGCACCGCGGTCTCAGCCAGGCCCGTTTCTGTCTCTTCAATAATGTAGTCGACCACTTTCTTCAGGTCACCGCCGCTTTCGTGGAACACGCGTAGCTGGCGGTCCGCGCCCGTCCCCATTTTCATAATCTCATGGATGTACTCCAGTTCCTCGCGGGAATCGAGTTCATCCACCACGTCGTCCACGAACTCCAGGTATTCATTCAACAGGTCGCGGACTGGAACCTCTTTCTGCTTTCCGAAATCTACCAGTTTTCCGTCCAGGCCATAGCGCGACGCCCGCCACTTGTTCTCCATCACCAATGCCCGGCGATACAGGCGGAACCCCTGGTTCGCGGCATGCAACTTATACAGTTTTGCCACCGTCGCCTGGATGAGCGCGGCCAGCGCAATGGTTTCATCCACCCGCATGGGAATATCGCAGATGCGGAATTCCAACGTGTTGAAGAACGGATGCGGCCGCATGTCCCACCAGATCTTCTTGGCGTTATCAATGCAGTTGGTCTTGATCAGCAGCTTGATGAAATTCTCGTACTCGCCCCAGCTGGGAAAATAGTCCGGAATGTTAGTGCGTGGAAATTTGTCAAATACTTTGCAGCGATACGATTTCAGCCCGGTGTTCATCCCCAGCCAGAAAGGCGAATTGGTCGAGAGCGCCAGTATGTGCGGCAGGAAATAACGGGCGTGGTTCATGAGATGGATGGCGGTCTCCCGGTCCTCCACCCCAACGTGCACGTGCAGGCCGAAAATCAGGTTGGCCCGGGCGACCAACTGCATGTCTTCCACGATGTTCTTGTAGCGCTCGTCGGGGGTGATCTCCTGCATACGCCAGTCGGCGAACGGATGGGTCGCCGCCGAGGCCAGCCGCAAGCCGTTCTCCTTCGACAGCGCTACCATGTCACGCCTCAGCTTCTTTACTTCCGCCTTGGCTTCCTTAATATTGGCGCAGACCGAGGTCCCGACCTCGACCACCGACTGGTGCATCTCTGCCTTCACCCGCTCCTGCAGCAGCAGTTTGCCCTTCTCGATCATTTCCGCGTGGATATGCGAGCGCAGGTCGCGCGTGACAGGATCGACGGTCTGGTACTCTTCTTCGATCCCGATGGTAAAGGTTGGCTTCATAGCGGTGCTACAGACCGGGAAGGGTCGAAATAGTATAGCTGTTCAGTAGCGCCGGCGTCCCGCCGGCCACCGCACGTCAAAACTTTGTGCCGACGGCACGCCGGCGCCACCTAACGCGTTTCCGCTGCCTTCGCCTTCTTTCGTGCGGCCGGCTTGGTTGCCGCCAGGGGCGCTCCGGCCAGGAACGCAGCCCAGCGCAACTCACGCGCCGGATTCTCGTCGCTAAGCGCTTTCTTTACTGCCATATCCGCCACAGCATTCACCACCCACTCGAAGTTTTCCTTACCCACCGAGGTAATCTCTGCGTCGGGGGCCGGGTTCATGAAATCGATGGCGTACGGCACGCCGCCTTCGACCGCGAACTCCACGGTGTTCAGGTCATACCCTAAAGCCCGGCACAGGGTAAGTGCATCCTTCTCGATGCGTTCTTTCATCTTCGGTGACGGCGGTGGATTTCCCTTTACATAGCGCTCATGGTGCGGAGCCTTCGGGTCGTAGCGCATGATGTGCACTTTCTCCTGCCCGATCACGTAGCAGCGGAAGTATTCCTCGAACTCCACTCCGTGCTGCAGGGTCATGCACAGGTGCCCGGTCTCGTTGTAGGCCTTGAAGAACTCCTCCGGCGAGTCGACTTTATAGACGTTCTTCCAGCCGCCCCCGTCGTAAGGCTTCAGAAAGGCCGGGAAGCCGACGTATTCGAACACTTCCTCCCAGTTCAAGGGAAACATGAGGTTTCGCATCGACTGATCTGTAGTTCCCGGCGGGTGCCGGTTGTGGGGCAGAATCACGGTTGGAGGGATGGCCACGCCCAGCTTGCTCGCCAGCGCGTAGTTGAAGAACTTGTCGTCGGCCGTCCACCAGAAGGGATTATTGATGACCACCGTCCCATTGAGCACAGCGTTCTTCAGGTAGGCGCGGTAGAACGAAATGTCCTGGGAGATGCGGTCGATGATCACCCGGTACCCGCTGGGCTCGGCCATCTTTACCCCGCCCAGCTTCACAAACTCGGCGGTCACGCCTTCCACCTTCATGCTGTTGATCTTCTCCACCACCGCGGGCGGAAAAGAATTTTCCATGCCAAAAATGATTCCGATTTTCTTCATACGGCTCACCTTTGTTAGAAATCTATAGCTGCCTGCCCATTGACCAACGACTAAAAATACTTCCCCGCCATGCGCTGCCACAGCGGCCAATCGTGCTTGGAATTGTCACCCCACACATCCAGCCAGTGCGGGACCGCTTTCTCGTTCAGCAGGTGCGACAGCTTCACATTCTGGTCTAGGCACATATCCCAGTCGGCCGACCCCAGCACAATCTTCATCTGGCGGTAGCGGCTCAGGTACCAGTCGTCGCTCATGTTCTGTAGATAATCCGGCGGATTGTTGAAGTAGCAATCCTCGTCGTAATAGCCGTCCAGAAACTGGTGGATGTCGTATGCCCCGCTCATGCTCACGCAATGGGTCACCAGTTCCGGATGTTTGAAGGCAAAATTGACCGCGTGATAGCCACCGAAGCTGCAGCCGGTGACTGCCAGCTGCGGGGCCGGGTTCTTCCAGCGCAGGAAGGGAAGAAACTCGTGCAGCAGGTAGGCCTCGTACTGCAGGTGCCGCGCCACCCGCACCCGCGGATGCACGTTCTTGTTGTACCAGCTCTCGGTATCCACCCCGTCAGGACAAAACACCTGGAGCTCGCCGGATTCGATTTTGGGCGCCAGCACGCCGATCATGCCCCGGTCTTCATACTCGAAAAATCTCCCCATCGAGGTCGGAAACACGACCAGGGGCGGGCCGCCGTATCCGAACACCAAGACTTCCATGTCGCGGTGCAGTTGGTGGCTGTATCCTTTGTGATATTCGCGGTTCATGGGCGCGGAGTATCTTACCTGATCGGTGGCGGCGGACGCACTCTGGATTGCGGACGCCAGAGATCTTGCGACGCGCACCGGCCGCCGACTCTTTGCTATGCTTACACCCCCATGAGCACACTCTCGGAAGCCGAGATTCGCCACAGACTTGACCCTCTGCGCGTGATCAACGCGATCGAATCTGCTTTTCGCGACCTCTACCCCAATGTCGTCATTCCTTTGCGCACTCACCTGGAGACCGATGCCGGCGTCTTCCTCATCATGCCCTGCTACGACCGCGCCGGCCACGCGCTCGGTATGAAGCTGGTCATGGTGCAAAGCCGTCCCGCTCGCCCCGAAGATCGCATCCAGGCCACCTACCTGCTGCTCGAGGCGGAGACCGGGCTCCCGAAGCTGGTCATCCCCGCCAACTATCTCACCGACCTACGCACGGCAGCGACCTCGGCGATCGCCACAAAGTTTCTGGCGCGCGAAGATGCCCGAGTTCTCGGGATCTTTGGTACAGGCCGCCAAGCCCGGGCACACATAAAGGTAGTGCCCCTGGTGCGTGGTTTCGAGCGCGTGCTGATCTGTGGTCGGGACGCAAATCAGGTGGTGGAATTTGCCCGCGAGATATCGGTGGAATCTGGCTTGCGTGTGGAACCCGTCGACGCGTCCACCTGCGCCGCCGAGTCTGATGTGCTCTGCACCTGCACCTCATCCGCAGTCCCATTGTTTGACGGGAGCCTGCTCCGTCCCGGGACTCACCTGAACGCAGTCGGCGCCTTCCAGCCACGCTCTCGCGAACTGGATTCCGCAGCGGTGGGACGCTCCCGCATTGTGGTCGAGACCTATGATGGTGCGCCCGAGGAAGCCGGCGACTTGCTCATTCCCAGGAAGGAAGGTGTGATCTCCCGCGATCATATCGTCGCTGACCTGCACCAACTGGTCAGCCGTAAGCGGCTTGGCCGCACGCAGCCCAGCGATATCACGCTGTTCAAGAGCGTCGGCTGCGCGCTGGAAGATCTGGCCACTGCGAAACTGCTGGCCTGATGCAGCGCCGGCGTCCCGCCGGCCATTCCTACTGCGGCTTGCCCACAGGCTTGGCGCCGCCGTGCGGATTTGTCATCCCAGGAGGAGCTGCGTTCATCCCGCCATGGCTCCCGCCCATCGAACCCATATCCCCCGGGGCAAAGCAGGTGATGCGGCCGCTGGGAGCAACGCGCATCTGTGACGGGCACGCGCCGCTGGCCACTCCCGACGCCCCTTCCGCCTGCGCGGTGAACAATTTCCCAGCGGAGTTGCCGGCCACGCCCACGGTCATTCCCGGCATGTCGTAGGCTACCCAGAACGCGTGCTTTTTCTGCACAGCTTGGGTGGCGCAATCGCTGGCAACTTTCAGTTGGTCGTCGGCTTGCGAGCTGAGCCTTCCGCAACTGGTGGCCCCGGATCCAGCAAGCTCCTCGAGCTTCTGCTGCACCACGTCGCCCGATTTCGCGATCACACCCCCGGACAGATCAGGAACGGAGGTCATCCCGGTGGGGGTAGACGCAGGAGAGGAAGGCGCTGCGGAAGAAGGAGACGCTGCCGGCCCAGTCGACTTGTTGCACCCAGCCAAACACACAACCGCAATCAGCAAAACCAGAAGAGTTGTTCGCATGACGCGATTATTGTAAACGAGCGTGGCAGATTCGCGAGGCGCAGACTTCCCAGAAACTTAGGGCTGCTTCTTTCGCCATTCCGCATCCACTGCCGGCGGCAAAGATTCCAGGCGGCTCAGGAAGGTGGCGACTTTCCAAATATGGTCGTCCGACACTGCCTGATCGTTGTGCCACTGCCGGTCCCAGGCCGACATGCCGGAATAGCGGACACCATTCCTGACAATCCAAAACAGCTGCCAGTCGGGCAGCCGGGGTGGGTTCTTGGCAAACTGCGGAACATTTGGGTAAAAGCTAGCCCCGTAGTCGCTGGCCTCGTTGGGATCGCCGTGGCACCCGGCGCAGGCATCTTTGAAAATTTTCATTCCTGCCAGCAGGGTCTCATCCGTCATAGGAAGCGGGTTGGAGACATGCGGGGCGTGCCGCGCCACGTAGTTGTTGAGCGCCATTTGCGAGAAGGCCTTCTCCCATGCCGGTGGAGGCGCGCTTGCGTAAGTGGGCAACAAGCCACACCAAGCCATGGCCAAAGCGATCACTGGAAGCGTCAAGATCCCAAGCACCCAGCCTGCGAGAAGTCTGCGCATAACCACCTCCCGGTGTCTTCGTATAGACGGCACAACCGTGAATTGGTTTCGCCGCTAAAATGGCTCCATGCGTGCCATGGTGCTAGAGCGCCCGCGGCCAGCGGATGAGTCTCCGCTCAACTTGCGAGATATCCCCAGGCCAATTCCTGGCCCCGGCGAGATTCGTGTGCAGGTGCGCTGCTGCGGCCTGTGCCACACCGACCTCCACACCGTCGAAGGCGACCTGCAATTGCCTAAACTTCCCGTCGTGCCCGGCCACCAGATCGTCGGCGCCGTTGACGCCGCCGGCAGCGGCGCGCGCACATTCAAGGAGGGCGACCGCGTGGGCATCCCGTGGCTGCACTCCACCTGCGGCCACTGTGAATACTGCCGCCGCGATCTGGAGAACCTGTGCGACTCCGCCCGGTTCACGGGACTCCACGTTGACGGCGGTTACGCCGAATACACCGTCGTCCACGAAAATTACGCGTACCCTATTCCGAAGATTTTCTCCGACGAAAACGCGGCGCCGCTGCTGTGTGCTGGGATCATCGGCTACCGCTCCTATCGTCTGAGCGGCGCCGGCTCCGGACAGCGACTCGGGCTCTACGGTTTCGGAGCCTCCGCCCACTTGGTCTTGCAGTTTGCCCGTCACTGCGGCTGCGAGGTGTACGTTTTCACTCGCACCGCAGCACACCGCGAGCTGGCCAAGAGCCTGGGCGCTGCCTGGGTTGGCGCCGCCGAAGACGCAGCTCCGCACCCACTCGACGCCGCTATCATTTTTGCCCCTGCGGGCGGCTTGGTCCCGCACGCTCTCCGGGCGCTGCGCAGAGCCGGCAGTCTCGTGCTGGCGGGCATCACCATGAGCCCCATCCCGCAGATGGATTACTCGCTTGTCTATCAGGAACGCACCATCCGCAGCGTAGCCAACTGCACCCGTCAGGACGCCCGCGAGTTTCTCGAACTTGCTGCCGATGTTCCCCTGCACACCGAGATCCAGATCTTCGATCTGGAGCGAGCTAACCAGGCCCTGCAAGCATTAAAGAGGAGCGAGATCAAAGGAGCCGGTGTGCTGCGGATTTGAGCTGGATCGGACCTCAGGCCGAGCCGCGCAGCGGCTGCCAATGCATCGCCCCAAGACTTGCAAGTAACTAAATCTAAAGCATATGTTGGCGCTGCGGCATTGCTGATTTGGCCTCGATAACCGTGAGTCCGCAGCCTTGTTTCGCGCATCTACTGTAGGACTTCGGGCAGTCCCCGATGTAACCTCGAGGACACGCTCGTCATCCAACCGAGAAGCTTTCAACGCCGGAAGGAGTCCCTCGATGCTGGCCGCGCAAAACGACGTTGAAGTTGGGCACGCGCTGGAACGGCTGGCCGCGTCTCGCGCCGAAACCGACAATCTGTTCGACCTGGTTAGACCCGATTCTCTCTACGAGCGGCCCATTCCCGAAAGACACCGTATCGTTTTCTATATCGGTCACCTGGAGTCCTTCGACTGGAATCTTCTTAGGGAGCGCCTGTTTGACGTCACACCGTTCCATTCCGAATTCGATCGGTTGTTTGCTTTCGGCATCGATCCGGTAGGCGGTGGTCTTCCCCAGGATCAGCCTGCCGACTGGCCATCGATCGCGGAAGTACGAAACTATGTGGGCCGGGTGCGGCAGATTCTGGATGAAGAATTGCCCAAGGCCCTGGCTCCGGGCGCCAGTACTCGCGAGTTTCCTGTCACTTTGTTGTTGAATGTCGCCATTGAGCATCGCCTGATGCATGCCGAAACGTTGGCCTACATGCTGCACCAGTTGCCGCTCGAACGGAAGGTCCGCCCGCAGCAATCGTCTGGGCCGCTGGCGGTGACTGTACAACCGCACATGGTGGAGATTCCTGCCGGCCCGGCCACGCTTGGTCTTCCCCGCACAGGCCCTGCTTTCGGTTGGGACAATGAGTACGAAGAGCATACCGTCACCGTACCTGCCTTCGCCATCGATCAATACAAAGTCTCCAACGCCCAATGGATGGAATTCATGGCCGCCCGGGGCTACGAACAGCGCGATCTCTGGACCGAGGACGACTGGAACTGGCGACGCGATGAGCAAGTGAGCCATCCGGCGTTCTGGAAGTGGGCTGGCGGAGCTTGGACTTACCGCACCATGTTTGACGAAATCCCGCTGCCGCTCGACTGGCCGGTTTACGTGAGCCACGCGGAGGCGACGGCGTTTGCCCGCTGGGCAGGGAAGTCGTTGCCCACCGAGGCGCAGTGGCATCGCGCCGCCTACGCTACTCGAGAAGGCGAGGCGAGACACTATCCATGGGGTTCCGCAGTTCCCAGCGCGCAGCTTGGTAACTTCGACTTCCAGCGCTGGGACCCAACGCCCGTCGGAGCTTTCCCTCAGGGCCAAAGTGCATGGGGCGTGGTCGGCCTGGTCGGGAACGGCTGGGAGTGGACCTCAACCATACTTGGTCCGTTCCCCGGCTTCCGGCGCTTTCCGTTTTATCCCGGTTATTCGGCGGACTTCTTCGATGGCAAGCATTACGTCATCAAGGGCGGATCGGCCCGCACCGCGGCATGCATGCTGCGGCGCTCGTTCCGCAACTGGTTCCAGCCGCACTACCAGTACGTTTACGCGGGATTCCGCTGTGTGAGTAACCAATGAAAAAACATTTCATGCTGACCCACGCTATCACCGCCGATCCGGCGTTCGAATTCGCTGCCGACGTGCGCGCCGGACTGGATCGCCCCGGGCAGAAGGAGCTGCTGTCGAAGTACTTGTATGACGACGTGGGCTCGGCGCTGTTCGAAGTGATCAGCGTGTTGCCGGAATACGGCCTGACCCGGGCGGACGAACGGCTATTGCAGCGGCACGCCGGCGACATCGTGGAGCGCGTTCCGGCGCCGGTGATGGTGGCTGAACTGGGCAGCGGAAGCGGCAAGAAAACGCGCTGGATCCTCGAAGCCTGCTGCCGCCGTCAGCACACCTCCTATTACCCCATCGAGATCTCGCGCACCGCGCTCGCCATGTGCGCGCGCGAGCTGGGCGACATCGATTCCATCAGCATTGTGGGCTTCGAACGCGAGTACCTCGATGGCTTGCTGGAAGTCGCGGCCAGACGGAAGCACGGCGAGCACCTGCTGGTGTTATTCCTCGGAAGCACGATCGGCAACTTTGACCGGCCCGCCGGTGTGAAGTTCCTGCGGCAGGTCCGCAGAATTCTGCAAGCGGGTGATTCGTTGCTGCTGGGGACCGACTTGGAGAAGCCCATCCCGCAACTGCTCAATGCCTACCGCGACTCGCTGGGCGTGACTTCGGCGTTCAACCTGAACCTGCTGGCCCGCATCAACCGGGAACTGGATGGCGATTTCGATCTGTCGCAGTTCGAGCACACGGTCCGGTTCAACCCGGAAGCGCGCAGCGTGGAAATGCACCTGCGGTCCAAACACAATCAAACCGTAACCATCCCCAAAGCCGAACTTTCGGTTACCCTCCTTGAGGACGAAACCATCTGGACGGAAAGCAGCCACAAGTATTCCGCTAGCGAAATCACCGAGATCGCCCGCCAGACCGGTTTCCGCTGCGATGGCCAGTGGATGGATCGCGAATGGCCGTTTGCCGAGAACCTGCTGATCGCGGAATGAGGGCAGGTTCGTATCAGGGCGCGCCTGTTTAGGCGCTGGATTTCCCGTCGGTATAGAACGCCGCTTCCACCGGCCGCACCACGCGTGGGAACCACAACGGTCGCCGCAGCCTGCCGGGGGCTCGGCGGGTAAGCGCTTTCCACTTCAGGTACACGGCGTAGGACAGGTTCGTGTCCACAAAGATATCTCCGTAGCGATCGTCCGGGCCCGCCTTCTCCACCCGCACCATCTGGTGCCAGCAATGCATTCCGCTGATGGGGTCAGGATGCACCGGGAAGGTGATGTCCTGATGCACGCCGGCATCGCTCCACCAGACGCGTTTGGTGTCGGGATCGGGGCTCTGGTAAGGCGCGACGCCTTCGATCTGGCGCATCTTCCACTGCCCCTTGCCCACTTCTTTCAAGTCCACCCAGGCGCTGGACATGCGTTCGATCTGTTCGTCCTTGTTCACGCGCCAGCGGCCCAGATGATGCGAACACGCCACCACGCCGGGCGTGAGGCCTTCCGTGACCCAGGCATGCAGCACGAAGAAACCGATTTCGGTATGGACCTTGATCAGGTCACCGGTACGCACGTTGCCCAGTTTGGCCGCGTCCACCGGATTCACCCACAGCGGATTCTTGTGCGAAATCTCGTAGAGCAGTTTCGAATTGCCCGAGCGGGTGTGGATGAGATTGGGCAACCGGAAAATGGGCAGCAGGGTGCAAACCTCGCCGTGTGCGTCTTTCGGCCAGTCAACCGTCGGCGTATAGAGAGGATTGAAATCTTCTGTCGGATTTCCGACAGACGCAGCCTGTGCTGACCGGTGAATATGGCTGCGATAGTACTCGGGCAGCACAAACTCCGGCCATTTCCAGTCGGCCATGGTTTTCGAAAACAGCTCAAGCTTGCGCGAAGGTGTGCCGTAGCCCACGACCGCTTTGCCATCCACCATTACGCCCACGGCTTTGCCTTGTTTCGTCACCACGCCGTTGGCTTCGACACTGGACCCATCCAGGTCCGCCGCCGCAACCGGCTTCTCGTTCAACTTGTACACGTCCGTGGTCACCTCGAAGGCCCCGTACTTACGCATATATTCGAGAGGCGTGAGGTTCTCTTTCTTCGCGGCTTCAGGAAGCCCCGGCACGGAGTTCTCAAAAATCCAGCCGTAGTATTCGTCCAGCGTAATCTTCTGCCCCGGCCGGTACGGCGACTCGAACCAATGCCGGATACCCATGGAACCATCCGGATCGATCGCCCACGACAGGTTGATCCAGAACTCATCTTCCTCCCAGACTTCTCCGGGATTGGCCTGGTAGGTGTAGTCGAATTTCTCTCCCTGCCTCTCCCTCAATACGCGGAGCACAGGCTGGCGGAACCCGATCCACTTACTCGCCTGCGTCTCCTGGCTCATCAAATCGTGACGCTCTGGACTGAAGCCCATGGGCAGCACGTAGTCGGCGAACCACGCCGTCTCGCTCCAGGTAGGGGTCAACGCCGCGTGCAAGCCGATCTTCTCCTCGTCTCGCAACATCTCGATCCACGAGAATCCATCAGGATAGGTCCACACGGGGTTAAAGACGCGAGTAAAGTAGGCGTCGACACGTCCACGGCCTTCCTTCAGAAAGTGCGGCAGCAGAAACGACATCTCGTGCGTACAAAGCGGCCATTCCGGTGGATACAGCAACTCGTTCCAGCGCTTCTGCGGCGGTGGAACCTTGAATGGCTTTGGCACAAACTTGTTCCACGCATTCAGATTGTGCCCGCCCTCAGTTCCGACCGACCCGGTCAGTACATGCACCAGCATCAAGGCACGCGCCGACTGCCATCCGCCCAGGTTTCCCGACGCGCTGCCCCGCCACAAGTGCGATGCGAAGCGGCTTCCCGCAGCCGCGATTTCCCGCGCAATCCTGACGATGACATCGGCTTTGACTCCGCTTTCTTTCTCCGCAAACTCGGGAGTGTAGCGCGCGTAGTGGTGCTTCAAGGCTTCGATGAAGGCTGCAAAACTCTGGGCTTTGGCCTTGAATCCGTCGACCTCCAGTTCTTCCCAGTTGGTCCAGTTCTGCATGAATGCGGCATCAAACCGGTTTTCGTTAAGGATGACCAGCGCGATGGCCAGCAATACTGCAGCCTCGGTGCCGGGATAGGTCGGCAACCAGTAGTCCGCCATGCTGGCGGTATTGGAGAGGCGCGGGTCCATGACCGCCAGCTTGGCGCCGGCCATCTTCCCGTCGATGATGCGCTGCGCGTGCGGGTTGAAATAGTGCCCGGACTCCAGATGTGCCGAGAGCAGCAGGATAAAGCGCGCATTGGCGTGGTCGGGAGATGGCCGGTCGGCATAGTGCCACAGCAAATATCCGAGGCGCGCGGACGACGAGCAGACGTTGGTGTGCGAGTTGTGCCCGTCAATGCCCCAAGCCTGCAGGGTGCGATCCATGATGAAGTCGTGTCCCGGCCGGCCGACGTGGTACATCACTTCCTCGCCGCGACCTTCCTGGAACGCCTTGCGAATGCGGGCGCCGAAGGTCTCCAGCACTTCATCCCAGGAAACGCGCGCCCATTGGCCGCCGCCGCGCGGCCCGACTCGTTTCATCGGGTAAAGCACGCGGTCGGGATCATGAACCTGGTTGATGGTGGCAGGACCCTTGGCGCACAGGCGTCCCCGGCTGGCAGGATGTTTGGGATTGCCTTCAAACTTTGCGATCTTCCCGGTCTCCTTGTCGACGTAGGCCAGCAGTCCACAGGCCGACTCGCAGTTGAAGCAGATCGTGGGGACCAACTGGTAGTGCCGCTCCACGCGTCGAGGCCATGCTTGGGAGTCAAACTCGGTCCAGTCATCCCACTTCTCAACCGGTGGACAGGTCGAAAGATGGCTGCCAAAGCGTTTGAAGTCGTCCATAGTTCGAATCTCCTGCCCGCTAGCTGTTGGGGACACTTTGTCCGGCCATCACAAAGCACCATTCGAAAATCAGCAGTCCGGCGAGTGCGAGCACGCCGGCGAATCCCACCAAAAGGCGGTTCGATGCCAGCAGTAGCAACAGCACTGGAAGAATCCCGCCGAGGAGCACTGCGCCTCCCCAGAAAGCAAGGCGGAAGGGCCCGCGCGTAATCAACCGGGCCGCATAGTTGGCATTGTCGGTGGAATGAGGCACGGCCACTTCGCCCAGCAGCATGAGCAGGTGCAGGCCCAGGCAGATGACCAGGGTGTGAGCCGCGAACGAAGTTGCCTCGGGAGTGCCGCCAAACCCGCCCGGCAGCAGCGTCAGCGTTGCGGACCCGCAGAGCAGCGCCTGCACGATCAAATGCACCGGCAGAAGCGGCGTCTGCCACAAGTCGCGGCCTTCGCATTGTCCAAAGAGAAACGCCGTGTAGGCCGCGGCCATGAAACCCACGATCACCGTGGGCCAGAGCAAGACTCCTGAGACTTCGGAATATCCCGCCACCGCACTTAACCAGAACACTCCGCACAGCCCGCTGTATGCGATCAGGATGAAAGCTCCACGCGCCAGCCAGGACTTGCTTTGCGGCGTCAACACCACGCGCAGGAACCGTTCCTTGTGATCAAGGTCCCAAACCAGCAGCACCACGGTCAGAGCGGTGAACAGGAGCGCCAGTGCGGAGAGCGCGAGGTCGCGCAGGCGGTCGCCCGACAACCGCCCGAGCGCAAGCGCAATGGCCGGAACCGCCAGCACCCCCGAGCCGATAGATTTCGTCCAGCAGTAGGCGGGAACCTGCCAGCCCCAGGGACGGGCGTGCGCAACGTCATAGGCCGCCAAGGCACTCCGCTGCAGCAAGGGACTATCGGTCGGGTAGATTGCACCCCCGCCGTGGACATCCTGATTGCGCTGCGATGCCATGTAGAAAAGATCATGCCTCGCCGCGGTGGGAACGATCGCGCTTTCATCGGCGTCGATGTAATAGAGCTTGGGCTTGGTGCCTTGCTCGGGCTTGCGGACGCGCACCGGCTCGCGTGCCAGCAACTGCGAAATCTCGCCGTCAGGATTGTCCAAGTCCCCGGCAACGATGGCGTGTTCCGGGCACACCACCACGCAGGATGGCTCCAGGCCCACTTCCGTGCGATGTGCGCAAAAATGGCACTTCGCCGCCGTACCCTCGTCCGGGTCCATGTAAATCGAGTCATAAGGGCAGGCCTGCATGCAGGCCTTGCAACCAATGCAGCGCTCGGAATTGAAGTCCACAATTCCGTCCTTGCGCTGGTACATGGCGGTCACCGGACAGATGGTCACGCACGGAGGCTTCTCGCAATGATTGCAGCGGGTGACCTGGAACACGCGCCGGGTGTTGGGAAACATCCCCTTTTCCACATACTTGACCCAGGTGCGGTTCACTCCCAGGGAGACCTGGTTCTCGGTCTTGCACGCCACGGTACAGGCATGGCAACCGATGCACTTGCGGTTATCAATGATGAATCCGTATCGCATCGCGGAAATCTTCCCGAGAGGAAAGCCTGTTGAGTGTCACACCTATCCGTCTGTGCGGTCAACCGGGGTGTATGGCAAATGCTGGTACAGGGAAGGCGTCAGCAGAATCGTGTGTAGAAAGTAGTAAGCTGCGAGGAAGCGTTGGAGGCGCGGGTCGGAATCGAACCGACGCATAAAGGTTTTGCAGACCTCTCCCTTACCACTTGGGTACCGCGCCCCTATCCCTACGTTAACGTCAGACCTGAAAAAAGTCTACGGCCACCAGCCAACGGCCCAGACAGCAAATGCCCCGCGGGCACGGGGCAAAATCTGGAGCGGGAGACGGGATTTGAACCCGCGACTTCGACCTTGGCAAGGTCGCACTCTACCACTGAGTTACTCCCGCTTCGTCATCGATTATAAACAACCGGGAAAGCTGCGGCAAACCGCCACTGCAGTGCCCAGTGATCAGTGGTCGGTGGCCAGTCGTGCTGCCTCACCGACTACTGCCCACTCGCCTTCTGCATAGCTTCGTTGGCCTTCGCTGTGATCTGGTTGCGTACGTCCCACAGTTCTTTATAGAACAGGTGTCCCATCCGCTGGTGCAGGACCTCGACCGGCGTTCCCATGGTGCCCACGACTCCACCACCGATGATTCTTTGCGCCAATTTCAGGTGGTGAAAGCGGAACAAGTGCACGCGCTCGTCGAAATCGAGGAGTCGCTCTGCTACGTCGTGCAACCCGAAGAACTCGTCGTGCCGGTGGTACATCTCATCGACGCTCAGGTTGGCCGCGTGCAGTTGAGCGTAGAACGCTTCTCCTAGTCGCGGGCCGATGTGCAATAGCGCCAGGAAGCCCGGAGAGTCGAGGCCGCTCCCGTGTCCCAGTCCTGCACGGATTATGTGGTAGTCGTAGGGAGTAATCGTCTCCAGCACGTGCAGCATCGAGACCGGATAGTCCAGCATCTGGTCGGCCCGGCGCATCAGGCGCGCCGCGTTGGAAAAATCGCCTGCCACAATGAGGCTGCGGGCCCGGTCCAGTTCCCATGCCGCGCCCTTCAACAGCAGTTCCGAACTCTGGTGCACCACCTGGAAGGTCATTTCGTCGGGGTGGCGGAATTCCTCGGGGCGTTTCTGCAGAGACAGCAGTTCGTCGGTGCGCAGGTAGCGCTCGTAATCGGACGCGCCCTTGCCGGGGAGAATCGGTTTTCGCAGGTCATCCATGACAGGTCATCCTGAGTCGCTTGATGGCTGAATGAAAACAGGCCCACGCGGGGCTGAAAACTCCCAATCTTATTCCTTGTGGCCGATCCACTGCGGGTCCTTCTCCGGCGTAACGATCTGGCCATCGCGCATGTGAAAGATGCGATCGCCATACGCCGCCGCTTCCGGGTTGTGCGTAATCATGAGCACCGTCTGGCCCAGTTCACGGTTGGAATGGCGCAGCATGTTCAGCACGATTTCCGAGTTCTTCGAGTCCAGATTGCCGGTGGGCTCATCGGCCAGCACGATCGCGGGCTTGTTGATCAGCGCCCGCGCCAGTGCCACGCGCTGCTGCTCGCCGCCCGACAGCTCCGAAGGCCGGTGGTGCAAGCGCTTTTCCAGTCCCAGCAGCCCGACGATTCTATCGAAGTGCGCCGGGTCGCGCTGGCCGCTGCCGGCGATGTCCAGGGCAATTTCGATATTGCAGCGCGCGTCCAAGGTCGGCAGAAGATTGAATTTCTGGAACACAAATCCAATCTTGCGCTTGCGCATGCGGGTACGCTCGGCATCGGAAAGTGCGGCGAAGTCGTCGCCATCCACGATGACGCGGCCGGAGTCGGCGCGAGTCAGTCCGCCCAGCAGGTAAAACAGCGTGGACTTGCCGCTGCCCGAAGGTCCCACCACGCTGACGAATTCGCCCTTCTGCGCACCGAACGAAATCCCGCGCAGCGCCGGCACATCAACCTTGCCAACGCGGTAAGTTTTGCATAGCTCTACGGCTTCAATAAAGGCAGGCATCCCAAACCTTCGATATTACACGAAGCCCACGCCAACGGAGAGTGCTCCGGCAGTGACGCAACTCCCATGCGTCCTGCAAGCGATGGCAAAAGGATATTTCCTGTAGCTTACGCCACGCTGACCTTGGCCGGAGGACGCGTCTGCGAATGCGCCCGTTTGGGTCCTCGTTTGCGTACTAGGAGCAGGCGGATCCGTTCCAGCAGCTCCAGCGGTGCGCACATTCCCTTGGGAAGAAATGCGTCGGCCCGCGTGTCGCGGTCGAAGATCTTGACCTTGCCCGAAACCAGGATGGCGGGAGTTTGCGGCGAGAGTCCCTTGATCGCTTCGATCAGCCAGCCTCCATCCAGCCCGGGCATGACCAGATCAGTCAGGACCAGATCGACCCCACCCTGCTTGAACCGTTCCAGGGCCTGTTCGCCACTGGTGCAGGCCACCACGCGGTAGCCGCGGGTTTCCAGCATGACTTTGCGAATGGACAGAGACTGCTCGTTGTCGTCGACACAAAGAATTGTTCTTTTCGGCTTCATTCCTGTTTCCGAGACGGCGGATTGTCGGCGTATCCGCCGGGGGAATCCGAAAACTTTCTAGTTACCTGGGAGAATTCAGAGCGCCATGAATCCTAACGGGAGAGGAGAGCTGTGTAAAGTGCCGCCGATGCTAATGGGAAGTTTGCCCCATTGAAAAACTTCTGGAGTTGTGCATGTCACGTTTTCTTGAGCACAATCGCGCTCCTTGCTCAGAAAAAAACTTCTCCGCGCATCACCTCCACGGCATTTCCACCGACCCGCACGTTAACCACTCGATCATCCCGGCGCGAAGCACGAACGAAAATCCGGCTGGGTCGCTGCATTTCGATACCTTGCTCGATGAGCACCCGCTCCTCCGGCTTGGCCACGCCGTGGGCCACCATCCATGCCGCGGTGCAGCCCGCCGCCGAGCCGGTAGCCGGATCCTCGCCGTTGTAAAACATCATGCGTGCATGCAGGCGCGCAGCCGGATCCACGGTCTCACGCGTAACAAAATAGAAAAACTTACCGCCAAAACGCTCTAAGTATTCCGCCGAATGTTTTTGGTCGACCTGGAGTTGGCGCATGATTTCCAACCCCCGCAAGGGAACCACCGTAAACGCCAAGCCGGTGGAAACCGTCTGGATCGGCAGAGAAGGGTCCACGTCGCCATCACGTAAACCCGCGGCCCGCACCACCGCTTCGCGATCGTGCACCGGGCCAAATTGCGGGTCCACCTGCGTCATTTCCCCGAGGACGGGTTTTGCCGGCGACTCCTCGAAGCGCACCGGCACCCTGCCGACCTTCAGGTCGAGAACAACCTCTTGTGCGCCGGCGGAGCCGCGCAAGGCGAACGCGGTCCCCAGAGTTGGATGGCCCGCAAACGGCAGTTCCTCTTCCACGGTGAAGATCCGCGCCCGCACCCCACGCTTGGCCTCGGTGGCGGCGTCGCCCGGCAAGATAAACGTGGTTTCCGAAAGGTTCATCTCCCGGGCCAGGGCTTGCATCTGCTGGTCGCTAAGTCCGCGGCCATCGAGAAAGACCGCGAGCTGGTTCCCGGCCAGGGGCTGGGAGGTGAACACATCCAACTGCACGAAGGGAAAATGCCTTACTCCTGTGCTCATAACCTACCTTGTATTCTGCGAGGTGCTCCGCGTTTGACGGAATTTTGACTGCCGCGTATTCTACCGGATGTATGAGCCTGAGCTCCATGCCGCGTCCGGTGGGCTGTTGTCCTTGGGCGCAGGGGCGGGGCTAGCGAGACGCAGTTTTCAACCCACCCGGCGCCGGTGAGCGAGTCCAAGCGAGAATCCCAGACCAAGTACGAGGAGATCAACCGTGTCCTTACGAATTAATGAAACCGCTCCCAATTTCACCGCCGAAACCACCCAAGGCACAATCAACTTTCACGAGTTTATCGGCGACGGCTGGGCTATCCTGTTTTCGCACCCCAAAGATTTCACTCCGGTGTGCACCACCGAACTCGGCTACATGGCAGGGCTGCAGCCGGAATTCGCCAAGCGCAACTGCAAAATTATCGGGCTGAGCGTAGACCCAGTCAGCAATCACAGCAAGTGGGCCGCCGATATCGAGGAAACGCAGGGCCACAAGGTGAACTACCCCATGATCGGCGACTCGGACCTGAAGGTCGCCAAGCTCTACGACATGTTGCCGGCAGAGAGCGGCAGCACCTCCGAGGGCCGCACCGCGGCCGACAACGCGACCGTGCGCACCGTGTTCGTGGTTGGCCCGGACAAGAAGATCAAGCTAATGCTCAGCTATCCCATGAGCACCGGTCGCAATTTCGACGAGGTCCTGCGCGTGCTCGATTCCATCCAGCTCACGGCCAAGCATAAGGTAGCCACCCCGGTGAACTGGAAGCGGGGCGATGACGTCATCATTTCACCGGCGATGTCGAATGAAGAAGCGCAACAGAAGTTTCCCGGCGGCTGGAAGACGATCAAACCGTATTTGAGGGTGGTTGCGCAGCCGAAGTAAGACCGACATCGGGCGTCAGACCTCAGGCGTAGGGCGTCAGGCCGAAAGCTGACCGCGGCAGGCTGATGTCCCGCTCTTGGAAGCGCAAGGGGTCCGGTGACTCTCCCGGTCTTCAAAACCGGCGGTCGGCAGGTTTTCCTGTCGACGGTGGGTTCGACTCCCACTCGCTTCCGCCACCCGCCTCGGCATAGCAACCGGCCGCAACCCGAGCGATGGTGCCTACGGCAACCACTCCCGGGGTTCGCGGAAGGCTTCGGCTACGTCGTTCAGAAATTCCGCGGCCCGGGCGCCGTCCACTGCCCGGTGGTCGCTCGATAGCGCTAAGGTCATCATCGGCCGGATACCCGGCTTCCCGTCAACTGGGACGACCCGGTCCGCGACGCGCCCGACCGCGAGGATGGCGGCTTGCGGAGGCGTGATGATCGCGATGAATGCATCGACGTTATACATGCCCAGGTTGGAGACGGTAAAAGTCGCACCTGCGATATCGGCGGGACGCAGCTTTCCGGCCCGCGCACGCTCGGTGAGGGCGCTTCGCTGAGCCGCGATATCAGCAAGTCCCAGCCGATTCGCTCCGGGAATCACTGCCCCGACCACGCCGTCCTTCACCGCCATGGCGATGGCGATGTTCACCTCAGGATTTTGGCGAACTGCGCTCCCGGTCCAGCTGGAGTTCATCTGCGGATGTTTGGTCAGCACGCGCGCTACCAGCGCGACCAGAAAATCGGTCAGGGTTGGACGAACTCCACCCGTTTTTTCTATCGTCTGCAGCATCTGCTTGCGAGCTTCGACTAGTGCGGTGGCATCGAGTTCGCGAACCAGGAAGAAATGGGGTACGGTGGTCCAGCTTTGCGTGGTGCGCTCGGCCATCAGTCGCGCGACCGAACTCAGGGCTTCTGCTTCCGGCGGTGTGGAAGCGCTCGGCGGGGCTGCCGCCAGAATGTCAGCGGCAAGGATTTCCCCGCCTGGCCCCGATCCGCGCAGCCGACTGATGTCGATGCCGCGCTCCTTGGCCAGGCGGCGGGCCTTGGGAGAAATCTTCGCCTCCGCGGCCGCTGGCACCGATGCGCTCGTCGTGGCCACGGGAGCAGCGGGAGCAGCAGCGGTAGTTCGCCGGGCGGTCGCGGCAGGTGCGATCTCTGGGGGAGGGACTTCTCCGGGCGCGACAATCCAGGCGATAGTTTGACCAACCGGCACTACGGCCCCGGCTTGGGCGTTGACGCCGGCCAGGATGCCGTCACCTGCGGCTTCAAGCTCGATCACGGCCTTGTCAGTTTCCACTTCCAGAAGCACGTCGCCCTTGACGACACGGTCGCCCTCTTGCTTCCGCCAAGCCACCAGCTTGCCGGTTTCCTGCGCCATCTCGAGAGCGGGCATGACTACGCTTAGGGCCATGATTTTTTCAGAAACTGCGCGGTACGATTATTCAGCGGGTGACTTCCACTCGCTCGGTCTTGGAACTGGCTTCCACCATCTCGCGCACGCGCTTGCTGGGGGCCGCTTCAGTCTCACGCGTGGTGGCCAGAGGCCCGTTCACCGTGAAGTAGTGCGCGCCGGCCACCATCAGGGTCTCGGCGGGGAAGCGCGTAATGACTTCGTGGCCAGTCTCGGTGACCACAATTTCTTCCTCGATGCGCGCGGCACTCCAGCCGTCGGTCGAGGGCCAGAAGGTTTCGAGCGCGAACACCATGCCCGGCTTGATCTCCGTGGGATGATCGAACGACACCAGCCGGCTGATGACCGGTTTCTCCCAGATGGCGAGCCCTATGCCATGGCCATATTGCAACGCGAAGCAAGACTCTTCATCCGGGAAGCCGAACTCCTGTGCCTTGGGCCATACCGATGCGATCTCCGCCGTAGTTCGGCCCGGCCGGACCAGGTCAATCGCCGCATCCAGGTAGTCGCGGCACCGCTTGTAGGCGTCCACCATGGCGTGCGAACCGTACCCGATGGTGAAACAGCGGTAGTAGCAGGTGCGGTATCCCATGTAGGAGTGGAGAATGTCGTAGTAAACCGGATCCCCGGGGCGCAGCACGCGATCCGAAAAAACATGCGGGTGTGGGTTGCAGCGCTCGCCGGAAATCGCATTCACGGCTTCCACGTATTCCGAGCCGAGATCGTAGAGTACCTTGCTCACCAACCCGACCGCTTCGTTCTCCCGCATGCCCGGCTTCATGGCCCGGTAAAGTTCGTCATAGGCCGCATCCACCATCATGGCGGAGGTGTTGAGGAGCGAAATCTCATCCTGGGTCTTAATGACGCGGGCCTCCGACATCAACGCTTGCCCGTCGACCACCTTGATCCCTTCTTTTTGCAGCGCAAAAAGCACCGGCGGCTCGATGATGTCGATGCCCAGCGGCTCTTTGTGCAGGCCGCGTAACTCCAACTCCAAGCGAATTTTCTTGGCAACGTCCTCGGCGCGCCCCATCTCCGGCGTCATGGCGCCGCGCAGCATCGAAATGCCTGGACGGGAACGTTCTCCCAGCCACGGGCAGTTTTGTTGGTGGTGGCGGGCGGCGGAGCCGAAGTCCCATAAGATCGGCTCATCGTTCTGCGGCAGCAGGGTGAAGCGATTGGCCTTATCCTGGGCCCAGCTGCCGATATGGGTCGAGGTCAGGTAGCGCACATTGTTCATGTCGAAGCAGAGCAGTGCGCCCATTTCCGACTTGGCCAGCAGATGCTTCGCGCGCTCCAGTCGTTCCCGGCGCAAGCGGTCAAAATCAATGCGCTCTTCCCAATCCACCGCCATCGTTCCGTGCGTCTTCAGCGCCATACCATGCCTCCTGTTGCAGATTTCACGAACGGCCGCACAGTGCCCGCGCCGCCTCGAACACGGTCTGCTCGGTGGGCACGGTCACGTCCTCCAGCGGGGGTGAGAACGGGATAGGCACGTGCATGGCTCCCATCCGTTTCACCGGGGCGTCCAAGTCATAGAATGCGCCCGCGGCGATCACCGACGCAATCTCCGCGGTCACGCCGTAACGTTCGTAGCCTTCGTCCATCACAATTACGCGCGAGGTTTTCTTGGCCGATTCGATCAGGGTATGTTCGTCGAGCGGCCAGGCCGTGCGCGGGTCAACCACTTCGGCGCTGATGCCCGCCTGGTCGAGCAGATCCGCCGCCCCCAGCGCGACCTGCACCATGCTGCTGGTTGCCACCAGCGTGATGTCGCTGCCGGCGCGCTTCACATCCGCCAGGCCCAACGGGATGGTGTACTCCTCGGCGGGCACCGGACCCTTTTGTTTGTACATCATTTTGTCTTCGAAGAAGACCACTGGATTCTCGTCGCGGATGGCGGCTTTCAACAATCCTTTGGCATCGTAGGGCGTTGACGGCAACACCACCTTGAGGCCTGGCACGTGGCAGAACCAGGCATGCAGCGACTGCGAGTGCTGGGCGGCCGAGCGGCGGGTGGCGCCCAGGGTGGTGCGCATCACCATCGGGACTTTCCAGGTCCCTCCCGACATGTAATGAACCTTGGCGGCCTGGTTCACCATCTGGTCCATGGTCAGGGTGATGAAGTCGCCAAACATGATGTCTACCACCGGGCGCAGGCCGGTCATGGCGGCGCCAACGGCGAGGCCGGTGAAGCCCGCTTCCGAGATGGGCGTGTCGAGCACGCGCTCTTTGCCAAATTCTTCCACCAGGCCGGAGAGAACCTTGAACGGAGTGCCCGCCTCGGCAACATCTTCGCCCATGATGCAGACCCGCGAATCACGGCGCATTTCTTCCGCCAGCGCTTCGCGGATGGCTTGTGCGAACGTCAATTCGCGCGGAGCCGCGTCAGGCATACACGTCCTCTCCCACTTGCTCTACGCCCGGATAGGGAGAGGCCAGGGCGAATTCAACGGCTTTCTCCATTTCCAACTTGATCTCGGCGTGCATGCGCTCCAGCACTGCCGCATCCGCAAGGTTCTGCTCTATCAACCAGGCGCCAAAGTTCTTGATGGGATCGCGCTCCGTCTTCCACAACAGCTCTTCTTGCTTGGTGCGGTAATACTCGCGGCTGATGTCGCCGACGTGGTGCCCGGTGTAGCGATAGGTGTTGCACAGTAGGAAGGCTGGCCCCTCTCCGCGCCGCGCGCTCTCGATGAGCCGAGCGGCTACGGCATGCACCGCCCGCACATCCTGTCCGTCGACACTTTCGGCGCGGACGCCGAAGGCAGTCGCGCGCTGCAGAATGTCTCCCGCGGTGGTTTCGGTGTAATGCGTGTATTCGGTATAAAGGTTGTTCTCGCAGACGTAGATCACGGGCAGCTTGTAGAGCGCTGCCAGGTTCATGACCTCGTAGAGAACGCCTTGACCCAGGGCGCCTTCCCCAAAGAAGCAGACTGCGACTCGCTGGTTGCCGAGTCGCTGGGCGGAGAACGCAGCTCCCGTGGCGATGCCGGCGCTGCCACAAACAATCGCATTCGCACCCAGGTTGCCGGTCGCCGGATCGGCAATGTGCATGGAGCCGCCTTTGCCGCGGCAGTAGCCTGCCTCCTTGCCCAGCAATTCGGCGAACATGCGGTCGGGCGACGCCCCCTTGGCCAGGCAATGTCCATGGCCGCGATGCGTACTGGTGATGTAGTCGGTGGGCTGCAGCGCCTCGCAGACGCCGACCGCCACCGCTTCTTCTCCCACATAGAGGTGAGCCAGGCCGGGCATCAACGCGCGGGTATAGAGTTCGTTGACCTGTTCCTCGAACAGCCGAATCGCCACCATCTGCCGGTACATGCGTATCCACGACTCGGCGGCGGCAGCGGAACCGGTGTGGGTGGGATTGGCCGCGGTCGTCATTTTGCAACTCCTGTCTTGACCCCAGACATGCGCGCCAGCACATCGAACACCACGGCAAAGTCCAGCTTCTCCCAACCCATGCCACGGGCGGCGGTCAGGAATTCGTTGCTTAAGGCGGTCGTGGGCAGGGGTACGTCGAGGGCGCGGCCCAGATCCATCGCCAGCATCAGGTCCTTCTGCATCATGTTCACATCGAACCAGGCTTCCTCCGGTTGCTGGAGAACGAAGGGTCCACGGTACTGGATCATGGGTGATGCGACCGCGCTGTGCGTAAGAACATCCACCGCCACTTCGCGGGCGATGCCACTCTTCTCCGCCAGCAGCACGCCCTCGGAGAATGCCAGCATCTGCACCGCGAGACTCAAATTGATGGCGATCTTCATGGACAGCGCGATGCCGTTGCCGCCCACGTACGTGACTTTTGGCCCGATGTCGCCCAGCAGCGCCTTGACCTTCTCGAAAGTTTCGGGCCGCCCGCCCACCATCACCGAAAGCTTGCCTTGCTGCAGAGTGACCACGCTGCCGGAGACGGGCGCATCCACCATGTCGCCGCCCTGGCTGCGCACCTTCTCTGCCAGCGCGCGGCTGACCTCGGGACTCACCGTACTCATGTCGATGAGGAGCTTGCCCGCGCCGAGTGCGCTCAGAATCCCGTCGGGACCCTCGGTGATCGCTTTCAGGGCCGCCGAGTTGGTGACCATGGAGAAGGTCACGTCCGACGCCGCACACACCGCGCGTGGCGAGTCAGCCCAGCGCATGCCCTTATCAATAAGCCATTGCGCCTTGGCGCGGGTGCGGTTGTACCCGGTCACCACGTGCCCCTTCTCGAGCAACCGGGCAACCATGTTGCCGCCCATCACGCCCAGCCCGACGAAACCCAGGTTGGCCATCTATCGCACCTTTCCTGTGGGGGAGGCCTTGGAATCCTCACGCACTTGCTGCAAGTGGTCTTGCATGGCTTTACGTGCCGCTTTCGAGTCTCGACGCTCGACTGCATCGAGTATTTCCTTGTGGTGAAACTGGCCGCGCTGCGGGCCGCCTTCAACTTTGAAGATGCGCATCCTCTGCTCGCGCAACAGCCCGACGATGGAATCGATGAGCGACAGGATAATCGGGTTGGAGGCCGCTTCCGCCAGCGAGAGATGGAAGTCGAGGTCGGCTTCGATATAGGCGTCGGGATCGTGGGAGGCGCGCTCCATTACTTCGTAGGCTTCGCGCATGGTCACCAGGTGCTGCTCTTCGATCCGCCCGGCGGCCAATGCGGCAATCTCCGGTTCAAGGATCGCGCGCACCTCGGCCAAGTGCGCCAAGCCTTCCGGCTGACTGATCCTGGCCATCAAGTCGATCGATTTTTGAATCGCCTGGGAAGTGCCATCGGTGATGAACGTGCCCCGGCCGGAGAAGGATTCCACCAGCCCTTTTTCTCCCAAGGCCTTGACCGCTTCGCGTACCGCGGTGCGACTTACACCGAAGCGCTGTGCTAGCTCGCGCTCGGCCGGGAGCTGGTCCCCCGGCTTGAGAGCACCTTTATAGATGGACTCCTCAATTTGCTGCACAATCTGCTCGTAAAGTCGGGAAGTGCGAATCGTTTTGTACACGGAAGATGCCCCAATCGAACAATGATATTAGCCAGTACCCGCAGGCTGCCGTTAATAATTGGTCATACCGCTATACCACGCCGCGAACCGGCGGGTCAAGTCATCGGTCTCGACACAATCTACAAGAAAATGTATAAATCGTTTACTCCTATCGATATGTATGAAATTTTTCCCGTGCTCCGGTAGCCCTCTTGAGTACCAGAGGGGAAAAGAGGCTTGACTTGTATCTAGACATAATGGTACAGCTGTCCGACCAGTTAAAACCGTCTCCTCGGAGGGCGTTATGGGGTCGCTGCTGAAGTCAGTTCGAGTGTGCAGTGTGGGCTTGGCCGGGTTGCTCTTGGCGTGTCTGCCGCTCGTCGCGCAAACTAACACCGGCCGCATCCTGGGCACCGTCACCGATCAAAGTGGTGGCGCCGTGAACGGCGCTACAGTGACCATCACGGACGTGCAACGAGGCACCACGCGCACCATCACTACCGATGAGTCCGGCGCGTATGTCGCCCCCAACCTGGTTCCCAGCGTGTATAAGGTTCGCACGGAAGCCAAGGGCTTCAAGACCCTGGAGCGCCCCAACATCCCAGTCGAGGTTGCCACCGACGTGCGCATCGACCTGGTGCTTCAGCCTGGCCAGGTCACGGAAACGGTGGTGGTTCAGGAAGACGTGCCGCTGGTCAATACCACGTCCTCCACCTTGGGCGGTACGCTCAGCAACAAGGAAATCAACGACCTGCCGCTGAATGGCCGCAACTATGAGAACCTGCTCCAGCTACGGCCCGGGGTCGTGCGTTACCCGGGCGGCGGATTCTCCACCACCAGCACCAATGGGCTGCGCGCCGAGGACAACTCCTACCTGATCGACGGCCTGTTCAACAGCGAACCTTTCTCCGGCCAGAGCATCATCAATGGCGCCGGCATCGCCGGAGATTCGGCGACCATTCTGCCGGTTGACTCTATCCAGGAATTCAATGTGCAGATCAGCCCTCCCGCAGAATACGGCTGGAAGCCTGGAGCCATCGTCAACGTCGGGCTGAAGTCGGGGACCAACAGTATCCACGGGACGGCTTACGCCTTTGGCCGCGATACGCCGCTGGATGCACGCAACTACTTCAACCCGGTGTCCCAGCCCAAGAACCCCAGAAACCTGGAGCAGTTCGGCGGGACCGTGGGCGGAGCAATCATCAAAGACAAGCTCTTCTACTTCGGTGGCTACGAAGGACAGCGTTACACGGTCGGCAACACTGGACAGATTGACACCTACGCTACCGGCTCGCTGGGCGGCGATCCGACGAACAGTCTGGTGGATGCCATTGCCGCGCTGGAAGCGGCGAAGATTCCGGTCAGCCCCGTGAGCCTGCAGGTTGGCGGCTGCACTTTGGGGCCACCGATTTCCTGCAACAGCAGTGCTTTCCCCCTCAACGACGGCACCAATCCAGCCGGCCCTACCAAAATCGATTACGGCCTATCCAACACAGTCAGCGCTGACAATGCGGTGGGCAAAGTTGACTACCACCTCAATGATCGCCACGTAATAACGGGCCGTTATTTCTACGGCAACAACTCCGGAACCGTGGCCGACGCGAGCCAGTTGCAAGCCCAGTGGTTGACGCAGATTCACACCCGGGCGCAAGTGGCCGGGGGAAGCTGGACCTATGTTCCCAGTTCCCATTGGGTGAATGAAGTGCGCTTCGGCTACAACCGGCTTTACCAGCCGACGTTCACCTCGGATCACAACAAGCTGGCGTCGTCCTATGGCCTCGACACCGGCGTGACCAACCCCCTGTACGGTGGATTGCCACGCATCAATATTTTCCCGCTTTACATTTTCCCCCAGGAACTAGGCGGCTTTAACTGGCCGAAGGTGCAGGGCCCCGACACCCGGTTCCAGGCCGTGGATCATGTTTCGTACATCCGCGGCAATCACGCCATCAAGTTCGGCGCGGAGATCCATCATGACGGGTTCAGCGGCGGCGCCTACGGAGGCGCCCGCGGCCGAATCAAATTCATCGGTGGGGCGCTGTTCGGCGGCACCTCCTCAGGGCTGGAGGATTTCTTCGCCGGAATGCCCACCGTGGGAAGCCAACTGGTCGGCGATCCCACCCGCCATATTCACAATTGGGGGTACGCAGCCTTCGTGCAGGACGACTGGCGTGTCAACCACCGGTTCACGGTGAACCTGGGCCTGCGCTATGAGCTCAACACGGTGATTAAGGACGACAACAACCTGCTGGGCAATTTCGATCCAATCCATGGGCTGCAGCAGGTCGGAAAGGGAATCAGCTCGCCCTACAACGGAGATCACAACAACTTCGCTCCCCGCGTCGGCTTCGCCTGGGACACGTTGGGCGACGGCAAGACCGTGCTCCGCGGGGGCTTCGGCATCGTTTACGAGACGCTTAACTGGGAATCATTCCTCGCCCTGAACAATTCACTGGGCCTGAGCACGATTCCCACGGGAGCCATCATCGATGGGAGCGGCGGAACGGCCGGCGGCTCGATCGCGGTCGGCACCGTCAACTTTGATGGTTCGAACCTTAACTGGGATCCGATGATCACCGGAATTCCGGGAACCGTCTTCCCCACCACCGGCATTAATTGCTTCGCCAATCCCTGTAGCATCCTGGGAATGGACCGCAACCTCCGAACGCCATACGTTTGGAACTGGAACTTCAACCTGCAGCACGCCTTCAACAATAACCTGTCCATGGAACTGGGTTACGTCGGCAACCATGGCTCCAAGTCGGTCGGCATCCGCGACATCAATCAAAACGTGCCGGCGAATGACGTTCTAATGGACGAGCAGTCCGGCCGGCCCTTCAACGCCCAGTTTCCCTACCTGAGCTTCATCTACCAGATGGAGAACATCTACCACTCGAACTACAACGGCTTGCAGGCGACTCTGACCGCGCGGAATTACCACGGGTTCAGCTTTGTCGCCGGGTACACTTGGTCCCATTCTCTCGACAATGTGGGCGCCAATTGGGATTTCGGCGCTGGCTTGGGTCTGCCGACCGACAGCAACAATCCCCAAAGGGAATACGCCAGCAGCGACTTCGACATCCGGCATCGCTTCACCCTCTCGATGACTTACGCGATTCCTGGCAAAAAGTCGTTCGGGCAGGTACTGGAGGGCTGGTCGATCAACTCCATTGTCACTCTTGCCGGTGCCCAACCCTTTGGCGTGATGGATGCGGGAAGTGATATCAGCCTGACTGGCGAGGCCAACGATCGCTGGGACTTCTTCGGCAACACCAACGACTTCAAGTCGACTCCCACCGGCATTCCGTTCTTCCAGCCAGGGATTCCCGTCAATCCCACGGATCCGACCTTTGCAATCAACAACCCGCTTTGCGCAAACACCGCAGCGGCGAATGGGCTGACCGCTTCCATGCTCGCCTTCGGCTGTTTTCAGAGTGGCAAGTCGGTCATGCTTCCCCCACTGGCCGGTACCTTTGGCACGATGGGCCGCAACATCTTCCGTGACACCGGCTATCGCAATGTGGATTTCTCGGTGGGCAAGAATTGGAAGTTCGGGGAACGGCTCAACGCAACCTTCCGTGCCGAGTTCTTCAATATTTTCAACCATCCCAACTTCGCCAATCCTTTCGGAGGACAAAATGGCTGGGCGCATAACGATCCTTCAACCGGTTCGTTCGGTTGTTCCTGCGCCACGCCGGACGTGTCCGCTTCCAACCCGGTCATCGGATCGGGCGGGAGTCGTGCCGTCCAGCTGGGATTGAAACTGACCTTCTAACCGCCAACGCGAGATCTGGAGCAGGGCCGGCCGGGACCCAAGGCCGGCCCAAACTTACCAAGTGAGACCGCATCTGATGCTGCTGAACTTCGCCCCGCACCCCTCCGTGTACCTCTCTCCCTCCCCCTCTTGTCATCCCGAGCGTAGCGAGGGATCTGGGGGTTGCCGGCGCCGGCAAGAACCCAGGTTGCTCGTCGCTTTCGCGCCTCCGAATGACAATGCAGAGTGGGTTCGTGGCAGCTTGGGCCTGGTGCTCCTGCTCTGCCTGTTGGCCTGCGCAGGCATTGCCCCTGCACAAGATCGAGGCGAGCGCACCCTCGACGAGATCAAGACGGAAGCCATCAAGCGTGCGGAAACTGGAATGTATCCGCTGATCGGGCTTGATCCCGCCGACGTCCGCGAAGCCTTTGCCGCGATCAATACCAAAGACAAGGACGAATGGGCCGCCGCCTTCATGGCGGTGGCCGATCGCTACATGGCAGAAGGCAACGCGCTGGCGGCTACCGATCCCACCAAAGCAAACGCCGACTACATCCGCGCCTGGCGGCTTTATTCCTTCGGTCGTTGGCCCATACCCGCCTCTCCGGGCAAGCAGCGTTCTTACGAAAAGGCTATCGCAGCCTTTCTCGCCCATGCCCGCTCCTGGGACCCGCCGCTGGAGGTGGTGCACATTCCCTTCGAGGGGAAGGAGATTATCGGATACCTGCGGCTGCCCAAGAATGCCAAAGGCCCGGTGCCTCTGGTGATCACCGTGAATGGCCTGGACAGCCGCAAAGAAGATTTGGCGGAAAGCTTCGCGGCGGTGCTGCCCTACGGCATCGGTTATCTCGCCGTGGATGGGCCGGGCACCGGCCAGGCGCCAATCAAGGCCAGCGAAACCGCAGACCGCATGTTGTCGCGGGTCATCGACTATGCCCTCACCCGGCCGGAAGTGGACAAGACCAAGCTGGTCGTTCATGGCGTGAGTTGGGGTGCGTACTGGGCCACCAAACTGGCCATCGTGGAGCATGCCCGCCTGAGGGGCGCGAGCGCGCAGTCGCCGCCGGTGGACGCTTTCTTTCAAAAAAATTTTCTGATGAATTCGCTCTTGGGAAACCGGGAGTACTTGTTCGATCAAGTGCCCGCACTTATGTCAATCCTTCAAGGCGCGAACAGCCTGGACGACATGGCGGAGATTCTCCCCAAGATGTCGCTGGTGAAGCAGGGCCTGCTGGGGAAGCCGATGGCCCCGATGCTGGTGATTGGCGGAGTCCTCGACACCCAGGTTCCGATATCCGATATCTACCTGCTGCTCGATAAGGGAGACGTTCCGAAAGACGCGTGGATCAATCCCCAGGGCGGACACCTTGGACGACAAGTCAAGGTATGGCCCGATCCCATTATTTTCAAGAAGGTGATCATTCCGTGGCTGCTGCGCACTCTGGATATTCCTGCCCAGTAAGACAGCGCTGCCACCAGCCATGAGAAAGTCGATGGTCTACGACACGGTGGCGGCCACTTCAAACGGATAGTGCCGCGGTTTGTGCTGCACCGAAACCCATTTCAGGGTAGTGAACTCTTCCAGCGCCCACCTGCCGTTCAACCTGCCGAAACCCGACGCTTTTTCCCCGCCAAAGGCCACCAGAGGCTCATCGTTGATGGTCCCGTCATTGACATGGACCATGCCGGAATCGATCTGCTTGGCAAGTTCGGCGCCCTGCTCCACGTTTCGCGTGTGGATGGCCCCACTTAGACCGTAGGGACTGTCGTTGGCGATGCGAATGGCCTCCTCGGTGGAGTCGAACGGGATGACGCAGACCGCCGGGCCGAACATCTCGTTGCGGGCGATCGCCATGTCGGGACCAACGTCAGCGAAGACCGTAGGCGAAACCACGTTCCCTTCGCTCTTCCCGCGCAACACCACCTTGGCTCCTTCGTCGACCGCCTTCTGAATTTGCTTGGCGAGGGTGTCAACCTGTGCCTTGTTCATCAGTGGGCCGATATCGGTGTCGGGCTGGCGTGGATCGCCTACCTTCAGGTTCGACACGCGGCCAACGTATTTCTCCAGAAACTGCGGGTACAGGCTGCGATGTACCAGGACACGGTTCGCCGACATGCAGATCTGGCCTTGGTGGGTAAAACGGCTGAACACGGCGGCGTTGAGTGCGTAGTCGAGATCGGCGTCGGCCATGACAATCAGGGCGCTGTTGCCCCCCAGTTCCAGTACGGCCTTCTTCAGGCAGCGGCCGGCCACGCCTCCGATATGCCTGCCCACACCTTCAGAGCCGGTAAAGGAAATAATGCGCGGAATCGGATGCTCCACAAAGGCGTCGCCAATTTCGCGGATGTCGGCCATGATCACGTTAATCAGGCCCTTTGGCATACCGGTTTCCTCGAAGACGCGCGCCACCAGCGTTCCCCCGGTGATCGGGGTATCGTCGTGCGGTTTCAGCACGACGCCGTTGCCTGCACCCAGTGCCGGGGCGACCGAACGCATGCTGAGGAAGAAGGGGAAATTGAAGGGGCTGATCACGCCAACCACTCCCACCGGAACCCGGTACAGGCGGTTTTCCTTGCCGTCTACTGCCGAAGGAAGGATTTCGCCCGTCATGCGCAGAGGGTACGTGGAAGCTTCCTTGATGATGTTCTTGACCAGGCCGATTTCGAAGAACGCTTTTAACGCCGTTCCGCCGAGTTCTTCGATGATGATGTCGGTGATTTCCGCCTCGTGCTTCTCGACCCAGGTGATCGCCTTCTCCAGGATGGCGCGCCGTTCAAACGGATTGATTTCGGCCCAGATCTTCTGCACGGCGGCTGCGGAACGATAGGCCTCGTCCAGATCGGAGAGGTTGGCCAACTTGAAATCGGCGATTTTCTTGCCGTTGTAAGGATTCGAGTCCGTGAGCGTCTTCTGACTCGATCCGTCTCGCCATACTCCACCGATGTATTGCTTGTTCAGCGCAGCAAATTGGTTCATAAGCTCCCCTTAGGTGCCTTGCAAGTAGCGTGGTTTCTCAGTCTGCAATATCGGGATGATGCGTCGCAATCCGGTAGCGGCCGGAGTGAAACACCAGTGGTTCCCCGTCGTTGTACTTGTATTCTTCTACCTCGCCGAGAAAGATGACGTGGTCGCCGCCGTCGTGCTGTTTCACTTTTCGGCAAACAAACTGTGCAATCGCGCCATTCAGGATCGGGACCCCCGCCTTGCCCTCGGCGAAGTCTACCCCAGCGAATTTGTCGGGCATGGGAGTAGAGAACTGGCGCGAAAGGTGATGCTGTTTCGACTCCAGAACATTCACCGCGAAATGAGCGCAGTTCGTGAAGTCGGCAAAGCTGGGCGCCTGGCGAGCCAGGCTCCACAGGATCAGCGGCGGATTGAGCGAAACCGAAGAGAAGGAGTTGACCGTGACTCCGATCTTGCGTCCGTCTGAGGCACGGGCCGTGACCACCGTGACTCCGGTGGCAAACTGGCCGAGAGCGCGCCGAAAGTCGCGCCGGTCAAAGCGTTCGGCGACTGCCTTGGCTTCCTGCTGGATGAACTGGTCCGCCTCGGCCGGGTCCATGAACCACGGGAACAACGTGCGGGGATCGTCAAATCCGTTCACAAATGCACTGGCGATGGCAGGGCTTTTTCCGGCGCAATCCAGCAACCGGAGCACATGCGCGGGCGGCTTTAGCAGCAAGTTGGTCCACTCGGTCACCCATTTGGCATAGCCGGTCCAGTAACGATCAAAGGTTTGCTGCATCCATTCGGCATCGGCGGGTCCATGACCCCGCTCCAGGATGGCCTCTAGGTAGATGTCGGCACAGCGTGCCGCATTGTTTGAGCCTTGTCCGGTTATGGGATCGTTGAGAACCACAGCATCGGCCATACCCAGAATCGGAGACCCCGCGACCTTGGCTACAGGTTTGCGCACGGTCGGCACAACACACCCGGATAGAACGCCATTGTCGTCGGTGAGTTCGATGTTGCGGCAGCGCGCCGCTTCCCAGGGAAGAAAAGTTTCGAGCAGCTCCTGGCTGCGCGCCAGGTGCTCAGCGGGCGTGAGGTCTCCACTCCAGCAATCCATGGGGCCGCCGCGCACACCTTCGAAGACCATGATCTCGCACGGGCCGCTGGTGGTCAGAGCGGGAAAGACAAAATATTCACCAACATTCGGGATCAGGTTGAAGCAGACCGCGGAGTACGGGACGCGAGGCTGCATCCCGGTCACGTAGGTCAAGGCAAGCGTGCGTTGGGCCTGCGAAAACGGCGAGCGGTCGGGATCGCGCTCGAACAGCTGACCAAGCGCGCCTTTTCCACTGGCGACGATGACTAAGTCATGCGTGCGAGCGTAGGCCGCGAGGTCGTCTGGACTGGCTGCCTTGATGTGGAGCTCGCCGCCTCGACTCTGGAATTGGGCGAGCCAGCGCGGGATCTTCAGCCGCTGATCGACCGATTGCGCGAAGTTGTCCAACCGGGCAGACCAATCGATCGACGCGCCTCCGATTCCATCCGGAACCGCGAAGGAGATTCCCTCAACTTGGGGACACTGCTTTTCCCAATAATCCAGGTTGAGGTCGTGCTCGATCTCGAGGGCCGAGTCGAACATGCACTGGCTCGACATGACGTGGCCTTTGAGGATTTCATCGGCGGAACGGTCGGAGAAGAGGCTTACTTCGTAGCCCGCGCCCAGCAGTCCATGCGCCAGTTGTAAGCCCGACTGACCGGCTCCGACAATCGCGATGCGTTTCACGAGGTTCGGCCCTTTTACCTATTCCATCAGCTTTGGAATCGCGGGGGCAGCCATCTCCGGCCCCATGGCAGAATAGCCGCCGTCTACCGCCAGGTCAGTTCCGGTGATGAAGGAGGCATGGCTGGAGCAGAGGAAGAGCACACCCTGGGCGACTTCTTCGGGTTCGCCTACGCGGCCAAGCAGGTGAAACGGGCCGCCCACACGGTTGGTTTTTGCCTTGTCGCCGTGAGTCAGTTCGTCCATCACCCGCGACCAGGTCCAGCCCGGGGAAATCGAATTGACCCGAATCTTGTCGCCAGCCAGGTCCATGGCTTCGTTGCGGGTGAGTTGCAGGGTCGCTGCTTTGGTTACGGGATACAGCCAGCGCCCGGTCTGCGCAACTTTCGCGCTGATGCTGCCGAAATTTACCACCGCGCCGCCGCCCCGCTTCATCATGTGGGGACGCACGGCCTTGAGCAGCATCACGCCGCCCACCACATTGACGTTGTAGCTGTCGAGCCAGTCTTTGCGTGAGGCATTCAGGGCGTCATCGATGTAGACGCAGGCCAGGTTGACCAGAAAATCGATTCCGCCGAAGGCAGCCACCGTGCGCTCGACGCAATTCGCAATTTGGGAGTCATCGGCGAGATCGGTGTGCACGAAAAGCGCGTCTTTGCCGAGAGCGCTGGCCACCCCTTGCCCATCTTTATCGTTGATGTCGGCGATCACCACCTTGGTGCCTGCGCGCTGAAATGCTTGCGCCACAGCGGCCCCGATCTTGGTGGCACCACCGGTTACGATGGCGACTTTGCCCTGCAATCCCTCCATGCTCGTCTCCGGACTTCTTGGTCTTTTGAGCGGGAAGCCTATCACGAGGTCGGATGCCGGGCAAGATGGGCGTGCTGTTTGGAGGTATTCTCTCCTCAGCATTTGGCGAAGCTTGACACAGTCGATTATAGTTTGGCACTCAGAGGTTGAATGCAGTACATCGCGTACCTGGAGAAAATCGGATGAGGAAAATTGCCATCGTGGGTGGCGGGCAGTCGGGCTTGCAACTGGCGTTAGGACTCCTGCAGAAAAACTACGAAGTCACGGTCGTTAGTAACCGCACGCCGGAGCAGATCTTCAACGGCCGGGTCACCTCCAGCCAGTTTATGTTCCATGATTCTCTCCAGAACGAACGCGACCTGGGGATCAACTTTTGGGAAAAGGACTGTCCCATCACCGAGGGCATTGCCTTCACGATTCCCGGACCCGACAAGACCAAGGCCCTGTTCTGGGATTCCAGACTCGACAAGTATGGCCAGTCGTTAGACCAGCGGGTCAAGTTTTCCGGGTGGCTCAAAGAGTTTGCCAAGCGCGGCGGAAACCTGGTGATCAAAGACGCCGGGCCGCAAGACGTCGACGAGTACAGCAAGAACTATGACCTGGTCATCGTGGCCGCAGGCAAGGGCGAGGTCAACCGCATGTTCGAGAGGGACGCGGAAAAGTCTCCCTTCGACAAGCCGATGCGAGCCCTGGCACTGACCTATGTGAAGGGCATGGCCCCACGCCAGCCGTTCACCGCAGTTTCTTTCAATCTGGTCCCGGGAGTTGGGGAGTACTTCGTTTTCCCCGCACTCACTACCACCGGGCCATGCGAGATCATGGTGTTCGAGGGGGTTCCGGGCGGCCCCATGGACTGCTGGAACGAGGTCAAGACCCCGCAACAACACTTGGAGAAGAGTAAGTGGGTGCTGGATACGTTCATGCCACTCGAGGGAGAACGCTGCCGCAATGTCGCACTGACCGATGACAACGGCATCCTGGCAGGGCGGTTTGCGCCGACCGTGCGCAAGCCGGTCTGCAAATTGTCAGGCGGCCGTTTCGCCCTAGGGATGGCCGACGTGGTGGCCACCAACGACCCCATCACCGGCCAGGGATCGAACACCGCCAGCAAGGCGGCCAGCATCTATTTGAAGCGAATCCTGGAGCGCGGCAACCAACCCTTCGACGCCCAGTGGATGCAGCAGACCTTCGACATCTTCTGGAACTATGCGCAGTGGGTAGTCCGGTGGACCAACTCGCTGCTGGTGCCGCCGGAACCGCAAATTTTGCAACTGATGGGTGCTGCCAGCCAGATTCCGCGGTTAGCAAGCAAGATCAGCAACGGGTTCAACAATCCACCGGATTATTCTCCCTGGTGGTTTGATCCCGCCGAAGCCGACAAGATAATTCAGCAACTGGCGGGTGCTGCAGCCTAGGCGGCGGGCGGCGGCAACTTGCTTTTGGCGACCGCGCTGCGACTAGTTTCAAGGTGTCTGGATTGCGTTGTTGCCCGGTGTCTCTGCCCACCAAACGATCCCGCAAAAACTCTAGCCGGCTTTCTGCGAGATGGGCCTTGACAATCGCTTGGGCTCGTTGTTGAATTGGCCACACTATTGCATATCTCTCGTCGCCAATGTGGGGCCACGAGATTTTGGGTATCGTCCGTTACGAAACTGAGTTCACAACTGATCGTCGCCGACTCCCCGTGATCGGGGCATTCGGCTAGGACCGTCCTCCCGCACGGGGAAGGATCTCTGTTCAATCGTTGGTTTGTTGAACTTTTCAACACAGGAAATTTGGACCATGAAGGCAAGTGCCGGTCTCACAGAAAAGGGGATCCCATGAAGCGGACTTCGTCTTGGGCAGTGGGCGCTGCAGTTCTGTTTCTGTTGTGGTCGTCGAACGCGCTGGGCCAGGAACTGGCCACGTTAAAGGTGACGGTGAATGACCAAACCGGCGCCGTGATTCCAGGCGCATCCGTTACCCTGCGAAACACCCAGACTGGCGCCAGGCGCAGCGACGTTTCCGAATCTCACGGTTTGTCGGTGATTCCCGGCGTTCCCGCCGGCGGCTACGAACTCACGGTCGAGGCCAAGGGGTTCACCTCCCGCAAGCTCCCGGTGTCCCTGTCGGTGGGCCAGACCGCTTCAGTGGTGGTCACCTTGGGCGTCACCATTACCCAGGAAGTACAGGTGCAAGACGTCGTCCAGGGTATCGACACCGAAAAATCAGATATCAGCCAGGTTATTGACACACCCAAGATCAACGACCTGCCGGTTTCTGGCCGCGACTTCATCGACTTCGTCTTACTCACGCCCTCGGTGAACGTGGGCAGAAGCACGGCCGTCGGAGCACAATCGCCGTTCACAGAGACGGTCCTCAAGCTCAGTTTCGCCGGTGTCCGTGAAAGCCACACCTCATTTTTCGCACTGGACGGAATCGACTACACCACCAGCATCTCCGGAGTGCAACGCATCAGCCCCTCACAAGACTGGGTGCAGGAATTCCGCGTGGTAGACAGCGCGTATACGGCAGACACGGGGCGCAACCTAGGGTCTGTGGTAAACACGGTCACCAAGTCAGGGACCAATGATGTGCACGGCTCGGTCTACGAATTCTTTCGCAACAACAACCTGGACGCCAACAACCTGCTCTCGGCGCCGGGCTTCAATACCCTGCGTTTCAACCAATTCGGGGGGACGGTAGGCGGTCCTATCCGCAAGGAAAAGAACTTCTACTTCCTCGGTTACGAGGGGCAGAGGCGAGCCGAGTCGCCTATCTATTCGTCCCTCATCCTGCACTGCACCGACACGCCGGGCTGCTTCGGCCCGGGGAGTCCCAGCATTAACCAAGTGAAGCAAGACCTCGGTTTGCAGCCCGAGAGTCTGAATTCAATCCTGACCATTGATGATTACGACAAGTTCATTGGCAAGACCAATAACATCCTGACTGACAAGACTTTTCTCAACATCACCTATCTGTTCAACGATTCGCGCAAGAAAAACGCACGCGGCGCGGCGCCAGGCGAAGGACTGCCTTCCTCCTATCGCGACAACCCGGTGCGCGACCAGACCTTGTACAGCAACCTGATTCACGTGTTCAACCACGATCTGACGTCCGAAACCCTGCTGCAGTATGGCAGACGCAGCTTTGAACTGAACCCCAAGGGACTGGGATTCGAGCCGGCCTTGGGTATTCCTGACCTGTTGTCGTCGGGTGGTTTTGTGGGCAGCGTCCGGTTTTACCAGGAGCAACACTTCCAGTTCGGCGAGAATCTTACCTACACGCGCGGCAACCACGCGCTGAAGTTCGGCGGCGAGGTCCAGCCCATCTGGACTACTACGCAGGTCCCGCTGTTCAGCCCGGGGTTCGCGATCTTCGCTCCACAGACTTTCTTTTTGCCACCGCCCAACGACGGCACTCCGGTTGCGTTCTTGTTCCTGGAGCCGCGTTCGTTATTCGGTACTCAGATTCCCAACCGCGACCCCAACTTCGAGGCTGGCCTGTACGCCGGGCCCAGCGAACAAACCTTCAACGACGCTACCACCGTGGACTACCGCCACACTTTATGGTCGCTGTATGCGCAGGACCAGTGGAAGGCCCGGCCCAATCTGACTTTCACGCTGGGTCTTCGTTATGACGTAGACAAGCTGCCCCCGGGATCCGAACTGAAGCAGATCGGCGGGTTCCATCCCACCCAGTACGGGAATGTCCAGCCGCGCGCCGGTTTCGCGTATGCCTTCAATGGAGGCAGAGGTGTACTGCGCGGTGGTTTTGGCCTGTTTACCGGGCCATTCGTCTACAGCGATATCCTGGTCAGTTGGGTCGGCGCCTCGGAATTCACTCCCTTTACCCAACCCTTTCTGCCTGAGTTCTCCAATCCCAGCCAGAACTTGATCGGGTTCGGTCCGTCCGGCGCTGTCGGTGATGCTCCAATTTCGTTGAGGTCGGATTTCATCAACTTCGTCACCACCGGCGCGTACCCACCGCCAACCCAACTCGCGCAAGTTCCTCTGGGTTACGCAAAGAAGGACTTTCCCCTGCCTTTTTCGGAGCAAGGTAACCTTGAACTGGAACATCAAATCGGCAAAGACTTCTTTGTGTCGTTGGGATATCAGTGGTTGCATGCCTCGCGGTTGCCGGTGTATTCGAGCATCAATGGCGCGCCGCAGCCGGGGTGCGATCCGCTGGTCACCAGCGGTTGCAAACAGTTCTTTGCGCCCTTGCCGGAGCCTTTCGGTTTCGTCTTATATGTCAAGCCGATTGGCTTTTCGATTTACAATGCGGGCACGCTGAGTGTGCGCAAGGCCTTCTCGCACAATTTCAGCTTACTGGCGAACTACACCTACGCCAAGTCCATCGACATCGCCACCACCGTGAACCTGCCGAACACGCCAGAGAACTATCTGCATCCGGAATATGACCGGGCGGTTGGCGACAACGACGTTCGTCACCGCTTCACGCTGGCGTTCCAGGCGGAATCGCCAAAGGAATGGCCGCGCCTGCTGCGTGACTTCAAGTTTTCCACCCTCACCAGCCTGCAAAGCGCTCGCTACTTCAGCATCAACTCGGGATTTGATACCAACGGTGACCTGTTCCCATTCCCCGACCGCGTGGGTACCAGTTCCCGCAACATTTACAAGGGCGATCCGTACTATGACGTGGATGTACGCCTGCAGCGAGATATTCCTTTCACTGAGCGTATCAAGGGAGAGGCCAGCGTTGAGGCCTTCAACCTGTTCAACCGGCCCAATGTGGAAGATGTGGACCACGTGTACGGCGCCCCGGACTTTATCGGGGCCGTGCCGAAGCAGTTCGGCGACCATATTTCGAGTCCCGGCAACCCCACCTTCGGCTCGCCTAAATTCGCATCTCCGGCGCGCCAACTGCAGCTTTCGTTCCGGGTCACCTTCTAGCAACCAGAGGCAAGGGGGCGTACAGCCCCCTTTGCCCACCCAGGCTCCGGCGCCGGCCGGTTCGTCGGCGTGACACCCTCACTTAAGGAAGAACGCCATGGTGAAACCTTATACCGCCGTTGGCCTCATCCCCGCCGTACGCGGTATTCGCCGCCGCAAAGACATTAAGATCAACCTGGAACACTTGAAACACCTGGTGAAAGCTGCCAGCTGGCTGTCGGCACTCGACATCCCGGTGCGCTTGATCGCCCTTCCCGAAGGAGCTTTGCAGGCCTTCAACGATGAAGTGCTGGACCTGGACCACGTCAAGTTCGCACGCGAGTGCGCCATCGACATCCCCGGCGAAGAAACCGACGAACTGGGCAAGATTGCGGTCGAGTACAACGCTTTCATCATCGCCCAGGCAAAAGCGCGCCACCCTGATGTCAAAGACCGTTTCTTCAATGTCGGTTTCATCCTCAACCCGAAAGGCAAAGTAATCCTCAAGCACTACAAGGTCTCGCCCCTGTTCCCGGTGGAGCACTCCGTCTGCCCCCACGACATTTACGATTGGTGGATCGAAAAGTACGGGCGCAACCTGGATGCCTTCTGGCCGGTGGTGGATACCGAGATTGGCCGCCTCGGCATCATGATGGCGAATGAAGGCTCATATCCGGAGAACGCCCGGGCCCTGGCGCTGAATGGCGCCGAGGTGGTCTATCGCGCCTCTTATCCGCACCCCGCGACCGGCAATGAGATTTTCGAAATTCAAAGCCGGGCGCGCGCGCTCGACAACAACATGTACATCGTCGCCCCCAACCTGGGGACGTATTACCTGTTTCCCGAAGAGACCACCCCTATCGATACCTTCGGCGGACGTTCTTTCATCATCAATTACAAGGGGCAAATCGTGGGGCGGCAGGAGTACGGAGGCGGGTCAACCTACGTGGCGGGAGTGATCGACATTGAGGCCCTGCGCGATCACCGCGCGCGGGCGCAATGGGACAACTGGTTGAAAGACTTGCGCACCGAACTGTACCAGATACTCTACGAACAGCCCATCTATCCCAAGAATCTTTACCTTAAGCGCGAACCGATGAAACACGCGGAATACCGGAAGAAGGTCATCCAGCGGCAGATCCGGCTGATGCACGATCGCGGCATCTGGAAGAAGCCGGAGCGCTGAGCGCGACAAATCCTGCTGACGTGCTTTAGGGACCGTGCCCACGAGGCTTACTTTGCCAGGCAGAAGGCCACGATGGTATCGCCTCGCGCTCCGGTACTTTTCTCGACTTCTTCCACCAGTGTAAGTTCCAGGTCGTCGCAGTCCGGCTTCATTTCGCAAGCCGCAATCTCTTCCGGCGTGGCCCCGTGAAAGCACAGTTCACACACGCCCAAGCCGCCTTCCGAGCGCAGCGGCGGACCAAACATACGGCAAGTCATAGGCCGCGACTCATAGAGTTCACAAGTCCCCGTTTCCGGGTCCAGCACCGGGCAGGGCTCGTCATTGGCAAAGCCGGCGAAGCGGCGCTCGGCTTCATGGCCTTCGTGCAAAAGGCCGCTTACCGGATCGCCGGGAAAATCCTTTAATAGCCTTGAAACCGAGTCGCGCGCCCTTTGTCGCAGCCGCCCAGCACGCTCGGGTTCGCGCCGTTCCAGATCAGCCAGGCCTTGCTGCAGGCGGGCGGCATCCAGCTGATTTATGGCGAAGGGACCGATGCAGCACGAAGTACAACCCGGGCGGCAAACCAGCCATACCCCGCTTCGCCGCGTGACGTCCGCCAGGGCAGCATCCACGATTTGGACCAGGGCACGGTCCCCGGCGGGAACGGCTCGGCAAGCCATGCCTGACAGCATACCGCAGCCGGTTCCCGGGGTGCCGGGGAGGCAGATCCACACATTTTTTCGGCAGAGCCCGACCGGCAAAACCACGTCTGGCGCGGCCTGCCAACCCGTTGTGATCTACATCACATTCGCCCGTGACTCCCGCCACAGCGCCAAGGTACATGCTTGCCCGACAATCGCTCCACTCGCAAGCAGTGGGATGCGAGGTAAAACCAACAAATTCATAGCGAAGGAGGCGATGAGATGCCTACGCGCCATCGCATAGCCCTACCCCTTGTTCTGGTCCTGATGGTGACGCTGCTCAGCGTTAGCAGTTACGCTATCCCCGCCTTTTCACGCCAATATGGCACCTCGTGCAGCACTTGCCATGTCGATTTCCCCAAGCTCAACGACTTCGGCAAGGCTTTCAAAGATGCCGGGTTCAAATTTCCCAAAGACGACGAAACCTTCATCAAGGTACCCCCGGTCATGCTGGGGGCCCCGGCCCAGAAGGACTTGTGGCCGCACACCATCTTCCCCGGCACCATCCCCGGGCTACCCCCGATCGGGCTGCGCTACAACACCTTCTTCCAGGTGGCCGGCAACAGCCGGAACAACTTCAACGCCCAGTTGCCGGGAGACCCGACGGCGCCGTTTATCCCGCGCACGGATTTCCAGTCTGGCCTGTTCAGCATCTTCATGGCCGGGAACTTCGGCAGCGACATCGCCTTCTGGGTCGATGACGACATCAGTGTGGGTGGCGGCCCCGACGGTGGTCTGGGTGACGGCTATTTGAAGTTCGTCAATATCGGCCGCTTCCTCAAGCTGCCCACCGACGCTCTCAGCTTGCGAGTAGGTCAGTTCGAACTCGACCTGCCGTTCAGCCCGGCGCGCAGCTGGAACCTGAGCGGTTGGGACATCTATGACCAGGCGAACGTCGGAGTGATGAACCCCGCGTTTAAGCAGCAGAATGTTAATAATCCATTCGCGCTCTCCAATGCCGCGCAAGGCGTGGAGTTCAGCGGCGGCCACACCTACCGCGGCTACCACTACTCAGTGGCCTTCGTGAACCAAAATACGAGTGGAAATGTGAGCGCCGGCAACAACGTCCCGCCGGTGGTGGGTTACACCTCCGACTCCAACTTCAAAGATATCTACGCCCGCTTCTCCTACCGCTTTAACCTGGAGCGCGACCCGGCCAGCCGCAACGAAATCCAGGCGGCAGGAGCCACCGGGCCTCGCGATCACACCTACCTCAACATAGGAGGGTTGTATTTCTATGGGCGGTCGGTGCAACGCTTCTCGGACGAAGCCTCGGGCAACGTCTTGACGGCGCGCGAGCCCTTCTATCGCGTGGGCGCCGATTTCAGCCTCAACTACCGAACCTTCAACCTCTTTGGACAATACATTTACGGGCACGACCACGACCTGCTGCAGGTTCCCAACACCTTTGTGAAGGGAACCCCGGCCACCTTCGACGGCGGCTTTGTCGAAGCCGACTACCTGGCGCTGCCGTGGCTTATGACCATCATGCGCTGGGATGGAGTAAACTCCCGGGCCGACCGGATCAACGGTATCGGGTCCACGCCGGATGATTCGATCGGGTCGTTCGTTTCTCCCTTCCACTCCACTCGAAATCGCTTTACACCGGGCGTACAATTCCTTGTTCACGCCAACATAAAAACGTCATTCGAGTACCAGATCCGGCCGCAACAGGTGGTTTACGACCCGGTTACTGGAAACGCACTCACCAAACCGTTCCGCACCAACACAGCGGTAGCGGGGCTGGAGTTTGTCTACTAAATCTAAATACGGGGAGGCGCCCCCTCCCCTTTCTTGAGAACAGGAGAAATCATGAAGCGCAATGTTCTGATAGCGATCGTAGCCGTGGCAGCACTCAGCCTGATCGCCAGTGCCGGCACGATCAGTGGCAAGGTCTCTGGCGTGACTGGAGAATCCGTAGTCTATGTCGACACCATCGCCGGGAAGACTTTCCCTCCGCCGGCGACGCATCCCTTGATTGATCAGAAGGGTCTGCTCTTTCAGCCCCACATCACCGTGGTGCTGGCGGGCACGACCGTCGATTTCCTGAACAGCGACACCGTTGCCCACAACGTGTTCTGGCCCTCGGTAGGCGGCAACAAGAAGCTGACACACAACCTGGGGACATGGCCCAAGGGCGAGAAGCGCTCGTTCAAGTTCGACAATCCGGGAGCAGCCCCGCTGTTTTGCAACGTGCATCCGGAAATGTCCGGCTACGTGGTGGTGGCGCCGACCCCGTACTTTGCCACGACCGACAAGTCGGGCGAGTACAAAATCGAGAACGTTCCCGACGGCAGCTACACCGTAACCGCCTGGCACGAAGGCGCCAAGAACCAATCCAAGCCGGTCACGGTGTCAGGTGACACCAAAGCTGACTTCACCCTGAGCAAGTAGGGCGTTGAGGGGCGGCCACCTCCTCCGCCCCTCAACTTTCTTCTCGATCCGTTACCAATTTCTCTAACCGCGTCACCATAAAGGACCAGATCGACCACCATGCTGAAGCGCTACAAAGATAAGAAGGTGGACAGGGATTGGCTGAATACCAACTTTCCTTGCATGATGGCATGTCCGGCCCACACCAACGCCGGGCGCTACGTCGGGCTGATCGCCGAAGGACGGTTTGAAGAAGCCTACAAGCTGGCGCGCGATCCCAATCCCCTGGCCAGCATCTGCGGCCGCGTGTGCGCTCACCCTTGCGAGACCGCCTGCCGTCGCGGGGAAATTGACCGCCCCATCTCGATCCGAGCCCTGAAGCGATTCTTGACCGAGCGGCACGGGCCCGAGTCCAAGCATCCCGTTGACATCAACGCCGGACGCGGCCAGCAACAACTGCCTTACAAAGTGGCGGTGGTCGGCGGCGGCCCGGTGGGACTCTCCGCTGCCCACGACCTGGCCTTGATGGGCTATTCGGTCACCATTTTTGAAGCCGCCCCGGTCGCGGGTGGAATGCTTTATCTGGGGATTCCCGAGTACCGCCTGCCGCGCGACGTCGTCGAAGCCCAGGTGAGAGAGATCCTCGAAACCGGCGACATCACGCTGAAGCTCAACACCTCCGCGGGGCGCGACTTCCTGATTTCCGATCTCCGCCGCCAGGGCTTTGACGCCGTTCTGATTGCCGTGGGCGCACACCGCAGCCGCGATCTGACCATTCCCGGCGTGGACCTCGACGGCGTCTACAAGGGGATCGACTTTCTACTGAACGTGAACCTGGGCTACAAGTTCACCATCGGCAAGAAGGTCATCGTGATTGGCGGAGGCAACGTGGCCATGGACGTGGCCCGTTCCGCCGCGCGCGAAGTCGTCCGCCAGCATGTGGCCGGAGTGCAGGACCTGGAGCCCTCGGATGAGAATGTGAGCGCAGTCGCCACCAAGGAAATGGTCGACATCTCGCTCTCCGCCCTGCGCCTGGGCGCGCAGGAAGTGCACCTTGTCTGCCTGGAAAAACGCGAAGAGATGCCCGCCGCCCTGGAGGAGATCGAAGAAGCCGAAGAAGAGGGAATTCTCATGCATCCCGGGTTGGGGCCCAAGCGGATGATCGGGAAAGACGGCCGGGTCGTGGCGCTGGAGACGCTGAACACCAAGTGGGTCTTCGACGAGAACAAGCGCTTCAATCCGGCGTTCTATGAGGGCAGCGAAAGCCAGCTGGAATGCGACACCATTATTATGGCCATCGGCCAGGCGCCGCGGCTGGATTTCCTCAAGCCGGAAGACGGCGTAGAACTCTCTCCCCGCGGCCTGATTGCAGTCAATCCTCAGACTCTGATGACCTCAACACCGGGCATTTTCGCCGGCGGTGACTGCGTATTTGGCCCGCGCCTGATCATTGACAGCGTGGCCGACGGCAAGCGCGCGGCGGTGGGCATCGATGAGTTCCTGCGCGGCGAGAAGCATCCCGACCCGATCGTGGAAGTGGAAATCTTCAAGCGTCACAGCATGCCCATCGAGCTGCTGGATCTGACCCGGCAGCCGGTCCCCATGCTGCCGCTGGAGCGTCGCACCGGAGTGACCGAGGTGGAGATCGGATACGACGCCGCCAGTGCCATGGAGGAAGCGCAGCGCTGCCTGCACTGCTGGGTGAACACGATCTTCGAAGGCAGTCCAGAAGACGGCAGCATGTGCATCCTGTGTGGCGGATGCGTGGACGTTTGCCCGGAGAATTGCCTGCAGCTGGTTTCGCTCGATCGCATTCAGTTCGATCCTCAGGCTGTGCAGCAGATCAGGGAAGAGCAGGAACTGTTCGGTGTAGAACTCGATGAAGTCGCGGCCGACGAACTGGGCGTGGTGACCGGTTCGGCCATGCTGAAAGACGAGACCCGCTGCATTCGCTGCGGGCTCTGCGCCGCCCGCTGTCCGGTGGGCACCATCACCATGGAGTCCTACAACTTGCTTCCCGCAGAGCCGACCGGGCTGATTTCAGTGGAATCGCTGGATTCGCCGTTCCGACCCAAAGCGCCCGCGGGCGCTCCGAGGTAAGTCATGGCTATGGCTGACGAGAAAAAAACCGTAACCGCCGGACCAGTCGACGATGTGAGTCGGCGAGAATTTTTTGTGAAGCTGGGGCTGGGATCGCTCAGCATTGCGGCCGCCGGCACCACCGTCTTCGCCTACCAGTTCCTGTCGCCCAATGTGCTGTTCGAGCCGTCTCCCATCGTCAATGCCGGCAAGCCGGAAAGCTATCCGGTGGACTCGGTGACGCTCGACGTGAACTCCGGCATTTATCTGATCCATGCCAAAGAGGGATTCTTCGCGCTGAGCGCGGTTTGCACCCACCTCGGTTGCCTGACGGCGTGGAAGCCCGAGTTGGGCATCATCGCCTGCCCATGTCACGGCAGCAAGTTCAGCCGCGAAGGCGTCAAGCAGGAAGGCCCGGCGCCCAAGCCGCTGCCCTGGCTCCGCACCTGGGTGAGCGACGAGGGTGACTTGATGGTGGACCGTGACACCAGCATCCGGCCCATGGAGTATGTGAGGGTTTAATGGCCAAGACAATCGAAAACTATTTCGACCAGATGCGCGGCACCCGGGTATGGCGCTCGGTCTTTCGTGGCGGCACCGGGTCCAGCACCCTGCGCCGCTCCCTCGCCATCCAGCAAAACGTGTTCCTGCATCTGTTCTCCACCAAGGTACGGCGCCGCATGCTCAGCTTCAGCGCCACCTGGTACTTGGGCACGCTGACCCTGGGAACATTCCTGATCCTGGTGAGCACCGGCATTTTCCTGATGCTCTACTACCATCCCTCGGTGCCGCAGGCCTACGCCGATACCAAGGACCTGCAGTTCGTGGTTTCTTCCGGCCTCTTCCTGCGCAACCTGCACCGCTGGTCGGCGCACGCCATGGTGTTCCTGGTGTTCGCGCACATGTTCAAGGTGTTCTATCGCGGTGCGTACCGTCCGCCGCGGGAATTCAACTGGGTGATCGGCGTCATCCTGCTGCTGATTACCCTGCTGCTCAGCTACACCGGCTACCTCCTTCCCTGGGACCAGTTGGCATACTGGGCGATCACGGTCGGCTCCAACATCGCAAAGGCCGTGCCAGTACTCGGCAACAACGTCCACTTCCTGATGCTGGGTGGCAACCTGGTGAATGCCAATGCGCTGCTGCGGTTCTATGTGCTGCACTGCATGATCCTGCCGCTTACGGCAATTGTGTTTATCGCCATCCACTTCTGGCGCATCCGCAAGGATGGCGGCCTGTATTCCCACCAGAGCGAACCGAAAACGCTAGCGGCCAAGGCCGTTCCCGCGCCGGCGGGAGCGGTGGCCAAGGGGGCGCAATGAGCGATCCCAAAGATTTCGTAGCCGGTATGGGCTCGGACTTCCGCAAGAACCCGGTGCGGGTAGCATTCGTCACCCGCCGCACCTCCGCGCAAGTAAAGGTGACGGACGAAGACCAGGTACAGACTTTTCCCGAAGTGCTTTTCCGCGCCCTGGTTGCAATTGAACTTCTGACGATTGGCCTGGTGCTTATCTCGCTGGCCTTCAACGCGCCGCTGGAAGGCTTGGCGGACCCGTCGCACACGCCCAATCCGGCCAAAGCGCCGTGGTATTTCCTCGGCTTGCAGGAAATGCTGCACTACTTTCCCCCGGTGGTTGCCGGTGTGCTGGTCCCAACCCTGGTGGTGATCGCGCTGGTGGTGATTCCGTATTTCAACATCAACATTGAGGCCGAGGGCCTGTTCCTCAAAGATCGCAAACGACGGTTGCGAGTCTTCTACGTAGTAGTGGGACTGTTCTGCCTGTTCCTGCTCTACTTTGACGTTTACGTCGCGCTGGTACCGACCCTGATCGTGGCCGGGTTCATGTTGCTGGCCGCGCAGAGTTCTCCGGGTTCTTCTTCGGCGTTCCGGAGTTACCTGGCCTCCAAGCCGCTTTCCTACTGGATCATGACCTGGTTCTTGTTTGAACTCGTGGTGCTTACGGCCATTGGCACCTTCTTCCGCGGCCCGGGCTGGTCCTGGGTGTTGCCCTGGAGGAGCTAACTAAGTGCAATCATCCCGCAACAAATTGTCGGCGCTCTGGCAAACGTTGTTCGGCGATCCGATTCGCGCCTTTGGGGTGGTCAGCCTGCTGCTGCTGCTTTCGCTGGCCATTGCCCCGGCCAAGAATCACTTCAGCGAGTGGCGCCACTATCAGAACCAGTACCTCACGCTCATCCGCGGCCGCGGTGACGCAGTCACCTTACGGCGTCACTTCCAGGGTGGCATTCAACAGATCTGGCTTCCGGAAATCGGCGCGGTCGACCGCTGCACCACCTGCCATGTCGGATTGAAAGAAGCCAGCCTGGTGGATGTCAGCACGCAGCCATTTCGGCGCCATCCAGCGATTCCCCACACCGCCGAGCAGTTCGGCTGCGTGATGTGCCACCGTGGACAAGGCGCCGCCACCACGGTCGAAGAAGCCCACAGCAGCACGCTGGCGTGGGAGCAGCCAATTCTGCCCGCGCGCTACATTGAGTCTTCCTGCGGGCAATGCCATCGTGCGCCGCTCGAGGGTACGCCGCAACTGAACTCTGGGCGCAATCTCTTGGCCCAGTCTGGCTGTGTACACTGCCACACTATTAAGCTGCCCGATGGCAGCGCCATGAAGGGAACTGACGACCCGCCCTCGCTCTTGCACATTGCCGACAAGACAACCCGGGATTGGATCTACGCCTGGTTGAAGGATCCGCAAGCCTACGCGGTCACGGCCAAGATGCCGAATTTCAAGCTCCGCGATGCCGACGCGCGCGACATCTCCGCTTTCCTTATTGCAAATAGCTCGCCTTTGCCCGGCGACGCTTCGCCCGTTGCCGCTGGCCAGAAAGCGCCCGATCCCACTGCCGGAGCGAGCTTGTACGGCGAGTCTTTCTGCGCTTCCTGCCACGCCGTGCAGAACGCCGCCGGCAACGTTGTCGGTGGCAACCTGGGCCCCGAGTTGACGCGGATCGGTACCAAAGTAAAGCCGGAGTGGCTGCAGGCCTGGGTGCGCAATCCCAGGGCTTACGACCCACCCACCGAGATGCCGCATTACCGCTTCAGCGACCAGCAAATCGCGGTGCTCACCGGTTTCCTTCTGAACAAAACGGATGCGGACTTGCTGGCCAACGTCCATCTGGATCCCGCTACACCGGAGCAGATCGCGCACGGCAAGACCCTGGTCACGGAGTACGGATGCGCGTCATGCCACCAGATTGTGGGCATCAAGAAGCCGGAGAACTTCGCCCCAGAGTTGACCCGCATCGGCAGCAAGCCGGTGACGCAGTTGGTCTTCCTGCCCGGCATGGCCCACAATCTGCCGGACTACATCGCGGCCAAGATTCGCCAGCCGCGGTCGTTCGGCTCGGCGCTAAAGATGCCGCAGTACACCTTCACCACGGCCCAGATCGATGCCCTGGCCACGGCCCTGCTCTCGCTCACCGACCGCACCCAGAATCTGCCGGCGGCGCTGACTGTCCCGTCCGTACCGGCGTCCGATTACCAGCCCGCCGGCAAAGCCGGACAACTCATCACTGACCTGGCCTGCTTCAGCTGCCATCGCATCAACGGCCGTGGCGGCGACATGGCTCCGGATCTCACCTGGGAGGGAAGTTCGGTGCAACGGCAATGGCTGTTCGAATTCTTGAAGAATCCCAACACGCTGCGGCCGGCGCTGATCCGCCGCATGCCCAAGTTCAATCTCTCGGATGCCGATATCAACGTGTTCACCGACTACATCATGACCGTTTACCAGACGCCGGCCTTCGATCGCGATTCCATGCCCAGCGGCGGCTATCCGCCGGCGCAGGTGGAGCAGGGCAAACAGCTTTTCTACTCCAAGTACGCTTGCCAGTCCTGCCACATCGTGGATACCAAGATGGACAAGGGTTACATCGGACCTACCCTCACTCAAGTCGGCTCGCGCCTGACCGCTGCCTGGATGTATCAGTGGATGAAGAATCCGCAAGCGCTGCGGCCGGGCACGATCGAGCCCAACCGCAACATGAGCGATGACGACGCCCGAGCCCTGACCGCGTATCTTGCCTCGCTCAAAGGTTCCGGCAAGCGGGAGGCGAAGCAATGAAGCAGCGCATCCTCATTTTCACCGTGATTGCATGCGCGATGGTTCTCAGCGGCTGCGCGCGCAAAGCTGTTCCGTCCCCGGTTCCCACTCCAACTGGTTTTGGGAGCGCGCTGGTTGAGTCCAGCGGCGGTAAGCAGACCGGCGCCGTAGGCACAACCCTGGGCCAGCCCGTGGTAGTGCAGGTGAACGACGATCAAGGCAACGCTGTCACCGGCGCGCTGGTAGAGTTCAGCGGACCGGCGGGCGTCAGCTTCGATCCCGCCAGCGGGCTGACCGACTCCAGCGGCCAGCTCAGCACCAATGTCTCGCTGGGTGGCATGGCCGGGCGGTACCAGGTCACCGCCACCACCGTCAGCAAAGCGCAGAAACGCGTTGACCTCAAGCTGGAAGAAATCGCGCTGGGGTACCAGCAGCTGGTGGGTGCCGAGCTCAACGACAAGTACTGCTCCCGCTGTCACGACCCTGAGTCCACTCCGGAACGGGTTTCCAATTACGACAATCTCGAAATCAAGCCGCATCCCTTCACCGAAGGTGACACCCTGAACAAGATGAGCGACGCCGACCTGGTGGCTATCATCAGCCACGGCGGCCCCGCGCTAAACAAGTCCGCGTTAATGCCGCCCTACGGCTATACTCTCAGCAAGACAGAGATCCAGGCGCTGATCGCTTATATCCGCCTGGCATCCGATCCTCCTTATCGCGCTTCCGGAATGGTGTATGCACAAAAATAGATCGTGCTGGCTGGGCTGTGTGCTGTTCATGGCCGCTGCGGCTTCGTTCGCCCAGGTGGTTTCTTCTGCCGAAATCAAAGATCCCGAGCTGCGTTCGCTGCAAACTCAATACATGGACGAACTGACAAGTGTTGGCCATGACATTCTGGCCAACAAGTTCGAATATCCGTTTTACCTGAGCCGCAAGCTCGATCTCGACCAGGCACTGCAACAGAAGGCTGACCAGCGGTCCATCCGTTTCGATCGCTTCAATGGTGGGACGGTGGTCGCGGTCACGGGTAACTATTACGCCGCCTATTCCGCGGACAAGGTCAATAGCGACCAGCGCGCTCGCAGTACTTTTCTCAACGTGGTGATGCCGATTCTGCAAGCCAGCGTGCCGCGGTTCCAGGGCAACAAAAAAGTCCAAGGCTATGCCATTGAAATTTCCCACCACATCCTGGGCAAAGTGATGGGCGTCTCCATGGAACGGCCGGAAAACCTGATGGTGTACCTGCCACAAAGCGGAGCCATCAAGCTGCTGGCCGCCAAGGACGATTCCACGCGACAGGCCGCGCTGCTGCAGGGCCAGATTTTTCTAAACGCCCAGCCCATCACCATCTGGTTGAATGGTGAGGGGCCGCAACTCGCCGCCGGTGCCACGCCCGGCGACACGGCAAACGACGACAAGCCCGGTTCTCAAGCCGGTGTGGAAGTCGTCCACAGCAGCGATGGGAGTTCCCCATCCGCGCCGATGGCCTTCCCGAAGCCCAAGGAGCCGCCACCGGCTCCGGTGCGAGACACTTCGCCGCAGAACCTGGCGTCACTGCACGATGCCAACCAGGCGCTGATCGGCGACATGGTGAAAGAACTCGATTCCCAGGCGCACTTCGTAGGCTACGCGCCCCCGAATTTCGTGGCGTTTCGCCAGGGAATCTACCTCGAGTTTTCGATGAACACCAATCTGCCCGAGTCAGCCGGCGGATCGCGCTACAGAATCGCGGCGATGGCGTTTGACGATCATGTGGCCCACCTGATTCGCCCAATCATGGCCCACTTCAAGGACGAGCAGAATTTCGACGGTATCGGCTTCAGCACCACCGTGCACCTGGCAGGGAAGTCCGCCGCGTCGAGCACCTCGCAGGCTGTCGAGTTTTACTTTCCCCTGGCCGCTCTGCACTGCTACGAGAAATACGACTGCACTGGTCAGCAACTGATTGATGGCGGCACCGTTCTCATCAATGGAGAGCGCGTCAGTCTGGACTTGCAGGTCGCCGAGGGTGGCGCCAGCCACTGAACATTCCTGCGGCGCCTTGGTTTCTCCGTCCCTTGCGGCCGTCGCATCCACCTGCACGATAGTAACTTCGCGCCGAAAGCCTCCCGCGATAGCATGTGCGAATAAGCCGGTTTGCCCCCGCGATCAGGGAGGCCTCACATGCGTGCACAGAAAACGGCGATTCTTCTCGCCATCACGATCGGCTTAATTGTCTTGCCCGGTTTCGGCCAGTCACTCGGTGAAGTGGCCCGCCAGCAGCGCCAGAAGCAGCAGGCCAAGGACGCCCATCCCGCTCACAAAATCATCACCAACGAGGACCTTCCCGCACATCCCGAATCCGAGCCGAGCGCGGCCAGCCTCCAGGACGAAAAGCGCGCGGACGCTTCCATCGGCAGGGGTGAAAAACATGCCAATCCGCCTGCCCCGGGTTCACCCAGCGATCCAGGCGCTGCGGAACAGTGGAAGGCCACGATTCAGGCACAGAAGAACGCCGTCGCTTCTATGCAAGGCGAGATCGAGAAGCTCCGCGACTCCATCCATTTCGTGGAAGCCAACCGCTACTACAACGGTGTCGAGTACAACCAGGACCAGTTGAGGAAGCAGCAGGAAGTCGAGCGGCTTCAGAAGCAGTTGGACGGGGAAAAGAAAAAACTTGAGGAGATGCAGGAGTCAGCACGCAAAGCGGGCTTCGGCAGCGCGGTGTACGACCCGTAGGCCGTGGAGTACATAGCTGCCCTCGCGACAATAACCGAATAGGTTGTACGAAACCATTTTCTCCTGTTGCCAAGTACGCCAGCCCGACATCGCAATGGAGTCGAAAGTTTTTCCGGCTGGTATGAAAGTCTCCAGTCCTCACTCTCGTCCGGTGTGATTTTCAAATCAATTGTGGAAAAATGTGGCTACTTGGCTATTGAAGCCGGTTCCGGGCGCATGTAGACTTCGTCTGCACTCACTGGGCCCCAGCAACAAACCTTACGAACGGAAGAAAAGGTAAAGATGCGGGCCATCCTCCCCCTGCTGTTGGCCTTCTCGGCCTTTGCTGCGCCACTCCTTGTGACGCTTGCCCTCGGGGAAGCGCTCGCCTTCGCGCTGGCCAGGTTGTTGAGCCTCTGGTCTCCGGCTCTCGGTTTCATCGTATTCGTAATTTTTTCGGTGTGGCTGGTGCGTTTGCTCTGGCGATGCGCGCTGTCGATCGGCGATGGCTGGGGCACGGGGACCAAAGCCAAGTCTTAGTTCCCAGTTCACGAGGCTACATCGAAGGCGGTGATTCCGGGTCAACCGCCCGGTCGAGGTAGATCCAGAGCACGCGCGCCAACAAAGTCAGGGATGGCGCCAGCGGCAGGAACAGCACCACTGCCCAGGTCACGGTCTTCTGCAGCGGCCATCGAAGCGTGAACCACAGCGCCGCGGCGAGCAGGATGATGACCATCAATGCCAGCGCATAACTGATGTACATCGCCCCCAGAAAATAACCTTGTTCCCGTTCGAACTTCAAACCACAACTTGGACAGCATTCGTGCATCTTGGGAAAGCCGGTGAAAATCGAGGAGCGAAAAATGTGGCCCGTCCGGCATCGCGGACACCGTTGGCGCAATATGGCCGCCGCAGTCGATCTTGAAGCAAGGGTTTCCACGGACTGACGCCCGTACAAGTCTACCGAAAATGCGGGCGGATGACCTCAGACCTCAGAACTGGGAGTGTTCCTCGGCGGGCACGCAGAGGGGTGCAGACCTGGTCGCAACTCGCCGCTACAAATTGGTCTGAGGTTTGAAGCCCGAGGTCTGACCGCTGACCTCCGGCTTAAGGGCCTGCCGACTCCACGGGAGCAAAGTAGCCCTTTCGGTGTTGCACCTTGAGGCCCTTCTTGCGCGCCGTGATTTCGATTGAACGGAACGAACCGTCCGGTTTGAAGTCGGCGGGGTGATAGCCGACGGCGTATTGGCTGCGCAGGGCTTTCTCGACCTGGGTGAAAGCCTGCTTCAAGTCGCCCTCCTCCCGCGCCGGCAGAATATGTCCTCCGGTCGGCTCGGTCAGCAGCGTCATGACGGCGTCGCCCTTGGGATGCTTGTTGTCCTCCAGGTTGTTGGTGCTAAGCGCGTAGATCACGACATCAGCACGGGCGGCCGCTTCTTCGGCATCCGTCAGGATGGCCCGGCTCTTGGTGTCCATTCCATCGCTGATCAGGATGATCGCCCGCCGCGTGACTTGCGACTCCCGGTTCTGCTGTAGCTTGTCACAGGCAAAGATCACGGCGTCATACAACGACGTTTCTCCTTCCGATTTCAAAGAGTGGATGGCCTTGCCCAGTTGGTCGACGTTGCCCGTCATGTCCTGTGCCAGATTGACGGTGCCATCAAATCCCACCACGAAAGCCCGGTCCACATCCGGCCGTAGAATTTTCTTGAGGAAGGTGCTGGCGGCTTTCTGCTCGAACTTGAAGCGCCCGCGGATGGAGTCACTTTCGTCGATGAGCAGCCCCACTCGCAGCGGCAGGTCGGTTTGCGGGTGGAAATATCCCATGGCCCGCGGCGGTTGGTGATTGTCGAGGAACTGAAACGCACTGGACGGAAGCGCGCTGACAAAGTGTCCCTTGGAATCGGTCACGGTGAAGATCAGGTTCACTTCGTCCACCCGCTTGGTGATGGTGATCCCGGACGATTCGATGTCCGGGCTGTCTTTGTGCTCTTCGAATGCCGCCACATCGGCGAGCTGCGCCGCAGTGCAGGTTGCCCCAATCAACAAGACAAGAACGAGTCGGATAAGACCTTGACCGCTCAAACGGGACCCCATAAATAGTCCTTCTGGTCCGGACCGGTGTACAGCGTGCAAGACTTCTTGGCGTGGACCGTGCTATGCCGGAGCAGGCAGGAATACAGGAACCAGCTGCCGGGCGTTGCGCACATTTTAGACCGCGTTTACCCCGATGCAAGCGCAAGCGCAAAAATATCTTTGGAGTGCAATCGAGTGCGCGTCCTCGGTTGACACTGCACGGTACAACAGCGTCATGTCAGGAGCTGTGATGACAGAAATTCGAGGAACTGGGAACGGACAACTGCCCTGTGGTTCAGTCACTGACGCTCTGAGGAGGTCTGCAAATCACTTAGTGTTTACAAGGAGCGCGGGCAACGCGGCTTTCTGCTGGATACCTTGCCCTTCGATCAGAGTGTAAATGAGGTCCGCCACCACGTCTTTCAGCACTTCGATGTTGCCGCTCGGCCAGCGGATTTCTACCCGCTCCATCCTGCTTTCTTTTCCGAGACCGAAATGCAGTCGCGGATCGTTTTGCGAGATGTAGCTGCCCCCGGCACGTACTTCGCGGATCTGAGTCAGGCCTTCCGTTTTCACCGTGACCCGCGCTCCAATTGCCATGCGATTGCTCTTGCTACCGATCAGTTTGAAGACTACCCGGTGATTGCTGTTCCCGCCCCGGTTGATCAGCAGAGTTGGAGGCTGGCCAACGTTCACCAGCACGACGTCCATATTGCCGTCGTTGTTGATATCGCCGAACGCCGCCCCCCGGCGCGATTCCTCCTGAAGCCCAGCCAGCCCGCTGGACACGTCTTCAAACGTGCCGTCGCGTTTATTGCGGAACAGTTGTATCGGCTCGCGATAATGTGCGCCGCCCGGAATTGAGTCCACCTGCGGATACACGTGCCCGTTGGCCACGAACAGGTCGAGCCAGCCATCGTTGTCCATGTCGAAAAACGCGGTGCCCCATCCCACGTACGGATAGGTCGGCTTGGCCAGTTGGCTGGGCCAGCTGACGTCGGAAAATCCCTCCTGCCCCAGGTTGCGATACAAGGTATCGGGCTGCTCGGTAAAGTTGGTAACGAACATCGCCATGCGGCCCTGGTTCAGGTAATCGCCCCAGTCCACGCCCATCGATCCCTGCTCCAGGCCATCGGCGCTTACTGCAATGCCCGAGAGCATGCCGAGTTCTTCAAACGTCCCATTGCGCAAGTTGTGGTAGAGGTAGTTGGGCCCGGCGTCGTTGGCCACGTACAAGTCCGGCCAGCCGTCGTTGTCGTAATCGCCCCAGATGGCGCCCAAGCCGTAATAACCGGCCGGGTCGTCAACCCCGGCTTTCTTCGAGACTTCTTCAAAGGTGCCGTCACCGCGGTTATGGAAGAGCACGTCCGATTCTCCCAGCATGCCCCACGGCCCGCATTGCACCAGGATTCCCTTGAAGCGGCAGTTCTTCTCATCGCTGCCAAAATCCGGCAACTTGTTCATGTCGAAATGCACGTAGCGTGAGACGAACAGATCGACACGGCCGTCGCGGTCATAGTCGGCCCAAGCCGCGCCAGTGCTGAATCCACCCACGGCCACCCCAGCCTTGTCGGTGACGTCCTCAAACTTGCAGTTGCCTAGGTTGTGATACAGCGCGTTGCCGCCGTATCCAGTCACGTAAATATCGGGCAGACCATCGTTGTCGTAGTCGGCGACTGCAACGCCCATGCCCCAACCCTTGCGAGCCAATCCGGCCGATGCGGTGATGTCGGTGAATTTCAGGTCAGCATCCTGGTGGTAGAGCGTAATCAGGCGATCGCCGCCCTGACGGTAGCGCTCGATGGTTGACCCGTTCACCGTGATGATGTCGAGCTTGCCATCGTTGTCGCAATCGATCAAACCCGCGCCGCCGCTCATCGACTCCACAATGTATTTCTTGTCTGGAGTGGAAATGTGCGAGACGGTCAGGCCCGCCTGTTTGGCCACATCTTCGAAATGGGGCAGTGGAGTGGCGGCGGGGTGAGGCATTGCAGGCGGAGCCTTGGCCACGGCTTTCCTCGGAGGTGGCGTTACCGTGCGCCCCGCCATTTGGGCAGAGGCCATTGCGGAAAGCAGCAGAACCAGGGGCAAGAGTATGCGCATGATGGACAGGCTGAAGAAATTATAGAGGAGGTGCGCCGCGATCAAATGTTCCTCTGTGTCCCCTGCGCCCTCTGTGGTTAAAGTCTTGGTTCTGGTTATCGCCGGTTACCCTCAAAACAGTCGTGCACAAACGCTGAAGAATATCGCTGCACCACATCCTGAGGAACCGCGTCCTCGTGAAGTTGCCGGAACTCAAACCCGATGGTGCCATCGGAACTGACGGTGGCCAACAAATATCCGTACACGTACTGGGCAACGGCTTTGGCATCACCGGTGTTGGGCGGCAGCGGCACGCGCGTCGCCCCCGCAGTCCCGACGATCCATCCCGGCAATACGCCGCCGTGGCTGCGCCAGTATTCGGTGTTGAAGGTGCCGTCCATGAAAAAGTGCGAGTGGCTGGCCAGCACGTAGACATTCTTGTGGGCGTCGTTCTTAAGCTTAAGCAGTTCCTGATACACTGTGCGGCCGCTCTCCACCCCTTGCGCCCACTCGTTCATGCTGTGCCCGTATGAAATGCTCTCCGGTAAGGCAGCGTGCATACCCACCACAATCGTTCGGATCGAACTGTCCGCCCGGTCACGCGAAGCCACGGCCTCGAACCACTTCATCTGGTCATCGTCAAACTGATCGTGAGAGGCGTTGTCGAGATTGATGAAATCAACTCCATCGCGCACCCAGTGATAGTAGGTCTTGACCCGGTGATCCGCCGGATCATCCTTCAGTCGCTGCTGTTGCACCACCGGAGCGTTGAGCCAATCGGCAAATTGCGCTACGAATTCACCACGCGTCTTCGGTGAAATCACCTCGTGATTGCCAATGCCCAGAAAGAAGGGAACTGATCCGAAAGGTACGACCTGGTTTTGAATGAAGTCATCCCAGGCCACGTTTTCGTAATCGAGAATGCGCAGCGATTTTCCCTGGCTGGTGGCCAATTGTTTGAAGTCCTGATCAAAGTCATAGATGGCGCGCAGATCTCCCAGATGCCAGTAAAACTGCGCCTGATCGCGAATCGCGCCGGCGGCAATTGTGGGCATCACCACGTCGCCACAATTGCGCGAGTCGCCGGAGACCGCGAAGTGCCAGACCGGAGCCGTGACGGTATTCGAAGCGTTCGTGGTTCGGGCGGCCTGAGCCCACGCCATCATCGAAAAGAGGAGCAGAATTGCGACTCGAAGATTCACGCGACTTTTCATGAGCTTTTGTCTCAACCTGATGCATCCAATGTACCGGGTTAGCCACACTCGGGGAAGCCTTAACCATTGTCACTTTGCCGGTTCTGAGGCATCCACTTAATATGGATAAGTTCGCGTGCGTGAGTTCGAATATGGCTAAATTTCTATTCCTTCTTGTGATGCTGGTCGCGGCTGTCGGTTCAATGTCCGTTTCGGCTTCCGACCTTTCCTCCAGCGGAGCATCTCCGGTGCTGGTCGAACTGTTCACCTCGGAAGGCTGTTCCAGCTGTCCGCCGGCAGACCGTTTGTTGCAGGACTTGGACCGCCAACCCGTGTCGGGCGTGCAGTTCATCGTGCTCAGCGAGCACGTCGATTACTGGAACCATATTGGCTGGAAGGACCCGTTTTCCTCCTCGTTTTTCAGTGACCGCCAGAGCGCCTACTCTGATCACTTCGGACTGAGTGGCGTCTACACCCCGCAGATGGTAGTCGATGGCAACACGGAATTCGTGGGCAGCGACTCGCACCGCGCCGCCCAGGCAGCCGAAAAGGCCCGCGCTCAGGAAAAAGTTCCGGTTCATATTTCCGCAATTTCGTGGGACGGCCCTCACACCCTGCATGCTCACATTGAAGCCGGACAGTCGGGCGCTTCGAAAAACGCCGACGTCTACGTCGTTGTCGCGCTGAACCAGGCCGCATCACAAGTTTCGGCGGGCGAGAATTCCGGACGCCATTTGACCCATGTCGCAGTAGTTCAGAGTCTGACCAAAGTCGGCTCGCTGGAAAAAGGCAAGAGTTTCGCGCAGGATGTTCGCCTTGCCCTGGATCCCAAGACCGATCCCGCCAATCTTCGCGTGATCGCGTTCGTGCAGGAATCTGGCCCCGGCAAGGTGCTGGGAGCGGCTCTCGAGCACGTGCAGAAGTAATCTTCCAGCAGCCGGCAAGGCGCCACCTGTTCGCGGGTCACGCCGCCGCCCGATCGCGATTTACACCTCGCGTAGCCTCTGCTACAGTTTGGCGCCTTAGGCCAAAGGAGGAATCGTGCGCATCGATCTCTTCCGCATGGAGCGGACGCAGTGCCTCTACGAAAACGAAGTTGAATTCAACCTCTCCGAAAGCGGTGTACTCCCGCTGCGCGTAGAGGAAATTCTGGAGGGAGAAGATCCCACAACCTTCCTCGCGCACCCCATGAAGTATCCCGAGTCCGAGGGTTCAGTCGAACTCCGCGAGCACATCGCCCAGTGGTACGGCGCAACCCGCGAGCACGTACTGGTCACCAACGGCGGCTCGGAAGCCAACTTCACCGCCATCTGGGGGCTCCTGGACAAGGCCGACCACGCCGCCGTCATGCTGCCCAATTATCTGCAGGCCTGGGGATTGTCTCGCGCATACGCGGCGAAGACCACCGCCTTCCACCTGGTCGAGCAGACCGAAAACGGTAAGCCGCGCTGGGGACTGGACATCGAGAGTCTGCACAAGGCAGTCAGCAAAAAGACCCGCCTAATCGTAGTCACCAATCCCAACAATCCCACCGGCGCGGTGTTGAACGAGCGTGAGATGGGCGAAATCGTCCGCGTGGCCCGCAAAGCCAACGCCTGGCTTCTGGCCGACGAAATCTATCGCGGAGCCGAAGTCAGCGGCCCGCTCTCGCTCACCTTCTGGGGACGCTATGACAAGTTGCTGGTCACCTCAGGCCTCTCCAAAGCCTTCGGCGCCCCCGGCCTACGCATCGGATGGATCGTTGGCCCACCGAAGGCCCTCGCCAACCTTTGCCGATATCACGACTACACCACGCTGACGCCTACATATCTTTCCGATCGGTTGGCCCGAATCATGATGCGGCCCGAGCGTCGCGAGAAAATCCTGGAGCGCACGCGCGCCATTATTCGCCGCAACCTGCCGAAGCTGGAGTCGTGGATCCACTCGCACGACGACATCTTCAACTACATTCCACCGGTTGCTGGAGCGATCACGTTCTTCCGCTACAAGCTACCTATCTCATCCGCCGCATTGTTCGACAAGCTGCGCAAAGAACGCTCGGTGCTGATCACTCCGGGAGACCACTTCGGCGCGGGCCGCTACATCAGAGTGGGCTACGGCTACGACGTGGATTACATATTGCGAGGGCTGGCGCGCGTGGATTTGACTTTGGAGGAACTGAAACAGAAGGGAAGCCGGTCGAAGCAGGTGAAGTCGGTGGCGGAGCGTCGCGGTGCCGCTTAACGTGGCGCCAGCGTCACCGCCGCCTGTCAGGTGGGCGTCCCTGCCCACCTCATGATGCAGTTGGTGCGTCCCGCTTCGCGGATTGCCGGTGGGACGCTGGCGCTATGCTAGATCGCAATCTTCTCGCCCCGCCCCGCCGCCTTCGCCCGCTCCATCACCAGCGACGCCGCCGCTACATCTTGCACGCCCACGCCGGTCAGGTCGCAGACGATGATCTCGTCGTCCGAAGTCCGCCCCGGCTTCAGCCCTGCAGTGATCTCGCCCAACTCGGCGTGGACTTTTTCTTTGGTGATGGCCCCACGCTCCACCGCGTGATGAATCTCTCCCAGCCGCAAACACTGCGCCAGGCTGTCAGCCACAATCTTGTCGGCGCGCGCCAGAACGTCGACGTCAAGCTCCTGCTTGTCGGGTGCGTCGGAGCCGACCGCGATCACCGTCACTCCCGGCTTCAGCCATTCCGCCCGCAGCAGCGGTCCGCGGCTGGCGCTGGCCGTGATAATGACATCCGCCCGTTCTACGGCGGACTGCACCGACTCGGCCACGGCAAAATTGCACGCTGAAATCGCTCGGCACTTGCCCAAGTCGTCGGCGCACGCCCAGGCTTTGCCGTGGTCGCGTCCCCAGACCCGTACCTCGTGGAACTCGCGCACCCGGGCCAGCATTTCGACCTGGCAGCGCGCCTGACCGCCGGTACCGATTACCGCGACAGTCGCAATTTTCTTGCGCGCCAAATATTTTGCCGCCACCGCGCCGGCAGCGCCGGTACGCAAGTCGGTGATGAATCCGTTGTCGAGAAGAAATGCCGCCGGCGCGCCAGTCTTGGCGTCGAACACGACCACCATACCGTCGTTCGCCGGCAACCCAACCTCCGTATTACCCAGGAAGCCCGACACGATCTTGACCGCGTAATACGGCCCTCCGCGCACATGCCCAGCTTTGACGTGAATCTCGCCTTGGTGTTCAGGCACGTCCAAATGAATGACCGAAGGCACCTCGGCTTGCCCCGTTGAGTAGGCCGAGAACGCCTGCTCCATGGCCGCAATGCAGGCAACAGGATCGAGAAGCTCCCGAATCTCCGGCTGGCGCAGGATGAGGACTTCGCGGCTCATGCTTTCACGGCCTCGGCTGTGTGTCCCCGGCGCCGCTCGCGCCATCCTTCAATGATCATGTAGAGCACCGGGATGAAGACCAGGTTCAAAAACGTGGACATAATCATTCCACCGAACACCGTGGTACCCACCGAGTGGCGGCCTTTCTCGCCCGCGCCGCTCGCCAGCACCAGCGGCACGACCCCCAGAATGAAGGCGAACGAAGTCATCAGAATCGGGCGCAGCCGGATGCGGGCGGCTTCTACGGCCGCATCCAGCAGTGGCATGCCCCTTCGCCGCAACTGTTCGGCAAACTCCACAATCAGAATCGCGTTCTTGCTCGACAACCCGACCAGCATCACCAGTCCGATCTGGCAGTAGACATCGTTCTGCTGGCCGCGCAGCCATTGCGCACCCAGGGCTCCGAGCAACGCCATGGGCACCGCCAGCAGCACAATGAACGGCAGTACGAAACTTTCATACTGCGCCGAGAGCGTCAGGTAAACCACCAGCGTGCCCAGTCCGAACAGGATAAGCGTAGTGCTGCCGGAAGCCAATTCCTCCAGCGACAGGCCCGTCCATTCGTAACTGAAGCCTTGCGGCAGGACTTTCTTGCTCAGTTCTTCCATGGCGGCGATGCCTTGTTCGGAACTGAAACCGGGTGCAGCAGCGCCATTGATTTCCGCCGAGCGGAACAGGTTGTAGTGGCTGATCACCTGGGGCGTGGTGGTTTGCGTGATGGTCACCAGGTTGTCGAGCGGCACCATGGCCCCGCCTTCAGAGCGCACGTAGTACTGCTTCATGTCCTTCGGTTGTGCCCGGAATTGCTGGTCGGCCTGCACATAGACGCGGTAGGAGCGGTTGTTGAAATCGAAGTCGTTGACGTAGGCCGAGCCCATGTAAACGCCCAGCGTGTCGGTGATTTGTTGCAATGGAATGTGGAGGCTCTTGGCCTTCTCGCGGTCAATCGTGACCAGGAACTGCGGATCGCTGGCGCTGTAGTCGGAGAACAATCCTGTCAGGTCCTTGCGGGAGCGGCCCTCGCGAATCACGCCCTGCGTCGCTTTCTCCAATTCGGCCAGGGTATGACTGCCCTGGTCCTGCACTTCAAACTGGAACCCGCCAAAGTTGCCCAGGCCATTCACCGCGGGAGGGAGAAAGGGAATCACAATTGCCCCGGTAATCCCGAACAGCGGGCCCCGCACCCGGTTCAGAATGGCGTCCGCTTTGTGCTCATCGCCTTGTCGCTGCGCATAGGGCCTCAGCGAAACAAAGATCAGAGCGCGGTTGGAGGCGCTTCCGCTGAAACTGAAGCCGGCGACCGCGAACGAGCCTTCTGCCTCGGGTTGCTTGCCCAGGATGTCCGCCACCTGCTGCCCGATTTCCTTGGTGTAGGCGAGCGACGCGCCGGGCGGCGCCTGCACCGCGATGATGAAATATCCCTGGTCCTCGTCGGGTACGAATCCCTTGGGTACGCGCCCGAACGTGAACCAGGTCAGTCCCAGTCCGCACAGAAACAACACCACCGCGGCGAATTTCAAGTTTAAAACGCTGCGCAACAGCCGGCGGTAGCCTTCGGTCGCCGCCACAAGCACTCTGTCCACGCGTTTGAAAAACCAGCTCTTTTCCCCGTGCTCGCGGCCCAGCAGGATGGCCGAGAGCGCCGGACTCAAGGTCAGCGCATTGAAAGCGGAAATCGAGATCGAAAACGCGATGGTCAACGCAAACTGGCGGAACAAAATTCCCGTGGTTCCCGGGAAAAATGCCACCGGAACGAACACCGCGACCAGCACCAGCGAGGTGGCGATCACCGCTCCGGTCACTTCTCCCATGGCCTCTGACGCCGCCTTGTGAGTATCCCGCTGCCCTTCGTGGATGTGGCGCTCGATGTTCTCGATGACCACGATGGCGTCGTCCACTACCAGTCCTGTGGCCAGCGTGATGCCGAACAGCGTCAGGGTATTGACCGAAAAGCCCAGGAGCTTGACGAACGTAAAAGTACCGATCAACGAAACCGGAATGGTCACGGCCGGAATGATGGTGCTGCGCCAGTCTTCGAGGAATACGAAGATGACCAGGATCACCAGCACGATGGCGACTCCCAAGGTGCTCAGCACCTCGCGGATGGATTCGCCCACCGCGTCGGTGGTGTCAAACGCCAACTCGTACTTCATGCCGGGCGGAAATCGTTTGGAAAGCCGTTCCAGTTCGGCGATCGCCTGTCGATCCACTTCGAGCGCGTTGGCAGTGGAAAGCTGGGTGATGCCCAATCCCACCGCGTCGTGCCCGTTGAAGCGCAGTTCGGAACTGTAGTCTTCCGCTCCCAACTCGGCGCGGCCTACGTCCTTCACTCGTACCAGGGTGCCGTCCGCGTTGGTTTTGAGGATGATATTGTCGAACTGCGACGGCTCCGACAGGCGGCCAATCGCCCGCACGCTGATCTGGAATTGCTGGCTCTGATTCGCCGGAGGCTGACCCACCTGGCCAGCAGCCACTTCCACGTTCTGTTCTTGCAGCGCCGCTACCACGTCTCCGGCGGTCAGCGCGCGCCCGGCCATGCGCGCCGGATCCAGCCACAGGCGCATGGAATACTTACGCTCGCCAAAGATGAACACTTGGGCAACCCCGGGCACGCGCTTCAACGAGTCTCTTACGTAAACGTCCAGGTAGTTGCTCATGAACAGCGGATCGTAGCGGCCATCCGGCGAGTACACGGCCGCGCCGAACACAAAATTGTTGGACGACTTGGTGATGGTGATGCCCGTGGCCTTGACCGCGTTAGGCAGGCGGCCTTGCGCGGTGTTGACCCGGTTCTGGATGTCCACCGCCGCCAGGTCGGGATCGCGATCCAGGTTGAAGGTGGCGGTGATTGCGCTCGAGCCGTCGTTGCCGCTGGCCGAGGTCATGTACTTCATCCCCTCAGCGCCGTTGATCTGCTGTTCCAGCGGAGTGGTGACCGCGCTTTCCACCGTCTGCGCGCTCGCACCGATGTAGGCGCTGTTGACCGATATCTGGGGCGGAGCCAGGTTGGGGAACTGCGCGACGGGCAGGGTAGGGATCGATACCGCGCCTGCCAGGATGATCAGCAGCGCGCAAACCGTGGCGAACACCGGGCGTCGTATGAAGAAGTCAACGAACATGAGAATTGGAAGGTGGTAGCTGACAGTGGGTGGCCGGAAATGTCCCAGCTACTAGCTGCCAGCCTGCGCCGTTACCGCCGCTCCGTCGATCAGGAATTGCGTTCCGGAAACGATCACCTTGTCGCCGGACTTGATTCCGTCCAGTACCACGTAGTCGTTGTTTACCATCTCGCCCAGGCGCAGCGGCTTCTGGTGGGCCACCAGCTTGCCGTTCTGTTCGTCGGCCACGAAGGCGAAGTACTGGCCGCCGATGCGCGACACCGCCAGCACCGGAACCACCGTTCCCTGGCGGGTTCCCCAAACCACCCGTGCCCGGATGGCCTGCGCCGTCCTCAACCGGTCCTTATTGTTGGTGACGGTGGCCTTTACCAGGATGGTCTGCGTGGTGGTGTCGACTTGCGGAGAAATGAAGCTGATGCGGCTGTCCGCAATCATATTCCCCGCGCCGTCCACGACTTGGATCGGCAAGTTCATCTTGAGCTGGCCGGAGCGCTCGATGGGCACGTACACGTACACTTCGAGGTTGCCCGGTTTATCCACGGTGGTCAGCACGGTGGTGTTCGTCACCCGGTCTCCAACCCGCACCGGGATATCCCCGACAATGCCGCTGGTGGACGAAACCACGCGGAAGTAGCGCAACTGCACCTTCTGCTCACTCACCTGAGCTTCCAGGGCCCGCAGCTGCGCTTGGGTGTTGTCCAGCGCTGACTTCGCCTGGTCCAGTTCCTGCTTGCTGACCACCCCTGCGTTGTACAAGCCGTTGGCACGTTCGTATTGCTGGCGGGCATACTCCACATCGGCTCGCTTGGCGGCGTGTGTGTCTTCCTGGCTGCGTACCGTGGCCTCCTGCTTGGACGCATCGATCTGCATCAGCGGCGTGCCCGGCGACACGTGATCGCCGGAGTGAACATGAATTTGTGTGATGTAGCCCTCGACCTGCGGCATGATGACGGCCGAGTCCCGCGACTTCAGCATGGCCACGTACTCGGTGGTGTCGCTCACCGGCACTGCGTGTGCCACTTCAATTTTCACCGCAACCGCCGGCATTCCCTGCGGTGAATCGCCTTTAGCAGAGCCTTTGCCGCACGCCGCCCCCAGCGCGGCCAGCGCCAGCAGCGTCGTCAGCAGGATGTTCGATCCCGCATCCCGCGGTCTGCGAACCCACCCAGGAATTGCGTTTGACACCATCGTAAGTACCCTAACACGAGTACGCTGTCATGCAGCCTTGCGCGCGGCCAGTGTCGGTGGGGTGAGTATCACTTTGGAACAAAGTCAGGTCGCAGGCGTCAGGACGCAGGTCGAAGAAGCAGTTCTGACGTCCGAGGCCCGACGCCCGAGGCCCGTTCTGCTACATTGGTTTACGCTATGAAACTCGCCCGCAGCTTTGCCAGCGACAACAATGCCGGTATTCATCCCGAAGTCCTGCAGGCCATCGCCGCCGCCAACCACGGCCATACGGTAGGCTACGGCGACGACGCGTACACCGCATCTGCCGTGCGCAAGTTTGAGGAACATTTCGGCCCCGGGATTGAGGTCTTTTTCGTCTTCAACGGCACCGCCGCCAACGTGCTCAGCCTCAGGGCGCTGACCGAGTCCTATCACGCGGTCATCTGCACCGAAATTGCCCACATTTATACCGATGAATGTGGCGCCCCAGAAAAGTTCACCGGTTCAAAGCTGATTCCGCTCCCAGCCACGGAAGGCAAGCTCACTGTCGAGACCGTCCGCCACGCCTACCACGGGATTGGCGACGAGCATCATGTGCAGCCGCGCGTCATTTCTATCACCCAGGCTACCGAGACCGGGACGCTCTACAAGCCGGATGAAATTCAGGCCCTGGCCGGTTTTGCTCATGATCACGAAATGTTTCTGCACGTGGATGGCGCCCGCATCGCCAACGCCGCCGTCAGCCTTGGACAAACGCTACCGCAGGCGACGCGCGACCTGGGCGTTGACGTGCTTTCGTTTGGCGGTACCAAGAATGGCGTGATGGGCGGTGAAGCAATTGTCTTCTTCGACCAGAAACTCAGCCGCAACTTCAAGTACCACCGCAAACAGGGCATGCAACTGGCGTCAAAAATGCGGTTCATCTCCTGCCAGTTCGAAGCCCTGCTGTCGAACGGCCTGTGGCAGAAAAGCGCCCAACACGCCAATCGAATGGCACAGTTGCTGAAAGAAGAAATCAGCAAGATCCCGCAGGTGAAGATCATTTACCCGGTGGAGGCCAACGGAATCTTCGTGCAAATCCCCCACTCGGCGATCGCCAAGCTGCAGGAGCGATATTTCTTTTACGTCTGGAATGAAGAGGAATCGGTCGTGCGCTGGATGTGCTCGTTCGACACGACGGAAGACGACGTAAGACAGTTTTCCAAGTTCGTAGCCGAGACCTTGGGTTCGTAGCACCGGCGTCCCCGCCGGCAACCACGAATGCTGCCTTCATTCTTGCTGCAGAAGTTTCCCCAGCGTTGGCTTGTGCTTCTCCACTTTCTTCTTCTTGCGATCCGGAACCACCCGCGCCGGCGGCACAATCCCAATCTGCTCGCGCGACATTTCCTTCACCACTTTCACCGCGCGAAACCGCTTGATTTTCTTCTTTTTTCTCGGCATCCAGGCAATCTTGCCACAGTTAGCAGCTCGCAAGGGTGTAGTATTCTGTTTGTCAGCTGACGACTGCCCATGGAAGAACGCGATTTTTTCGACGAAAAAACCGACAAGAAGCCCGCAACCTTGAACTGTCCGCACTGCCATCAGGCCGCAGAATACGAAGTCACTTGGCTGGTGCGCACCAAGAAACAAAATCTTCCCGGCCGCGGCGACGAACGCGACCGCGCCCGCTTCGCCAAGGCACGCTCCTACATGATGCGCAAAGACGACGTCATGATGTGCAAGAACCTGCGCTGCCGCAAACGCTTCGAAATTTCCGGGGTGCAGTCGGTGGCATTTCTGGACTAGCGGTTGCCGGTTCACGGCTTGTTAGAGATCATGGCCTGGTACTGGATTACCATCGCGTGGTTGCTGGTTGTGGCCGTGAACGTGTGTGCCGTAGTGATGAGAGTCCGCGTCAATCGCACCCTGCCAGAGAGTGAGCGGTTCTCGGGGTGGAGGCGCGATGCTGGAGCGGTTTCTCGCAGATATCGAGAACTTTTCCCAAACAGCTATCTGCCGGATCTTGAGCGCTATTCGTTTTGGCTCGTTGTCGTAATGCTCTTGGTGTGGCTGATTGACGCCCTGTGGAAAACAAACTGATCTACCGCCCCTTGCCCGCCGTGGCTTCCCCACCCTCCGCTGATTTATACTGACAAGTTTCCCATCCGCCGCCGGACCGGGTAGAAGTGTCGGAGTCCCGCGTATTGGCTGGAAACAGGAGTCATACCGTGAAAATCCTGGTTTGCATGAAACAGGTGCCGCAGAAAGATGCGCCCCTCAAGCTGAATGAGTCGGGCACCTGGATTCGCGAAGATGTTTCCTACGAGGTCAACGAGCCTGATGCTTTCGCGCTCGAAGAGTCTCTGCGCCAGAAAGAGAAACACGGTGGCGAGGTGGTCGTGATCACCTCCGGCCCGGCCCGCGCCCAGCAGGTGCTGCGCGAAGCCCTGGCCAAGGGCGCCGACCGCGCCATTCATCTGGAAGACAACGCGTTCGTCGGGCTCGATGCCTTCAACACCGCCCGCGCGTTCGCCGCGGCCATCAAAGACGAGCAGTTCGACCTGATCTTTACTGGCCTGCAATCCGACGACTACGGTTACGCCCAGACCGGCGTGGTGCTGGCGGAACTGCTGGGCTGGCCGCACGCTACCATCATCATGCACATCGAGAAAAACGATGCCGGCATCCGGGTGAAGCGCGAACTCGAAGCCGGCTACTTCCAGTACGTGGACATGCCGCTGCCGGCCGTTCTGACCATCCAGTCGGGCATCAATAAACTGCGCTACGCCACCCTGATCGGCATCAAGCAGGCCAAGAATAAGCCGCTGCGCAAAGTGACGCTGGCCGAGGTGCAGTCGGCCATCGGCGCAAACCTGCAGAAAATCGAGCGCCTGTACGTGCCGCAGAAAACCAAGAACACAGAATTCCTGGAAGGCCCGCCCGCAGAAGTCGCCAAAAAGCTGGTCGACAAGCTGCGCAACGAAGTGCGGGTGCTGTAAGTAAGAATGTGTGGCCGCGGGCGACTCGCCCGCGCTGTGTCATGCATCACTGAAATCATGGGCCGCACTTGTCCATACTGACCCCGAGTGTCCGACAGCGAACCAGCGGAGGCGACCATGGTAGATGCCGAAGACAAGCGGGAGCGTGGTACCAGCCTGATGTTTATCGGGCTGGCGCTCTGGGTGGCGGATTTGCTGGTGATTTTTTATCTGCCCTCGGCTGTAAAGCTGGGCCGCCACGGGATGTTCCTGGGAATCATCGCAACCCTGGCAGCGCTTGGCGTGATTGCGATGGTCGCCGGCTACCAGAAGCGCCGCCAAGCCGGAACGGAAGATTGATAGTGAGCCGAGCGAAGCAAGCCAACGAGCTAGAAGCCAAGAGCTAGGAGCTAAAAGCTGATTTTATGTCTGACACAATCCTGGTCGTAGTCGAACAACGCGAAGGCAAACTCAGCCGTGTCTCTTGGGAGACCATCACCGCCGGGCAAGCTCTGGCCGCCGACACTGGCTGGACGCTCGAAGCTGCCGTCGTGGGCAGCGGTGTAGCCGGATTTGCCGGCGAAGTTGCAGGCAAGAAGCTGGCGAAGGTCTATGCCATCGAGTCGCCGAAGTTGGAGCCCTACACTCCAGACGCCTTTGCCGCCGCCCTCAAGCAGTTCCTCTCGTCCCATCCGGCCAAGCTGGTGCTCATGCCGCACACCTACCAGGTGCGCGACTTTATTCCCAAGCTGGCCACTGCCATGGGACGCACCGCCATCAGCGATTGCATTGGCTACAAGAAAGACGGCGACAAGTTGCTCTTCACGCGCCAGATGTTCCAGGGCAAACTCGCTGCCGACGTCAGCTTCACCTCCGACGCCCCCTGGTTCGTGACCTTCCAGAACGGCGCGTATCGGGCCGACAAAGTGGAAGCGGGAGCCAGCGCCGCCCCGGTCGAGACGGTGAACGTCGAGATTGCCGATGGCGTGGTCCGCAATAAACCGCAAGAAGTATTCAAAGAAGCCAAGCAGGCGGTAGACCTGACGCAGGCGGAAATCATCGTGGCGGTCGGCCGCGGCATCAAAGAGCAGAAAAATATCGACATTGCCAAGCAGCTCGCCGACGCGCTTGGCGGAGACCTCGCCGCCTCCCGCCCCATCTGCGATTCCGGCTGGCTCCCCATGGACCGCCAGATCGGCTCCTCCGGCCAGACGGTTGCGCCCAAGCTGTATCTCGCGCTGGGCATCAGCGGCGCCATTCAGCACATCGTGGGCATGAAGGGCGCGCGGACGATTATCGCGGTAAACAAAGACGCGGAAGCCCCGATTTTCGAAATCGCCGACTTTGCGGTGGTGGGGAACTTGTTCGACATCGTCCCGCCGCTGATTGAGGAAGTGAAGAAGGCGAAGGCAGGAACGTAAAAGCAGCCACGAATCAACACGGATTTGCACGGATTTGAAACTCAGCGCAAATCCGTGGCCAGGTTTTTCTTATGCTGATTTTCCGAAAGCCTCTCGAAAACGTCGAGCGCCCTCAAATGCCGGCCGACGTCGTCATCGTCGGCGGTGGACCGGCGGGCATGGCGTGTGCCCTGCGGTTGTCTCAGTTGATCGATCAACATAACGTAGCCCAACCCGACGCTCCGTTATCGAAAGAGAACATCTACGTTCTCGAGAAAGCCCGCGAAGTCGGCCAGCACTGCCTTTCCGGCGCCTTGCTTGATCCGCGCTCCATGCGCGAGTTGCTGCCCGGGTTCGAAAAAGAAGCGCCACTCGACGCCGAAGTCACCAAAGAATCCGTCTACTTCCTCACCGAGAAAGGCAAACTCAAGTTCCCCGTTACCCCGCCGCCGTTGCGCGATCATGGCAACTACGTCATCTCCATCAACCGCTTCGTGAAGTGGTTGGGCTCGAAGGTCGAAGAAACCGGCATCACCGTCTTCACCGGATTCGCCGGCTCGGAACTGCTCTACGGGTTGGATGGGGACGGCAACCGCGTCACCGGCGTCCGCACCGACGACAAAGGGGTGGACAAGGAGAACCAACAGAAATCCAATTTCGAGCCCGGCTATGATCTGCAGGCCAAAGTCGTCATCCTCGCCGAAGGTACGCGCGGGTCGTTGACCAAGCAGCTCATTTCGAAATTTGACCTGACCCGCAACTCCAACCCGCAGACCTGGGGCCAAGGCGTGAAAGAGCTGTGGGAGGTGCCCTCCGGCCGAGTGGCTCCGGGCGAGGTCATTTACACCATGGGCTGGCCGCTTACCTCGAAGGAATACGGCGGCGCCTGGATTTACGGCTCGAAGGACAATGTGGTCTCGCTCGGCTTTGTCACCGGACTCGACTATCCCGACCCGCGTCTCGACCCGCAGAAAGTTCTGCAGGACTTCAAGCAGCATCCCTTCGTAGCCAAGTTGCTCGAAGGCGGCAAGATGATCCGCTACGGCGCGAAATCGCTGCCCTACGGCGGATGGTGGGCCTTGCCCCCGTTAGCTGGCGACGGCTGGATGATTGTTGGCGACTCCGCCGGCTTCCTGAATTCGGCGCGGCTCAAGGGCATTCACCTCGCCATCAAGAGCGGCATGCTCGCCGCCGAGACTGCATTCGAAGCGCTGAAGAAAGACGACTCATCCGCAGCCACGCTCGGGGCTTTCCAGAAAAACGTGGAAGCCAGCTGGATCAAAGACGAACTCTGGAAAGTCCGCAACATGCACCAAGGCTTCGAGCACGGGTTCTATGCCGGCATGTTCCACACCGGCCTGCAGATGTTCACCGGCGGACGCGGCCTGCACAACCGTTATCCCAGCAAGGCCGGATACGAACACATGAAGAAACTCGCCGAGCTGCCCCCCGATGGCGGCGGCGAAGCCCACCTGCTGGGCCCGGCCAAGGGCGACGGTAAGCTCACCTTCGACAAGCTCACCGACCTCTATCACTCCGGCACCAAGCACGAAGAGGATCAGCCGGCGCACCTGGTGATTCGCGACACTGACATTTGCAATACTCGTTGCGTGAAGGAATTCGGCAGCCCCTGCCAGAATTTCTGTCCGGCGAATGTCTACGAGATGGTGGAAGACACCACCCAGTTGAACGGCAAGCGCATCAGCCTGAACCCCTCGAACTGCGTCCACTGCAAAACCTGCGACATCATTGACCCCTACCAGATCATCACCTGGGTCCCGCCCGAAGGCGGCGGCGGGCCAAACTACGATGGAATGTAATGCCCCAGTGGCCAGTGTGGCCGCGGGCGGCTCGCCCGCAGAGTCAACTTCTTAGCCACGGATCTACGCGGATTTCAAAACAGATAACAGCAAGAGGACACAGAGGAAGGCCAACGACCAACGACGAACTACAAGAGTCCAACGACTACCGCCTCTTCTTTTTCCCCACCTTCGGCGGTTCTTCTCCCGGAGCCAGCACCCGGCGCACGATTGGCGTATTCAATTTGTATTTGCGTTCGGCAATATTTCCACTGTCGTCCTGCACGTGCAGCACAAACACCGGTAGCGTACCTTCTTTATCGAAACTCTCCTGCAAAACCGTCACCGGCAGCATGCCGTTCAGGCCATGTTCGCGGTAGGCGGTTTCGTAACGATGCTTGCGCACGTTCCAGGTGAAAACCCGGATCTGGCTGTAGTCATAGGGCAGGCCGTCTTTGTTCTCGCTCAGCAGGACCAGGTACTGCGGCACTTTCTTGTCGGCGTCGGTGACTTCGTCGAGCTTGAAGAAGGCAACAATGCGCTGGCCCTCGGCGTACTGTGCGATTTCGAGCGGCACGTCGATGTCGATCATGCGGCCCAACACCCAGCCCACATGGCCGCCCTCGTCGCGGATGAGCCACCAATCCTCCATCGCCGGCTGGGCCGCGTCTTTGCTCTTGCCCGGGCTGGCGGCTGGCTTCGGTGCAGCGCCGGGAAGCACCTTCGCGCTGGCCGTGCGTTTCAGCAACCCAACCTTCGAACCCGAGCCCAGCAGGAAAAGATGGTCGGCGTCGCGGCGGGGATCCAGATGGATATTGGTATCGTTGCGAGTAATGCCCGTGGCCTGCACCGGCGCGTTCAGTTGCTGCTGCACCAGCTTCTGGAAGCCGTCATACACCTGCTGGCTGACCAGGTTGCGCTGTTCAATCCAGCCCTCGGTCCCGTTGGCCAGGCGCACCCGCGCGAAGCGGCGGTCGCGATCCAGTATCTGGACCCGGTCTCCGTTCTTGACCACGCCAGTTTTCGAGTAGACCGCCGCCACCTGGTCGCGAAGAAACGCCTGCGGCGCGGAAACGTAGGCGATTTCCTGGTTCCGGGAGCGGTGCCCGCATCCCGCGGACAACATTGCCAGAACAAGCAGTAGCGGAACACAGCGCGCCAGCCATCGGCAGACAGGTTTCACGGGAATACTCACTAATATAGCGCAGGAAGCCTTCGTTGGAAGATAGTCGTTAGTCGTCAGTCGTTGGCCGTTGACCAAAACCCTTTCACCGCCGAGTGCGCCGGGCAATTCTGCTCTGCGTTCTCTGCGAGACCTCGGTGTGCTCCGCGGTGAGGTTTGTTCTTCTTCTCTTGGGCCTCTAGTCTCCGAAGCAAATCCCGATGGCGCGCGCGGTGCGCACCAGTTCGCCCTGGGGATCGACGGCCTTCATCAGCCCCACAGCATCGGCGATGTCCACAGCCTTGATGCGCTCCTGCTGCAAACACACCATCTTGCCGAAACCGCCCTGGGCGATCAGATCGACGGCGGCCACGCCGAAGCGCGTGGCCAGCACGCGATCGAAAGGAGTGGGCGAGCCACCACGCTGGATGTGTCCCAGCACGCTGACCCGCACTTCCTTGCGAGAAACGAGAGAGATGGCGTCGCCGATAAGCATGCCCACCGAACCGCCGCGTGAAATCTGCTTCAGTTCAGGCGGCAGCTTGATGCCTTCCGCCACCACCACGATGGTGAAACGCTTGCCGTAGCCCTCGCGGTGGGTGACGTAGTTGCAAATGTTCTCGACGGTGAAGGGAATCTCCGGGATGAGGATGACGTGCGCCCCGCCGGCAATCCCGGCTTCGAGCGCAATCCAGCCGGCATCGCGTCCCATGACTTCCACCACCATGATGCGGTGGTGCGATTCGGCCGTAGTGTGAATTTTGTCGATGCACTCGGTGGCCGTCTGCACCGCGGTGTCAAAGCCAAAGGTCAGCTCGGTGGCGGAAAGATCATTGTCAATAGTCTTGGGCACGCCCACGATCTTCATGCCCTTGCGAAACAGGTCGAGGGCAATTTTCTGCGAGCCGTCGCCGCCAATCGAAATGATGGCGTCAATGCCCAGTTTCGCCGCGTTCGCGATCACCTCGTCTGAAATGTCGCGGATCACTTCGTGGCCATTCTCCACCGTCTTGTAGCAGAAAGGATTGCCGCGGTTAGTGGTGCCGAGAATAGTGCCGCCGCGCGGCAGAATGCCGCTCACGTCTTTCAGCGTGAGTTCGCGCGAGCGCTCCGGCCAGATCAGCCCGTCAAAACCATCCGGGATGCCGATGACCTTCCACTGGTACTTAAGGAACGCACACTTGACCGCGGCGCGAATCACCGCGTTGAGTCCGGGAGCATCGCCGCCCCCAGTGCAGATGCCGATACAGCGAATGTCAGACATGTTGATTCACGGCGTCGTCTAGGGACGCCCGATTTTCATCATACCGTCTTACTTGGCAGGGATGGGACGTTACGGGTGGACGTGGAAGACGCTGGAACCGAACTAGAGCGGCGCCAGACTCTCCGGGAGGAGGGCGCCGCGCCGGGTTACGGGCTAACGGTCATGGTCACACTACCAAAAACCGTGCCGGACGTTGCAGTGACCGTGACGGTCGTAGTTTGCGTTACCGCCAGAGTGGTAAGCGTTCCCTTTGGGACCGTGTTGGTGATCGTGGCAGCGCTCGCTGGGTTGGTCGACCATGTCACTTGCTGGGTAATGTCCTGATCGGGCCCATTCGTGAAGTGGCCCATCGCCGTGTATTGTTGCATCTGTCCCTGCCCCATCAAGCTGACGTTCGAGGGACTCACGGTAATCGAGGACAAGTTCGCCAACGTAATGTTCACGCTGGTGGACCCGCTGACGATGCCGGATGTGGCGGTGATGGTGGCGGAGCCTGCCGTTATTCCCTTTACTAGTCCTGTGCTGGTGACGGTGGCGATGTTGGAATCCGAGGTCGTCCAAAGTACGTTGCCTGTAAGCGTCTTGGTCGTGCCATCGTCATAGGTGCCGACGGCAACCATCTGCAATGTTTTGCCTTGCTGAATCGAGGGCGTGGCCGGTCCTACCGTTACACCCGTCAGTGTCGGGTTCACGAAAAAGCCCCGGCAACCCACCGCCAAGGCGAGCGACAAGAGCGCCGTAAACCCAGCCGCGAGTTGCAGTTTCCGCTTAGTACTCACCATGGATAAAAGCCCCGGCAGGAGTGCCTTTCCGGCCCTCGCCGCGAGTGGCGTAGACAAATTGTACCAGAGAAAATTCCGCCCGGAGCCAGCCTCTCAACCGCCATGTACCAGCGAGCGTACCCCGGCACAGCTGCGCCACGAGGGTAGAACGCCCGGTACCGGTGGACTTGCAGGGAAACCACAGAGACGTGGTCGTCAGTCGTCCGTCGTCAGTCGTCAGCAAAGGCAGAACCTTTTACCGCTGAGGACGAGAGTTCGCTGAGATGAAGAAACAAGAACTGCTCGGCGATCCCGGCGTGCTCCGCGGTTGAAGGTCTTTGCTGACGACTGACGACGGATGACGGACGACTGGGTCTAGTTCTGGTCTCCTCCCCCGTGCTTCAGCCGGCAGAGTTTGCAAAAAGTCGGCGGCAGGGAATTGTCCACCCGATGATGCACCGGTTTGACCGTGCGCAAGTACGCAAAGATGGCTTTCAGGTCGTCATCGCTAAGATTTCTGTAAACCTGAACCGGCATGATCGGACTCAGTTCGCGCGCCTTCACCATTCCGGTGCGTATGGTTTGCAGGAAAAGAGCCTCGTCGTAGTAGGAGATGCCGGAAGGATCCGGGGTAATGTTTGCCGGGGCTACGGAGCCCCAGGGGCCCACGAACGGGGCGCCACCGGCAAAGTCCATGCCTCTGACGGGCTCGCCCTTGTCCGAGGGGGTGTGGCAATCCGCACAGCCGCCCAGTTTCACCAGGCGGGCCCCACGCTTCACCGGGTCAGACATGCCCTCCGGCTCGCCCACCGGCGCAGTGATCGGCTGGGGCAGGCTGCGGATCAGATACTTCACGGGAAAGATGATTTCGGTTTTCGGTAGTTCGTGATGCACCGGCGGCAGCGAGCGGATGAATACCACGATCGAGGCCACATCCTCGTCCGTAAACTCGCGGAAATTCAGGTACGGCATCAGCGGGAAAAGCGCCCGGCCATCGTGTCCGATGCCCTCGCGGATGGCGCGCGCGAACTGGTCGTCGGTCCAGTTGGCGGTGCCGGTCGCCGGGTCCGGGGTGAGGTTGGGAGCAACAATTCTTCCCGGGAGATTGGCGTAAGGCTCGACTTCGCCGGAACCCTCCATCCCGGCAACGATGGGCGCGCCCGGAGCGGCCCAGTCATGCGGGGAATGACAATAGATACAACCCTTCCCCCAGTATTTCCCGCGCTCCAGCCGTTGCGGGGTGCGTTCGAATGTCCGGCTGGTCAGCGGTCTGGATTTCGGACCCAGAAACGGCCGCCAGCCGATCGTGACGCTGATGGCTATCACCAACAGAACCGCCAGCCCGCCCACCACGATCAACAACCATTTTCCCAGCTTCCTCATGAGGGATCCTCCACATTCACCTGCCAGAAAAGGTAGTGTGTCAGTGCCTGTAGTGTTGCGTGTGCATGCATATTAGCGCAGTCGCTGGTCGTTCGTCGTTGGTCGCTGGCCAAAAAACATTTGACCGCCGAGTACGCCGAGAATTTACGGATATTCTTCTCGGCACGCTCTGCGGGCTCAGCGGCTAAAGGTTTGGCCCAACGACCAACGACGGCCTTCTGTTAACCTAGCAAGCTCAAAATATGATCAAACCATTTTTGCTTTTGTACGTTCTAGCGGCGGTGACGTGGGCACAGCCGCATACAGCGATGGACGCCGCGTCCAGTCGCCCGACTGGAGTGGCACCTGCCGCCGTCGCCCGGCGGCCATTGCCCAAGCCCTGTCCGGCTTGCATCCGGGCGCACGAAGAGTTCCTGGCTTCTGACGCGCTGAACGGCCGCGGCAGTGGCACCCACGACGAACTGGTCGCGGCCACCTACATTGCGGCCCAGCTCCGCCAGTACGGCATCGCTCCCGCAGGCGATGGCGGCGGATACATCCAGCGCGTGCCCTTGTTGCGGCGCAAGTTTTCCCATCCTCCGGAATTGCGATTCATGACTCCGGGCGACGGCATCCCAGCCCAGGAGATCACCTTCACCCACGGAAACGAAGCCCTGTTCCTGCACATTGGCGGAGCAGAACTCAGCGGCCTGTTGCAAAAGATTGTGCTCAATGCCTCGCCCGCACCCCAGATTCAGCCCGGTGCATTCGTGTTTCTAAAGACAGCGCCGGATGGAAAGCTCCCCAGTCAGGATGACGCCGCACGCATGGTTCGGGCGGGCGCGGCGGTGGTGCTGTTGCCCGAGAATCCGCGCTACCGGGCGCACTGGAAGGTCATCGGAGACAGACTGTTCTCCGATTCTCTGGAATTGGCCGATGCCACCGGCGCCAACGTGGAAGACCAGTCCACCATCCTCATGCTGAGCGACGATGCGACCAAGCGTCTGGACGAAATGCCCGACGGCACCCGCATGCGAATAATGGCGCCGGCGGAGAAGCTGGAGAAGGTGTCCACCTGGAATGCCGTGGGAGAAATCACGGGCCGCGATCCCGCGTTGCAGAAAGCGGCAGTGCTGCTCTCGGCGCACCTTGATCACCTCGGCGTGGGTGAACCGGTGAACGGGGACTCGATTTACAACGGCGCCGATGACGACGCCTCGGGAACCACGGCCGTTCTGGAATTGGCGCGGGTTCTTGGCGCCGGGCCCCGGCCGCGGCGGACCGTGATCTTTGCCTTGTTTGGCAGCGAGGAACTGGGCGGAGTCGGGTCCACGTATTTCCGCGAGCATCCGCCGCTGCCATTGACCGACCTGGCGGCCAACCTGGAGTTCGAGATGATTGGCCGCACCGACCCGGCGGTTCCGCCCGGCACGCTGTGGCTCACGGGATGGGAACGCTCGAACCTGGGCCCCACCCTGGCTGCGCACGGGGCGCGCCTGGTGGGCGATCCACATCCGCAGCAGGAGTTTTTTGAGCGGTCCGACAACTTCGTCCTCGCCCAGAAGGGCGTGGTGGCGCAAACCATTTCCAGTTACGGCCTGCACCAGGACTATCACCAGCCCAGCGATGAGTTGTCCCGCCTGGACTTCCAGCACATGGACGAGGCCATTCAATCGTTGTTGGGGCCGGTGGAGTGGCTGGTGAATTCAGGATTTCGGCCGGAGTGGAAGGCGGGAGGGAAACCGTGAGCCGTCGTCAGGAAAGGCTTTGCCGCGGAGATGATTCGTGTACCTGGAAACGAGAAAGTGGATGGGCTGACGACTGATGACGGGCGACTGACGACTGGCTAATTTGTTTTTTTCCCCCTCGCAATCCGCTCGTCGATCGGTTTTCGGCCGGCAAAGCCTTCGTCGACGCCGTGCCAGTGGGTAATTCCTTTTTCGCCCAGCTTCCAACAAAGCAGCACCGTAGTGCCGTCGACCAGGCAAGGGAAATCGAGCAGACCGATTTCGAGGTCTTTGACCTGGACGCCGGTGGCATCAATCTCGGCGAGTGCGTCTTTTACCTTCTGGATGGTCTTCTCCCGCTCCGCCTTGCGCCGCGCCAGTTGCACAATATTCAACGACAGGCCGCCACTGAGAAAAACCTTGTGCGCCAGTTCCTGCAATTCATTGTCTACGGCTTCGATCAGCTTCTTGCCGTCGATGGCAGTACGCAAGAGGGATTCGAGAATGGGCAGGAGCGATTGGGCTTCAGCAAGAGTGAAGGTACGTTCGGACATAAGAGTATGGATTCATTCTAATGCATTCACTGGTCGTTGGTCGGTAGTCGTTAGTCGGTGGCCAAAAACACTAAACCGCCGGTCGCCGCGGTCGCCCAGAATTTCCTCATCCGTGCTCTCGGCGCACTCCGCGTACTCGGCGGTTAAAGGCCTTGTTCTGGCCAACGACGAACGACGGTCTATGCGATTTCCAGCATTCTATCGAGCGCCGCCCGCGCCCAGTGCTTGACGTCGTTTTTCACTTTGATCTGGTTCACCACGTTGCCTTCGGCCAGGTTTTCCAGTGCCCAGCAGAGGTGCTGCGGCGAGATGCGGAACATGGTGGTGCACAGGCATCCGGAGTCGTCGAGGGTGATGACCTTTTTGCCTTCGGCGGCGAACTCCTTGCCCATGCGGTTGACCAGGTGGATCTCAGTGCCTACGGCGAACATGGTTCCCGCGGGCGCATTGCGGATCAGTTTCAGCAGGCCTTCGGTTGAGCCGATGCCGTCGGCTTTCTGGCAGACTTCCCAGCGGCACTCGGGATGCACGATCACGCGGATGCCGGGGTACTTGGCGCGGACGTTGTCCACGTGTTCGGGCAGGAAGCGCTGGTGCACCGAGCAGTGGCCCTTCCACAGAATGACTCTGGCGGAGCGCAGGCGCTCGGCGGTCAAGCCACCGTTAATCATGTAGGGATCCCAGACCACCATCTCGTTCAGCGCGATGCCCATGGCATAGCCGGTGTTGCGGCCCAGGTGCTGGTCGGGAAGAAAGAGAATCTTGGAGTTCTTGGCAAATCCCCATTTGAACGCGCCCGCGGCATTGGAAGAAGTGCAGACCACGCCGCCACGCTCTCCGCAGAAAGCCTTAATCGCGGCGGCGGAGTTCATGTAGGTGATGGGCGTAATGCCTTCACCGGACTCCGAGGTCAGGCCGGCGCCAGCCAGTTGCTCCCAGCAGGTTTCCACCTGGGTGATTTCGGCCATGTCGGCCATGGAGCATCCGGCGTTGAGGTCGGGAAGCACGGTGATCTGGCCGGGGTGGCTGAGGATGTCGGCGCTCTCGGCCATGAAGTGCACGCCGCAGAACACGATGTACCTGCCGGCCGCGGCTGCGGCCTGCTGCGCCAGTTTGTAGGAGTCGCCGCGAAAATCGGCGAAGCGGATGACTTCATCGCGCTGGTAATGGTGTCCCAGCACGACACAATCGCGGCCGAGAACCTCCCGGGCCGCGGCGATGCGCCGGTCCATGGCGTGGTCCGGCATCGCAAGATAATTTTCCAGACTGCAAAGTTCTGTGGCCGTTGCCATCGTAACCGCTTTCAGTTCCAGGTGCGGGCGGGCGCTCAAAGGCGCGCTCAGGCTCGAACTGGAACGGGGATGTTGAAAGCCCTTCAGTGGCTCAGCCGGTTCACTGCGCGCCTTAAAAGCCGCGCCCAGCCGGCGGGGATGTTGTAGCCACCTCTACTGCCTTTACACCTAGTTTGATGCTCAGAGGGAGTAAACGGTGACGCCTTTTTTCGAACCGCCGTCACTCCCGGTGGTGACCTGAGTACCCGTCGGTATTGTGCACTGGGAAGGGCGCGAAGTGCAACTGATCAACAGTCGTTGGTCATTAGTCGTTAGTCGTTGGCCGAAATCGGGAAGGGCACGAGCGTACTGGTGCCGCTTTTCCCGGATGACGCCGCAGCTTCAGTCCCCGAGGTTCGCTGTGCGCCCGGGTTCAAGTTCGACGAGCGGCCCCCAGCGGCTAAAGCCCGCATTGTTCAGAGCTCAGATGGCACGACTGAAATCGTGCCCTTCCCGGGCTGCGGGTGTTACACTGCTGCCCGCCGCCAACACACCGAAGAGAGGAACACACCATGGCAAAAGTACTCATCACCGGAACCAGCACCGGGATTGGCCTGGCCACCGCGCTGGCCTTGGGCCGGGCCGGCCACAACGTGTACGCCACCATGCGCAACCCAGCGCGCGCGCCGGAACTCGGAGAGAGGGCTGCGCAGGAGCGGCTCCCAATCAAGGTTTCGGTGATGGATGTGGACTCCGATAGTTCCGTGAAAACCGCGATGGCGGATATCCACAAAGACGCAGGCCACATCGATGTGCTGGTCAATAACGCCGGCGTGGAACGCAACGGCTCGGTCGAAGAACTTGCCTTGGCCGATTTCCGCGCGGTGATGGAGACCAACTACTTTGGGGCTTTGCGCTGCATCCAGGCAGTGGTGCCGCAAATGCGCCAGCGCAAGAGCGGATGCGTCATCAACGTGACCTCGGTCGCCGGGCGCGTCGCCAGCTCTCCGCTTGCTCCCTACACGGCATCTAAGTTTGCTTTGGAGGCCCTCAGCGAGGCACTGGCCCAGGAGATGAAAACGTTTAACGTCCGGGTCGCCGTGGTCCAACCCGGCATTATCGACACTCCCATGGCCAGGAGAATAGAGGAACCCTCAAACGGAACCCAGTACTCGCAGCAGCGGAGGTTCAGCCATCTGTTCACCGCAGCTCTGAAGAGCCCGGCGCAACCGTCCCTGGTGGCGGAGAAAATCCAGGAGATCATCGAGAGCGGCACCTGGCAACTGCGGCACCCGGTCGGGCCTGATGCTCTGCCATTTCTTGGATGGCGGAATTCCATGACCGACGAAGAATGGGTGGACCTGCATGCCGCCGACGACGAAACCTGGTACGGCCGCATGGAGCGGGATTTCGGCTTGCCGATACGTCCCAAGAAAATGAGTTGAGGCGATTAGCGGGCGTGAGCCAAGCGGGAGCCCGCTGCCGAAATCCTGAGCGTAGCGAAAGAGCTCCTACCCGCCGATGTGAACCATGGTCCGCGATGCGGGCACAAAATCCGCCTCGCCGATGTGGTGACGCTCTTCCTTCCTCGCCACCACCCCGCAGATGAATTCCACTAACTCTTCGTCTGACGCGTTCCGCCTCATCAGCTCGTGCAGATCATGGTCCCAAACCGAGAACAGGCAAGTGCGAATCTTGCCGTCGGAAGTGATGCGGATGCGGCTGCAGTGTCCGCAGAAGGGATGCGACACCGGCGCGATGATGCCGATTTCGCCGATGCCGTCGTCGAAGTGATAACGCCGCGCGGTCTCCGAGCGCTCGTGCGGAATCTCCACCAGCGGCCGGTATTCGGCCATGCGGGCGACAATCTCATCCAGTGTGACCACGGTTTCCGGAGCCCAGGTGCGGTCCTCTTCGAGCGGCATGAACTCGATGAAGCGCACGATTACGCCTTCTTCGCGGGCGAACATGCCGAAAGGAATGATCTGGTCTTCGTTGAAGCCGCGCATCAGCACGCAGTTGACTTTCACCGGCCACAGACCGGCATGGCGGGCGGCACGAATCCCGGCCAGCACGTTGTCGAATCCGTTGGGCACGCGGGTGATGCGGGCGAAGCGGTCGGGATCAACCGCGTCCATGGAGACGGTGGCGCGGCGCAGGCCCGCATCTTTGAGCGGCTGCGCCATCTCGGCAAGCAAGTGGCCGTTGGTGGTAATGGCCAACTCCAACGGTTCGTCATCGGTCGTGCGCAGCTTCGCCAGTTCTCGCACGAACTCGACTACTCCTTTGCGCAGCAGCGGTTCGCCACCGGTGATGCGGACCTTCCTGATCCCCAGCCCGGCGAAAATGCGGGCCATGCGCAAGTAGTCGGTAAATGGCAGGTCGCTATAGAGCGCGCCTTCGTTGCCGGTGCGGCAGTAGACACACTTGTAGTTGCAGTGATCGGTGATCGAGATCCGCAGATCAGTGATCGGACGCCCGAATTTGTCGGAGAGGAGCAGCATTTAGCAGTTGGCAATTAGCATTTAGCCACTTGACCGTGTCGCCGAACCCGGCGATGCGCGGGATTAAGCTAAATGCCAAGTGCGAATTGCTAAGTGCTTACCAATCGAAGCTACATCTGTTGCATCCTAAGTTGGCGCTGGAAAGGAAACCGCAGGCAGGAGCGTTACTCCGGGCGTTTCCTTTCCAAGCACGGGAGGCGCAGGTGTTTCCACCGGCACCCTCGGGAGTGTGTGGCGCGCAAAACTCTTGTCCGCGCCCTTTCTCCCTCGCCGCCGCAGCCACGGGTATGCCCACCGGCCAAGGCGGTCGGAAACTCATGCCCATTATAGATGCAGTGTGGCGGCCGTGCGACACATTTGAGGTCAAGATCTTGGCCAACGACCAACGACCACGACTAGGAGTAGAACTCAGCGATGCTCTCGACCACCCATCGCTGTTCGTCTTCGGTCAGCTCCGGGAACATCGGCAGGGCGAGCACTTCCTGCGCCGCCCTTTCGGACTCGGGCAAGTCACCCTCGCGGCGGCCCAGGTAGGCAAAGCAGGGCTGCAAGTGTAGCGGAATGGGATAGTAAATCTCGGTGCCAATACGACGCTCGCCCAGGAACTTGCGCAGTTCGTCGCGCCGCTGGGCGCGAACCACGTACTGATGAAAGACGTGATGCGCCGGAGCCGCACTCTCGAGCAAACGAAGCGGCGCGCTCCCTTGCCGCGAGATCAGCCCCGCCTCGGCCAGCAAGAGATCGTATTTCGCGGCGCGTTCGCGGCGCTGCTGGTTCCAGCTCTCCACGTACGGCAACTTCACCCGCAGGATCGCCGCCTGGATCGCATCCATGCGCGCGTTCCAGCCGATTTCCTCGTGGTAATATCGGCGCGGGCTGCCGTGATTCCGCAGGCGGCGCATATGTTCCGCCATTTCGGGATCGCGCGTGGTAACCAGCCCGGCATCTCCGTAGGCGCTTAAATTCTTCGTCGGGTAAAAACTGAAAGCAGCAGTGACGCCCAGCGCTCCCGCGCGCCGCTGGCGCCAGGCTGCGCCAATGGCCTGAGCCGCGTCTTCGATCACGAGCATGCCGAATTCCTGCGCGATGCGATCGAAGGCGTCCATGTCGGCGCACTGGCCGTACAGGTGGACGGGAAGAATGGCCGTCACCTTGTACGATCCCGCACCGCGAAGCTGGGCCTCTACCTTGGCCGGGTCGAGATTGAGCGTACCGGGTTCGATATCCACCAGCACAGGCGTGGCGCCGGCGCGCACGATCGCGCTGGCGGAAGCAAAGAAACTGAATGCGGTGGTGATGACCGCGTCGCCGGGACGAACTCCCGCCGCTGCCAATGCCAGCCAGAGCGCATCGGTCCCGGAAGCGCAACCTACCGCTGCGGCCGCGCCAGTGAAAGTGGCAATCTCGCGCTCCAGCGACTCGACTTCCGCCCCCAGGACAAATTGCTGCGAGGCACAAAGCCGCTCCACCACGGACAACACCTGCTCCCGAATCTGCCGGTATTGACGTTGCAGATCGAGCAACGGCACGGCATCGAATTTCCGGGCGAGTGGCACGCGCGAGTTAGCAGCGGAAGGCTGGGTCACGGGAAAAAGTCTACATCAGTCGTCTGTCGTCCGTCGTCAGCAAGGCTTTTCCTGACGACGGACGGCTGGCGCTTACAGCCGTGGCAGCGGCGGTACAGGTTGGTCCTTGGCCAGGGCTTGGCGCCACTCGGCGATGGATTGCCGCAACGGCACCAGCGCGATGCCGCAGAAGTCGTCCGCATATCCCTCCAGGTTGCGAGCAGCCCGCCGCAGCAGGGAAGCCGCCCCAACCGCATTGCCTTTGCTGTGATGGTGCAGCGCGACCGCGACCTGAATCAGGCCCTGCAGGAATCTTCGTTCCGGCTCCGTCGAGGGCCGCCAAACGTCCTCAAGCACCTCGTGCGCCTCGAAGAACTGGGCACGATTGAAGAGGGCAATACCCCGAGAGAACCCTTCGGAATCCACGTTCCATTTTGACACGGAACTGGCGGGTTCTGTCCCTGTTTAATACGGTATTTCATAGGTTGACCGGGCACGATTATCCGTAAATCAATAAAGTGGCATGATTCGCGGTTGTAACATACTGAAAACGTGTGTCTTACCAATTGTCTTTTTGGAATGTGAGTTGCTTCTGTCTATCAGTTAAGTCAATTCCTACAGTTGTGTTTGTAATCTGGCTGTGGGGTTTGTTCAAGTATGTCATGATCGACACAATTCCAGGTTTTTCAACTACTTAGGAGGACGTCAATGGAATATGCATTTCGTAACACCTTGACTCGGTTCCTTCTTGTGCTTGGCGTGCTCGGGCTGCTGACGAGCGTGGTATGGGCGCAGGGAACTGGCGACCTGTCGGGTCTGGTTTCGGATCCGTCAGGGGCTGTGGTCGCAAATGTCACGGTCACCTTGGTCAACAGCGCGACTGGTGACAAGCGCACCACAGTGACAACCCCCGCCGGAATATACCGGTTTTCGGCACTACCGATCGTCGGTACCTACACCTTGGAATTGGCACCCAAGGGCTTCAAGAGCACCAAGGTTGCCGGCATCGTGGTCAGCGTCGGTACGACGGTGTCACGCGACGTGAGACTGGAACTCGGTACGACCACTGAGCAGGTGACGGTCGAAGCCGGCGCGGAGACAGTGCAAACCACTGAGTCCCAGGTTTCGCAACTGGTGGATCACAGAGTGTGGCAGAACATGCCGCTGTCGATCCGCAATCAGAACTCCTTCATCGAACTCGTCGCCGGCGCGGTTCCGCAGGATGGAACCGCCAACAACCGCGGCGCGGAAGTAAACGGAACCCGTGGCGGTGCAGGCAGCTACCTCGTAGAGGGTGCGGACAACAATGAGCAGGGCCAGGCAGGTCGTGGGCAGATCTCGCCGTTTGACAAGGGCGGCGCCTCCACCTCCATCTCGCCGGACGCGATTCAGGAATATCGCGTCATCACCAATAGCTACTCGGCGGAATATGGCAAGGGCGGCGGGTTCATCACCGACACCGTGCTCAAGAGTGGCACCAACAACTGGCACGGTTCGGCATTCGAATACAACCGCATTCAGGCCCTGGTGGCCAATGACTGGTTCTCAACCCACGCCGGCATCAAGGACAGCCTGGTGCGCAACCAGTTCGGCGGTTCAATCGGCGGACCGATCGTCAAGGACAAGACTTTCTTCTACGGTACCGCGGAACTGCACCGGGTTCGTTATTCCAATCCCTACGGTCCCAACACCGTCGTGACCCAGCCGTTCCTGGATTTCATCCAGAATGGTGGCCTGCAGTCCTGGGCGGAAAGCGATCCCGGCGGGTTCTGCGTGCAGGAGTTGGGCGCAGCATGTCCGGGTAAGTTTGCAGCGGTCAGCACCTTTGGGCCGATTGCCAACACCCTGTTACACAGCCCGGCCCAGCACTTCCCGGCGGTACCCAGCACCGTGGATTGCGCCACGGATCCCGCAGCCTGCACGACGGCAGACCCCTTATCCGGTGGTCTGGTATACCCGGTTCCCATCTACGGCTCGGCCACATTGAACGATCCGCAGAGTTTCGATGAGGCGCGCTGGACCGCGAAAATTGATCATCGCTTCAGTGACAAGGACACCATCAATGGCGTGTACCTGTTCCAGGATGGTACCTACTTCGAGCAATTTACGGGTGGCAATAACTTTATTGGTCCGGCGATCATTCAGGACGGACGCGGGCAGAACTTCGCCTTGACCTGGAACCACACCTTTACCCCCACCATCCTGAACACGGCCCGGGTGGGTTACTTGCGCCACAAGCTTGACTTCCCGGCACCGGCGGGCACGTTCGGTGTTCCCGGCTACTACAGCTTGTTCGACGGTCTCGGCGAGGACTTCGGCCAATATGGTGGCTTGCCGCAGTTCTTTACCGAAAACCAGTTCCAGTATCTCGACACCATGTCGATCGTAAAGGGAAAGCACAGCTTCAAGTTTGGCGGAGAGTATCGTCGCACGCGCAACGGTTCCTCCTTCTTCAATGACGCTTTCGGTACCTTCTACCCCTGGAGCGTTGAGGGCGAACTCACCGACTTGCAATTCACCAACATTGAAGAACAGTTACTGAATGGTGGGGCCAACCCGTACTTCGGGGGCGCTTACGCCGCGACCGCGGCGGTAGTGCCATCGACCGGACAAGTTCCCCAGTTCTACCGTGGCTACCGCGCGAATGAATTTGCGGCGTTTATCCAGGATGACTGGCGCGTGACCAACCGGTTGACTGTTAACCTCGGTCTGCGCTGGGAGTACTTTGGACCTCCGCACAACTTCCAGCCGGGCATCGATTCCAACTTCTACTTCGGCAGCAACGTTACGCCGATCCAGCAACAATGTCCGAACACGGTACCCGGCGGGCCGCAGTTTGTCTCCTGCGCCTCGCTCGGCATCACTCCGAATCCCACCTTCCCCAGCAGCCCGTTCCTCGCCAGCGTGCAGAACGGTACCTTCCAGATCCGCAACAATGAGATCTGGAACAAAGATACCAACAACTTCGGGCCGCGCGTCGGCTTTGCCTGGGACGTGTTCGGGACCCAGAAGTTTGTGGTCCGCGCCGGCGCGGGCGTGATGTACGACCGCATCTACAACAACCTGTTCGAGAACATCCGGTTCAACCCGCCCTACTTCTCGGACAACCAGATCGGCGGTGGCGCCAATGGGGTGGCAGTAAGCCCCTCCCTGTTGACCTATCCGTTTACTTCCACGCCGGTTTTCGCCTCGGGCTTCTCTGCGGTACCCAACCCACGGCACATGGATCAGAACATGGTGACTCCGTACTACGAGCAGGCGCACTTTGGAGTGCAGTGGGAGTTCGCTAAGGGGTGGGTGTTCGAACCTGAGTATGTGACCACGTTCGGCCGCAAGCTGACCGGGATCATTGACATCAATACGTGGGATGGACGCATAGCGTGCTCGTCGCCACCGGTCGGGGGATACCCCGACGGTCCCTGCTTTAATGCTGGTTTTGCCGATGGAATTCCGTCAAACCGCATCAACCCCAATGTTGGCGCCGATAACTATCGCACCAACGCATTTTCGTCGAACTACCATGCCCTGCAGATGAGTGTTCGCAAGAGCTACTCCTCTGGTTTGACGTTGACGGGCAACTACACCTGGTCGAAGGCGTTGGATGATTTGAGCGACGCGTTCAACAACCGCAACGCTCTTCGTCCGACGGACAACCTGAACCCCGGCCTTGACTACGGTCCAGCCGACTTCGACTTGCGCCACCGCATCGTAGCCACGGTGGGTTACGACCTGCCGTTTATGAAGAACAATCGCTGGCTCGGGGGATGGGGCACCAACTCCATCGTGAGCTGGCAAACCGGCCATCCCTTCTCGGTGTATAGCAGCAGCAGTTCCTACGACCCGAACAAGGACGGCTACCGGACCGACCGTTTGGTCACGACGGGCGCCGCCCCGTCGGGTACCATCCTCAGCGGCAGCGCTGCGGATGCCTGCACGATCGCCGCAGCCGCTCCGGGAGCGGGAGGGGGAAAGTGCTACTTTGATACAAGCATGTGGGCGCGCTTCGCCTACGACCCCTCACTCCATCCTGCCCAAGTCGCGTGCCCGGGCGGCGCCCTCGCGTGCAACCCGCCGATTGGTCGGAATACCCTGTTCGGACCCCACTTCGTCAACGTGGACTTCAACGTAAGCAAGAAGTTCAAGATCACCGAAGGATCGTCGTTGACCTTCCAGGCCAACTTCTTCGATCTCTTCAACCATCCGAACTTCCTGACTCCGACTACAGGAGCTAACAGGTCAAGCGCCACCTACGGCCAGCTCACGGCGACCGGCGGCGACAGCGGTGGTCATCGCGTCACCCAGCTCGCGCTGCGGTTTGATTTCTAACCGAAGCTGAGTTGCTTTGAGGCCGGCCGAAAGGCCGGCCTTTTTTCTTGCCCGCCGTCTGGTTGCGGCGAAGTGCTTCGACCCATGGCGTGAGCCCTCGCCTGTGTTAGACTTTTTTTTCCTATGCGGGGTCCTTGGCGGTGGATGCTTCTTTTGATTTTGGCGCAGTGCGCCGGGGCCGCCACTACTCCCAAATCCGCTGCCAGAGCGCCTTCCGTTGCCGCCGCCCGCCCCAACATCATCATCATTACCCTGGACACCACCCGTGCCGATCGTATGGGCTTCCTGGGGTCAACCCGAGGCCTAACGCCCAACCTGGACGAACTGGCGAAGCAGAGCGCGGTGTTTTCCCGCGCCTATGCTCACGTTCCCCTTACCCCGCCCTCGCACGCCACCATCCTTAGCGGGACCTACCCTCAGTTCAACCACTTGCGCTACATGGGAGATCCGCTCGCCAAGACCCTCCCTTATCTGCCCGACATCCTCCACCGGCGGGGCTATCGCACCGCCGCTTTCGTGGGCTCCAACATCCTGGATCCCAAGAACGTCGCCATCGGCTTCGATCGCGGGTTTGACGTCTACGACGCCGGCTACCACAATCGCAAGCACGGAGAAGATCGCTACAAGAGTTTTGAACGCCGGGCGGGAGAAGTAGCCGACCACGCCTTGGCCTGGCTGAATAAGCGTCCGCCTGGCCCCTTTTTTCTCTGGGTACATTTCTACGATGCCCACGATCCCTACGAGCCGCCCGAGCCTTATAAGACGCGCTACCAGTCAGAACCCTATGACGGAGAGATTGCCTACACCGACTCAGCCGTGGCCAAGATATTGACCGCGCTGCGGGCGCGCCGGCTCTATGACGGAACGCTCATCGCGGTGATGGCGGACCACGGGGAAGCCTTCGGAGAACATGGTGAGCATCATCACGGCATCTTCCTGTACGACGAAACCATTCATGTTCCTTTGCTCTTTAAACTTCCGGCGGAGCGATTCGCTGGGAAGGCCGTGGATGCGCGGGTGGGACTGGTAGACGTGACGCCGACGATCCTGGAAGCGTTGGAAGTTCCGATCCCCTCTGCGGTGCAGGGAAAATCACTGTTAGGGTTGATGAAAGCCGCGCCGGGAGCGCCTTCCAGCACCGGCGGCCAGGATGCGACTGCTAACCGTGCCATGTACGCGGAAAGTGACTACGGGCATCGCGCCTTCGGCTGGAGCGCTTTGCGCGCCTGGCGGACCGGTAAATATCTCTACGTGCAAGCCCCCAAGCGGGAACTGTACGACGAAAGCACGGATCCCCAATCCGGACACAACCTGGCAGAGACCTCCAAGGCGGTGGCCGATACCCTATCGGGGCAACTTCAGGATTTCCGCCAAAGCACCAGTAGCGCCGGCGATGCCCAGACCAAGCTCAGTGTGGATCAGGCCCAAAGTCTGCGGGCGCTGGGCTATTTGGGTTCTGAATCCGGCGATTCCAGCGCGGCCGGAAACGAGGGCGGGCCCGATCCCAAGGATGATATCGCCATGGCCAACGTCTTCCACGATGCCCTGGTCGATATGGAGACAGAGCGTTTTGAAGATGCCGTGCTCAAGCTGCAGAAGATTTTGAGTCAAGAGCCCAACACGAATATGGCGTACCTGGAACTGGGCCGGGCCTACGTCCATGTGAGGGAATATGAGCAAGCCATCCCACCCTTGCAGAAGGCATTGGAAAAGTCACCCCAGGATGTTCTGGCGCACTACGAACTGGCCCAGGCCCTGGTGAAGACGGGGAGGTGGCAGGAGTCGGTGCCCCATCTGAAAGCGGTGGTGGAGCGCACTCCGCAATCGGCCGAGATGCACTTTGATCTGGCCGTGGCCTGCTCCAGAACAGATCGCATTCCTGAGGCCATCAAGGAATTTCAGACCACCATCAAACTGGAGCCGGGCAATTTCCGGGCAAACCTGCTGCTCGGACGCTTGTATGGCATGCGTGGAGACAGCAAATTGGCCTTACCCTACTTGCGCAACGCGGCGAAGATCGATCCCCAATCGGTGGAGGCCCACATGTTTCTTTTCAATGTCTACACAGCCCTGGGAGAGACCGAGAACGCACGTCGCGAGCGTGCCGAGGCTGAGCGCCTCAAGGCCACTGGCGCCCAGGCGCCCTGAGCCACGGCCATTCACCGGCGACTGCCTCAGCCGTACCCGTTTGCACAACTCACAAAACAAAAGCCCCGCGCCGCAGCGCGAGGCTCAAGAATAACCGCCCCTCTACCGCCCTAGGATCGCGTAGTGCGAGCTGGCAGCCATGAAAAACACCATGGGAACAGAGAGGAAGAAGTTGGTGCGAGACGCCAGGAAAGCCTGGCGACCGAGAGCCGCGGCGTTCGCGGGAGGCGTGCCGGCCAGGGTCCCTTGAATCACGGCCTTGTTGTTGCGCCAGATGATTCCCCAGACGTTCATCATCATGATGATGCCGAACCCGCCACCGACCCCGATGGAGAGCACATGATTGTCGTCCTGGCCCACCGGGGTGTAATTCACGAATAGCCAGGCGGCGGCTACCACCACGACTGTCGTAATCACACCCAACACGTACCCGCTGGGGGCCTTGGTGATGACGAAGTACAGGATCCCCCAACTCACAATCCAGATCAGCAGGAACAGCCCGATGGTGCTCCAGGGGCTGGTCGCGGCGCGCTCGGCGTCGGCCGCCACGTAGATCTGCGACCAGTACCAGAAGCCGGCAATGACCGTCACCAACGCGCTCCAGCGGAACCACTGCAGCGTGGGCAGGGTCATATACTGAAATATCTTCGGCTTCATCCCGGCGTCCACCTGCTTCATGAACGGTACGTTTACCAGGTTGAAGAAGTAGAGCAATCCAATCCAGGTGATGCCCGCCAGCAAGTGAGTCCAGCGCAGAAGCATAGCCAGCGCTTCTGTGCCCGTGTGGGTGGGCATTACCCACGAGGCTGCGGCCAGAGCAGTAAGCATGTGCATTGATTTTTCCTCCGCCAACGGGAACCGCGAGAATGTTTCGGGGACCCCACCCTGGAATGGTGGGTACGGCAAATCAGGAAAGCAGGCCAGGGACGACGAAAAAGACGCCCGAATACGGTGCTGCGTTCTCTGGTCCCCCTACGGCGGGATGATGTTTGCACTTTGAGCCGTTTATGTCAACCTCGGCGTATGCCCTGCCGGGTTCGCTTGAAAAGTGCGGGGTAAGGCCGTATTGTACGAACATTGCCCGCGACCCGTACTGTGCGCTGGCGGATCCTTGTCCGCCAGGCCCAGACCCGTCCCGGGGTATCCCCCCTGCTCTTTGTGGCTGTGCCCGGCACGGCCGCGAGGCGCAGATATGTATGGCAAGGCGAGCCAAGGAGATCGGCGATGGAAAACAAGCCGGCACAGAACATCCAGGATTCCTTCCTCAACACGGCCCGAAAAGAAAAACTCAACATCACCATTTATCTGCTGAGTGGGGTTAAGCTGACGGGCCGCATCCGTTCCTTCGACAAGTACTCAGTGGTGCTGGAGACCAACAACCAGGAGCAGCTGATCTTCAAGCACGCCATTTCCACCGTGGCCATGGGAAGGAGCGGTCACGCCCACTCCGACCGGCCCGCGGTGATTGCGCCGGCGGCGGCGGAGAATGCCCCACCCAGCGCCTCAGGCACGGAAGGATAGGGTCCTCCCGAATTGCGCAGTTCCCACACCAAAGGGTTCGGGACGCAGGCTGCCGGGCGAGGCTCGACGGGAACTCGCGAGACGCGGAAAGAGCGCGCCTTCCTGGTCGGCCTCGACTACCGCACCCGCACGCGTCCGCCCAAGGGGACGAAGCCCGCTTTGACGGCTGGCGCGCAGGCTGCCCGCGACCACGCGGCAGCCGCGCCCATGGCATCCAAGGCGCCGAGCATTCCGGAGTTCAGTGCGGAAGAGTCGCTCGACGAGCTGCGCTCCCTGGCTACCAGCGCCGGGGCCGAGATTGCCGGTGAATTTCTGCAGCACCGCGACCGGCCGGATCCGGCGACCCTGATCGGGAAAGGCAAGCTGCAGGAGATTGCCGGCGCGGCGGCGTCGGTCTCCGCCGACCTCATCCTGTTCGATCACGACCTCACCGCATCGCAGCAACGCAATATCGAAAACGCCATCGGGGCGCGGGTCATCGACCGCACCCAGCTTATCCTCGACATTTTTGCCCGGCACGCGCGGACGCGTGAAGGCCAGTGGCAGGTAGAGCTGGCCCAGCTCGAGTACATGCTGCCGCGGTTGAGCGGGCGCGGCATTGAGATGTCACAGTTGGGCGGCGGCATCGGCACCCGCGGCCCGGGCGAAACCCAGCTCGAAACCGACCGCAGGAAGATTTACCGGCGCATCCGCCACGTCAAAGAGCAGATCGAAAACGTGCGGCGCATCCGCGCGCAGCAGCGGCAGCGGCGGGAATCGGTGCCGGTGGCGACGGTGGCGCTGGTGGGCTATACCAACGCGGGCAAGTCCACACTGTTTAACGCGCTGACCCAGGCGGCCGTGCTGGCGTCGCCGCGCATGTTTGCCACCCTCGATCCCACCATCCGCGCGGTGACCATGCCCTCAAAACGCAAGGTGCTGCTGTCAGACACGGTGGGGTTTATTCGCAACCTGCCGCACACGCTGGTTTCGGCCTTTCGCGCGACTCTGGAAGAGGTGCAGCGGGCCGCGTTTATCTTGCACGTCTCCGATGCCAGCAGCCCGTTGTCGGCCGAGCAGGATGCGCAGGTGGACAAGGTGTTAAAGGAACTGGAAGCCGATCGGAAGCCTCGCCTGCGGGTGATGAACAAGATTGATCTGTTGTCGCCGGTGCAACGCGAGTCTTTACGCGATGACGCGAACACCGTGCATGTGTCCGCCGCCAAGGGTATCGGGATGACAACACTGCTCGAAAGGGTAGACGAGATGTTGTCGGGAGACCCCTTGAGCCGGGTGCGGCTGCGAGTGCCGCAGAAGGAAGGGAAGATGCTAGCCCTCCTGGAAGCGCGTTCGCGGATCTACTCCCGCCAATATAGGGATGGCTTAGTGGAGTTGGAGGCAGAGGCACCGGAGTCGGTGCTGCGGCGGGTGCGGGCCTGGGTGGTGGATTAGAATCTTACGTCGCTGGCTCTCCCGGGCCGGCTGTGCATAGGGTCTGCACCGGCAGAGCGCCGGGGGGAACACTGGGGGCGGCGGCTGCGATTTCGCTCGCTGCCAGCATCCGGTCGGAGGGCAAGGTGCCAATCGCCCGGTTCTTGCCTGCCTGCTTGGCTTCAAGGAGACCGCGGTCGGCCAGGCTGAGGACCTCATGGTAGCCGACCGCGTCGGCAGCCTGCTGCAGCCACGGGAAGGCGGCCCAGCCAATCGAGCAAGTCTTGTAGAGCGCTTCGCCGGTCCGGGGCAGAATGAAAGGCCGCTCCCCTACTGCGGTCAGGACGCGGCCAGCAAGCGTGGCTGCCTCGCTACGATCCGTATACCGTGACACCACCAGAAATTCTTCGCCTCCCCAACGGACGAGGACGTCCGAGTGGCGGATGGCGGAACTGATGCGGCGTGCCATTTCCACCAGAAGTTGATCGCCCGCATCGTGCCCGTACTGGTCGTTCACCTCTTTGAAATCGTCAGCATCGATTAAATAGAAGACCAGGTCGCGCGTTCGCGGATCATGGCCGTCCGCATAGGACCGCAGAGTCTGGGCCACGTCGGATTCAATGGTGGCATCAAAAAATCTGCGGTTGCGAACTCCGGTAAGCGGATCAGTAACGGAAGCTTCCTCCAGCACTTGGTTCATGCGCCCCAGTGCCTTGCCCAGCCGGTGCTGTTTCACAAAAACGCAAAGCGCCATCAACAACATCGTGCCCAGCGTCACCAGGATGCGGAACCGGGTAATCGCGGGCGGATTGCTATGGTCGAGATACGCCCACGCGGCCATGACCGGCAGCGACAGCACCGCCATCATGGCGAGACGGGCCACCTCGAAGGAATGATTTTTCTGCGGAGCAGATAGCTTCTCCGGAGACAGTTTGAAACCCGCCACGGCCACCACGGTGAACAAGGCAAGGCCGCAAATATAGGGCAGTTCGTACCAGCTCCCGGGATAAAAAATGTGGTAGTCAATAGCGCGGTTGGCCACATAATCGCTAGCGCAACTGACCACCTCGGCTCCCAGAAAGAAAACATAAAAGCGTCTCCAGCGTCCCGAGCTTCTGTAGACCAGCGCTCCCAGCACAATTACTGAGACCGACTCTTCGATCACCGCTAGCTGGTTATAGCTCGAGCCATAGAGGGCTTCGTTGGGAACCACGTATTGCCACGGAATCACAAAGAACAGGTAGAGGTATAGCCACCAGAGCAACAGGAGCATGAAGTCGACGGCGCCGAAGGAGTCCTCGCTCCGGTGGGCCTCGACATGGGGCTGAAGCAGCAGTCCGGCCAGGACCGGCACTTCCGACAGGAACAACAAAACGTCCCCCACAAAAGGGTTGGGGACTTCTCGCCGCAACACCAGTTCATACACCATCCAGAGGACTTGGGTGCACAGCAACAGGCCCCAGCCGGTGGTTTGCAGACTCCAGAACAACCGGGCGCGTCCCGTGCTGCCGACGATGCTGGTGGCGAAGGCGAGCGTGGCGCACAGCATGAGCAGGAAAGGGATGGTGTCAGCCAGAAGCGTGAGCGTAAAACCGCGCGGCACCAACGCCGACACTGCCGTCTGCGCCAGTGCCAGGAAGACAATGACGGCAATCCAGCGTTTCGGGTGGTTTTGCAGGTCCAATTTTGCCCTCCGGGATTCTAGGCCGAATAGGGAGTTGGCTCTAGTTACCAAAGTGACCTACCTAGGTCAGGCTTCGGTCGCTGGGGTCGCGAGGGCCCGCGCTAGAGATTGGGAGAAAAGGGCCCGCAAAAATTAAATGGGCCGGCAACCAAGAAGCGGTGACATTCCTTGGCTATCGGCCCACTCGATCCTGAATTGGATCGGAGGTGATACCTTCATGCTAGACCCCTTCTGCCAGATGTCAAGCGTTCTTTGCTGAATTCTGACAAGGGCTTGACAAGAAAGCGGAAACCGGTTCCAAACGGAGAAGCCTCCCCGGCACCGCGACTGGGATCGCGTTGACACTAGTTCCCTAGAATGTTAAGTTTGAGGGTTTTAAGCCCTCTTACGCTCGGGTTCTTATCAGCTCCAAATGGACGAAATACTCAAACAGCTAGGCGGATTACTGCTCGGCAGCGTGCCCACGGTCATTTTCATGGTGCTGCTCTACGGCCTGTACAGCGTGCTGGTCCACAAGCCGCTGGTGAAAGTGCTCGCCGAGAGGCGCGCCAAGACCGAAGGCGCCGTCGAAAAGGCCCGGGCCGACATCGCCGCCTCCGAAGCCCGAACCGCCGAATACGAACAGCGCCTGCGCGAGGCCCGCATGGCCGTCTTTAGGGCCCAGGAGGTGCGCAGGCAGGAAGCCTTGCAGGTCCGGGCCAAGGCAGTGGCCGAGGCGCGCGCTGCGGCCCAGAGGCAGGTGGAACAGGCGCGGGCCGGCATCGAGAAAGACAGGTTAGTGGCGCAATCTGGCCTGGAAGGAGAGGCTGGGCGGCTGGCCGTCGAGATTATCCGCATGGTACTGCAGCCCACAGGGCAGCCTCCGGCAGGTGTCCGATGAGAACTATGGGCAAGGGGCGGCGAGGATCCAGTGCGTGCTTTATTTTGCTGCTGTGGCTGGCGCTGCTGACGGTAGCCGCCGTTGCGCAGGAGAATGCCAATCCTTCCGCGCCTGGGGGCGCATCGGCTAGTTCTGATCAGCATCAAGCCGAGAGCGAGGCCGGACAGTCTTCACCCGGCGCCGAGGCGGAACGGAAATCAGGCGAAGGCGAGAGTGACGAGGAGCAGTTCAAGCACTCCGCGTCGGTGCGTTTTCTCGCGAAAATCACCGGCATGAGCCTGGAGCACGCTTACTGGCTGGCGGTGCTGCTCAACTTTGGCGTGATTGCGGTAGCCATCGGCTGGCTGTCGAAGAAGAATTTGCCCGGGATGTTCCGCAACCGGACAGCCTCCATCCAGAAAGCCATGGAAGAGGCTCGCAAAGCCAGCGCAGAAGCGAACCGGAGGCTGGCCGAGATTGAAGCCCGGCTTGCGAAGCTGGACGGGGAGATCGCCGGGATGCGCGCCGCGGCGGAGAAAGAAGCGGCTGCCGAAGAAGCACGAATCAAAGCTGCGGCCGAAGAGGACGCGCGCAAAGTAGTCGAGTCAGCCGAGCAGGAGATTGCCGCAGCCGCCAAGACAGCGCGCCGCGAACTGACTGCGTATGCGGCCGATCTGGCCGTGGCGCTGGCCAAGAAACAGATTCATGTCGACACGGCCACCGACCAGGGGTTGGTCCGCAACTTCGCCGATCAACTCTCGGCGGAAGGCGACGGGCCACGGAAGGGTAAGAACTAGGCGATGGCATCAGTGACCAACACTTACGCGCGCGCCTTTGCTGATGTGGTGGTCAGCAGCCGCCTGGACGCCGCTCAGACCTTGCGGGAAACGCAGTCTCTGGCGGCGCTCGTCGCCAGCAGCAAAGAACTGCGGCAAGTGTGGGAAGCGCCGTCGATCCCAGCGGAACCGAAGCGCCGCGTGCTCGACGCGCTGGTCGCGCGTGAGGGCGTTTCGCGGCCCGTGCGGAATTTTGTGGCCGTGCTGATCGATCACCATCGCATCCATTTTCTGGATGAGATCGTCAAGCAGTTCGAAAAAGAGTTGAACCAGCGGCTGGGATTTGCCGAAGCCGAGATCTCAAGCGCGCGCGAGTTGAGTGGATCAGAACGGCAGGCGCTCGAGGCCCAGGTCGGAAAACTCACCGGCAAGAAAGTTCGCGCCCGCTACTCCCAGGACAAGTCGCTCCTGGGAGGCGCAGTGATCAAAGTAGGTAGCACGATTTACGATGGCTCGGTAAAAGGACAGTTGGAAAGGATTAAAGAAGCTATTAGCTCTTAGCCTTTAGCGCCTAGCCTGGAGCCAATCACGGCCAGGCGCAGAAAGCCTTTAAGCGCAGGGGCGCTAAGGAAAGCCGCGGAGAACGCGGAGGAAGCTAAAAGCTAAGAGCTAAGAGCTAGCAGCTAAGAGCTTATTCTATGGCCCAAATCAAAGCAGACGAGATCACACAACTGATCCGGCAACAGATCGAGAACTACGAGTCCAAGATTGCCGTCGACGAAGTTGGCACCATCATCACCTTGGGTGACGGCATTGCCCGCGTGCATGGCTTGGACAAGGTCATGGCTGGCGAGTTGCTTTCTTTCCCCCACGGCGTCGCCGGAATCGCGCTTAACCTGGAAGAAGACCAGGTGGGCGTGGTGCTGCTGGGCGAATACACTGAACTCAAAGAGGGTGACGAGGTCAAGCGTACCGGCCGCATCATGAGCGTTCCCGTGGGCGACGCCCTCATTGGCCGCGTGGTGAATTCGCTGGGACAACCCATCGACGACAAGGGCCCGATCGCTACCGACAAATTCATCGCTTTGGAGCGCATTGCCCCGGGCGTCATCGACCGCCAGCCGGTGCGTGAGCCCATGGCGACCGGTCTGAAGGCCATCGACAGCATGATCCCGATTGGCCGCGGCCAGCGCGAACTCATCATCGGCGACCGCCAGACCGGCAAGACCGCGGTGGCCATCGACACCATCATCAACAACAAGGGCAACGACCTGGTCTGTATCTACAACGCCATCGGGCAGAAGCGGTCGTCGATTGCGCAGGTCGTAAAGATTCTGCAAGACGCCGGCGCCATGGATTACACGATCGTCGTGGCCGCGTCAGCGTCCGAACCCGCGCCCATGCAGTACATCTCACCCTACGCGGCCTGCGCGATGGGCGAATATTTCCGCGACAACAAGAAGCATGCACTGGTGATTTACGACGATCTCTCGAAGCACGCCGCGTCTTATCGCGAGATTTCGCTCTTGCTGCGGCGGCCGCCCGGACGCGAGGCTTATCCCGGAGACGTGTTCTATCTCCACTCCCGCCTGCTGGAGCGCGCCGCCAAGTTGAGCGACAAAAACGGCGGCGGTTCATTGACTGCGTTGCCGGTGATTGAAACCCAGGCGGGCGACGTTTCCGCCTACATTCCTACTAACGTAATTTCGATTACGGATGGCCAGATCTATCTGGAAACTGATCTGTTCAACCAGGGCGTCCGTCCCGCAGTTAACGTAGGACTTTCCGTGAGCCGCGTAGGCGGCAGCGCGCAGATTAAAGCCATGCGGCAGGTGGCAGGCAGCCTCAAGCTGGAACTCGCCCAATACCGCGAGCTGGCGGCGTTTGCGCAGTTCGGCAGCGATCTCGACAAAGCCACGCAAGCTCAGCTCAATCGCGGCCAGCGCCTGGTCGAATTGCTCAAGCAGAAACAGTTTTCGCCACTGCCATTCTCTAAGCAGATTCTGATCATTTTTGCCGGCACCAACGGCGTCTTCGACGACATGCCGGTAGAACAGGTGCGCGAGTTCGAAGCCGAGCTATTCAAGTTCGTGGACACCACCAATCCCGGCCTGCTGCGGACCATCATGGAGAAAAAGATTCTCGATGACGGTTTGAAAGCTGAGATGGCTAAAATGATTAAAGAGTGCAAGGAAGCATTTGCAGTGGCCAAGTAGTACCGACACCTGGTACCGAGTACCGAGCGAAGAGCATTCAGCCAAGTGGATGTTTGCTGACGACGGACGACGGAACACTGACGACTAGATATGGCCAACATTCTCGACATCCGGCGCCGTATTCGCAGCGTGACCAACACGCGGCAGATCACCAAGGCCATGAAAATGGTCTCGGCGGCGAAGTTGCGGCGCGCGCAGGAACGGGCGCTGGCGGCGCGTCCCTACGCGCAGATGCTGACTAACGTGCTCAAGTCGCTAGTGTCGCGGGCGGAAATCTACGATCCCGAAACCGGCGAGCCGCGCCACCCTTTGCTGGCGCAGCGGCCGGAGAACAATGTTTTTCTGATCGTCGTGACCGGCGACAAGGGCTTGGCAGGCGCGTTCAATACCAACATCTTGAAAGCGGCGTCGCGGTTCCTGGAGTCCAAGGCGGGCAAGAACATCGAGATCGAAACCATCGGCCGCAAAGGGCGCGACTTCCTGAAGCGGCGTTACCCGATGGGCGAGCCGCGGGCCGCGGACGCGCAGGCTGCCGCGCAGACAACCATCATCGGTGAACTGGTCGGTGCCCTGAACAAGGTGGATTACGCGATGGCATCGGACATGGCCGAGCGCGTCATCGAACGCTACAGCAAGGGTGAAATCGATTCCGTCTACCTGGTGTACAACGAATTCAAGTCGGTGATTGCGCAACGGCTGGTGGTGGAGCAGGTGTTGCCCATCGGACAGATTGGCGAAGTCCAGGTGCTGCAAGCCGAAGAAATGGGCGCTAAGGAAAAAGAGCGCGCCATGGAAGCGGCCAAAGGTGCGGGAGTGGGCGTGCGGCCAGTGGACACGCGCGAGATCGATACCCAGGCGGCCAGGTTTGCCGCCGCTCCGGTGGACTACATTTACGAGCAAGCCCCCGGCGAACTCTTCCGGTCGCTGCTGCCCAAGTACGTGGGCATCCAGATTTTTCACGGGCTGCTGGAATCGGTTGCCGCCGAGCACGCGGCGCGGATGACCGCCATGGACGCCGCCACCAACAACGCCACCGACATGATCGATTCGCTGACCCTGGTGATGAACCGTGCCCGGCAGGCGAAGATCACGAAGGAAATTATTGAAATCGTGAGCGGCGCGGCGGCAGCGCAGTAGAACAGCATTTAGCAATTAGCACTTAGCCGTGAAGGGATTCTGCCGATCCCGGCAACAACCCTCCCGGCCAATTGCTAAGTGCTAAATTGCTGAAAGCTGACGGCTGACAGCTGACATCTGAAGGACTTTATGCCAGAAAACGTAGGACGCGTGATTCAAGTTGCCGGGCCCGCGGTAGACGTGCAGTTCACCGCAGGCGCGATGCCCCCCATTTATGAAGCGCTCAGAGTGGTGAGCGACGGTTTCACGGTCCCCTCGCCCGTGGACGTGATCCTCGAGGTGCAGCAGCACCTGGGCGAAGGCCGTGTGCGCTGCGTGGCCATGCAGGCTACCGACGGCATGGTGCGCGGCATGAAAGCCATCGACCAGGGCGGCCCAATTTCCGTGCCCGTGGGCCGCGGCACGCTGGGGCGAGTCATGAACGTGGTTGGAAGCCCCGTAGACAACCTGGGACCGATCGCTCACACCCAGACCATGCCCATCCACCGTCCAGCGCCGCTGTTTGACGAGCAAGCCACGACCGCGGAGATGTTCGAAACCGGCGTCAAAGTCATCGACCTCATCCAGCCTTTCTTGAAGGGCGGCAAGATCGGCTTGTTCGGTGGCGCGGGCGTAGGCAAGACCGTCGTCATCATGGAACTGATCAACAACGTTGCCAAGCAGCACGGCGGCTTCTCGGTGTTCGCCGGAGTGGGCGAGCGCACCCGCGAAGGCAACGACCTGTGGCTGGAGATGAGCGAGTCCGGCGTAATCAAGCCGGGCGATCCGGAGAAGTCGAAGGCCGCGTTGATCTACGGCCAAATGACCGAGCCGCCAGGCGCGCGTTTGCGGGTGGCCCTGACCGGGCTGACGGTCGCTGAGTTCTTCCGCGACGTCGAAGGCGCCGACACGCTGTTGTTCATTGACAATATTTTCCGTTTTACCCAGGCGGGATCGGAAGTTTCCGCGCTGCTGGGCCGCATGCCCAGCGCCGTGGGATACCAGCCCAACCTGGCGACGGAGATGGGCGAATTGCAGGAGCGCATCACCTCGACCAAGAAGGGTTCAGTCACATCGGTGCAGGCCATTTACGTGCCCGCTGACGACTTGACCGATCCGGCCCCGGCCACGACGTTCGCCCACTTGGACGCGACCACGGTTTTGTCGCGCGCCTTGACGGAAATCGGAATTTATCCCGCAGTCGATCCCCTGGCTTCGACTTCGCGCATTCTCGATCCGCGCATCGTGGGCCAGGAACACTACGATGTGGCCCAGCTGGTGAAGAAGACGCTGCAGACCTACAAAGACCTGCAGGACATCATCGCCATTCTCGGTATCGACGAATTGAGCGAAGACCAGAAGCTCACAGTCACTCGGGCCCGCAAGATCCAGAAGTTCCTGTCGCAACCGTTCTTCGTGGCCGAACAGTTCACCGGCTCCCCGGGCCGCTACGTGAAGATTGCCGACACGGTGAAGGGCTTCCGCGGGATTGCCGAAGGCAAGTACGACGACATCCCCGAGCAGGCGTTCTACATGAAGGGCACCATCGACGAAGTGGTGGAAGCCGCGGAGAAGATGAAGAAAGCAGCGTAAAAAGCCGACCTCGGACCTCAGACGTCAGGTTCCAGAGGTTTAGCCCAGGTCCGAGGTCCGAAGTCTGATGTCAGATACTTTCCAACTCGAAATCGTCACCCCCGAAAAGATGGTGGTGAAGGACGTGGCGGAGGAGATGCAGATTCCCGGCAAGAACGGGTATCTGGGTATTCTTCCAGGGCACGCGCCGCTCATTACCGAACTGGCGGTGGGAGAAATTACCTATCGCCACGCCGGTGATACGTATCATCTCGCCGTGGCATGGGGCTTCGCCGAGGTCCTGCCGGACAAGGTGACGGTGCTGGCGGAAACCTGCGAGCGCGCCGAAGAAATCGACGTGCGGCGGGCCCAGGAAGCTAGGCAGCGCGCCGAAGACCGGCTGAAGAGCGCCAATCCCGAGATCGACTTTGTCCGTGCCGGAGTGGCGCTGCAACGCGCCGAAACGCGACTGGAAGTGGCGGAGAAGAAGTAAAGCGGTTCTTCGCCCTTGGAAACAGGATTTTCAGGCTGCCGATTGAATCGGCAGCCTTTTTTGCTTGCAGTTGGTCCGCAGAAAGCACATCCTCTTGGCCGGAAAGGCCGCCCCGACCGCTGGTCGGGAACATAGAACAGTGCAGATCGTTGAAATCATCGCCGTGGCCGGGCTGGGCATCCTCTTTCTGCTGATGGCTCGGGTTCTGGTCCAGACCCGCGGTTCCGCCGCGGTCTCCCCGCGCGGTCCGCAGACTTCCGCGATGCAGACGTATCTGGCCCTTCGCCACCAGGCGTTGCAGGGTTCACGCAAGGCGTCCGGACTCGCCGCCCCGTCTACGTTGGCCGAGCCCTGGGGCGTCGTCATGGACATGGCTCTGGGCAACGGTTCGGCCACGGTCGCCGCTCTCTCCGACGGCAGCGCCAGCATTTACCTGAGCGGGGGCGGCGGCTTCATCGGAGGGCGATCCCAGCAGCCGGTTCGCGATGCCGCCAAGAAAACTGTGGAGGAGGCGAAGAAATGCCGGCCTCTCATGCGCGCCACGACGTCATTCCCCTTGCCTGAGAAGAGCGAGGTCGCTTTTTACCTGCTGACCGACGCCGGAATTTTTGCCGCCATCGCTTCCGAGGAACTGGTGGGCACGCCTTCCCATCCCTTCGCCAGGCTGTACGCTGCGGCTCAGGATGTCATCACCCAATACCGGCTCAGCCAGCAACCCGAGTGAGCCCCGGGCTAGGGCTGCTCTTGGGCTTGGCCCAGCGGCACGATGCGGGTATCGCTGCGAAACTTCTTGTAGTCACGGAAGGTGACGTCTTGCTCGATGTCGAAATTCTTCATCAGGGCTAGCCGGACGTCTACTTTCACCTCCATGTGCCGCGGCAGCCAGACTTCGTCGTTTACTCGAGTTTCTTCGATCAGGATGCGCGAGCCCTTGTGGATTCTTGCCAGGAAGAGGCCGAGCGAAACCGTGTCAATACATTGCGCATCGAGCTTGACCCACTGGCTTTCGGCCTTGTCGATCCAGACGCGAAAACGGAACTTGGGCAGAAACTTGGCTCCCTTGACGTGCGGCTCAAAACCGGGTCGCGGGTCGGCATCGATCATGTAGGTGTCGCGACCCTCGAGGTTTTCAATACCCGCCAGGTGGAAGTTGTAGGCGTCGGCAATCTCGCTCACAAACTGGCGGGTTTCCTCGCGGTCTTTTTCTTCTTCTTTCAGCCGCTTCGCCCTCTGCTCGTCGGTTTCGTTCTTGCGCTTGTCAGTCAGCTTCTGGATGCGCTCGTCTTCTTTGGCTGCGTCCTTTTCGGGCAGGGGCCTATCGTTCTTGGCGATCAGGCGCTCGACTTGGTCGCCGTAGAGCATCATGACTTCGCGGGTCCTGGTCTCGGTGGATTTTACTTGTCCCTTCCCATCCAGCCGGTGCTCTTCTACACGCTCAATGTAGGTGTAGTCGCGCTGCTTCTTTTCGTTCTCCATGTCTTTTTCAGCAACCTGGCGGATGAGGTCGCGGATCTGGTCAGCCGACAGGGTGGGGGCGCTCTCCGAGGCGGTCGCCGCTGGGGTGGAAGGCGGGGCCGTCGTTTCCTGGCCTAACGCGAGAAACGGTGCGAGGGCTAGAACGATCAAGACCGGGCTGGGCTTCATATCAGGGTTTACGTGCTTAGAACTGTGGAAGTTCCTCCAGGATGCCTGCGGACTGGAGCGACATCTTCGGTTTCAATGCAGTTCCAATACTACGATCCTGACCGGCGTCGCGGCATTGTTGATCAGCTTCTTTTTGCGGCCCGCCGCAATCCAGAGAAGTTCACCTGGCGATTTGCGGATTCTCTCGTCGGCGGTCTTCAGCTCGATATCGGTTAACGGGATGAAAAGTTCGTCGGTTTCGGTCTCCGGTGCAGGGTAGGGATCATCGGGCAGAAGCTGAACATCCCTCACCTTGGCTTCGCCCAGGGGCATGACGTCGCTGAACGCTGCTTGCGAGTCCACCGGTGGGGGAAGGGCACTGCTGCCGTACTCCCACCGCCCGGCGTCGGCCTGGTAGCCGTAGGTGGTGACCTTGGGATTGAGAAATTCGACGGTCAGGTTGTGGTACTCGTTGGGAGTGTCGTTGCGCAGGGCGCGCGCCGGCCCTCCGTAGAAAAAGCGAATGTCGTTGCGGTTGTAACGATAGGTGATCACGCCCGCCTGGCCTTCGGCCCAGGAGGCGATTTCGCTGTCGTCCGGTGTGATCACCAGGAAGTTGTGTTCGTGCCGGACCAGCGGTGTGGACTGGTGCGGCCCCACGGTGACGTCGAATACGCGGACTTTCTCGTTTTCGAGCAGGAGGTGGTAATGCGGATCGGAGGTGATGTCGACCGGAGTCGATTCCTGCGCCAGCAACAGGGCGGGGAAGACGAATAAACAAAGTAAGAACGCAGAAGTCAGAATGCAAAAGTAAAGGTCGCCTCTGCTCTTACTTCGGCATTCTGACCGCTTCCTTCTGCATTCGCTCATTTCTCCGCCCTCCCCAAACATCCCGCCCGAAACGAGCGGTCATCCAGGCGATGCAGCTTGCGCGCCATCCCGGGAGTGAGCAGACGGTAGTGATGTATGTCGAACAAATACTCGGCCACGAACCACAGCTGCTGGTCGGTAGTCATCCACTGCAGGCGATCGAAACGGGCCAGGTTCACGGGACGGGAAAAGGTGCGTAACGAGCGCTCCCGGCGCAGGTTGAAATACACCTCGAAGTAGCTGATCGCGAGTTCCCGCAGCGAGCGGTAGACCGGTTCGCGGTAGCGGCATCCGGTGTAGTTCGACTTGGCAATCGCGCCCCAGTGGCCGTTGGTGCGGTAGATGGCCACCACGTGGTCGGTGTCGTGCTCGGCCTCCAGGTCAAAGACCAGGGGAGGGAAGCCGTTCGCGCGTAATGCGGCGGCGGCCAGCATGGCGCCTTCGAAACAGTGCGACGTGTTCTCACTGAGTACCAGCCGCGGCGACCACGCGGTATCGGCGAGGTGGTACGGCATGTCATCGAGAAAGCGCTGGATGCCATGCGGATTTTTCAGGCTGCGCAGCTTGCGCAGTTCTGCGGGTGTGAAGTCGCCGCTGCTGTGATTCGGATTCCCCATGGTTTAATGCAGTGTAGCCGAACCGCACGTTAGCTAGTAGTTAGTAGCTGGTAGCTGGTCGTCACAGACTGCTGAAAAACTCCGGAGCATGGACAGCTTCATGGTAGAACGGCCCTTTAGGGCCGCGTACGGAGCCTGGAATCCGTCGGGCTTTAGCCCTCTCAGGCCAGCAGCTTGGCCAACTCCTGCGGCTTGTCAACCACCACGTCCGGTGGGGCTTCGCACAGTGTGTGCGGGGCGAAGCCGTAGGTCACTCCGCAAGTCCACAGGCCGGCGTTGCGGCCGGTGATCACGTCGATCGAGGAATCCCCGATCATCAGAGCCTCAGGCGCAGTGGTCCGTGTCTGTTCCAGCAGGGTGCGCGCGCCCAGCGGGTCAGGCTTCTTGGTGGCGAAGCTGTTGCCGCCGTAGACGTGGACGAAGAAATCCGCCAGTCCCAGGGCCTCGACGATGGCCCGCGACGGGTGCACCGGCTTGTTCGACAGCACCGCCATCTGGCGGCGGATGCCGTTGGCGTTGCGAATGCTGGCGAGCGTTTCCTTGATCCCGGCGTACACATGCGTGTAATCCAATTTGTGGACGCGGTAGTAAGCCAGGAAGTAGTCCAGCGCCTCTTTCAGGAAATCCTGGTCCTTGGGGTCCCCGAGCGCACGCCGCACCAGCATGGGAGCTCCATCGCCCACGTAGGAGGCAATGACTACGTCCGGCAGCTCGGGCCGCTGGAAGTGCCGAAGCATGGCGTTCACCGAGTGCACCAGGTCGAGACGAGAGTCGATCAGGGTGCCATCCAGGTCGAAGATCAGAAGCTTGATCTTGTGTGCGTCGAAGTGGCGATGGAATTTGAGCACCGGGCTGATTCTCATGCTGCCCAGAGAGACGATCGCATGCATGCCCCTCCGCTGCAGCCCTTTCAGTATACGATTGCGGCGCTCCGGGAAGGAGAACCTCCGGTCGACAGGGACAAAGCGGCAGACCCGTATGAGAATATACGGCGCCCTCGACGAACTGAGGTTGTTCGCCGGCACCAGCTTATGATTGCAGCAAGAACCTAGCTCTTCCTCGAGGTAACTGCGAAAAACGCAGTCGCTTCTTGCTCCACCTCCTCGCTACCACAGCGCGGACAGATAACCGGCTCGTCATCGTGCTCGTGCAGGGTGAGCACTCGTTCAAACTCCCGGTGACATTTCTTGCAGATGTACTCGTATACCGGCATGGGCAACCTCCGGGTGGTGATTTCGCCTGGAAAGCCGGCACCGATCAGCCGGCCAAAGCTTCGATGTAACTTTGTGCTCGCAATACCGAGAGCCGCTTGATGACTGCGTCAAGCACTGCTTCCCGGTGGCGAAGCGTGATCTTGAACTCATGGTGGCTGGTACGCGAGATCTCCCGCAAGAGCTCGCGATGCCGGTCGGCAAGGATGTCCCATACCACTTCCGCTTCTTCTGGACTCAGCTGCAGTTCCATGACCCCCTCCCCAGAAGCCCCAAGCCGTAAGCCTTCGCGCCGGGTGTGAGGCTCCTTCTCAGGATCAATATTGGGTGAGCATGAGCTTGCCCTGTGGATTCCGAAACACGATGGTTTCGTTGCCACGGGTAATCTCCCGCGCGATCAGGTCGTTCTTTCCCAGGCGTTGCACCCTCGAGCCCACCACGGTGATGCTGTCATCCCTGGCAAAGGTGATTTTCCGGCCACGCATGACCCGCGCCGGCGCCAGGTGGACCTGCACCACGCCGTTGGCGGTTTGCAGCAGCAAGTGGCTGCCGATCTCTTGCTCGCTGACCGGGCAGATAAAATCCCGAGTGTCCGTCACCACTCCGCTGATTAGCGTTTCCGTGGCTGGATCGTAGAGTTCTGCACTGCTCGCTGGCAGCGGCATCTGGAAATTCACTCCCAGAACTACCATCAGGACGGCCGCGACCACTAACGCGAGACACGCACCCAGCAGCATGCTGCTTAGCTTCATGGCTGTGTCTCCTTTTCTGCTGTTCGCGCACAAACGCGATCGGCGATTCGGCCTGGCGGACGAAGTCCACCTCAGCCCATTTCCGTTTCCTTCTGGTAGCAGGTTCCGGGCCCGCTTGGCCCGGTCGAGAACGGCACAGGTCAGAGCGACCCGAGGCGAGCTGCCTTATCGTCGGAAAGGAACACTAACACATTTTAATTGTCGGAGTTCCGGCGGGAGAATGCTGTGACTAGAATCACTCGCCCTTGTGCGCGGGGAGTGCCTCCTCCACCCGTTCCAAGCCATTGATTACCCAGGCGCTGGGGGCCCGGCACTGCTTTCTGTTCGGAACCCCCGGTCAGGATTTACAATGCATGGGCGACCTGCAACTCTGTGCCTAGGGAATGGGATGGCGACCACAAAGACAGAGCCGAAACCGGCCGAGCAACCGAAGGCAGAGAAGACCTACCAAGGCCTTAGCCGCCAACAGCTGATTGACGCCTACCGCATTATGTACACCTCCCGGAAAGTGGACGACCGGGAGATCCTGCTCAAGCGCCAGCAGAAAATCTACTTCCAGATTTCCGGCGCCGGGCATGAGGCGGTTGGCGTGGCCGCGGGCTTCGCCATGAAGCCGGCGTACGACTGGTTTTATCCCTACTATCGCGACCGCGCCCTGTGCCTGGCTCTAGGCGCGACTCCTTATGAAATGCTGCTGCAGGCCGTGGGCGCGGCGGATGACCCCAGTTCCGGCGGGCGGCAGATGCCCTCGCACTGGAGCTATCCGAAGCTGAATGTTGTGACCCAGTCGTCGCCTACAGGAAGCCAGATTCTGCAGGCCGTGGGCTGTTCCGAGTCGGGCCGCTACTTGGCGGCGCATCCGGACTCCGCCAAAAAAAGCAGCGGGGACTATCGCCAGTTCAAGGATGTGCGGTTCCACGGCGACGAGGTCACCTACGTCTCTCTCGGCGATGGCACCACCAGCGAAGGTGAGTTCTGGGAAGCCATGAACACCGCTTCCAACCGCAAGCTGCCGCTGGTGTTCTGCGTGGAAGACAATGGCTACGCCATTTCGGTGCCGGTTGAGGTTCAAACCGCGGGCGGAAGTATTTCGCGTTTGGTGTCTGGCTTTCCTAACTTCCACTTCGAAGAAATTGACGGAACCGATCCGGTAGAAAGTTACGCAGCGTTTGTGCGTGCCCTGGCGTACTGCCGCGCGGGCAATGGCCCGGCGTTCATCCATGCCCACGTGATCCGGCCGTACTCGCACTCCCTCTCCGATGATGAGCGGCTCTATCGCCCCGACACCGAACGCCGGCAGGACGCACAGCGTGACCCCATCAGCCGCATGCAGATGTTCCTCATCCGCGAAGGCATCCTCGACGAGAAGGGCATCAACCAGGTGGAGAAACAGGTCGAAGACGATCTGCAGGTGGCGGTGGACCGCGCCCTGGAAGCGGTGCCTCCCACGCCGGACACGGTCACCAGATACGTTTACTCGCCGGACCTCGATCCGACCTCGTCCAGGTTTGACACCCAGCCCCAGGCGGCCAAGACCGAGACCTCCGATGGCAAGAAGATCGCGCCCAAGACGATGGCCGATCTCATCAACACCTGTTTGCGCGACGAAATGCGGCGGGATGAGCGCATCGTGATGTTCGGGGAAGATGTGGCCGATTGCAGCCGCGAAGCCTATCTGCAGCAGAAGCTGATCAAAGGCAAAGGTGGTGTGTTCAAGTTGACCTCCGGCCTGCAAGGCGAATTCGGCTCCGACCGCGTCTTCAATTCGCCCCTGGCGGAAGCGAACATTGTGGGACGCGCTACCGGCATGGCCACGCGCGGCCTGAAGCCCGTCGTCGAAATCCAGTTCTTCGATTACATCTGGCCGGCCATGCTGCAGCTGCGCGACGAACTGCCGCTGATTCGCTGGCGTTCGAACAACGGTTTCTCTAGCCCGCTGGTAGTGCGGGTGGCGATTGGCGGCTACCTCACCGGCGGCGCCATTTATCACTCGCAGTGCGGCGAGAGCATCTTCACCCACATCCCCGGCTTGCGGGTGGTGTTCCCCTCGAACGCGCTGGATGCCGCCGGACTGCTGCGCACCGCGATTCGCTGCGATGATCCCGTGCTGTTCCTGGAGCACAAGCGGCTGTATCGCGAGACCTTTGGGCGCGCGCCTTATCCCGGGCCGGATTACATGATCCCCTTCGGCAAGGCAAAAATCGTTCAGCCGGGGACCGATCTCTCGGTGATTACCTACGGAGCAGTTGTGCCGCGAGCCTTGCAAGCCGCGCAGAAGCTGGAACGCGAGCATGGCGTGAAAGTCGAACTGATTGACCTGCGCTGCCTGAACCCGTTTGACTGGGAGACCATTGCCAACTCGGTGCGCAAGACTAACCGCGTGATCGTGGCCTACGAAGACACGCTGAGCTGGGGCTACGGCGCCGAGATCGCCGCCAGGATTGCCGACGAGCTGTTCGACCACCTCGACGCCCCCGTCCGCCGCGTGGCGGCCATGGATACCTTCGTCGCCTATCAACCGATCCTGGAAGATGCCATTCTGCCCCAGGCGAGCGATTTGTTCCGCGCCATGAAGGCGCTGTCGGAGTATTGAACAGTACCGAGTCCTCGATCCCCCATCTCATCTAAAAAGTGGTTTTGGGAAGAGCACGGATTCAGCCGTGCTGTTCAGGCCAGACCATACGCGGGCTTTAGCCCTGAGGGAAATGTGCCTCACTTACTACGCTACGACTTCTTTGATGAACTCTTCGCCCCGCCTCCGCCCCGGCGGACGCTGTCCAGCGCGATTGGCCCAGCCCCGAAGAAAACCAGTGCGAAGGCAATCGCCGCCAGCGCCAGCGGAAACTGGTACCCCCCATTTCCCAGCAGCCCGCTTCTCCAGTGCACCTTCCAGATGGCCACGCTCAGGTCAATGCAGATGGCCAGCGCAGAGATGCGGGTGAACAACCCCAAAAGCACCAGGATCCCGCCTAAGAATTCCGCGGCCGCCGAGAAGTAGGCCAACCAGCCCGGCAACCCCAGGCCGCTCACCATCTGCACGTGATGCGAAAGCCCGCCGAAAACCTTGGGATAGCCGTGGCCGATCATGATCGCGCCCAGTACCAGCCGCAAGACAAGAAGCGCGAGAGGTTGAAGGCGGTCGAGAAAGCGCAAGCAGTCCTCCAAGAATGAAGGAAAAAGACTACCGCAGGGAAGCAGATTTCAGAAGTAAGAAGTCAGACACCGACACTTTCCGATTTTCAATTGCCAATCGAAAACCAAGGCCCCAATCGGAAATCGGCAATCCCTCAATCCCTCACTCCAGCGCGTAATCAATCTTGATGCCGCGTTTGGCCATTTCTTCCAGGAACAGGTCGGCGGGCACGTCCCGTTCCTGCAACACCGCGCCGCGCTTGCTGATCGCTCCCGATACCATCATCTGCAGCACTATCGACGCCGGAATCGCCGTCGTCCGCATCATGGCGCTCATGTCGGTTTTGGGATCGTAGTGGTCCACCATGGTGAACGAGGCCACGCGGCCCTTGAGCCGTCCGCCCAGCAGCCCGCGTACTCCCGGCGAGCGCACCGATTCGTGCGCCTCCAGCCGCATGATGCACACGTCCGGGCCCTTGCTGGCGAACTTGCCCTCGAAGACTTTCGACATCACCGCGCGGGGCGCGATCTCCACCTTGCCGATCTTCATCTTCTCGCTGGAAAACAGTCCCAGTTGTTTGAGTTCGCAGAGCAAGTCGTAGTGGCCGGGATAGCGCAAAGTTTTTTCAAAGCATTCGCCCACCTTGCCTTCAAAACTCTCCGGTAGGGTGGAAGTGCCTCCCGAAGTATGAAACGCGACCAGGGGAGCGAAGCCGGGCATGTGGAACGCCTCCGGCTCGGTGAGCGGCTCAATGGTGACCAGCTTGCCCTGGCGCAGGATGCGGGCGGGCTCCACGTATTCGTTAATCAGGCCTTCGACCGAGAAGACCAGCTGGTAGTGAAATGGCGGCATGGGTCTCTCCGGCAGGCCGCCAACATAAAGCTTCAGGGCATCGGCGCCGCCATCCAGGCGGCGGACCAGTTCTCCGCCAAGGATGGAAGCCATGCCGGGCGAGAGCCCGCAGTCAGGCGCCAGGGCGATCCCATGCTTCTCGGCCTTCTTGGCCAGTTCTAACTCCTGGCGGACCACAGTGTTATTGCCGCCCAGGTCGGCGAAGTGGCAACGCGCACTGAGCGCCGCTTTGGCCAGGCCGAGATTCAGGAAATAGGGCACGGCGGACAGTGCCGCATCATGGCCGCGCATCAGCTTGGCCGCCGACTTTTCGTTGCCGGCATCGAGCGCAACCGCGTGAACTTTCTTCTCTCCCGTAATCTTGTTGACCCGCGCTGCGACGTCCTTGGCGCGGTGATGATCGCTGTCGGCCAGCGTCACCGACTCGACTTGGGGTTGCCGCGCCATGTCATAAGCCGCGGCCGATCCCATCATTCCCGAACCTATCACCAGCAATTTCATGAGAGCACCTCGTGCTAGAAAGATGAATACGGATAAAAGACCCGCTAGAGTACCGCAGCGCCGTGGGATTCCGAAGTGATGGGCATCACGTGTCGACCCGGAAATCCCCGCGCCGCCTAGCATCCCCGCGAACTATCGTAACCGTCACCAACATCTGAGGCAGGGAATCGCATAGCCGCTGCAGGCGGGTTTGTGATACTCTGTTACTGCGTTAGATTTGAATCGGTTTAGAGCAGCTTCTTGCAAACCAGCTTGTGCCTGCCAGTTTTATTTCCGACTCCACTCCAGCGTACAAAATCAATTTGAAAGGTAACAAAATGGAACAAGGAACAGTGAAGTGGTTTAACGACGCGAAAGGCTATGGCTTTATCAGCCGGCAGAGCGGCGAAGATGTTTTCGTGCATTTCTCCGCCATCCAGGCGGGAGGCTTCCGCAGCCTGCAGGAAGGCCAGAGCGTGGAGTTCGAAGTCACCAAGGGCCCCAAGGGCTGGCAGGCTGAGAACGTTCGGCCCCTGTAAGCAACGCTGATCGACGGTGTGCCCTCGGGACGACCCTGAGTCCAAAGCAGGTCGAGAGGAAGTCCGTAAGGCCATGCCAGACTCCTACATCGCGTTCGTCGTATCGCTCATGTTTGTGGCCGGGCTCGGACTGATCGTGGTCCAGGCCCGCCAGAAAGCCAGGGAGCGGAAACAGTGGAAGGGCGTGCCCGCGACTAAAAAGCGGGCACGTTCATGATGGAACATCTGTTCAGTGCCAACGGAGACTTTCTGATGCAAGACGAATCCAAGGCCGCGTTTGCTGTCATCCGGTATAACTTCCGGACCTATGCGGCGGGAGGAGTCATGGCCATCGTAAAAGGCCGTACCAACGCGGAGGCCACCAAGAGCCAGTTCGAAGTCGGCCAAAGCGCGCAAGACCGCCAGGAGGGCTGGCGCTACTTCCTGGAGAAGACCGACCTGAAACCCGGGATGGATCCGGAAGCCGCCACCCACGCCCGCGAAAACCGCCAGGACGTCCGCGAATCCGAGGGCTCCTAACCCTCAGCCCCTGATTTCCCACACTTAGAAAAGACTTTGATTCGGACGGCTGGATTGAAGCCCGCGGGATGGCACCTTGGTGGGTCAGCTTGGCACGTCCGTGCCATTCCCTGGAAGGCAGATAAGATTTAGCTTCGTAGGTGAGCAGTTCTGGGGGAGGGCTGCCCGGGCGTCCGACGACTCGCAAGAGTCTCGGACGCTCGTTATTTTTAGAGCAAGAAATCTTCGCTCGGAACGGCCCCCCGGACGCCAGGCCGCTACCTGAGCCGATCCTGATCAGGAAGCCCGCAGGTCTCTCCGCACCAGCGCCGCATCGACGAAGAAGCCGAGCCCCAATGTCAGTGGAATAATCCCGAAAGCTGCGGCGGTCCAGGCATCAGGCTCGACCCGGCCGATCAGCGCGAAAGTAATCATGTAGCCCGCGGCCGCGGCCACCAGCAGGATCCCGGAACGCCGGGAACGGGCAGCCTGGGAAAGCTCCGGCTCCATGGGAACGCTGACTCCACGGGCAATCGCGGCCAGGCGTTCCTCGGTGCGCAACTTGCGCACCCGGTAGTAGGTGTACATCCCCGCAATCGGAATCCCGAAGATCATTATGACCGCAACCAGACCTACCAGATTTCCATCCATAGTGCGCTCCTTGGGCGGCCTTTTCTGGCCGCCGGCGGTTGGCCACCGCCCTCAATTTGGAATACGCAAGCCGCTGCTAGAAGGTTCCCGGCAAATCTTCGCGAATTGCTAGCGCCCGAACTTGCCCATGAACTCGGCTTGCGCGAGGATGTGTCCTTGCATGGCGTGCTCTAGTTCCTTTTTGCTCGCTCTGGGTTTGAGGTGGAGCTTTTGGTCGAGGGCATAGACCTTGAAGAAGTAGCGGTGCGGTTTGCCCGGCGGCGGGCAGGGGCCTCCGTAGCCGACCTTGTGGAAGTCGTTGCGCCCTTGCCGGGCGCCATCGGGAAGCTCCTCGACCTTGCTGACACCCTCGGGCAAGCTGGTGGTCGACGGCGGCAGATCGAAGAGGACCCAGTGTGTCCACGTGCCCACGGGTGCGTCCGGGTCGTCGGCGATCAAGGCGAAACTTTGCGTGCCGGAAGGTGCATCCATCCAGGACAGCTCAGGCGAGAGATCCGCGCCGTCACAGGTGAACTTCTTGGGGATGTCTCCACCCGCGGGAAAACTTGTGCTCGAAATCTTGAATGCCATGGTTGATCCTTGAGCAAACGCGAGATTGGTCCTCGGGACGAGAATTGAAGTTGCGAACAGAAACAGGACGGCGGTAGGAAGGAGCTGCCCTTTCATATGCACTTCGCCGGACGCTGCGAATTAATATGTTGAGATGGTGAAATTCACCGTGATGCGGGCCTCGGTTTCAACCGCCTGGCCCGCTTGGTAGTACGGCTTAAATCGCCATTGCTTCACCGCTTCCCGAGCCGCACTCGATAAGATCGCGGGCCCACTGACCACCCGCAGATCCTGAATGTTTCCTTCCTTGCCGATCAGAGCCTGCAGAATGACCGCGCCTTGTACTTTCATCTGCTTGGCCAGTAGAGGATAACTGGGTTCTGCCGGGCGAGCCATGACCGCCGCCGTCGTGTCCGGGGACAGGCGGACGCGCTCCGCGGCTGAAGCGACGCCGCTATCGCCGCTCGCGGCGGTGGTCGGTGAGTTGGGCTGCAAATCCACCTTGACCGAATTGCTGCCCGGTTGCAGGGTGCGATGGGTGTCGCCAGCCACGACTTCCACCTGCAGCGGTGGGAGCACAGCGCGATTGGTGGTGACCACCGGAGCCACGGTGACTGGTGGAACGGCCTTGGCGGCGGCCGGGGCGTGCGGCTTCGTTTTGGCCGTGGCAACCGCAGGAGGCATCCGGCTCGGCACTTGCCCTTCCCCCTGGGCCGCGGCTTCAGGCTGGTTCTGCTCTGCCTCGGACTCGGCCACCGGGGTGGTGGGGAACCAGAACTGCCAATCCTTGTACAAAACCAGGATGAGGGCGGCCAGCAACAAAGCCAGCGCTACCAGCATTTGCCGGCGCTGCCGGGGCTCCGGCGCGGCTTCCAGGGGAGGTGCGTTGAGCTCGGGTGGTCGGTTCTGCTCGAGCATGGACATAAGTGCAAACTCCCCTCTCTGGGGTGGGCCAAGCCAGCGAATACCGCACTAGTATGCCTCGAAACCGCTCCGGAAGCCAGCCGGAACCGGTCTGACCCCCGTTGTGAGGCATATCACAATCAGCTGTGCTTTTTATCACAGCTAAGGGTTCCGTTAGGGCGGACACTGATAACGTGATGCCGGTCACACGCAGTTGGCCACACCGGAGACGGACGTCACAGGGGGTTGTTTGTGATCTCACCTTACGGACTGGACATCATCGAAAGCTGTCTGACCTGCAAGATGCGGGTAGACCGCATTTTCTGCGACCTTCCCACGTCGGCGTTGCAGTCCTTTGAAACCATCAAGTACGCCACGGCTTACCCCAAGGGCGCCGTCCTGTTCGTGGAAGGCCAGTCCCCGCGCGGCATTTTCGTCCTCTGCAAGGGCCGGGTGAAGCTTTCCATTTGCGCCACCGACGGCAAGACCCTGATCCTCAAGATTGCCGAGCCCGGCGAGGTCCTGGGCCTGAGCGCCACCGTTTCCGGCAAGCCCTACGAGTTGACCGCCGAAACCGTCGATCCCTGCCAGGTGAACTTCGTGAAGCGGGAAGACTTCCTGCGTTTCCTGAAAGAGCATTCCGATGCCTGCTTTAAAGTGGCCGAGCAGTTGAGCGAAAAATACAACAATGCCTGCCATGAAGTGCGCTCCCTGGGGCTGTCCCATTCCGCCGGCGAGAAACTGGCCAAGCTGCTGCTGGAATGGAGCTCCAAAAACGGGGAAGCGGCCAAGCAGGAACCGCGGCTGAAACTGGCGCTTACCCATGAAGAGATTGCGCAAATGATTGGGACCTCGCGGGAAACCGTGACCCGCCTGTTCGCCGACATGAAAAAGCGGCAAATCGTGCAGGCCAAGGGCTCGACCCTGGTGATTCGCAACAAGGCCGCCCTGAAACTGATGGCCACCAACAACTAGCCATCCCATTCTGGCCCGTCCTGTGCCCCCGGTCACGATCAGGGGTGACTGTAGTCACTGTGTTCTCTTCTCCGTAGCGGTATCACAAGACTATGGAGAGCGTCATACAACAGAGCTGCTTCGATTGTGTCCTGCGGCCCGACCGGCTCTTCTGCGATCTGCCTTCGGACGCCCTGCAAGCGTTTGACGGCATCAAGTCCGTGAGCCTGTATCCGCGGGGAACCACGTTGTTCCGCGAAGGCCATGCCGCACGGGGTGTCTTCGTGCTGTGCGAGGGCCGCGTCAAACTGTCGGTGTGTTCGGAGACCGGCAAGCGCTTGACTCTTCGTATCGCGGGGCCCGGAGAAGTCCTGGGGCTCAGCGCCTCTCTTTCCAGCCGTCCCTATGAAGTGACTGCCGAGACGCTGGAAAATGTTCGGGTGGCGGTGGTGAAGCGCAAGGACCTGCTGCGGTTCCTGCGCGACCACCGGGAGGCGTGCTTGCAGGTGGTCAGCCTGTTGAGCCAGGACTTGCATACTGCCTATGACCGCGTGCGTTCCATCGGATTGGGACGCAGTCGCCGGTCCCGGGCCCTGCGCGTCCACTGACCCCGAGCGCCGGGGGGGTATCCAAGACTCTGCCCATCCGAAATCGTCGTTTCTCTGGCGAACCCCTACCCCCTTGTATTCCACCCGGTCGGCGCCCGCGCCGGCGTTTTTCTTTCCCCCTCGATGCCCAACACGTTGTGACCGCCATCACGGCAGGAAGTGACCACATTCACTGCCGCTGCGTGCCCCCGACCGCGAGAATAGGGCTGCGATCGAGGTAACCGCTGGGAGGGTGGCGAGCCGATGCCAGACGTGAGTGCGGGCGTTCCGAGACCAAGACCCAGCCACCGGACCCTGGCGTCTGTGGCCGTGCTCCTGTTGGTCTTTCTCGCCGGCGGCGCCTTCGCCGCTCAGAAACCAACCAAGCCCAGCAACGACGATTGCCTGGTGTGCCACGGCGACCCGACCCTTACCAAGGACGTAGGCGGTAAGCCGGTCAGCCTTTACGTGAACCCGGACAGCTTCAAGAACTCCATCCATGGAGGCCTGTTTGGCTGCGTAGACTGCCACACCGACGTCAAGACCTCGCCGCACGAGAACACTCCAGCTCACATCACCTGCGCTACCTGCCATGCCGACGAGCAGGCGGCCTATGGGCGCAGCTATCACGCCAAGGCGATCAAGGCGGGCGATGGCCAGGCCGCGACCTGTGTGGACTGTCACGGCAGCCCGCACGAACTGCTGCCCGCCAGCGATCCCAAGTCACGGGTCAACCACGCCAATATCCCAGCCACCTGCGGCGTATGTCACAGCCAGAAGTTCGTGATGGAAGCCAGCGGGCACAGCGCCCAGCCGTTCTTTTCCTACGAGGAAAGCGTGCATGGCCGCGCGGTGGCGGCTGGATCGGATAAAGCGGCCGTCTGCACCGATTGTCACGGTACCCACGAAATCCTGGCAGCCACCGATCCCAAGGCGTCTATCTTCAAGTTCAATGTGCCCCTGACATGCGGGAAGTGCCATGCGGCCGTGCAGCAGGAGTTCACCAAGAGCATTCACGGGCAGGCGATCGCACGCGGGAACTCGGAAGCCCCGGTGTGCACCGATTGCCATGGCATCCATTCCATCAAGTCACACATTGATCCCAATTCGTCGGTCGCGTCCCTGAACCTGGCGCGGAGCACCTGTGCGCGCTGCCACGAAGGAGTGCGACTGGGGCAGGAGTTCGGGTTTGAGGGACGCCGCGCGACCACCTATCTGGCCAGCTATCACGGCTTGGCCTCGAAGCTGGGTTCGCAAGTAGTGGCCAATTGCGCCAGTTGCCACGGAGTCCACAACATCCTGCCGTCGAGCGATCCCAACTCCACCATCAATCGTGCCAACCTGGTCAAGACCTGCGGCCAGTGCCATCCCGGAGTCACGGAGAAATTCGTGGCCGCCAAAGTCCATGTGGATGCGCCGCTCTCGGCCGACACCGGCAGCATCGCGGTGCGTTGGATCCGCAAGTTCTATCTGGGCATGATATGGCTGGTCATTGGCGGCATGGTGCTGCACAACCTGATCATCTGGCGCCGCAAAGCCATCCTGCGGCGAAAAACCGAGCATCGCTTGGTAACCCGCATGAGCCGCAACCAGCGGCTCCAGCACGTGCTGCTGTTCAGCAGTTTCATCGTTCTGGTGCTGACTGGATTCGCTCTGAAATTCCCCGACTCCTGGTTCGCCAGCCTGCTGGGACTGGGCGAGAAAGTGCGAAGCATCGCCCACCGCGTGGCCGCGGTCATCCTGATCGGAGTGGGCACGTACCACCTGTTCTACCTGGTGCTGAGCCGCGACGGGCGTCGCTTGATTCAGGATTTTCTCCCCGCACCCAAAGACGCTTCCGATGTCTGGGGCACTCTGCGCTACTACCTGGGTTTGGGCTCGGAGAAGCCCGAGTTTGCTCGCTTCAACTATGCGGAGAAAGCGGAATACTGGGCTCTGGTGTGGGGCATGTTCGTCATGGCCGGCACCGGAATCATGCTCTGGGCCAAGGTGGCGGTTGGCAACCTGCTGCCGCGCTGGTGGCTCGACGTGGCCACTGCCATCCATTTTTATGAAGCCGTTCTGGCCACGCTGGCGATCGTGGTCTGGCACTTCTACCAGGTGTTCCTGGATCCTGATGTGTATCCCATGAACTGGGCATGGTGGGACGGGAAGATGCCTTTCGAACACTATGCCGAAGAACATGGCCTCGATACCAATACTCTGCTGGAGGCTGCTCGCAGCGAAGTGGCGGAGCGCGCCGAGGAAGAGCCGGTGCTCCCCGCGGTCGAAGGTCCCGTGGCGCCAGGCGAACCTGCCGCGCCCGAGGCTGACCGCGAACCGGTGAATTCTCGCAAATAGGTTCAACCAGTTACTTGGTTTTCCTGGGGTTGTGAGCGAGAATCTGTGCCTCGCACCCGGGGACAGGTTTGCCCGCAGCATCGATCAGAACTTCCGCTCGGACGCCCTCCGAACGGGGCGAAGACCACAGCGTCGATTTGGAGATGAACCATGAGTCCTGAGGAGTCCAGTCCCCAACCCAAGCCGGTGCGGCCACTGGGTGGAGTACGTGTCTTGTTTCGCAATCCCATCAGCCTGGTCGGCGCCGCCCTGACGCTGGTCAGCCTGGCCAATGTTCTTTTTCTGTTCCTGATTGACATCACCTCGGAGAAGCCCACTCCCTACATCGGCATCCTGGCCTACATGGTGGGGCCGTCGATATTAATCCTCGGGTTGGTCTTAATTGTTCTTGGCATCTGGTACGACCGGCGCCGTCGGCGAGCACAGCGCCCGGGTACGACCCTGCGTTACTTGCACATCGATTTCAACGATCCTAACCAGCGCGGGACATTCGCATTCTTCTTCACCTTCGTTATCGTTTTCATCCTGATGAGTGTTGTGGGCAGCTACCGGGCTTATGAATTTACCGATTCGGTCGCCTTCTGCGGACAGTTGTGCCATTCGGTGATGGCTCCGGAGTACACCGCTTACCAGCTTTCGCCACACGCGCGGGTGGCGTGCGTGGATTGCCACGTCGGCTCGGGCGCATCCTGGTATGTCCGTTCCAAGCTCTCCGGAGCGCGCCAGGTGATCGCCGTTACCTTCAACACGTTTCCACGGCCGATTCCGACGCCCGTCCACAACTTGCGCCCCGCACAGGACACCTGCGAGGAATGCCACTGGCCGCGCAAGTTCTACGGTTCGCAATTCAAGGTGTTTACCCACTTCGCCAGCGATGAGAAGAACACCCCGCGCCAGATCCGCTTGCTGATCAAGACGGGAGGCGGCGATCCTTCGACCGGCGCGCCTTCGGGCATTCACTGGCACATGAACATCTCCAACGAGATCAGCTACATTGCCAGCGACGACAGGCGTCAGGTGATCCCTTACGTCCGCGCCAAGGACATGCAAGGGCGGATCACCGAATACATGGCCAAGGATGCTCCCCTGAGCAAGGAGCAGATTGAGAAAGCGTCCCCTCACCGCATGGACTGCGTGGATTGCCACAACCGCCCCACCCACATTTACGTGCCGCCCGACCGCGCCGTGGATGAGTCGCTGCTCACCGGCCGGCTGGATGTTTCGCTGCCCTTCATCAAGCAGCAGGCGGTAGCGGTTTTGACCAATCCCTACGCCACCACGGAAGCCGCCATGGAAGGGATCGCCACCGACCTGCACACGTTCTATCTCACCAAGTATCCCGAGATAGACAAGAACAAGCAGGACAATATCCGCAACGCCATTGCCGAAGTGCAGCGCATTTATAAGAGTACGACCTTCCCGGAGATGAAGCTGGATTGGAAAACCCATCCCAACAACATCGGGCACTTTTATTTCCCCGGCTGTTTCCGCTGTCACGACGGGCAGCACGTGAGCGCGGATGGCCGCATGATTCGCAAAGACTGTGACATCTGCCACACCGTGCTGAACCAGCAAGAGGGCGCCACCAGCATGGCTTCTATGCAGGGCGTCGCTTTCCAGCATCCGGTGGACCTGGGAGACCTCACCCAAGTCAGTTGCAATGATTGCCACACCGGGGGCGTGAGCCCGTAGGGCGTAGGGATAAATCGGAATTTCAGGCTGAAACTCAGCTCAGCTTCAGACCCTCCGGAACCAGCGGCAGCGAGCGCAGCCGCACGCCGGTAGCATGGTAGATGGCATTCGCGATCGCTGGGGCAAGCCCTACCATGGGGCACTCGCCCGCCCCCACGGAAGGAATGTCCTTGCGATCGAGCAGGACGGTCTCAAGGACAGGAACATCGCTGAACCGCGGCACGCGATACTCCGACATCCTTCCATTTAGAATCTTGCCCTGCTCAAATTCGATGGCTTCGAAAAGCGCTCCTCCCAACCCCTGGACGTTGGATCCTTGGATCTGATTGCGGAGATTATCAGGATTAACAACGGCGCCGCACTCGAAGGCGGAAACCACGCGAACCACTTTCACCTCGCCCGACTTTCGATCCACGCTGACCTCAACAAAGGTGGCAATATTTCCGAGCTTTTCGTAGCCACCACCCATGCCAAAGCCCTGGCCGGGCGCGGGGCTCTTGCCCCAGCCGAATTTCTTGGCAGCGGCCTCGAATACCGCCCGCAATCTTTCGTCCTTCAAGTTCTTCAGGCGGAATTCGAGCGGATCCATCTTCACGGCATGGGCCACTTCGTCCATGTGCGATTCGCGCGCGAAATGGTTGGCGGTGGCGGCCAGGGCACGGTACGATCCCTGCCTCAGGGGAGAGCGCGTCGCGTGGAACACGATGCGCTGGTTGGGAATTGCGTAGTATGTGCGAATCCCCGCCGAGCCGGAATTGTAGTTGTGAAACTCCCATGCTGTAATCGTCCCGTCGCTGCGGGCGCCGCTCACCACATCAATAACGCCTGCGGGACGAAAGTATGCCCAGGTGAACTCCTCTTCGCGGGTCCACACCACTTTGATCGGACGCTTGGCCGCGCGTGCCAACCGCGCCGCCTCGATCGCGGTTTCTCCGGTGTGCTTGCCGCCATATCCGGACCCGGTGTCCGGCATCAGCACCCGCACTCGATCCTCTGGAATCCGAAACGCCTCGGCGAGTTCACCGCGCACGCCAAAGGGGCGTTGCGTCCCGGTCCACACCGTCAGGTTGTCGCCCTCCCACTTGGCCAGGGCGGCGCGCGGTTCGAGCGGAACATGCGCGATGTACGACACCGTGTAGGTTTGCTGCAAACGGTGCTCGGCCGAAGCCATGGCCTGATCCACGTTGCCGGTTTCATAGCGATCGCCATCTCCCGTTGGGTCCCTGCCCTCAACCGGATTTTTCCGCAGATAGTCGAACAGTTCTTTGCTCGAGGGTTGCGGCTCGGACTTCCACTCCGCGCGAATGGCAGCAACTGCGGCTGTAGCCAGCCCGGCATCGGGTGCTGCCACACCGACAAAGTTGCCGTCATGGACCACCGTCGCGCCCATCTGCTCCGCCTTTTGCGAGTCCACGGATAGCAGCGTCGCTCCGAACGATGGCGGGCGGAGCACCTTGCCCTGCCAGCAATCGGGCAATTTGTGGTCCGATGGATAACGGTGCTTACCCGTGACAAAGTCGCGTCCATCCACCTTGGGCACGGACTGGCCGGCCACGGTCCAACTGGTGGCGGGAATCAATGGACCGTCGGCAGGAATGCTCTGGGTAAGTTGCTGGCCCTTCGCCAGCGCCGCATATTCCACTGAACGCCTGGTTTTAGGATCCGTGACTTTGCCGTCGGCCGCGATCAGGCGCTGCCGATCAGTCTGCCATTGCGCGGCCGCCAGGCCGATGAGCAGTTCGCGGGCTGCCGCGGCAACTTTACGAAGTTGCAGGTTCATCGTCGGCGTGGTCCGGCTTCCGAATGTGCCCATATCAAACGGTGTGAGTTGCGTGTCGCCCATCACCATCTCAATCGCGCTGATGGGGACGTGGAGTTCCTCGGCAACGCCCTGGCTCAGCGAGGTGCGGATGTTCTGTCCCATCTCCACCTTCCCGGTGTACACCGTGACCTTGCCGTTCTCCCCGAGGTGCAGCCAGGCATCAATTTCCTTGGGCAGGGAATCGTCCCGCCCCGCCCGCGCCCCGCCGGACTCCTGCGTGAGAGCGGCCTGCTTCAGAACGGAAACCACCAGGATGCCTGCGCCCAGGAACCTGAAAAACTCCCGGCGATCCAGGTCGAAGTGATACGGAGGCGCGGCCGTCAGCTCATAGCGCTCGGGCTCCATCGGAATCTGGACGTGCGGCTTCTCGCTCATCGGCCAGCTCCCGTCGCCGCTCCTGCCTTCGCCATCGCGCGCGCCGCTCGCTGGATGGCGCTGACGATGCGCGGGTAGGTCCCACAGCGGCAGATGTTGCCGTCCATGAATTCGACGATCTCGCTTTCCTTGGGTTGATGATTCCGGTTGAGCAAAGCGACCGCCGACATAATCATCCCTGAAGTGCAGTATGCGCACTGCATCGCACCCTCTTCGAGGAACGCTTCCTGCACGGGATGGAGTTGGTCACCACTGCCCAGGCCTTCAATTGTGGTGATAGGCCGTTGCGCAACCGCCCCGACCTTGGTGATGCACGACCGCTGCGCCCTTCCATCGATCAACACGGTACAAGCCCCGCACTGACCTTCGCCGCAACCGTACTTGCTTCCGGTCAGATCGAGATGCTCGCGCAGGACCGTGAGCAGGCTGGTCTGGGGATCGGCGTCAACCGTGTAAGGGCGTCCGTTTACCGCGAGATGAATCGTAGCCATTCCGCAACTCCAGATCGAGGACTGCTCCGAAGGATCTTGGGAATCTCCTTCTGAAATAATAAACCCGTTGCGGGTACTCGCGGGGGTACCAGATCTCTACAGGCTGCGAGCAAACGGCCTTCACCTGCCGTTTGAAAGGGCCCGCCTTGACAAGCTGCGCAAGAAGCTCGTGCACACGGAAAAGACCGTGGAAGAGCGGCGCTTTAGGGGCCGCGTAGGCGGCATCAGGTTCAATGAGTGATATGGGGATTTTACGCCAACCAATATCCAGGATTGTCACGGGTTGACCGGAAACCCCAGGAGAAATGCCCTTGGGTTCCGGTCTGCCCACCTAGACGGTCAGTCGAGCGACTGCTGTTGTCGTCAGCGACGGGCCACAACCCGTAGTGCGATCCGCTGTCCGGGCGAGTACCTTGTTGCCATTTCGCTCTCGGCATGCGACTTGCTGAGTTCCTGACCGGTGCTGTCCCCCTCCTTCCAGATCTGGCTCAGGAAGTAATGGCCGTCATATCCGTTGAACACTAACTTCACGGTCTTCTGGACTTCAGTGGATTCGATGGAGTTAGTGTTTATGTTGGTCAATACCTGACCTGCCTGGTTCCGAAGCGACATGGTGTGCGGAAGCAGCGGTTTCAGGCTGTATTCCCCAGCGGGAAATGTCTGCGTCCCGACACTGAAGTTGAAAGGGACCTTCACCTTGAGAACGTCGCCACCAATTTGGGCATGCGCTATGCCGACCGAGAGCGCAACCAACAGGCCTACGATCATCGTGTCCAGAGTGCAGCTTTGTCTTTTCATACATCCTCCCCTGTTAGGCGAGCGGCAGAATGCCAGTCGCATGTTTGAAATTAAAAGTCGTGCACTCTGTAAAGCGGGAATAACGGGAAAAAACTGTAACGAAACATTTCTGTCGGCGAGAATTAACCGCGTGTGAATCACGATGCGGTGTGATACCCTGCGCGCCTAAGGGCTAATCTGAGGAATCTAACGGGTTTATATGGAGACGCCTCGATCCCATGAAGTTACCGGATTACTCCAGGCTTGGAGTGCGGGAGACGAAGAGGCGCTACAAAAACTGACTCCGCTGGTGTACCGGGACTTGCACCGCGCGGCGCGACACTACATGGCCGGGGAACGGACCGGTCACACTCTCCAGGCGACTGCTCTCATCAACGAAGTTTATCTGCGGCTGATCGATGCCCGGCGCATGGATTGGCAAAACCGCGCTCATTTCTTTGCCGTGTGCGCGCAGTTGATGCGAAGAATTCTGACTGACTTCGCCCGGTCTCGCCGCTATCACAAGCGGGGCGGAGGAGCAGCCCACATCCCTTTAAACGAAGCCCTTGTAGTTGGCTCACAACCAGACAGTGATCTAGTCGTACTCGACGACGCCTTGAGGCGTCTGTCTCTGGTGGATGAAAGAAAGAGTCGCGTGGTGGAGTTGCGTTTTTTTGGAGGTCTCGATGTCAAGGAGACTGCGGCTGTGCTCAAGGTGTCCAACGAGACCGTGATGCGTGACTGGAGACTGGCCAAGGTGTGGCTCCTGCGTGATCTCAGCGGGACCAAACAACATGGATCCTGAGAGCTGGCGTCGAATTGAGGAACTGTATCACGCGGCGACAAAGATGACCGCCGACGAGCGGGCTGCGTTCCTGCAAGATGCCTGTAGGGACGATGAGGAACTGCTTCGTGAAGTGTTATCTCTACTGGCGCACGAAGCATCCGCGGATGGTTTCATTGAAACGCCGGCATTCGATATGGCGGCACGTATGATGGCCCACGACGATTCGCATCGCCCCAAAGCCGATCCGGTCTCAGTCGGCACTGTGATGTCCCATTTTCGGATCCGGGAAAAGCTGGGCCAGGGCGGCATGGGAGTTGTTTACCGGGCCGAGGATACTGCCCTCGGACGCTTCGTCGCCCTCAAGTTCCTCCCCGCCGACGCTGCCCAGGACCCGCAATCGTTGGAGCGCCTTCGCCGCGAAGCCCGGACAGCATCTTCACTAAATCATCCCAACATCTGTTCAATCCATGAAATCGTGAAGTATGACGGCGGGCATTTCATTGCCATGGAATTGCTCGAAGGCCAGACCCTACAGAGTCGAATCGGCGGAAAGCCTTTGCCCACGGACCTTCTGCTCGAACTGGCGATTCAGATTGCCGACGCGATGGATGCGGCTCACGCCAAAGGCATTGTTCATCGCGACATCAAGCCGGGAAACATTTTCGTTACGTCGCGCGGACAAGCCAAGATTCTCGACTTCGGACTAGCGAAACAATCGTCGCGGAAAATAATTGCGGGCGACAGCCCGTCCATGCCCACGGCAAGCCTGACGGAGGAACAACTGACCAGTCCGGGCGCGGCCATCGGCACCGTCGCCTATATGTCCCCGGAACAGGCGCGAGGTGAAGAACTGGATGCACGCTCGGACCTGTTCTCCTTTGGCGCCGTGCTCTATCAGATGGCTACGGGGGCGCCACCCTTTACGGGCGAGACCTCGGCACTGATTTTCGACGGCATTCTGCATGAGACGCCACAGAGCCCGCTAACTTTCAATCCGAAACTGCCCAGCGAACTGGAGCAGATCATCAGCAAGGCCCTGGAGAAAGACCGGGAGCTACGCTATCAGCATGCATCCGAGATCAGGACCGACCTGAAGCGGTTGCGGCGGCGAACCGCGTCGCACCCGTCTATTGCCTTGCAAAGAGCTGGGCCGGGCGCGCTTCGACAAAAGCGTCCGCGCGGGCGATCCCTTGCTGTGCTGATCGCTCTTACAATTGTCGCAATTGTCGCGCTCGCGATATGGGTACGCGCACCTTTGCCAGCACCAAAAGTGTTGAGCTATACCCCGCTAACCAACGACCGTGAGCGGAAATTCCCTCCCTTGCTCACCGATGGTACGCGGCTTTACTTCATGATGCTGCAGAAAGACAAGTGGACCATTGCCGAAGTCTCCACATCGGGCGGAGAAACGGCGCCCGTTTCGTCTCACTTAGAGGACATTTGGCTGGACGATATTTCTCCCGATGGTGCAAAGCTGTTGATTAGTCAATCTCATGAGCAAGACACCGATGGGCCCCTTTACACCTTGCCCCTGCCGGCCGGCTTGCCCCGTCGCGTCGGAGATATTCTCGCGCATGATGCGGGCTGGTCGCCTACTGGAGAGCACATCGCGTATGCTCGCGGGAATGAACTGCATGTAGCCAAAGCTGACGGAAGCGAGTCTCGCAGGCTTGTGGTCCTACCGGGAGTAGCTCACTCTCCCCGCTGGTCTCCAGACGGAAAAACATTACGGTTCAACATCGAACAGCAGACCGGAGTACAGGCGCTGTGGGAAGTGGCCTCTGACGGAACTGGCCTACACCCTCTGCTTCCCGGCTGGAATTCGCCTTCGGAGTACAACGGAAACTGGACACGGGACGGAAACTATTTCGTTTTTCAAGGGGAGAGAGAAGTAAACACTCTTAACCTTTGGGCTATTCGAGACAAGAGAGGTCTTCTGGCCATGAGCCAGTCGGATCCCGTCCAGTTGACCACCGGCCCGACGCCGATGCGTGCCCCAGTGCCAAGCCCTGACGGAAAAAGGCTTTTTGCGATCGGTGGCGGCCCCCTCGGCGAGTTGGTGCGCTACGATGCCAGTTCCCGACAGTTCTTGCCCTTTCTTTCCGGCGTATCGGCCATCCAACTATCATTTTCGAGGGATGGGCAATGGGTCGCTTATATCAGCTATCCCGACTTAGCTTTGTGGCGCAGCAAGGTAGACGGGACGGAGCGCCTGCAGCTCACTTTTCCCTCAATGCTAGCGCTTCAGCCCCAGTGGTCACCAGACGGGAAGCAGATTGCATTTGCTGCCATTGTGCCGAGCAAACCAAAGCACATTTACACCGTGTCGGCGGACGGAGGAACTCCCAAAGAATTGACGAAGGGGAATCGCGATGAAGTTTTTCCCAACTGGCTGCCGGATGGCAATTCATTGATTTTCGCGAACGCGTCGTCTGACTTAGAGGGAACAGCTCCGGGGGCCATCTATCTGCTGGATCTGAAGACCAACCAAGTTACCACCATCGAAGGCTCGGCTGGCAACTGGTTTCCCAAGCTCTCACCAGACGGCGCTTTCATTGTCGCTTTCTCAAAAGGCAGTCATCTCGCACTGTTTGAGTGGAAGACCCGGAAATGGACCACACTGAACATTCCACCAACCATTGCCTGCGCGAACTGCATCACTTACCCAACCTGGTCGCACGATAGCAAATATGTATACTTCAACTCCACCGCTGGAGATGAACCTGCGTGTTATCGTCTGGAAATCAAGAATCACCAGGTAGAACGCGTGGTTAGCCTGGCCAACACCAAGCGTCCGAGTACGGGAAGTTTCGGTGCCTGGACGGGCCTGGCTCCCGATGACTCTCCGTTGGCTCTCCGTGACATTAGCAGTTATGAGATTTACGCGTTGAACTGGCAGTTGCCCTAGCTGTTGTGGGACGCCTGCGAACGCTACCTACGAAGTCCCTACGAGTTAACTATTGTTAACAGGCGTTTACACTCACGACCCTGGGCCCGAATGGTCTCAGGTTGGAGTGTAGGTTAACGGAACGGCTGCCAGAGTTTTACTCCCCCCATTGGTCCCAAATCAGGTTTGCCTTGACCCCTATGGTTTTCCGCAATCTCCCGGCACAGTCAATCCAGAATCGACAGGCTCGGTTCTAACCTTCGACCTGCCTGATATACAACCGCAGTCCCACCAGAACCAAACCAATGGCGATCAGCGAAATCGCCAGGCCAATACGCCGGTAGTTGCGGTCGGCAAGGGCCTTCTGTCCGGCCTGGTAGTCCTTGCCCGCGGTGTCGAGGCCGGGCTTGATATCGGCCTCCAGGTGCTGAACATTGAAACTGTGAATGCTGACGCGTGCCTTGGTCAGCGTATCTCTGGCTTGCGTCAGGTCCAGCTTCGCCTGGCTCACTTCCATGCCGGAGCGCTCGGCTTTGCCGAGAATCTGATCGGCATTGGCAATGGATGTCGCCAGCTGTTCCAGCCGCTCCTTCATCTTGGCGGCGGTGGCATAACCGGCATCTCCGCTGGTGTGGCATTGAGTGCAGACCGACTTGTCTCCGGTACCGATGAATTCGTCGCTGGGGCGCACGATGCCGTGATTGCTGTGGCAAGTCACGCAGCCCGGCAGCCCCGCCAGCTCGAACGCCTTCTTGTGAGGACTGGAATCGAACAGCTGCGCCTGGAATACGTGGCAGGTGGAGCAAACGTTGGCTACGCTCGCGATCCCCGGCGGCGTCGCGCCGTGGTTGCCGTGACACGTGGTGCAGGTGGGGGCGCTCAAGTCTCCGCGCACCATCAGCGCATCGCGGTGGACGCTCTTGCTGTACTCCGCGAACTGGTTCGTCGGGATCTTGTAGGCGGCCATCAGGCCGGCATCGGCGTGGCAGCGTGAGCAAGTGGTCGCGACGTTCACCGGGTTCACCGTGGATCGTGGATCGCTGGGCGCGCGCAAGTCGTGCACGCTGTGGCAATCGGTGCAGACCGCAACCTTGGTATCACCGGCGGCTAGGCGCTTGCCATGCACGCTGGTGAGGTATTGGCTGTACTGGTCGGTGCGCAGGCTGGGATTGTGCTGCCGCATGTACGCAGGATCCGAGTGGCAGCTGCCGCACAATTGCGGGATCTGCTTGCGATCGACCTTCCCCTTCCATCCCGCCTTGCGGCTCATGGCCTGGTCCGCATCGTCGCTGCTGGCGTCGCCTCCGTGGCAACTGGTGCAGGTCAAGCCTTTCTGGGAATGAATGTCCTGGCTGAACTGCTCCTCGGTCACCCCGTTCTTGTCCGGCAACGTGGAGTGGCACGCCAGGCACGAGTTCTTGGTTTGCCCGTGCGCAAGGCCGGCAAAGAGCACCATCAATACCGCCAGCATCAGCCAGAGAGACGCCTCGGTTGGTCGGACGCTATTTCGCAAGATAGCCATAGACACTCATACCTGCCACGTAAGCCAGCGCAAAAATCGAGACCCCGGTAATCCACTGCTTGGTACGCGAGGGGTGTTCGCTCTCAAAGAATGGGAGCAGCAGCCACAGCAAGCCCACTAAGCCGAAAGCCAGGATGCCCAGCACTTCTCCATCAACGAACCACACCTTGGACGGGATCCGCTTGAGGGTCTGGAACATGAACAGGAAATACCACTCCGGCTTGATGCCCGCCGGTGCCGAGATAAAAGGATCGGCCTTGACCCCCAGGTTCCAGGGGAAGATCGCCGCCAGCGCTCCCAGCACCCCCAGGGCCACGTACCATGCCATCAGTTCCCGCAGCAGGAAGTTGGGAAAAAACTTCATCTCGCGTTTCGCCGACGGATTGGCGCTCCACTCCATTTCCAGCTTGGGAGGAACGCTGATACCGAGGCGCTGCACCAGCAGCAGGTGCAGCAGGAGCAGCAGGGTGGCCAGGCCCGGAAGCACCGCCACATGAAATCCGAAAAAGCGGGTCAGCGTTGCGCCCGTCACTTCTTCGCCGCCACGAAGAAAAATCATCATCGGCCTGCCCACCACCGGCACCTGTCCGGTGATCTCGGTGCCAACCTTGGTCGCGAAGAAGGCCAGCGTGTTCCAGGGCAGCAAGTAGCCGCTAAAACCGAAACCCATGACCAGGAACAGCAGGATGACTCCGCTGACCCACGTCAGTTCACGCGGCTTGCGGTAGGCCTTCAGGAACAGCACGCTGAACATGTGCGCGAACGCGGTAAAGATCATCAAGTTGGCTGACCAGGAGTGCACCGACCGGATCAGCCAGCCAAATTGCACCTGGGTCATGATGTACTGCACGCTCTCAAAGGCTTCATTCGCCCCCGGCCGGTAATAAAGCAGCAGCAGAATGCCGGTCAGCACCTGGATGACGAACAGGAAAAGCGTGATGCCCCCCAGGAAGTACCAGTAGGAGAGCCGGTGCTGCGGGACCGATTTTTCGCGCAGCGGGGCGATCAGTTCGTCCCACTCCAACCGCTCGTCCAGCCAGTCGCGAAGTTTGAGCAAGAAAGCCATCTCAGGCCTCCCGGCGACGGCGTACGAAGATTTCGTCGCCGCGGACTTGTACCTCGAAGCCTTCCAGCGGACGTGGCGGCGGACCAGAGGTGTTGCGGCCATTCAAGTCGTACATGCCGTTATGGCAGGCGCACCAGACCTCGTGCAGATCGTCACGATACTGCACCGTGCATGAAAGATGCGTGCATGTGGCTGACATCGCGCGGTACTGCCCATCGGCGGTGCGGATCAGCAATCCGGGGCGCTCTCCGAAGCGGAAGATTTTTCCGCTGTTCGGCTTCAGCTCTCCCACCCGTCCTGCCACCACCGAGTCGCCGCCCAGGTCGGATGCCTTGGGCGGGATCAGGTACTGCCACACTGGATAAAGGAAGGCGACGACTGTCGCCAGAAATCCGCTGCCCAGCAGCACTTCCACAAAGCGTCGGCGGGGTACCGGCGCCGTCAGCCGATCCTTGGGATCTGTCATCCCATCGTTCCTTGTCGCCATGGTTCCTCTTCCATTAACTTCCTGCTGCCTTCTCTAGTTCGCGGATGGGGACGACCGGCCGCGAGCGCTCCAGGCATCCTAGTCCAAAGCAACCCGATTGCAATCGGAAATCTGCGCGTAAGGATCACATTTTCAGGAGCTTGAGCCCAGTGACGGCCGTCACAATTCCTAGTGACATGAATCACGGCCCCTCCGGTCATCCTCTTCTATGGTTGCAAGCGAGGGGTGGTAGGCAACTCCCGAGGCTACTGGAGGAGGCGTCACATGGGTTCGGCAAATGGCAACGGACACGCGCTGCAGGGAACTGAGAACAAGGCTCGCCTGGTCTTCTGGGAAGTCACCAAGGGCTGTAACCTCCGTTGTATCCATTGCCGCGCCAGCGCCACCGAACTGAGCTCTCCCAGCGATCTGCCCACCCGCACCGCGCTGGGCATCATTGACCAGATTGCCGAAGCCGCCAATCCCATCCTGGTCCTGAGCGGCGGTGAGCCCCTCTACCGCTCCGACATTTTTCAGCTGGCGCGCTACGCCACCGACAAGGGCCTGCGGGTCGCGCTGGCCACCAACGGAACCCTGGTGACCAAAGAAGTTGCCCGCATGATCGTGGATTCCGGCGTGAAGCGGGTCTCCATCAGCCTTGACGGCGCCGACGCCCTTACGCACGACAGCTTCCGTGGGATCCCGGGCGCATTCGATGCCGCCGTCTACGGCTTGCGCAACCTGAAATCGCTGGGCATGTCGGTACAGATCAACATGACCATTGCCCGCCACAATGCGCGCCAGCTGCCGCAAGTGCTGGAACTGGCCAAGTCGCTGGGCGCCGACGCCCTCCACACCTTCCTGCTGGTGCCGGTAGGATGCGGCGTCGATATCGCCGCCGAGCAGATGGTCGCTCCCGAAGAGTACGAAGAGATGTTGAACTGGTTCTACGACCAGTCCCTCGAGGGTGGCATCGAGTTGAAGGCCACCTGCGCCCCGCACTACTTCCGCGTGGCCCGGCAGCGCCGGGTCGCAGACCGGAAAGCGGCGCAAGCCGAAGCCATCAAGCATGTGATCGCGCCGGTCGAGACAGATGCCGCGGGCATCGGTCCCACCGAGATGATCATGCCGGGCGGAACCGGCATCTCGCTGCGGCCGGCCCAGTCTGGGAATCCCGGCGGGCATCCGGGTGGACATCCCTCCGACATGAATGCCGCCACCAAGGGTTGCCTGGCTGGAACTGGCGTGTGCTTCATCTCGCATGAGGGCGAGGTGTTTCCCTGTGGATACCTGCCGGTAGTCGCCGGCGACCTGCGCCAGCAGAGGTTCAGCGAGATCTGGCAGAACTCGGCCGTGTTCAACCAGCTGCGCGATACTGGAAACCTGAAAGGGAAGTGCGGCTGCTGCGAGTTCCGCAACATTTGCATGGGTTGCCGCGCCCGCGCCTTCGCCGCTTCGGGCGATTACATGAGCGAAGAGCCGTTCTGCATTTATCAACCGAAAACCGCCAGCACCGGCGTCAAAGAAAAAAGACCAGAAGCTCCGGCGGTTGTTCGCTAATGCTGTAAGTGGGGAACGAGAAAAAAACCATGGCTGACCAAGTGAGCCAACTCGGCACGCTTCCGGGGCAACGCCTGCACGGCATGATCGTCCCTCGCGAGCACGGCGCCTGGGGCATGCTGCTCATGCCGCTGGCGACGGGCGCCGCCGTAGGTCTGATGAGCAGTGTGCAGGTGCTGCCGCTAGTGTTGTTTACCGTCGCCGCCCTCGGCCTTTTCTGGATGCGAACTCCAGTGGAGAGTTGGCTCGGGATGAGTCCCCTGCGGGCGCAGTCGGATCAAGAGCGTGGAGCGGTGCGGCGCGCGATCCTTGCTTTGGCCTCTGCCGTGGCGCTGGCATTGGCCGGCTTGTTCTGGGGTGGACAGAACGCTTACCTGCTTCTGCTGGGAGCGATTTGTGGAGTGGCGTTTGCCGCCCAGGCAGTGCTGAAAAAGTTGGGCCGCAAGACCCGCATGGCCGCGCAGGTCGTAGGTTCGCTGGGATTAACCTCCACTGCCCCCGCGGCCTACTACGTGGTCACCGGACATCTTGATCTCACCGCGTGGGCGCTGTGGTTTGCCAACTGGCTGTTTGCCGGCGATCAGATTCATTTCGTGCAGCTTCGCATTCACGCAGCGCGGATGACCAATGTGCGCGAAAAGCTGGTCCGCGGTCGCGGTTTCCTCGTCGGGCAAGCGGCGCTGGCCGCGGCGCTGCTGGTGGCTTGCCGTTTCGGCCTGCTTCCTGCCCTGGCGCTGCTGGCCTTTGTGCCTGTGCTGGTTCGTGGACTCCTGTGGTTCTTCAGCGGCCCTCAGCCCTTGCTCGTGCGCCGCTTGGGCTGGACCGAACTGGCCCATGCCGTGGCGTTCGGGATGTTGCTCATCTTCTCTTTCGGATTCTCCCGTTAGGTACAATACCCTGCGTGCCCGACACGAAAGACAACCTCGCCGAAACCCTGTCGAAGGTGCCGTTGTTTTCCGGCCTCACCGAAAGCGAGCTGAGTTTTCTGGCGCAGCGTGCGGTGCCGCGCCACTACACCGCCGGCCAGATTGTCTTCAGCGAAGGCGAACCCTGCACCGGGATGTACGTGGTCGAGTCCGGCCACATCCGCATTTTCAAGAGTTCGGCAAGTGGACGTGAGCAAGTCTTGAGTGTGGACGGGCCGGGCAGCTCGGTAGCCGAGTTGCCGGTGTTCGACGGTGGCAATTACCCGGCCTCGGTCGCGGCCGCCGAGGACGCCACCCTGCTGTTCGTCAGCAAGCAGGACTTCCAGGCGCTCTGCCTGACCCACCCCCAGGTGGCCCTGAAAGTACTGCGGATCGTGGGAGCACGCCTGCGTCGCCTGGTAGGAATCATTGAGGAACTGTCGTTCACCACGGTGCGCCACCGGCTGGTGTCATTGCTGGTACGGCTGGCGCAAAAAGAGGGCAGCGGCGTGGCCGGCAGTACCGAGGTCGCACTGCCCGTCAGCAACCAGGAACTGGCCGCACAGATTGGAACCGTGCGTGAACTGGTATCCCGCAATCTCAGCCGGCTGCAGGCCGAGGGCCTGATCCAGATGGACGGCCGCAGCGTGGTCATCCCCAACCTCAAAGCCCTGGAAGCCGAACTGGAAAGCGCCGGCTAGCCACGCCAGATTCCGGTCTCCGCTCCCTGGCCCGGAATTTGGGAAGGGCACGGCTTCAGCCGTGCCGCCCCGAGCCAGTAACGACGCTGGCTTTAGCTTCTGACGGTCTGGGTGGCTTACTCCTCCTGCTGTGAGATGCGTTCTATTTAGACCCACCGTGACAAAAGTCATCGGCATGCCTGGCTCTCTTGTTTAACCTCGACAAGTAGGGCGGAAACCAATGCCGCCGAGGAGAACATGATGAGCCTGACTGCTACCAAGACGGTGCGCGAACTGGCCGTGGAAATTCCCAATGCCACCCGGGTTTTCGAAAAACTGGGCATCGACTATTGCTGCGGCGGCGCCCGTTCGCTGGAAGAGGCCTGCCAAGCGGCCAACTTGTCGATTGACCAGGTGCTGGATCAGTTGAACGGCGCCGCGCAACCGGCAGTGTCAGCCGAGCGTGACTGGCAGGCTGCGCCGCTGGCCGACCTGGTCGAACACATTGTCAGCACCCACCATAAGTACGTCCGCGAAGAGACCGCCCGGCTGCATCCGCTGTTGGCGAAGGTCTGCAAGGTTCATGGGCAAAACCACCCCGAACTGCACGCCATAAACGACACGTTCGATGGCTTGGCACAGGAACTCACCATGCACATGATGAAGGAAGAAGTCGTGCTCTTCCCCCACATTGTCCGGATGGAGGAAGCGGCCCTGCAGAAAGAGCCGGTGCTCCCGTCCGCCTTCGGCACCGTGCAGCACCCGGTGCACATGATGATGCAGGAGCACGACTCCGCCGGCGACGCGCTGCGGAAGTTGCGCGAAGTGAGCAACGGCTACCAGGCTCCGCCGGACGGCTGCTTCAGCTATCGCACCCTCTACCAGGCCTTGGAAGCCTTTGAAGCCGATTTGCACCAGCACATTCACCTCGAGAACAACATCCTTTTCCCCCGCGCCGTGGATATGGAAAGCGCGGGATAAGACGGTTCCCTGTAGCAGTCCAGTTTCAGTGTGTTTGCAAGAGCGGTTAACCACCAGGGGCACGAAGTTTCACCAAGGAGCCACCCTCCCCCGGTTCTCCTTGGTGTAGCTTCGGGCTCTTTTTGTTTGCGGAAGACTCGAGGGCACGCGCATCACTGCCGCTCACGCGACACCAGGGAAATTGTGAGTTAACATATCGTGATACGACAATAATAGAGTCAACCTCACCGCGGCCAAAGAAAGGTCTTTCTCCCTCATGTCCTACAAAAAACTCTGGATTGCGTTGATCGTAGTGCTGGTGGTTTCGTTTGCCGTACTGGGAGGCGTCGGCGTCCGGATCCTGAGCATGGCGCCCCCCATCCCCGCGCAAGTGGTCACTTCCGACGGCAAGGTTTTGTTTGACGGCGCCACCATCCAGGATGGCCAGGGAGCATGGCAGTCCATCGGTGGACAGGAAGTCGGCACCATCTGGGGACACGGCTCCTACATTGCACCCGACTGGACCGCGGACTGGCTCCATCGCGAATGTGTCTTCATCCTCGATGACTGGGCGAAGCAGGCAGGCGCATCGGGGTACGAGTCACTGCCACCAGAACAGCAGGCTGCTCTCCGGGAACGCCTGCAACTCATGATGCGGCGCAATACCTACGACCCGGCAACCCGGACCATCGCACTGGACCCGGTCCGTGCCCAGGCCTTCGAAGCCTTGAACGCCTACTATGCCGACATTTTCGCCAACGGGCGCGACGCCTACGCCATCCAGAAAAATGCGTTGAGCGATCCCACTCAGTTGCGCGACATGAGCGCATTCTTCTGGTGGACGGTGTGGGCTGCATCCACCAACCGCCCCGACGGCAACGCCAGCTACACCCAGAACTGGCCGCATGAATCGCTGGTGGCAAATGAACCGACCAGCGGAACCATCCTGTGGAGCGTGATCAGCTTTGTGCTCCTGCTGGCTGCCGTGGGCGGTATGGTCTGGTACTTTGCCTCGCAACAACGGACGGTGGCGCAGGAGTTGTTGCCCGAAAAGGATCCACTGCTGGGGCACAAGCCCACACCCTCCCAACAAGCGACTGTGAAGTTCTTCTTCGTAGTGGCCGCCCTTTGGGTGGTGCAGGTCGCCTTGGGTGCCATCACCGCTCATTACGGTGTCGAGGGCTCGGGATTCTATGGCATCCCGCTTGACCGCTGGCTGCCCTACGCTATCACCCGGACCTGGCACTTGCAGATCGGCATTTTCTGGATTGCAACCTCGTGGCTGGCCACCGGGCTCTACGTAGCTCCCGCGGTCAGTGGAGTGGAGCCGAAAGGACAGAGCACCGGGGTGAATGTGCTGTTTGCTGCGCTGCTCCTGGTGGTGGTCGGCTCGCTCGCCGGGGAGTGGATGAGCATCCAGCACAAACTCGGCAACCTGTGGTTCTGGTTTGGCACGCAGGGCTACGAGTATGTGGATCTGGGCCGCTTCTGGCAGATCTTGCTCTTCCTGGGCTTGACCTTTTGGCTATGGCTGATGTGGCGCGGCCTGAAGGCGGCGCTGGCGAAGAACGACGCCAGCCACTCCTTGCTGATGATGTTCTTGATTTCGAGCATCGCGATCCCCCTGTTCTACGCAGCCGGCCTGATGTATGGCCAGCGCAGCAACCTGGTCACCGCGGAATACTGGCGCTGGTGGGTGGTTCACCTGTGGGTGGAAGGTTTCTTCGAGGTCTTTGCCACGGTGGTCATCGCCTTCCTGCTGACTCGACTCAAGCTGCTCTCCATCGAAACCGCAACCCGAGCCGTCATGTTTTCCACCGTAGTATTCTTGTCTGGCGGCATTATTGGCACCTTCCATCATCTTTATTTTGCGGGAACGCCGAACATCGTCTTGGGGCTGGGCGCGGTATTCAGCGCACTCGAGGTTGTGCCGCTGGTGCTGATCGGGTTTGAGGCCTGGGAGAACATTCGCTTGGCCCGGGCGCGCGAGCAGCATATCTGGCTGACCGCCTACAAGTGGCCGATCTACTTCTTCGTGGCCGTGGCCTTCTGGAATTTTGTGGGCGCCGGGCTGTTCGGATTTCTGATCAACCCGCCAATCGCTCTCTACTACATGCAGGGGTTGAACACCACGCCCGTCCATGGCCACACCGCGCTGTTCGGCGTTTACGGAATGTTGGGTCTGGGGCTCATGCTGTTTTGCCTGCGCGCCCTGCGCCCCGGTCTGGCTTGGAAGGAGGGACCTTTGTGGCTGGCATTTTGGGCCATCAATATCGGGCTGGCCGCCATGGTCGTGATCAGCATGCTTCCTATCGGCCTGATGCAGGCGTGGGCTTCGGTCGAGTACGGCACCTGGTATGCGCGCTCGGCGGAATTCATGCAGACTCCTGTCATGAACACTCTGCGCTGGATGCGCATGATCGGCGATTCGATCTTTGCCATCGGCGCGGTTGCCCTGGGTTGGTTTGTTCTCGGACTGGTCACCGGACATTCCTACGATGCCCGAGGTTACGTGGCGGAAGGCGAGTGGGCGGTGCGTCCCCAGGTCGCTACTCCCCGGACTCAAATCGGGGACTGAAAAGAAGAAAGGCGCCGGGCTCACCAACCCAGCGCCTTTGTCTTTTCCCGATGCCGCCGGTTTCCTAGGCTGACTTTCTGATCGCGGCCGGGAACTCGATGACCTTGCCTCGCCGCTCCGGCGGAACCCACTTTACTTTCGCCTTGAAACGGTCCGGAATGTAGAACTCAATCACCTTTGCCATAACCATCCTCCGATCCAAACGCGTCCAGGGCTTATCTTTCGTCACCTCCCTGGACATCTCATTTGTCTGATTAGATGCAGCACCCGCCCCGAGTATTCACCGGAATGGGACGCGGGGATCGGCGGCGAAGGGCCGGCCGCCGCGGAAACCGGGCCGAAACCGGCCTGATCTCCCATAAGCTGTTGGTTTTCATTGGGGTTACGAGTCTTGCCTATTTCATCTCTCTACCCGCAATCTGGTAACTTTTCGTGTTCCGGCGCATCCCATCTCAAGGATACACAGGCATACTGTCTAGCATATGGATTCTCCGACCAGCGAGAAGAAGTTCAAAAGCATGAACCGGCGCGAACTGCTGAAGCTGACGCCGATCCTCGCGCTGGGTGCCTTTGCCATTCCCAAGCTGCAGGAACCCCTGCTGAAAGCCGGCCTGGGATTCAGTGACTGGGCGTCGGACAAGCTTTTCCGGACCGGCCATCTGGCTCAGACTTTCGCAGATTCTGAGCTGACGCCGTTCGAAAAATTTCCTATCAACGACTACGACGTAGATGACCCGGGCGTCGACTTCGACAAGTGGACCCTGACCGTGGCTGGATCGGTTCAGAAGCCGGGAGACTACACCCTGGCCCAAATCAGGGCGTTGCCGAAATTCACCCAGAACACCCGCCATGTTTGCGTCGAGGGCTGGGATGTAGTGGGGCGCTTCAGCGGCGCCCGGCTGTCGGATTTCCTGCAGGCCATCGGCGCCGATACCACCGCGCGGTTTGTCTACGTGGAGTGCGCCGACGATTACTACGAATCGCTCGACATGGCCACCGCCCTGCATCCCCAGACCCTGCTTTGTTACGACATGTACGACCAGCCGCTGACCCGCGAGCACGGTGCCCCGCTGCGGCTCACGGTGCCTACCAAGATTGGCTACAAGCAGGCGAAATATTTGACCGACTTGAAAGTTACCAACGTGCTGCAAAAAGTGGGTTACTGGGAAGACCAGGGTTACTCGGGGTTCTATGGCTTGTAGCCTAGGTTGGGTTCTAGGTAGGCGCCGTTTTGGGAAGGGCACGGCTTCAGCCGTGCCGCTAGGACCACAAATGAGGCGGGGGCTTTAGCCCCTGAGGGCTTCGTACCCTAAATGGAGAACTTAGTGGCGACAGCGGTGCTTGAAATCGAATCGGCCAAGACGGGCGAGACTACGCCGGCAGTCTGCGAGCATCCCTTTGTGGTGCGGTTCTGTCACTGGCTCAATGCGGTGGCGCTGTTCGTGATGGTGGGAAGCGGCTTGCAGATTTTCCGCGCCTTCCCCAGCTTCGGCGCCAAGATTCCCCAGAAAGACCTGCTGAACTGGCCTAAGTCGTTCGCCATCGGTGGCTGGCTGGGCGGTGCATTGCAGTGGCACCTCACCTTCATGTGGATCTACATCGCCACCGGCGTGGTTTACCTGGGATACCAGGTGTTCAGCGGTAATTACCGCCAAGTCTTGTTTGTGCCCGGAGATGTGCGCGGGGTGTGGCCGATGGCGCGGCATTACTTCTTTTTCGGACCGAAGCCGCCGGCCCGGGAAGCCTACAACCCCCTGCAAAAACTGGCCTACACCTCCGCGGTGGTACTGGGCATCTTGTCAGCGCTGACCGGTCTGGCGATCTGGAAGCCGGTGCAGTTCTCCTGGCTGGCCTGGTTGCTGGGCGGGTTTCACTTGGCGCGGCTGTGGCATTTCGTGGTCATGTGGGCCATCCTGGGATTCCTGTTCGGCCATCTGGTCATGGTGGTTCTGCATGGGTGGAATAATTTCGTTTCGATGTTAACCGGATGGAAAAAGGACCCGGATTACGCTCCACGCTAGCGATTGTTGCAGCGGCCCTTGGACATCTGTAGTGGCACTGGAAGGAGCGGTGGTGAAAGGATCCCCCGGGCTGGACACGCAGGAACAGGCGTTGATCCAGCAGATTCAGAACGGCGAGCCGGACAAGTTTTACGAACTGGTCAAGCCCTACGAGCGCAGGGTGTACACCGCGGCCTTCGCAGTTCTGCGGAATGCGGCGGATGCCGAGGAGGTGGCCCAGGAAGCCATCCTCAAGGCCTTCGCCAATCTGCGCCAGTTCCGGGCAGAGGCGCGATTCAGTACCTGGTTGATTCAGATTGCGGTGAACGAAGCTCGCATGCGGCGCAGGAAGGACCACGCGGAGATCATGGAGCCCATCGGAGAACACCAGGACGAAGAAGGCACCTACACTCCGCGGGATTTTGCGGACTGGCGGGAGATTCCTTCCGAAGCCCTGCAGCGCGCCGAAGTCCGCGAACTGTTGCTCGAGGCCCTGGCTTCACTGGGTACCAAGTATCGGGAAGTATTTGTGTTGCGGGATATACAGCATTTGAGCATTGAAGAAGTGGCGGACTCACTCGGCATTTCGCGGGCTTCCGTCAAAACGCGGTTGTTGCGGGCCCGGCTGATGTTGCGCGATCTGCTGGCCCCGCGCATCGCCGAAGGTCGCTTCAGTCGGGAGCCTTTTGAGAAGGGAAACAAGCCATGGTAGCAGTGAACTGTGAGCAGGTTTGGCAGGAGATCTCCAATTACATTGATGGGGAGATTGATCCCAATCTGCGCGCGGCGTTGGAAGATCATGTCGGCGGGTGCCAGCGCTGCACCGCCGTCCTGCAGGGTACTCGTAACCTGGTCCGGTTGTATTCGGATGAACGGTTGTTCCAGGTCCCGCTCGGTTACAGTTGGCGTTTGCAGCGGCGGATTTCAGCCACTCTGCCCGGCCGGCGTGGAAACTCCCTGGGATGGCTGGTGGCAGTGGCCGCCACCGCCCTGATCGTGGGCGGCATTACTCTCGCCAACTCCCGCGCAGCTGCGCCGAAAGTGCGGTCCGTGCACGCACAAATTGGCCGCGGTGTGCCGGCCACATTGGCGGTCATCGTCAACAACCATGGAAAACTGTTTCACGTGGCCGGCTGCCCGTTTCTCAACGAGAAAGACGGCACGCGCACGCTGACTGCGGAAGAAGCCGAGCACGAAGGCTACGTGCCCTGCGTGCGTTGCATGGCTAAGTACCTGGGCCAGGTGGCGATGAATTGGACTAAGAAAGCCTGGGGAATAGTATCCGCGTAGTGCTTTTTTGTCAGCGCCGGCGTCCGCGTCGCCCACCACTGCATAAGAAGTAAGCAATCCCGCCAGGGCCAACCAAAATCTGAGGAGACCGTGCGCAGAGCTGTTGCGCCGGCAGCCTGCCCTGAGCGAAGCCGAAGGGGGCCCCGCAGGCCACGGCTTCACCCCCGCCATTAGAACGCAAAAAGCGAGTGCGGCTTTACCCGTCGACAAGTCTATACACCACCCCAACCGCTGTTCATCAACTTGGAATCGCTTGGGCCGGAAAGCGTTTCGCTGCGTTCACGGCGCCATATGCTGGCTGTTTCTGCGTAGATTCCTCAACGGAGGGATCCCGAAAACTTGCTGATCGCTGGCAGAGCATTCCGGTATAATTCTGCCGTCCAGAGTACGAGAGGGACCTTCCATGGTGTACTTGAATCGACTCTCTTGGGTGGTCGCGTTGCTGCTTGTCGCCTGCTCCAGCCAACTGGCAAGGGCAGCCGAACCCCCGTCTGACTTGTGCTCGCTCCTGCCTTCTGCGATGGTAAGCAAGACATTGGGACAGACTTACGGTTCTCCGAAAAAGACTGTTGCCCCCCGGCCGTTCCCAAACACCAATGAAGGAACCGATTGCACCTATGAATCTGGGGGACACAGCCTGTTGTTCCGTGTATACGTCGATCCGTCGCCATCGGCATCGGCTGACCTCTTCGCGAAGCTGAGGAATTACTTTGGAACCGGATCAACTACGGTGAGCGGCGTAGGAGACGAAGCTTATTTGGACAAGCTGCATGGACTGCATGTCCGCAAGGGCAAAGTCCGTTATTTTCTCGATGGTGCGGGAACACCCAAGCAGAAAAGCGACCTCGCCGTTGGGATCGCAGGGCAACTCTGAGGCGCATTCCTTTACTCAGGGCTGAATCTCAAGGAAGTCGTGGCGCTCCCAGTGGTCGTGTCGGTCCACCAAAACTGTGGCTTGCCCTTTCCGATGGTCAATCGACAGCCGCCGTGTATATTTTTGCAGGCGATAGCACAAGTACGCCTGTTTGTTCGCCTTTGGCAGGGATAATGAGTGCTATCGCGATTTTTCAACAACAATCGGCAGTTAAGACCCCTTCGCAATCATTGGTTTCGCCAGGCGAGTGTGTGACGCAAACCCTCTGCGTACGATACGTGCTCGGCGTAACCCAATTCTGATCGAATGCGGCTTGTGTCGTAAGCGATGTCCTGTGCCAAGTTGAACTGTCTGCTTTCGTCAGTAGGTATGCTCGAAGGTGGCAGCCCAGCAAGGCGTTCGCCCACCGTCGGGGTTGGAGATTCACCCACGTTGTAGATTCTTCCCGATGCGGCAGGATGTGTCGCGGCCAGTACGATGGCAGCCGCCACGTTTTCGACGTAGCCGTGCGTCCAGCGCCACTGGGGTCGGTGACGGAAGGCATAGACAGTCGCCAGATCCGCGTTGTTGCCCGGTCCGTACACCTTGGGCAATCGCAGAACCACACCGGGCAGATCGCGATCACCTAGAATCTCACGCTCCACAAGAATCTTCTCGTAATCATAGGTCCAGTCCGCGGCCGATTTTGCTTGTCTTCGATAGGGATACAAGACGCTCCTTAGCGGTGAATCCTCGTGGAGCAGTCCCTCTTCGATAGAACCGAGTTCGGTGCCAGTCAGACGGCCGTAGGCGCGATAGACGTCACCGCTGCTCAGCGCTACAACTCGTGCAGCACGACCGCGAAAGGCTTTCATCGCTGCTCGCGAATCGGCTTCGCCCATGGGGATCATATGCACCACGGCGTCGAACAATTCTGCTAGCAGTTCATGCGGAAAACCCAGCACTGGCATCGCAGCCAGCGAGTTATGAATGTGCCGGACGTTCTTGAGCAGGTCGGCTTCAGTCTTCCCGCGATGGTAGAGAAGTACATCATGCCCCTGGTCTAGAAACTGCCGCACAACGTGGGGGCCGATGAACTTGGTCCCGCCAATAATCAGAACGCGCATGCAATCAAGAGTCCCGCGTTGAAGATCCCACCGAGTCCATCAAGCTGTTCGGTCTTCCGACTTGTTGAATGCCAAGATGTCCTCCTGGCAGGCCCTGCCGCGATACCCAAGCGGACTTCGATTCCTGAGAATAAACCATAGTTGACGAAATCAGGCGATTACACTCAAAACCCCTTCACCGGGGTCAATGAGTGTAATGGGGATGTTACGTCAACAGTCCCTTGGGCGGAGTTCGTGCTGTTCGGACCCATCCCATAACGGTCAATGCTGCAAACGTTCTGTTTCGGGCGGGATCGATCTCCTCTGCAGATTTTTCCGCAACGACAGTCGCCAACGGTGAGAGAATGTAAGCGAGAAATACAAACGAACGCAACTGTTTCGCCTCCCCGAAGAGCAGTTCCCGCCCGTTGAGACGCAGCACCCCCTGAGGCGAAGGTCTCCGAATTCCAGCGAGGCGCATCCTTTATGAGAAGGCCTTGCTTAGGCCTCATTTTTTTCGTGCTTCTGGGCTTTGGTGTGTCTCTGGCCGTTCCGGCAGAAGACGTGACGGAGACCGCGTTCGACGATTCGGAGGAGCTGCCTTACGAGGGCACTCCTCTGTTCTCAGTCGTGGTGCCGTTGGCGGCTGCCCGGACAACTCAGGCGGTGCCAAGTTCCTTACACCCTAGACTTGCTGCTCCATCCCCGTTTGCCCCTGCGCGTGTCCGCGACACTGATGCTAATCGTGCCACCGACACACGAATCTCATTGGCCCTACTCTGCACCCTGCTCTGCTAGGCAACTTCGGTTGTCTCGCCTCGCTGAAGAACCGTTCCACCACATCTCACGGTCTAAGGACCCCGCCTTAAAGGAGAGATTTTATGAAACGACTCGGCGCACTGACGTGCGTTGCTGTGACTCTAATGGCTGCGCTGGCACTCACGGTTCCACTGGCGGCGCAAGAACAACCACAGACTCATTACACCGTCCAGGACCTCGGCACGCTGGGCGGGACATTCAGCTGGGCTTATGGCATCAACAACAAAGGCTCAATCAGCGGTATGTCCCTCTTGTCCGGTGATACAGCAATGCGTGCCTTCCTGTGGCGGAAAGGCCAGATGACAGATCTCGGTACCCTTGGAGGCTTCAACAGCAGTCCTATTTACAAACCCAACGAGAGGGATGAGGTCGTGGGTCAGGCCGAAACCTCTATCCCAGACCCGTTTCACGATATTCTTTGTACCAGCCTTTTCTTCGATCTGGACACTGGGCTTTCTTGTGCTGCCTTTCTTTGGAAAGACGGAACAATCATGCCCCTCCGGTCCCTTGTTGAAGGGCGCAACAGTCGCGCCGACGCAATCAACAACCGCGGCCAAGTGGTAGGGAATGCGGAGAATTCCACGCCACAGTCTTGCGAACAATCCCCATTTAAATTGAGGCCGGTGATGTGGGAACGCGGCGAGATCCAAGAATTACCCACTTTGTACGGCGACCCGGAGGGGCGCGCTTTAGGGATCAACGACCGGGGGCAGGTTGTTGGTTGGACGCTTTCTGAGGACTGTGTTTTTCACAGCGTGCTCTGGGAAAAAGGCACCGTGACCGACTTGGGCAACCTTGGGGGAACCTACAATACTGCTTTTTCCATCAATAATCGAGGTCAAGCCTTCGGTCAAGCCAGCTTGCCCGGCGAATCAACTCGTCATGCTTTCCTGTGGCAGAAGGACACTGGGATGATGGATCTTGGCACGTTGTTCGGAGATTTCTCTAGTAGCGCATGGAGCATTGACAACAAAGGCCGGGTTGTAGGCACGTCGTGTGACGTCAACTTCAATTGCCGTGCGTTCCTCTGGCAAGACGGTATCATGACGGACCTCAATACCCTGATTCCTGCTGACTCCGGCTGGTTCCTGGTGGAATCAGACGGGATCAACGCTCGAGGGGAGATTGTCGGGTTGGGCTGCACGGATCTTGAATGCCACGCTTTCTTGGCGGCCCCGATGGACGGTGTTTTACCTGACTCTCTCACGATGCAACGCGACACCCGGCCAAGGACAACGGTCGTGCTGCCGGAAAATGTTCGCAAACTGCTTCAGCAGCGACAAGGCAACCGCCTTGGAGTTGGACTGACGAGACCACAGTAAGCGTTTGAGAAAATTGGTCGGCCTGACGCTATGAACTCCAGTCGAACATAATCTGAAAGACTGTCAACGATCCAAGCCGTCCGATGTCTGGGCGGCTTTTCTTTTGCATCACGCGGAAGGTGGAAGGGGTAACTGTTGAAATCAGGCGATTACACTCATTGACTCCGGTCCGGGAGGGGTTTTGAGTGTAATGGCGATGTTTCGCCAAGCGACACAACCGGCTCCTGTCCGCAATAATCATTTCATTAACAACAGGTGCACTATCCACGGCAAGACACTCAGCGAGAGCAAGACGGAGCAGCGACTGGACACATCTCTTCGCGTGGGTCGGCGAGTCCTTGAGGCCACTAAGAAATGGAGCGCAAGTACCAAAACGGCGGTGTAGCAAACCAAGCCCAGATGGCCCGTAGTCCCCTGTTTCCAAAAGCTGATGAGGGCACCCGACGCCCCAATTACGCACCAAGAGCCGTAGACTGCGGTGGGAAACCAATCTTTCAGTGGTTCAGGGTGCGGTGGCGGTAGACTCTCGATCATCGCTCCCAATTCTCCCATACGAATCGACGGGTGGCCCACCTTCGCGTCTTTTGCAAAGGTGGGGCGCGGAACCTCGGCGCTCACACCCCCATCGGATTTCCTTACTCCTGCCTTACCGCGGTGAACGGATCAATATTGGTCACATTCAGCGCCGGCACAAAACACGAAACCGTCGCCACCGACAAAAACAATAACGACACGGCGGCGAAGGTCATGATGTCCGTCGGACTGGTAGCAAACAGCAGGGTAGAGAGCAGCCGCGCCAGGGCTGCGGCGGCCACAATTCCCAGTACTGTGCCGGTCACGGCCAGCGAGAGCCCCTGCCCAACCACCATGCGCAGGATGGATTCCTTGGTCTGGCCCAGGGCCATGCGAATTCCCAACTCGTGAGTGCGCTGGCTGATGGACAGCGCCATCACGCCTGCAATCCCGCTGGCGCTGATCAGCACCGCTAACGCCGCGAACAACCCGAGCAACATGGTGGTGACTCGCGGTGAGGCCACCGAGTCTGCCTGCAGGCGCTCGATAGTCTCGACCTGGTCCACGGCGAGTTGGGGATCGATCTCATGAAGAGCGGCGCGTATCACCGTTGCGAAACTGGTGGGATCGGCGGCACTGCGCACGATCAGGTGGCCGACGCCACCTCCGGATTGAAACACTGGAATATAGACTTCATCCCCGGGGGGATGGTCGAAACCATACTCGCGCGCGTCTCCGACTACGCCCACGATGGTGATCCAGGTTTTGCCTTCGTCAAAACTGATGCGCTTGCCGAGAGCATCTTCGTTGGCCCAGCGGTGTCCGGCCAGGGACTGATTGATCACTGCCACTTTCAGCGTGTCGCCATCGTCATGGTCGGTGAAAGTGCGGCCGCGCAACAGCGGCTGGCGGATAGTCTCGAAGTAGCTGGAACTAACGCTGGTGGTATCGACGATCGGCTCCAGATCGCCTTTGGCTACCAGTCGCCCCTCAATCTGGAAGGTGTTGCTGCCCGGACCTCCCACGATGCCGCCCGGGTTGAACGGGAAGTTGCCGGCGAGGGCGGCGGACTCGAGTCCGCTCACCGTGCTCATGCGGCTCAGAACGTTCTTGGAAAGCGCCAGCGATTGGGCGGGCGTCGCGTAACGGGTGAAGCTCGGGCTGATGCGCAGGGTGAGCAAGTGATCGGGCTTGAAGCCGGGGTCGACTCGTTCGAGCCGCAGGAAGCTGCGGATCATGAGGCCTGCTCCGATCAGCAAAGTAAAAGAAATTGCGATTTGACCGATGACCAGCGCGGCCCGCAGCCGGTGGCGTCCGCGGCTGGTGGTGGTTTGACCGCTGGATTGCTTGAGCGCGTCGCTGACCTGCCGGCCCGAGGAAAATACCGGAGCCAGACCGAACAGAATTCCGGACAGTACAGAAACGACTACGGTGAACAGCAATACCGGCCCATCAATGCGCACTTCGGCGGCGCGGGTGGTGAATCGTCCGGCAAACTTGACCAGCAGTTGCAGCGCAGGCGGCGCCAGCATTAAACCAACTGCTCCTCCGGCTAGCGCCAGCAGGATGGTTTCCGTAAGCAACTGCCGCGCCAGCCGCGCCCGCGTCGCCCCCAAAGCGCTGCGAACGGCGAGCTCGCGCTCGCGTTTGAGCAACCGGGCCAACAAAAGATTGGCCACGTTAGCACATGCGATCAGCAACACGAACCCCGCCGCCCCTAATAATATGAGCAGCGTCGGCCGCGCTTGATGCGTCAGTTCCTCCTGCAGCGACTGCACTCCAATCCCGAACCCGTAGGCCTTGGGATAGGACTCAGGGTAGGTAGCTTCGAGTTGATGAGCAACCGCCGACAGGTCGGCCTGCGCCGTCTGCAACGGCACTCCCGGCTTCAGCCGCCCGAAGGCCGCCATCATGCGATGGTCCCGCATGTCCCGCATGTCCGGCGACGCCCGGAACGGGCACTGCGACGTGGGCATGTATACGTCGTTGGTGGCGGGGTATTGGGGGATTTGGGGGAGCACGCCGATGACGGTGTGGGGGCGGTTGTTCATCTGGAAAACTTTGCCGACGATGTTGGGGTCGCCGCCGAGATGGCTTTGCCAGTATTCGTAGGCGAGCACCAGAACGGCATCAGCGTTGGGCGACTCGTCGCTGGCGATGAAGGTGCGGCCGAGCAGCGGCTTGACGCCGAGGACATCGAAGAAATTGGCGGAGACAACTGCGGTCTGGACGCGCTCGGCCCAATCTTCTCCAAGCAGCAGGAAAACCATGCTGTGATATTCGACCACGTCCTGCAGAGTGTGGTTGTAAGAGCGATAGTCGAGGATTTCCTTCACGGAAAACGGGATGTTGGAGACGTGGGCGGCAGCGGCCTCCTGCTTCATGACCACCAGTTGCTGGCCATCGCGATAGGGCAGGGGCCGCAGCAGCACGCCATAGACGACGCTGAAGATGGCGGTATTCGCGCCGATTCCCAGAGCCAGCGTCAACACCACCATGGCCGTGAACCCAGGGTTACGGCGCAGCATGCGGAAACCGTAGCGCATGTCCTGCAGCAACGTCTCCAGGAAGGCTCCGGCGCGCACCTGGCGCACCTGTTCCTTCACCTGGTCCACGCCGCCCAATTCGATGCGGGCGCGGCGGCGCGCTTCCTCGGGATCCAAACCCTGCGCAATCTTTTCCTGGGTGAGCAAGTCCAGGTAGGAGGAAACTTCCTGGTCGAGCTCCTGCTCGTTTTCCTTGCGCTGCGAGAGGCTGCGAAAAATACTGGCGATCCGCGAGAAGATGGGCATAGTGGCCGCTCCTGATCAGGATGCTTCGAGGGCGCGCGCGATGGCCAGCGCGATGCGTCCCCAACGCTCGGTTTCGGTTTCCAGCTGGCGATGGCCCGCCTTGGTCAGGCGGTAGTACTTGGCGCGACGGTTGTTCTCCGACTCGCCCCAAGTGGAGGTGAGCCAGCCCTCTTCTTCCATCCGGTAGAGGGCGGGGAACAGCGAGCCGGGCTTCACCTGGAACGTGCCCTGGGTAATCTGCTCGATACGGCGGGCGATGCCCAGCCCGTGCAGTTCCGCCGCGGACAGCGACTTCAGGATCAACATGTCGAGCGTTCCCTGCAGCAGCGAGGTTTGTTCTGAGGCCAAGGCCATGCTCCTATAGACGGACTAGAGAAGAGTAGGGTGGCGACCTATAGGATGTCAATAGGAGAATGGGGAGGGTCTTTCTTCTCTTCGCCCGGGAAAATCATTGTTCGCGGAGCAGGGTATCCGCAAATGAACAGGGACCGCGACCCGCCAATTCCTTAAGAATCGCAGCCGGGGCCGCCAGCCGCCCCACACTCTTTCCACAGCTTTTCCCAATTCCACATCCCGGACGCCACCTTAATCGGCAACGGGAATCCCATCTGATGCGCCAGCATGCACACCTGCCCGCGATGGTGGGCTTCGTGAGAAAGCATGTAGCACAGCATTTCCAGGCCAGCCGGCCAGGGCCGGGCCCAGCCGTCTCGGAGAAACTTCTCCACCCGGCCCCCACCCCCGCCGAGCGCTTCCGCGAGCATCTCCGCGCAGCGAGTGGCGCTCTCCGCCAATCCCGCACGCGCCTGCTGCGGCGTGCAGCGCGCGCGCTTGAGCTGTGCTGGAACCTTCAGGTGCGGAGCCGTAAGCCTGACCCACTTGCAGCGGACATTGTGCATGTGGGTGAAGATGGCCGCAATGCTGCGGGCCTTGCCCGGCGGCTGGGCTCTCCAGGCGGCAGGGTCCAGATGTTCGATCAGCATCTGGTTCATGCGCTCATTGGCGGCAAAGGTCCGGACTGCCGCTCGGCCGAGTTGGGTGTGAACCTTGGGTGGACGCGTGCTCACGGCTCCCTACTCCTTCCACCTATCATACTTCCGCGCCGGGCGCCCCATCGTTTGCGCCCCCCGGCCCCCATTTTTTCTTTGCACTGGACGCAACTGGGCTTAATATCTCCCGGACGCCAATATCCATGCGGTCCGGGAAAATGTGGGGGAGGAGTCAACCATGAAGAGCTCAAGCGTTGTGTGGCTGTTTGTATTGCTAATTTCGTTCGGCATCGCGTCGCCTGCGAGTTTCGCGCAAGGATTGGGCGCGACACAGCTCGGCCCCGGCCTGCAGAATTTCGCCGACTGCCAGACTCGAGTCGTCGGCCACCACGAACACCTCATCGCCGACCGTCTGCAAGCCAAGCTCGACAAGAACACCGCGCTCACGCCCGAGGAGCACGACATCTGGGCCGCTGAAATCCGCGCCCTGCGCCAGGTCACGCCCTCGCAGCCCTTCAAGGCGCCCGACCCGAAGAACCCGCAGCGCTACTTTCTGGGGCTGACCAACGCGGAACAGGTCGCGATCAACTCCATGCACAACCGTGCGGTGCAGGAAAACAATCTGGCCTGCGAGAAGAAATACGGAGGCATGACGCGCTACTCGCCCGGCTCCGACCAGTCCGGCCAGGCCGCCTACGAAAAGGGATTGAAAGACAATATCCAGGCCGCCACCGACATCGCGACCATTCCCGTGGAACCGATTCCCAGCCCCTATCCCAAGACCCGCGAGCAGATGCAGGAAGAGAGACGGGCGAAGCAGGAGGCCAACCGGCAAGCCGCGGGCCAGACAATCAGCGCGTGCACCGAGGGCGCCAAAGGGCTGCGCTTGCGCATCATGGCCGACAAGATGCAGCAAAGGCTCAACAGTAGTAAAGGACTCTCGGCCAAAGAACGCGCCGATTTCGAGGCCGACATAAAAGCCACGCGCGATGCCGCCGACAAGAAACTTGACTACGCCCCGCCGGTAGATCCGAAGAATCCCAATCGGGCCATGATGCGCCTCACCGCGCAGGAGCAAATGGAAGTGACGACAGAATTCTCCAATCAGTACCTGGCGCAAATGCAGAACTGCGTGCACGCGGGGACCCCATCGCGGCCCCCGGCCCATTGAGGATTTAATCAGCGGGAAATCGAGACAGGCGGGACGTTTTCTAAGGTGAAGAACAGAAAACGTCCCGTCTGTCCCCACATTCCCCCCACCCACATTCCCAAGAAACGAAGGCTGGGCCACCCACCTCAATCATATTCGCAAGGAATCGCAACGGGGTGCGGCACCCGGCAAGTGCTACTTCGGTGTTGAAGTCTCATTGTCCTCATTTTTGCAGCCAGGATCTCCCAGCACAGGAGAGAACAAGGTTTCGTTATTCTTAAGAAAGTCCCGTAACCCCGACGGCATGTCCGCATTCCATAAATCCCGAGCAGCGTGTAGTTGCCTGAATGCAAGAACTACATCCCAGAATGCCTTAGTATCGATCGGTCCCGTGAACTTGAAGTCTTGGTTTGTCGCAACTGACCAAACTAGATATTTCTTACCACCCACAGCTGTTATCGTCTGACTAGGTCCCCCTGATTGAGCCATCGTCGTTGGAAAGACCGAAGAAATGTCGAAGAATTTGGATGTCTTGGAGGTGGGAACGAACTCCTCAGGTATACCTAGCAAGAACTGAAACCCCGTGAGCTTGGTTTTGGTGAGCATTGCCTTACTGAAATTGTCATGCTGCGCAGTGTTGAAGACCGGGTTGTGATAGATGAACGTAAAGATCGGGCGACCGGTGAAATCGGCTTGAGTGAGGTCGGCGCAACTGAAGTTCGCCCCGGACATCAACAACAGGTTGTCGCCCTCTATCCCTGCCATCTCTTGCCATGGGAGGATGGTCACATCACTAGTCAGCTTCGCTCCTCTCAGATTTGCACCGGTAAACCACGTTTGAACCAGATCGGCATTGTGAAAGGATGAACCCGAGAGATTTGCCCCATCAAAATGGGCGCGACTAAGGAAGGCTCCGTCAAAGTTGCTGTGGGCCAAATCCAAAGGCTTGCCCTCAACCCCAAAATTGCAATCGACGCAGTAAACCTGCGAGAGATCGGGCACCCTCGCGCCAGCCCTAATAAGTGCTGCCATCATGCTTGCGGTCGCCTCAAGCGGTGCGCTCTCCTCGTCCGACAGTTTTCCTATTGGGACCTCGGTGAATCCTGGGCCACTAGGCATCCGGTTATTGACCATAGGGGTTGCGAAAAAGCGGTTAGTATACAGTTTTAGAATGCTTCGGTTGCGATCCCTCGCATAGACCAAGGCTGTCTTGAGCGCATCTGACGGAATTCGTAGGTTCTGCAAACCCTCAAAGATGTCCAGAATTGCGCTGCGAACCGTTGGATCTTTCTCAATCACCGCGGCATTAACCAGATACTGAAGTGCTTGGGCTTGGCGCTCCGGCTCATTTGACCGCAAGGACTGTTCGAGCCCCGCTATCCCTGTAAGTCGCTCGGGAACTTGCGTGGAACCAATTCGGGTTATAGCGTGTTCAAAGCGCTCGTCTTCTCTGGCAACCCGCACGTCGGCGCGTTGCGAAATAGCGATATACATTGTCCAGAAGAAAGCGGCCACGGCTACCGGTCCGGCCAAAGCCTTGCACAATTCGAGGAGGAAGAACCGGCGGGCGAGTTGGCGTTTGAGTACATCCGTCTCCAGTCGGAGCTTTTCATCGCGGACGCGCGATTCCTCGTCAGGAATTGGAGCGGGGTCGCCCATAAAGAATTGCTAGACTCTATCATGTCCCTTGGCGAAAAACTCGGGGACAGACGGCGGGTGGCCCACCTTTCGCGATTTTCGAAAGGTGGGGGATTCCCGGAATACAGCGATCTTTCACGACGGGCGGGTGGCCCAGACAACCTCGGGGGTGGGAATCCCCACCCTTCAAAAAACGAAGGGTGGGCCACCCGGCGCGTGTGGAATCAATTCGCCAAGTTCGCTGCCTTCATCTTGTCCGCCAATCCGGAAATGTCAAAGGTCACCGTTCTCGCGGCTTTCTCGTAGTAGCTGAACTCCAGGATTAGTTTGTTGTGTTGGACAAGCAGAGCTAGAAACTGCTTCTCGCGTCCGTAAGGAAACAACGCGTCGTGGCTGTCCGCAATGCCCCATGTTTGGCTGACGGGTTTCTCATCATCAAACTTTAGACGTACAGCTGTGCTGTATTGCTGCCCCGTCTCATAGCCCAGCGGCTCAACCATGCCATGAACGTTGACCGCCACCCCGACGTGCCGTCCACCACATAGCTTGCCGTTGTCGAAGCAAATTCGCAGTTCGGCATAGTGCAGCTTGCCGAAATCCATTCCGTCCGCGTCGCTAGACTCCATGGAGAAGAATTCCGTCTTTCTCCCATCAATCGCATTCGTGGAGACACCGGAATCTTCCCAATGCGGATTCCAGCCACAGTGCGGATTGGCGTCGCGCAATCCTTCACAGGGATCAAAAGGTGTTTCCGATTGTCGAGCCGTGGGCACGGCACTGGTCTGGAAATCCTTAACGTACCACTGGTCACTGAATTCGGTGAACTGTTCCATCTCCTTTTGCAGAACTCCAAGGATTCCTCCTGTGTATTCCGCAAAAGGTTTGGTCCCGTCCATGGTGAACAAGTGAGTCGGGAACGTGCGAATTGTGTACATAGGGTTCTGATTGCTGTACTCCTGGCCGAGTTGCTGGAAATAGTCACCGTCCACCTTGAACTTGCCATTCCCGCGAGCAGCCAGAATCACCCTCGTGACGTGATGATCTTTCATAGCCTCTGCGTATTCGAGAAAGCACCGAAAGACATCCATTCGGGTTGCGGTACCGGACACTTCACTCACATCGAAAACCAATGTATTAAGGTCGATCCATCTGTCGAAGTGGGCTCGTGCCTTAACGACCCCGTTCCTGGGGTCTGCCCTGAGCACGCGCTGCAATGGCCTCTCAGCTACAACATAGTTAAGCAACCAAGTACCTAGAATGATCAAAATGCCAACGGTGATGAGAACGAACAAAACATTTCGAGACTTGTTATCAGGAGGAACTTGAGGGCTTTCTGGTCCACTTTCTGTCATGACGCGATGCTCCGATGAGTTCCCAGAGGTGGGGGATCGAAGATAGCAAGTGCCTGCTTTATCGGGGAAGGTAGAACGGGCCGGATTTTACCACAAGGAAGGTGGCCGGGTGGCCCACCGTCGGCCGGGTGCCCCATCCTTTTCGCGCACTTTGGCGGGTGGCCCACCTTTGCGTTGTTTGCCAAGGTGGGTAGCATCGATTCCTTGAGCATCAATGGCCCCGTATCATGATCCAAGCCTGCAGTGCGCCGATGAGAACGAGGATGACACCAATACCTATGTTGACCCGTGCCAAAAGCGCACTTGAAGTATCGAGCTTCAACACTGATAAGCCCAACGCCGCCACAGTCCTTCGCAATGGATAATCATGAGTGCCTGATCCCTCTGTCGTATCGGCCAACACCTCTTCAAATCGCCGTTGCAATTCTGCCTTTTCCATAAACCACCTTTGCATAAACGAACCTGCCGAACATTGTACGATTAGGAAAACCCCCGGCGGGGACAAACAAGATAATAGAAAATGCTTTCGCTGGAGAACATCATGTTGCCACAAATTCACCCAATGCTGGCCTTGCACCGATACTTAGCCTGGGCGGATGCAATGCGAGCACACAGCGAAAAAGTGATGCCCGCTGCCCAAGGTAAGGGTTTAGATGATGTTAATGTTGGCCTGGCGCTGATGTACTTTGCCTATTGGTTCTCGACTCTATACGTGGTAATAGAGGGATACCGGAGCCTCAAACTCAACGATGATGCCATCGAGAAGCTGTTAGAGGATAAGGATAAAGTCGATATTCTCCGTCGATACCGCAACACCATTTTTCATTTCCAGCCCGAGTATTTCGACGATCGAAACGTTGCCTTCATGAACTCTGCAAACACCATTCTTCCGTGGTTGAAGGAGCTTCGGATCGCCTTCGCTAAATTCATCGAGCGATGGTTCGAGACCCATGACTTCGAAGGCCTTCCAAAGCACTGACTGGATGACGGGAAACTCGGGGAAACTCGGGGGAAATGGCGGGTGGCCCAGGCAATCTCGGGGGTGCCCCATCTCATTCGCGCCTTTTGCGAATGAGTGGGCGCGTCCACCACGAATATTTCGTAGTCATCTCAAAGCAGACCTCAGACGTCAGACCTCCGACCTTGGCTCAAAACCCTAAGTCTTAACGTCCGACGCCCGAGGTCCGCCTTATTTCCGGTTTACTCGCCCAAAGCATCCCGCCAACCGCCGCCGCAGCAGGTCGGGATCGAAGCCCGGGGCGGGGACGGGGTCGACCGCGCCTCGCATTTCCGGAATGTTTTCCGGCACCGCGTCCGGACAGTTGCCCGTCGTCAGCGGCGGGTGGTCGGCAGGTGCAGGTTCTGGCTGGCCCAGGCCCTCTCGCAACAGGTGCCAGGCTTCCTCGTAGGCCGCGTACTTCTGTCCCTTCCGTCCCGGCATAAAGAAGATCTGTCCCTTCACCCGCATCCCAATCTCGATCGGCAGAATGTACCAGACGTCTTCCGGGATCACGTAGATCGCAAAGAAATCTATCTGCTCCGCCGTGTAATTTTGCGTTCGGGCGCCGTTCAGCCGGCACAGGTATCCGCCATAGTTGCGCGCCATCGTGGACTTCACCTGGATCCGCAGAAAGCGCCCCTCCAGTTCGACCGTCACATCGTAACGGGCCGACTCCCCAAACGGCTTGGATACCTCAAACCCCAGTTCCCGCGCCCGGGCCATGAAACGCAGTTCCGCCCACTCCCCTCGTTGCTTGTCGTTTTGTATCGTCGCTCCCGGAGAATCCATGGTTATTTGCCCAATAAAAAACGCGGCCCCGGAAGGCCGCGTCCCCTTTCTTGATCTTATATACCTATTATATCACCCAGCAATAGCAAACTCCGCCACCTTAGCTCGACCTATATTTCCATTCGCTGCAGACAGATAGCTTCGATCGTGTAAGTTCTGCCTATTGACAAGGTTTTTCTCCCGAAACGGGAGCCTTGAAAGGGCATCGCTTTAAGCGATGCGGAAACCCAATCGACTTCGCTCGGATTTAGCCGCTGAGGTTGGCTGTCTGGCCCACCTTGGCAGAAAACGCAAAGGGAGAACCCGGGTTGTGGACCGGGCCACCGCTCTGGCCAGGTTTCACTCGCCGGCTGCGGATACGCTGCCGGCAAACCGCCGAGATCCCTCCCCGCGCGTCGGGATGACCGGGTTTTTGGGGGAATGGCGCCGCGAAGTTTGTGGTTTTGCCTCTCTTTCTTATTAGGGGATTGACCGCTTGCCCCGAGGGTTCCGGGTTTGGAACCGATTTCCACACGTCCCACGACCTTAGTACCGTCTCTAGTACTTTGGTTACGGTTCTGGGGGAAAAGTCGAACCCTCTGTATAAACACCGCGTCCTGTAGTATGGCCTCAAGACAAAACCACAACATATAGCATCTACCTGCAAGTGGCTTGGGGTTACTTTCCAGAAAACACCCATAAAACCCTAAGAAACGCGGAAATACGCCTTGACCCGGGCACTTTCCCGGTTGATATATGCTCAGCACACCAAAATTCACTCGAACACAGTTTTTGAGCGAGGAATTTTCTCCCAAGTTTGCCCTGCGGGCCGCACCGACAGGGTTGGTTTTGTGGAAAGGGTTGGAACTATGGCCGACTCGCGAGAAGTGATGAACATTCGCCAGGCTTCGCAGTACCTGGGAGTGAGTCCGGACACGCTTTACAAGTACGTTGGGGAACAAAAAATCCCCGCTTTCAAGCTGGGCAACCGCTGGCGCTTCAAGAAATCGAGGCTGGACCAGTGGATGGAAGAAAAATCGAGCCAGATGGAAGTCAAGGGCAAGAAGAAACCGAAGGCGGCTGCCAAAGCCGCTGGAGAGTAAAGGCGGGCACATGTTTGGATTCGGATCGAAGACGATTGTAGGTCTGGATGTGGGCTCCTCGAGCATCAAGGCAGTGGAGCTGAAACGCAAGGGTGGGGTGATTGAAGTGGCCCATCTCGGCCTGGAACCGCTGGCCCCGGATATCGTGGTCGACTCCATGATCGTGGACTCGGGCACGGTTTCGAGCGCGATTTCCAAGCTGTTCACCGATAACCAGATCAAGACCAAGAACGTGGCCACCGCGGTGAGCGGGCACTCGGTGATCGTCAAGAAGATCTCGCTGCCCTCGATGAGCGACCAGGAACTGGCCGAAACCATCCAGAAGGAAGCGGCGCAGCACATTCCCTTCGACCTCGCCGACGTCAACCTTGACTACCAGATTCTTTCCGAAGATGCGGGCAGTCCGCAGATGGACGTTTTGCTGGTCGCTGTCAAGAAGGACAAGATTCTGAACTACACCAACGTACTCTCGATGGCGGGCAAGACTCCGGCTATCGTGGACATTGATGCGCTCGCGCTGCAGAACTGCTACGAGTTCAATTACGAACCGGCCCCCGGCCAGGTGGTGGCGCTCTTGAACCTGGGCGCCAGCGTGATGAACATCAACATCGTGAAAGGCACCACGCCCCTGTTCCCGCGCGACGTCAGCGTGGGCGGGCACCAGTACACCGATTCGCTGCAGAAAGAACTGGACCTGAGCTTCGATGACGCCGAGTCGCTGAAGCTGGGCAACAAGGTGGGCACGGTCTCCGAAGATGCCAAGACCCCCATCCTGCAGCAGGTGACCGAAATCATCGTGCTGGAAATTCAGAAGACGTTCGACTTCTTCCGCGCCAGCGCGGCGGGAGAGCACATCGAGAAAATTTATCTGGCGGGCGGGTCCTCGAAGGTCCCCGGACTGGTCGAGGCGTTGCGCCAGGAGTTCTCGCTGCCGGTGGAGATTTTCAATCCCTTCCAGAAGATTGCGCCTCCGGCGGAGGGAATAGGGATGGAGCTGATCGAGCAGAATGCCGGCCAGATGGCAGTTGCGGTGGGTTTGGCCTTAAGGAGTTTTGAAGACTTATGATCCGAATCAACCTGCTGGGAGCACCCAAACCGAAGAACAAGCGTGGCAGCGCCGCGGCCTCGGCAGCGGCAGTCATGGAAGTGGGCGATGCCGGTTCACCGCAGCTGAAAGTGGTGATCATCGTGGCCCTGGCGGCGTTACTGAACTTTGGCTACTGGTATCAGCTCAACAACGCCAAGAAGAGCATCGCGGCCAAGATGGCGGTGGCCGAGCAGAAAAACCGCGAGCTGGCGGATGTCAAAAACCGCTACCTGGAACGGCAGCGCCAGGCCGACAGCTACAAGCGCCGGGTAGACGTGATTGACCAGCTGCGGGCGGCACAGTCCGGGCCGGTCAACCTGCTCAACACCATCGGCGACACCGTCAACAACACCGAGGCGGTCTGGCTGAACTCCATGAAAGACCAGGGAGCCAACGTCGACATCGAAGGCATGGCCCTGAGCACCGATGCCGTAGCGACGCTGATCAGCAATCTGCAAAAAACCGGCTATTTCAAGAACATAGAAATCAAAGAAACCTTCCAGGACGATACCTACAAGGACATGCAGGCGTTTCAGTTCACGTTGACGTGTGAAAAGGCGAAGTCCTAGAGGCGGGGAGATATGGCGAATTTCAGTGACTTGTCGGGGATGAAGCAGTGGGGAGCCCTGGTGTTGGGGGCGGCGCTGCTCAGTGGCGCACTGTACTTCACGATCTTCAAAACCCAGCGGGAAGCCAACGCGAAAGCGGAGCAGGAACTGGCGGCCAAGCTGAACGAGAACCGCGAGCTGGAGGCCTACCGGCCGAAGCTGGCGGAGATCGAACGGCAGCTGGCCAGCCTGAAGCAGCAACTGGACATCGAGCGGCGCATTGTGCCGGACGAGAAAGAAATCGATGGCTTCATGAAGATGGTAAGCGCGGAAGCGTTGAAGGCGGGCATTGAGATGCGGCGGTACACCGCCAAGCCGGTAACCGCGCGCGATTTCTACACCGAAGTGCCCTTCGAGGTGGAATTGGACGGGCCTTACTTCTCGATGCTGAACTTCTTCGATCGGGTGGGCAAGCTGGAGCGCATCGTCAACGTGTCGGGGCTGCTGGTATCGACCACCAAGAAGCCGACCGACGCCAAGACCAAGCACACCTACCAGTACGCGCCCAGCGAGAGCGTAGTGGCCACGTGCACGGCGACCACGTTCTTCAGTCATGACATGGATGTGGCGGCGGCACCGGCCAAGGGTGGCAAAACCGTGCCGGTGAAAAAGTAAGGGAGTCCTATGAAGCTGACGACTGGAATTCTGATCGTGGGGATGGCGTTGGGAACGGCCTGGGGGCAGAACCCGGACGTCATCGAGAACACCAGAAACACGCTGAAGGCGGTCGAGCGCAAGAAGGAGATTGACTCGAACGCGGCGCTGGCGGCCTCGCAGGGCAAGATGGCAAGCCCGGCGCCGGCCACGTCATCGGCGGCGAGCCAGCCCAAGGTGAGCAGTGCGGCACCGGCGCACGTAGCCAGCAAGGCCAAGGCATCGGCTCCGGCGACGGCGAAGAAGAGCCCGGTGGCGCACATTACCGCAGCCAAGGCCCCGGCCAAGCCGGCGAAGACGAAGACCAAGACTGCAGCCGCGAAGCCGGCGGCGACGCGGCAGGTGGCGGTCGAAGACAAGAAGATGCCGGCGGACCCCAAGAAGGACGAGCCCAAGCCGATCAACCTGACGGGGCGGCGGGATCCGTTTGTCAGCCCGGTGGTGAACCGCAGCATGCTGGGTTCGGGCTGCAGCACGGGCAAGAAGTGCCTGGCCATCGACCAGATCGCCCTCAAGGGTGTGGTGAAGATGGACACGGGGATGATCGCGGTAGTGGTCAACGCGATGAACAAGGCTTATTTCCTGAAAGAAAACGATCCGGTCTTTAACGGATACGTGGTGAAGATCACCGGCGACTCGATCATCTTCAAGGAGACGCTGCAGGACAAGCTGGGCAAGAGCTTTACGCGGGAAGTAACGAAGAAGATCACGACCCCGGCAGTGTAGGGGGCAGGAAATACGGCCGGGTTGGCAAGGCCGGAAGCAACGAATTTTTGGGAGATAGTTTACGGGGCGAGCCGAGTGCGAGCCCTTGGGGAGAAGCGAAATGCGAAAGCAATGGCTGGGGGTTTTTCTACCGCTGCTGGTAGTGGTTCTGTTAGCGGCGGCTGAGACGCAGAGCACGGGCAGCGAAGCAACCAAGCACGCGGCGCTGCAGAAGGTCAACGTGCTGCGCGGCGAAGAAGGCATCAGCGTGGAGATCACGGCCCGCGGGCAGGTGACCCCCACACTGACCACTCTGGACTCGCCGTCGCGAGTCGTGGTGGACCTGCCGAACACCGTGACGGCCACCGCGCAGAGCCACATCAGCGTGGACAGCGACGGGGTGAAGGGAGTGCGGATTGGCATGGATGGCCAGACGCCGCCCACCACCCGCGTAGTGGTTGACCTGGTGAAGGCCTGCCGCTACGAGCTGGTGCCGTCGGGGGACAACAAGCTAGTCCTCAAGCTGCACACTTCGGCCACCACGGCGCAGGTGCGCAAGCCCGCGGCGCCCAAGGCCACGAGTGCCAGCCCGACGCCGGCTCCGGTCACGCCCAAGAAGGAAGTCGCAGTGAGCACGCCAGCGCCGGCAAAGACGGCTCCGGCCGAGACTGCGAAGCCGGTGGCGTCGGCGACTTCGGCCAATGATTTCGTGTTTGTGGAGCCTTCCTACCAGGCGAAGGACGCAGCCGCGACCAAGCCGGTGACCAGCCAGCCCGACCGGGCGGTGGATGCGGCGGCGAAGTTCGTGGGCAAGCCGGATGTAAACCTGCTGCCCGCGCCCAGCGCCGCGATGCAGCCGCAAGCCGCGGCCGCTGCTGCGGAAACCCCCAGCGCGCCTCAGCCCGCGGTCAACATGGCGGCTGAACAGAAGATGCAGGCCGCGCAAGCGCCCGCCGCCTCTGGCCCCAAGTACACGGGCGAGCCGATCTCGGTCAACCTGAAAGACGTGGACCTGAAGGATTTCTTCCGGCTGATCCACGAGATCAGCGGACTGAACGTGGTGCTCGATCCCAACGTCAAGGGGCAGCTGACCATCGTGCTCGATGACGTGCCGTGGGACCAGGCGCTGGACATCGTGCTGAAGAACAACGAACTGGCACGGCAGCTGGAAGGCAACGTACTGCGCATCGCCACGGTTGACACCCTGCGCAAGGAAGCGGAATCGCGCCGGGCACAGGTGGAAGCAGAAGCGCTCGCAGTTGACAAAGTTTCCGTCACCCGTTTCCTGAGCTACGCCCACTCCAAGGACGTAGTTCCAACCGTAAAGAAGTTCCTTACCCAGCGCGGCGACGTAATCTCGGACGACCGGACCAATGCCCTGATCATCCAGGACATTCCTTCGGTGATGCCGGGGATTGACCGCTTGCTGACCCAGCTGGACCGCAAGACCCAGGAAGTGGAAATCGAAGCCCGGGTGGTGGCGGCGACGCGCAGCTTCGCACGCGACATCGGTACCCAGCTTGGTTTTGGCTGGGGCAACGGACACAGCGCAATCGGCGGCGCCTCGAGCGTGGGTACTTCTCCTACGACCGTGGGCGGCCTGACGCCGGGCTACATCACGGTGGGCAGCGGCACGACGGGTACCCAGATCCCGCTGTTCTCTAACTTCCCGGTAACTTCACCGACCAGCGGCCTGACCTTCATCAACGCCAGCAACAACGTGCGAATCGATGCCATCCTGACGTTGGCTGAGTCGCGCGGGTTGTTGAAGATCCTGTCGCGTCCGCGGGTGGTTACTCAGAACAACATTCAAGCCCTGGTGAAACAGGGCGTACGCGTACCGATCGTGACCCAGGCCCAGTTGGGCGGTCCTCCGACGGTGACTTACGTAGACGCTTTCCTGCGCTTGACGGTAGTGCCGCAGATCACGTCGGAAGGCACCATCTTCCTGAACGTGGACGTGGAAAACACCACGCCTGACTTCGGCCACACCGTCCAAGGCAACCCGACCCTGATCACGCAGCAGGCGACCACGCAGGTGCTGGTCACCGATGGCGGGACGGTGGTGGTGGGCGGCGTCATCCAGACCAACAACGCGGTGAACATCAGCCAGACCCCGGTTCTGGGCAACATCCCCGGACTGGGCAACCTGTTCAAACGGCGCAGCGTCAGCACCTCGAACCAGGAGCTGATCTTCTTTATTACGCCGCGGATCATTCAGACATAGTTAGTCTGAACCTCGGCTTTAACGAGTTGCAACAATACCGCCGCCGGCTTTCCTGAAGAACCTGTCAGGAGTCCGGCGGTTCGGTTTTTGGGGGGGAACAAGCACCTAGCCGCACCGGTCCCATTTCGCCGAGCTCGTGCCAGCGGAAACTGCTCCAGACCCACTGCTCCGAGTTTTGTGACGCCGCACACACCCGCCCCATGCAGAAGGCGCAAGGAGCGGGGCACCCGGTTTAGTATGGATGGTTAGAGTGGCGGCGGCAGGCGGGCCACCCGCCAACCGCCAGAACTTGCCGCGTCCCTTGTACGTTCCCTTTTTTGCGGATTGCCGAGACAGGAGCATCGCATGGCAGTGTTCGTCGCAGCTTCAGACGAAAGTTCCGGGAGAACTCCCAAAGACCCATTCTATTTTGCAGGCTGGGTTGGGCTAGAAGAAGATTGGTCACGGTTCTTTATCCCAGCATGGCAAGAGCGCGTACTTGATGGGCCGCCAAGCATTCCCTATCTGCACATGACGGAAATCCGAAGTCCTGAGTGGCGCTCCAAATATGGATTGACGCGACTACAGGCAGAAGACCGAGTTGATGCGGCGTTCACTCTGCTGGACACAATGGCAACTCTCTATCCGGTTGGCATCCATGTCAATGCAGGGTTGTTCAGAGATAAATTTGCCGATAGTAAGGTCGTAGCACCAAAGCGAAAGGGCAGGCCATTCGATCCCGATTACCTATGCTTTCTGGGATATGCGTTTCACATTCTCGAATATATCGCGCATGAATACCCAGACGCCGAAAAAGTCGATTTCATCGTGGAACGAAATGGTGTGATTACTAGATACATCCAAGAGTTCCATTCACAAATTCCAAATTGTTTGCGAGCGCTGGGCGACCCATCTCTTGCCGAGTTAGTTGGCGAATTGATTCCAGGCGACAAAACTCGCGTCCCCCTACAAGCCGCCGACGTGCTCTGCTGGCATACCGCTAGACCCGCGGAAAGCATGGGAATTGAGGACAGGCGCCGATATGCCAAGTTCGCCCACAGAAGGGGGCTGTTGGCCGAACTCACGAAAGAAGAAATGGACGTCTTACACGCTGCTATATTTCCGTGATTTGACGCCAAAAGTATGACGTATAATTCGCGGCGCTATGGCTTCAGATAAGCAAATCATTGATCAACTGTTGAACGCACTGGAAGAGTCATACATAGAATGCACGATGCTTACCACCATGATTATGACGTACCGTCAGCACTTCCCTCAGATTGGAGACTGGGAGAAAGACCTTAAGACACTTCGGGCGCAGAAGCACGAAGACGTGCGGAAACAATTCGCTCAGCTTCGGGTAGCAGTAACGAAATCACGCGACGTGGAATCGGCCCTGCAACAATTCTTAAAAGACAATCCGCCCAAAGGGTCTGTTCACTGAACTCTTCTTGCTGCCCTGTCACGGTGCACTCATGCTGTGGGTTTGACACTGGGCGTGCCTCCGCACTAATGTGCGCATTGAGACATCGCAGCACACCTTAAGGCCCGGACTGGCATCGGGCTTTTCTGTTGTTGATCTCTTACTTCTTTGGCTTAATACGAAACAATAGCTCCCCGGTCGCAATATTCTTGAATGTGTTGTCGTCCACGCGCTTCAGCGAAGTGCCATTACCTAATCTACAGTGTTTGTTCCCCGGAATGGAACTGGGGCCTGTATCGTGATCAGGCGCGTCGTCGTAGTCTTGATATATATATACTCGTGTTGTAGTGCCATTCGCTCGATAAAAGAACGTACTCTCCAAAAGTTCGGTTCGTGTCATCGTATTGCCCTCCACACCTTCCATGCTTACCGGAAGTTCGAGGAAGCAGTCAAATCGGCCCTGTCACGGCGTCCACACCCTAACTAGACTTGGTTAGCCAAGTCAATTAACACGCTTTTTAGCTCGGCAGCGCGTTACATTTCTCGAAGCGGTCGGGACCCCCGACGACAGATCACGTCGGAAGGCACGATCTTCCTGAACGTGGACGTGGAAAACACCACGCCTGACTTTGGCCACACCGTACAAGGCAACCCGACCCTGATCACGCAGCAGGCGACCACGCAGGTGCTGGTCACCGATGGCGGGACGGTGGTGGTGGGCGGCGTCATCCAGACCAACAACGCGGTGAACATCAGCCAGACCCCGGTTCTGGGCAACATCCCCGGGCTGGGCAACCTGTTCAAGCGGCGGAGCGTCAGCACCTCGAACCAGGAGCTGATCTTCTTCATTACGCCGCGGATCATTCAGACATAGTTCGCAGTTAGACGAGTTGCAACAATACCGCCGCCGGCTTCCCTGAAGAACCTGTCAGGAGAAGCAGGCGGTTCGGTTTTGGAGGGATGCTCCAGACCGGCCCCTCCGAAAGCTCTGTGACGCCGCACACACCCGCCCCTTGCAAAAAGTGCAAGGAGCGGGGCACCCCCGTCCAGTACAGATGAATTACAAACCGCGCAGGGGCGGGCCACCCGCCGGACTATTCCCGATGTGCGAATCTCGAATCTTCCCAAGTTCTTATAGCCTCGTTTAACTTGCGGTGCAGTTGAGTGCGGACACAAATCCAAGCGGCTAAGCTGTAGCCAAGACCTGCATAAAATGGTGCCGTGAAGGTATGCTGAGCCAATCCTCGCGTCATGTCGGGATTCGAGGCCACAATTTCCCAAAATTCGTGCCAATCGTGATACTCAGGAATCAAGAAATCGCCTCCAAAGTACTGGTGAAATGCCGACGAAGATTGACCCTGGAACAGCACCGACGTTGGCGGGGAAGAAAAAGTGATGAGCTTATACGCGAGAATCACGGTCGGTACGATCCACACAAACTGAGCAACCTTTGTCCTGAACCTCGCTATACCTAGCGCTACGAGGAAGGCCGGGACGAAGCTGAACGCAAACAAATGAGAAAACACAAATTCGAAGTCGCTTGAAGAAGTGGTGGGCATCTGTAGAAAGGGGAGCACCCGATCCCGCGTCCAGCCGGCCAACCAAGCTGACCAGAAGTGAACTGTCAAGTACACCGCCGCGAGATGCAGAAGAAACCACAGAGCTTGCCAGCCTGCGTCAACCTTTTTGGTCGTTTTCGCTCCAGACAGAACCGCCGCTTCTGTAGTGTCGTCCATGAATGAAAGACGTTTATATTCCAAGTCCCCGCACAGCACAAGATCGCCGTCTTGTTGGCGCAACATCCCCATTAAACTCAAAACCCTCTCCCGGCCCAGGGGTCAATGAGTGTAATCGCAAAAGTCTGGCCGCATCACGTGACTTGCCAGTTCGCGTCCTCGTGATGCGGCTTGACTGATAGCCAGCAACCCCAGCGTCCGCAAATTCAGCGTGCTGGCTGGACCAGTAGAGAAAGCTCGTCTCCGGATGCTTGACTTTGAATGAGCTTCTTTTCCCTGCTGCTCAGTGGAACCGCCTGGCAATCATTGTCAGCGGACAAGAAGACCCTGTTGAGGAAGACTTCTGTTCCGTATCGCGTAAATACAAAGTGTGGCTCATGGCCCTGGTTGGCGAAATCGGTGCCGACGGTCAACGCAAACAGGTGCTCTTGCCCGTGGGTGCCACTAAAGGCAAGGACCCCGGGTTGCGTTTCCTCTACCGTGTAGTTGCCAGCTTTCAGCGGAGCACTGCCAACGAAAAAATCGAACGGAATGTTTACCAAGATGCGACTGCCAGTCTGGGCATGCGCCGGTGCGATGGCAACTGCTGCACCGAACGCAATCATCAGAACTGCGCATAACGTAGACTTCATCAAACCTTTCATAGTTTTCCCCTTCATTAAGAGTGATTCACGACGATCGTGATCCACACGCTCATTCTTCCGGTCGATCACCGAAACAACTGTGGTTCCATTGCGGAATCTAGGAACTTCATTCCGGATCAAAGCTTGAGCGTGTACAAGGTTTGATTCGTTGAAGACGATATTGATCGGTCAAAGTTGTCAAAAGCGTGTCAAAGATTATGTTGCCGTTCAGCGCCTGCACATTTTGACATTCAAATGACAACTGCTCCGCAGTCCAAGACCCCGCGGATGAATCAAATCTGCAGATGGATCAAGGGTCGTGTCAGCGCGTATTCGGCAACATGAACCACAATGCAACATGGCGGAGGCTGATATGTGGATGAGACTATGTGCTGTTTGCAAGACGATCCTGCGAAAGCCCAGGCTGCAAGATTCCGTGCTCTGTTCTTGCGGGTGGAAATGGTAAGAGTCAACTCGTGACGCGCTCTGCACAGGTTTCGCTAACAATGGACTATCGCAATATCGCTTGGCTGTTGGACCACGGTCCAATCCGTTCACAGCGGAGGCATTCGGGATAGTTGGCGTAATATCGCCATTACACTCATTGACTTTCGGTCATCCGCCGATCTGATCCGGCCAGGGTCAATGAGTGTAATCGCCTGGTAACAACAGTTGTCCGTGAAACGCTCGCCTGACCTGGTGTATACTCCGCACGTTTTCAGAACTTTGCCTCCAATCTTGCCCTACGTAGAACAGCCGAGTGCCTGTGCCTGGATCTCGTAGTCCGGAGTCGCCTATGCCACCGAAGAACAAGTCGTTGCTAAGGTCATATGTTTTAGTCATTGCCTTTTTTGTGTTCATGGGCGCTCTGCCAAAGATACAGGAGCGGGGAAATTTAGCTCGGATGTGATGCCGATCAGGCTTCGTGCGGGAACGCCGCTCGTCTATTCGGTATTTTCGAACGGCTGCTACGATTACGGGGAGACAGTCTACGACATTTACATGACCGTCGAACAGCTAAATTAAGGAAACCGTGAACAGGCTGATTGTCTTATCGAGGAACCGGGCAGTTCTACAGGCGCTCAACTACGATGTACACATCATATTTTGCGCCGGTCACGTTGCCGAACTCAACGGTTGAGAATACTATCGGCTGCCCAGCATCGCTCATGGCCGTGGTCACGCCGCCATTGATGCCATTGTCAATTGAGGCGACGTAGAAATAAAACGGCATGACTGTTGAGCCGGTGGTTTGCCCGTACTTGGAGCCCACCAGTCCAATATAGTCGCCACCGCCGCTAGCGGCCTGCGTCAGCACCATGGAGACCGACACTCTAAACATCCCAGGTTTAGCTGGCGTGAAGATCATTGTGGGCGGAACTGGGCCGGCTTGATTCAGCAGGTGCAATTTCCTTACGGTTCTCGTTTGTCCGGATGCACTTACCAAGAAAGTCAGCAATATCACTAGACATAGCGCCGCTCTGCGCATAAAGCCTCCAACCCAAAAAGAGTCGGCCAGCATTGTACGCCAAGGGGCAACCCCTAAGCTGGCGTAACATCGCCATAGCACTCATTGACCCTGTGACCAGGGCTTTGAGTGCTAACGCCCGGTTAAGGTCAACTGTGCGTCGCGCCGACTTCACAGCTAGATTCTCGTCACCTGGTGCCCTCCCTGCGAAATTACGTCATCGGGCTGAAAGGTCAGGTGTAGGGGTACAGCAAGTCAATGCGAGAGGAGTTGCCGAATACCTCACTTGTGGGCAGGAGGTGCCGAGCGGTAGGGTTTCAGCAGCTTCGTGAGTTCCTTTGCCACGCTGCCTGCGCCGGCCGCCCCGCCGACCCCTCCCCCTTTTCCAGCCACCAGAACAATGCTGGTGTTCTGATGCTTCAAGGAAAATGGATAGTCCCACATAAATGTATAGGCTACCTCCAGAACCACGTCGGCAAGGCTGGAGTCGTCCACTACCGCAATTCGCATCGCGGTGAACTCCTTGTTGTTCCCCAGCGCAGCCTTCATCTGGGTATCGCCAAACCACATGGCCTTTCGCGTATCCACATACAGGGTCCGAAAGTTGCGCAGAATGAAATCTGGATCTCGTGATTTCAAAATTTCCGATCTGATAAGTTCTTCGGACTGGACATCCGCCTTTCGCGGCGGCGTGGGCGGTTGCGGCGCGCTTGCAACACTGCTACTGCCCCTATCCTTCGCCGCCGGCAGTTGCAACGCTGATCCGGAAGCATAGGTTTGTGCCACTGGAGCATCCACGAGACCAAGGACATTTTCGATGGGAACGGCGAAGTTCAAGTTTTGTCCGCCTTCGAGGGTCCCGACAATCAAGCCGAGGGCTCGCGCCTGACTGTCCAGCAGTACACCACCGCTCGAACCAGGAGACGTGGACGCCGTGAACTGCAGCAGGCGGTATCCGCTTCCCGCGCCCGGCACTTCATCAGCCAACCGATAGGCGCTGATGATCCCGGTCGACGCTGTCCATGGCAAGAGCGCGGCATGCGATACCACATAGACTGGATCCCCAGCCTTCGCCGCACTCGCGCTGCCAACCGGCAAAGCCGGAAGTGAGGTGGCCACGATCCGCAGAGCGGCTACGTCGCGGCGCCGATCCACTCCCAGTAACTGTACGTCGTCATAGGTTTCACCGTTTTTGAAACGGATCTGCAGAGCCTTTGCATCCTTGATCAGGTGATAAGCGGTCAGCAGAACCCCGTTTTCGCGCACCACGATGGCCGAGCCGACGGCTTCGAGTTCCGTGGATGACTTGCCGGCCAGGACAAGCGCAACCGATGACGACGCTTTTTCAATAATCTGGTCCGACGTAGGCATTGCTGCCGCCGTCGGATTTTGGGCTTGGGCGGCATGAATCGGTAGAAGAAATAAAAGGATAACTGCGAAAATCACTGGAGCGGGACGGGAACAACGCATGGGAAGCCTCCAGTCTGCAAGTCGGAGACCGTCGGAACAGTATGCTAGATCCTGTGTCGGGCTGCAGGACGCTTTCTTGAAACCGCAAACGGAGTGTGCCGCCCCTTGACAGCAAGTTGCTCCCCCGGCGGGAGAAGGCACACACTCTAATAGAACACCATCCAGCGAGGTAGGTCAGTGAAATGGATCACATCCAGATGTGCAGTGACGAATGAGGGCAACGCGTCAATCGGCGGTTGTGAGGAGACACGACTGTTGCAAAATCGCCATAGCACTCATAATCGTGCCCCCAGGGCCGAAGGACTCCAAGCTCTCTGCCCAGATCGGGGTTTTGAGTGCTTAACCCCTGCATTCGTGAGTTGACTTGCTTACGCTCGGTTCTCCGCCAAAGCCAACCACGCCAATGTCTGAGAGGCAAGTTTGCTGCAGCGCACGGTCAGGCATTCGACTCATCGCCCGAAGTCTTGGAGCGCAACAGGCCGTAAAGGGTGAGCAGCAACCCCAGCATGATGGTCACACCGCACAACTTGAGTGAGCCTGAAACAATTGGATTGTCGGTGCCACCGGGTGGCGGGAATTTTTCATTGATGGTGGGCATGAGCTTCGACGAAGCGCCGATGAAGGCACCGGCAAGGCCCGCTGCTCCGTTTGTCCACGTGCCAATTTGCAGCAACGCGAACCACACTTTCAATGCCGCCGGAGTCAGTTGGAGTTCTCTGACCAGGAAGCCGAATGCCACCATCAGGACGCCGTTGGCGGTGAACTCGATGTGCGCCATCACGAGACCGCGAAACCATGCTACGGCTGAAGGCGGGATGAATCCGACCATACAGCCGACCGTGATTTGGAGAACCCCTAGAATCAGAGTCCAACGTTTGATATTCGCTTTCAAGCTGTCGATGTCAGTTGTCATAGGTATGTCCCGGTGGAGCGCTTAACGACTCACCTCAGCGACGGCGGTGATGAGGAGTGAGATCTGTGCTCTATCCAACTACCGTCCGCTGCAGGCGATGGTCAGGCGGTGCCCGGAAACAGGTCATGCTCGCGATACTTCAGACATGCGGCAAAGAATACCGGGAAATGCTCGCCAACCTTGCCAACCGCCGTGGAGGCGGTTCAGCGATGAATAACGGCGATGTTGAACCAGCCGTCCGGTCCCATCAAATGTGAAGCGGACGCGAAATTATAGCCTACAGCAGACACCTTGGCGGGTGGCCCGCCGGGCCCGTGCTCTCTGATGGCGCAAGTTCGGGATGTGAAATTCATTGCTGTTCAAAAGCTAAACCCCAGCGGCTAAAGCCCTGCTCAACATGGGGGCTTACGGCACGACTGAAGTCGTGCCCTTCCCAACACCCGTCCTGCGGTCGAGGCTCTCGAGGTCGGCTCAGCCGGGAGAATGCCTTGAGGCAAATGGCACCCCTTCATGGTGTAGGGGGTCTTCGACTGCGTGGCGGTCTGGCGTTGCGAGGCTGCCACTTCACTCAGGATGACAGCTTTGTGGCTGCGGGGCCCTGCGGGTTGGTACACTTCCTCCGATGGATCACAAAGGCCGCTTGCAGCGTCTGCAGCACGCTCTCTCCGAGCACAGGCTCGACAGCCTTCTGGTCAGCCACCTTCCCAATGTTCGCTACCTGTGCGGCTTCACGGGCAGTTCAGGGTTGCTGCTGGTCACGCAGGAGAAGAGCGTCTTCTTTACTGACGGGCGTTACACGGCGCAGGCTCGGGCGGAGGTGCGAGGTGCCCGGGTAGTGATCGCTCGCCAGGCGCCGCTGATTGCCGCCGTGGCATTTCTGAAAACCAAGCGGAAGCCCAAGGGCACGCGTCTTACCGTGGGCCTCGATGGCGAGCACCTTACAGTATCCGCCGCGAGCCGGTTGGCTGGGGAATTGGAATCTCATTTTCGGGTGAAGGAAGCGCCGGCGCTGGTGGAGCAGGCGCGGATGGTAAAGGACGCGGAAGAGATCGAACGTCTTCGGGCAGCCGTTCTGCTGGGAGCAAGTTTGTTCGACGTGGCCCTGAAGACAATTCGGCCTGGGGTGAAGGAGACCGAGGTTGCGGCGGAAATGGAGTACGCGGCGCGTAAAGCGGGCGCGGACCAGATGTCGTTTGAAACCATCATTGCGTCCGGAGAACGGTCAGCATTGCCCCACGGGCGAGCATCGGAGGCGGCGATTCCGTCCGATGGATTCGTGGTCTGTGACTTCGGTGTTATACTCACTGGCTACTGTTCCGACATGACCCGTACCGTGTATGTGGGGAGTCCTGGGGACGATGCCCGCGCGATGTACGAGGCGGTGCGGGAAGCGCAGCAAGCCGCAGTGGAAGCGGTGAGGCCCGGCAGCAGGCTGAGCGAGGTCGACGGGGCTGCTCGCAAGTATCTGAAAAAGAACGGGTTGGGTCGTTATTTCAGCCATTCGACGGGGCACGGTGTGGGGCTTGAAATTCACGAAGCTCCGCGGGTCGCAGCCGGGCAAGCTGAAGTGTTGCGTCCGGGAATGGTGATCACCATCGAGCCTGGGGTATATGTTCCCGGCAAGTGGGGTGTGCGGATCGAAGACATGGTAGTGGTCACGCAGCAAGGATGCGAAGTCTTGACGCCCACGAGCAAGGAATTGATCGTAGTGTGATGCATTTGAGCCGCTGGCTCCTGGCAAACTAGCTTCGAGCAATCCAAGATGAAGCATAGAGATTTGCAAGGGCCTCAGAGGTCGAGGCCAGGGAAGTAGAAACCAGTCCCACCGTTGCCCATGAACCAGAAAGAATTGAAGGAACTCATCGAGTTCCTAATTGAAAAAGATATAGCCGAGTTCGAACTGGAACGCGGCGACGTAAAGGTGCGCATCAAGCGCGGCGGGGAAGCCCATGTCTCGGCTTCCGAGCCCGATGCGCGCTTTTTCGCGGCGCACTCGGCGCCGCCCGCCGCCCCGGTTTCGGTTCCTGCTGCCAAGCCTGCTGCGAGCACGCCTCCAACCAAGGAAGCAGAGCCTGCAGTCGAAGAAGGACTGCATGCGGTGCGCTCGCCCATTGTGGGCACGTTCTACGAAGCGCCTTCCCCGGGGTCTCCACCGTTTGTGAAGCCGGGGGATGTGGTCGAGGTGGGACAGTTGTTGTGCATCGTGGAAGCGATGAAGTTGATGAACGAGATCGAGTCGGATGTGGCCGGCGAGGTAGTGAAAAGGCTGGTCGCGAATGGGCAGCCGATTGAGTACGGTCAGGAATTGTTTTTGATCCGGCCGAGGGCGTAGAGAACTGGAATGGCAGAGAGCGCGCGAAGAGCGCGCCTTTTTGTGTCTGAGAGGCGGACGGGCGCACTGCATCCGCGAGGCCTTATTTTTTCAGGACGGGCGAGGCGCCCGTCCCCACACGTTCCCATACGATGTTTAAGAAGATTCTGATTGCGAACCGGGGAGAGATTGCGCTGCGGGTGATCTGCGCCTGCAAGGAATTGGGCATCCGGGCGGTGGCGATTTACAGCGAGGCGGACCGGAACTCCCTGCACGTGCGTTTTGCGGACGAGGCCATCTGCATTGGGCCGCCGCAACTGGCGCAGAGCTATCTCAACATTCCGGCGGTGATCAGCGCTGCCGAAATCGCCAACGTGGATGCGATTCATCCGGGATACGGGCTGCTGGCGGAGAATGCGAACTTTGCCGAGGTGGCGGAGGCCTGCAATATCAAGTTCATCGGGCCGCCGCCGGAAGTTACGCGGCTGATGGGGGAGAAAGAGAAAGCGCGGGCCGCGATGAAGAAGGCCGGTGTGCCGATTCTGCCGGGCTCGGAAGGCATCCTGGGCAGTGACGGGGAAGCGCTGGAGTGGGCACGGCAGGTGGGCTTTCCGGTGATTATTAAAGCTTCGGCGGGAGGGGGCGGGCGCGGCATGCGCATTGTGCGCAGCGAGGAAGAGTTGCCCGCGCTGTTCCAGGCAGCCCAGTCAGAAGCGGCAGCCGCATTTGGCAATGGCGACCTCTACATGGAGAAGTTTGTGGAGCGTCCGCGGCATATCGAGTTCCAGGTGCTGGCCGACCAGTATGGCCAAGTGGTGAGCCTGGGCGAGCGCGAGTGCAGCATCCAGCGGCGGCACCAGAAACTTCTGGAGGAATCACCTTCCACCCACGTAACGCCTGAACTGCGGGAGCAGATCGGGCAAGTGCTGTGCAAGACGCTGTCGGAGATCGGCTATGTGAACGCCGGGACGATCGAGTTCTTGATGGATGAGGACCGGCGGATGTATTTCATCGAGATGAACACCCGCATCCAGGTGGAGCATCCGGTCACCGAGATGGTGACGGATGTGGACCTGGTGAAGAGCCAGATTCTGCTGGCGGCGGGGGCGCGTATGGATGAAGTGCTGCAGGGGCCGATCGTGCATCGGGGGCACGCGATCGAGTGTCGAATTAATGCGGAGCATCCCGAGAAGTTCACACCGTCTGCGGGGAAGATTACGGCGTTTCACCCGCCCGGTGGGACCGGGGTGCGCGTGGACACGGCGGCCTATGAGCAGGGGACGATTCCGCCTTACTACGATTCACTCATTGCGAAGCTGATTGTGCGCGGGAAGGATCGCAATGAAGCGGTGTCGCGCATGGCTCGAGCTTTGGAGATGTTCATCATTGAAGGCGTGTATACCACGATCCCGTTGCAGCGGAGGATTCTGGCGGATGCTGACTTCAGGGCGGGACGGGTGGATACGACGTTCATCGAAAAATTGCTTCGCCGACCTAACGGCTAGTACCGAGTACCTGGTACCGAGTAAAAAGCTTGGACTACAAACTTCCACGGCTTTACGCCATCCTGGATGCTTGGCCATTTCCTGAGAATCAGGTTCTATTCGCTATTGCCGAGGAACTTGCGGCTGGCGGCGTTAGCCTGCTGCAATACCGTAACAAGTCCGGCAATACCCGGCAGATGCTGGACCAGGCCCGGGAGTTGAAACGTCTGCTCGGCGGGTCCGTCAAACTCATCATGAACGATCGGGCCGACCTGTGCGTGGCGGCAGGATTGGACGGGGTCCACGTGGGGCAGGACGATCTTTCCCCGGAGGGCGCTCGCAAAGTAGTTGGCGCAAAGCTTTGGCTGGGCGTGTCCACGCATAACCCGGAGCAGTTGGGCGCGGCCGACCGGACGTCGGCAAACTACCTGGCCATCGGGCCGGTGTTCGCGACCTCCAGCAAAGCGAATCCTGATCCGGTGATTGGACTGGAAGGCGTCCGGCGGGCGAGGGCCTTGACCCGAAAGCCTCTCGTGGCAATCGGCGGAATCACGCGGGCAAACTGCCGCTCGGTGATCGAGGCGGGGGCGGATGCGGTGGCGGTGATATCCGACTTAGTACATGAGCCCCGCAAATCAGCAGAGGAATTTTTGCGGATATTGAGGTAAAGTCTTGGCGGTTCCTAAACAAGTAGCTGGTAGCTGGTAACTGGGAAAACCAGGAGAACCTTGAGCACCGAAACCAAGCCACCGACTCCCGTTGCGGTCAGCGATTGGGACATCCACACTCATCAGGACAAAGAACTGGTCAAAGGACTGGGGCTGACCAGCGCCACCATGCTGGTCATGGGCTCGATGATTGGCTCGGGCATCTTTATTGTTTCGGCGGAAATCGCGCGGGAAACGGCTTCGCCGGCGTTGCTGGTCGGGGCCTGGGTGGTGACCGGCTTCTTGACCATTGTAGGCGCGCTCAGTTATGGCGAACTCGCCGCCATGATGCCGAGGGCGGGCGGGCAATATGTTTATCTGAGAGAGGCCCTGGGGCCTTTGTGGGGCTTCCTCTATGGCTGGACCCTGTTTCTAGTGATTCAGACGGGGACGATTGCGGCCGTGGGCGTGGCTTTTGGCAAGTTTCTCGGTATCTTCTTTCCTTCGATTTCTTCGTCCAACTGGATTCTGCACTTCTGGAAAGTACCGCCGATACCCATCGGGCCGATGGTCCTGGGGAACATGGACGTGGGGCTGAATACGCAGAACCTGGCGGCGATCCTCGTGGTGGTGGCGCTGTCGATCATTAACATCTTCGGGATCAAGACCGGCGCGCTTATCCAGAACGTGTTCACCATCGCCAAGGCTTCGGCGCTGTTTGGGCTGGTGCTGCTGGGGATTTTTATCGGGCGCAATGCGCAGGCGGTGGCGGCGAACTTTGGGGATTTCTGGCACAACGCGGGGCTGGGCGCGCAGCATGCGGTGCAGGTCGGGGTGGGCGGGCCCATGGTGATGGTGGGGACGTTGACTATCCTGGCGGTGGCGCAGGTGGGATCGTTATTTTCTGCTGACGCCTGGAACAACGTTACCTTCACCGCCGGGGAAGTGAAGAATCCCAACCGTAACCTGCCGCTATCGCTGGCCATGGGGACCGGGGTAGTAATTGCCCTGTACATCGGCTGCAACTTCATCTACCTGAGCGCGCTGCCGTTGATGGGAAGTGCGAATGGCGTGACCATCCTGGAACGCGGCATCCAGTACGCCAGCGAGGACCGGGTGGGGACGGCGGTCATGACCCAGATGTTCGGGTCGCTGGGGGGATGGCTGATGGCGGGGGCCATCCTGCTGTCGAGCTTCGGCTGCAACAACGGGCTGATCCTGGCGGGGGCGCGAGTGTACTACGCCATGGCGAAAGACGGACTGTTCTTCCGCAATGTGGCGAAACTGCATCCTAAGTACAAAACGCCCGCGGTGTCGTTGATGGTGCAGATGGTGTGGACCTGCGTGCTGTGCGTTTCGGGAAGCTACGGGCAGTTGCTGGACTACATTATTTTTGCGGTGCTGGTGTTCTATATCCTGACGATTTTTGGGCTGTTTGTGCTGCGGCGGACGCATCCCGACGCGCCCCGGCCGTACCGCGCCATCGGCTACCCGGTGCTGCCCGCGATTTATATTGTGATGGCATTGTTTATTGATGTCGTACTATTGCGCTACAAGCCGCAGTACACCTGGCCGGGACTGATGATCGTGTTGCTGGGGATACCGGTGTATTTCCTGTGGTCGCGGCGTTCGGGTGCGGCGACCGCGGCATAACCGCTAAGGAGAAATAAACGGATGGCCAACCTGTTGGCAACCAAACCGCTCGATATGATCCTCCAGGAGTCCGAGGAGCAGGGCGAGCACTCGCTGAAGCGCGCGCTGGGTCCCACGAACCTGATCACATTGGGAATTGGCGCGATTATCGGCGCAGGCATTTTCGTGTTGACGGGGGCGGCGGCGGCGCAGTACGCCGGTCCCGCTATTGTGCTGTCCTTCGTGCTGGCCGGCATCGCGTGCGCGTTCGCTGGACTGTGCTACTCCGAGTTTGCCTCCCTTATTCCGATTGCCGGTTCTGCTTATACCTACGGTTACGCGACGTTGGGCGAAATTTTCGCCTGGATTATCGGCTGGGACCTGATCCTGGAATATGCCTTCGGCGCCGCCACCGTGGCCTCCGGCTGGAGCGGCTACGTCAACAGCTTCCTGCAAGACTTCGGAATTCACCTTCCACCCTCGCTGACCGCCACCCCTGGTACCGACATGGTGATGTACAACGGGCGCTGGGAACGCCTGGCGACAATTTTGCCGACGCTGAAGGCGCATGCGGTGGATCCCTCCACGCTGCAGCATGTGCAAGGCACCTTCAACCTGGTGGCGTTCCTGGCGATTTGCCTGGTCACGCTGGTGCTGGTGATTGGGATCAAGGAGTCCGCCAACCTGAACTCGGGGATCGTGATCGTCAAGGTTGCCATCGTGCTGACCTTCATCGGCATCGCGACCATCTTCGTGATGCACGACCCGGCCTCGGCAACCAAGAACTGGACACCGTTCATTCCGCCGAACACGGGGGAATTTGGACACTATGGATGGTCGGGAATCGCGCGCGGTGCGGCGGTAATTTTCTTTGCCTACATCGGGTTTGATGCGGTTTCCACGGCAGCCCAGGAAGCGAAGAACCCGCAGCGCGATATGCCTATCGGGATCCTGGGATCGCTGGTGATCTGCACCATCCTCTACATCCTGGTTTCCGGACTACTGACTGGCGTAGTTTCCTACACCACGCTCAATGTGCCTGACCCGGTCGCGGTTGGAATTGACCATACCGGGGTGCGCTGGGGCAGCATCCTGGTGAAGGTGGGAGCGATTGCCGGGCTGGGCAGCGTGATGCTGGTGATGCTGCTGGGACAGTCGCGCGTCTTCTTTTCCATGTCGCGCGATGGCTTGTTGCCGCAGTGGGCGGGAGCCGTGCACCCGCGCTTCCGCACGCCCTGGATCTCGAGCATCCTGGTGGGGATCTTTGTGGCGATTTTTGCGTCGCTGATTCCGATTGGGATCTTGGGCGAACTGGTGAGCATTGGCACGTTGCTGGCATTCATAATTGTGTGCGCCGGGGTCTGGATCCTGCGGGTACGGCGTCCGCAACTGCACCGCCCATTCAAGACTCCCTGGGTGCCGTTTGTGCCCATCATGGGGATACTGATTTCGGGGTTGATGATGGCGAGTTTGCCGCTCGATACCTGGCTGCGGCTGATCGTCTGGCTCATCATCGGCATGGCTGTGTACTTTGGCTACGGCCGTTACCACAGCCGGGTTCAGGCAGTGGTGCAGGCTGAGACCAAGCCCCCCAAGGTGATGGCGGACTGAATTCATCGAATAACGGCTTGCGTGGGCCTTCCGCACATACGCGGAGGGCCCTTTTGTTTTATAGTCGTCAGTCGTCCGTCGTCACGACCGGCTTGGGCTGACGACGAACGACTGAAAACTGAAGATTGATTTGAAAGCCCTGCGAAATCTCCGGCTCATCGCGGTCGCGCTGGCGCTCTTGACGCTGGTGGGGATGGCCGGGTTTCATTTGATCGAAGGTTGGCCCTGGTTCGACGGCTTCTACATGGTGGTGACCACGTTTACCACCATCGGGTACCAGGAGGTCCATCCGCTGTCGCACGCCGGGCGGATTTTCAACGTGGGCGTCATCCTGGCAGGCGTGTCGCTGGTCTTTCTCGGCATCGGGTCACTTACCCAGGCTTTGCTAGAATTCGAACTGCGCAGCTTCTTTGGAAGGCGGAGAATGGAACGCGACATCAGCCGGCTCTCCGATCACTACATCATTTGCGGTGCGGGACGGGTAGGACGCAGCGCGGCCCGGGAACTGGCGCGCAAGCCAGTGCCGTTCGTCATCATCGAGCAGAATGAGGCCAAGGCCGCGCGGCATGGCAGCGACTGGCTGGTGATGGTGGGGGACGCGACCCAGGAGCAGACGCTGCGGGAGGCGCAGATTGCGCGGGCTCGCGGGCTGGTGGCGGCCACTACCACCGATGCCACCAACCTATACATCGTGCTCACCGCGCGCGGGTTAAATCCCAAGCTGAAAATCATTGCCCGAGCCAGCGAGGAAGACGCCGAGAAACACCTGGTCACGGCGGGAGCGGATTCCGTGGTCTCCCCTTATTTGTTCGCCGGGCACCGGATCGCGCAGTCATTCCTGCGGCCGCACGTGGTGAGTTTTCTGGATACGGCCACCACCCACCTGGGCATGGATCTGGAAATCGGGGAAATCTGTGTTGGCCGGGATTCTTCGTTCGCCGGCAAGACGATTGAGACATCGCGCATCCGGCAGGACCGCGGCGTCATTATCCTGGCCATCAAGCGCGAGAGCGGGATGCGGTTTAATCCGTCGTCGGACGACCGCATCGAGCCGGGCGATTACCTAATCGCCATGGGCGAACCTTCCCAACTTCGACAACTGGAACAGATGGCGGGCAGTCGTCCGTCTTCCGTCGTCGGTCCTCAGCCACCGCGAGCGTCATGAAGATCGTTTCTGCTGCCGAGATGCGTGAGATCGATCGCCTCACCAGCGAGCGCTTCGGCGTGCCTTCGCTCACGCTCATGGAGAACGCGGGGACGGCGGTGGCGGAGTTCGTGGTGGCGCGGTATCCGTCGGCCAAGCGCGTGGGAGTGGTCTGCGGCAAGGGGAACAATGGCGGCGATGGGTTCGTGATCGCGCGCAAGTTGCACGAGTGGGGAAGGGAAGGGCGCTTGCTGCTGCTGCTGGCGGAACCGGCGGAGCTTCGGGGCGATGCGGCGGAGATGTTTGCAAAGCTTCCTTCACCTCCCGTGATCGTGCGGTCGAGCGAAGGGCTGAAGGGTGCGGACACGCGCGCGGTTCTGGATTGCGATGTCCTGATCGACGCGATTCTGGGAACAGGTTTTCGTCCGCCGGTAAGCGGGCTGTATGCGGAAGCGATAGCGTTATTGAACGCGAGGGAAGCACCGGTGGTCGCGGTGGATATTCCGTCCGGCGCTGATGCGGACGTCATGGGAGAGCAGACTGGGGCCGTGGTTCGGGCGGATGCGGTGGTGACGTTCACGGCGCCGCGTCCGGCGCATATTTTCGGAATGCTGACCAGCGGACCGACCGTGGTTTCACCCATCGGATCGCCTGCGGGGGCGATGGTTTCATCGCTGCAACTCAACGTGATTACCGCGCAGGAAGTGGCGCCGCTACTACAGCCGCGGCCGCCGGCGTCGCACAAGGGAAGCTTTGGGCACGTGCTGGTGGTGGGCGGATCGGTGGGGAAGGCCGGGGCCGCGGCGATGGCGGGCATGTCGGCGTTGCGGGCGGGAGCGGGACTCTCTACCGTAGCCACGCCGAAGTCAGTGTTGCCAACTGTGGCGGGCTTTCATCCTGAACTCATGACCGAACCGCTCGAAGAAACCGAGGCCGGAGCCATTTCACTTAGAGCGCTGGAATACGGGCGGATGGATGCGCTGGTCAAGGGGATGACGGTGCTGGCGATCGGCCCGGGGGTGTCGCGGAACGTGGCGACCGCGGAGTTCGTACGGACGGTGGTGCGGAAATATGCGACTTCCATGGTGGTGGACGCGGATGGGCTGAACGCGTTTGATGGCCATGCCAAAGAATTGAGTGGCAAGGGCCGGTCGCTGGTGATTACGCCGCACCCGGGAGAAATGGCGCGGCTGGCGGGGCTTAGCACGACGGCGGTGCAGCGAGACCGGTTGAATGTGGCCCGAACCTTTGCTGGCGAGCACGAACTCACGGTTGTGCTCAAAGGTCACAGGACGTTGGTCGTGCAGCCGGAAGGGACCGCGTGGGTGAACACGACCGGTAATCCGGGAATGGCGACGGGTGGAACCGGCGACATTCTGACCGGAATCATCGCCGGCCTGATCGCGCAGTTCCCGGATCGGTTAATGGAAGCAGTAACCGCCGCAGTGCACCTTCACGGACTGGCGGGGGATGTGGCGCGTGAAACCATGGGCGAGCAAGCGCTGGTGGCGACCGATCTGGTGAAAACCTTGCCGGAAGCCATGCGGCGGGTGCGGGAATCGGCGCGGCAAAGTGCAGTAAGAATCGGCGGGCGGTGAGGTAAATCGTTGCCGGCGGGACGCCGGCGCTACTTTGGCCATCCGGACATTATCGAATTCGCCAACACTGCTATCCGCTTGGTTACCAGGCCATTAGCGTAACTCTCTCGAGCTCACAGGGTTCGAATCCGGACAACTGCTTCCGTAACTACCCGGAGATTCGCGGAAGTGGCATAGTTACTTTGCTATGACACACTTCCCCCAACCCCACCCGCAGCGGCGTGCTACGAGAGTTCATCTGGGCGGTTCGATTTCGGCCCTGGTCATGTTGGAAGACGGACAGCGCGCCAAAGGTAGACTCCAAACCATCTCCATCACCGGCGGTCTGTTGCGCATGGCCAAAGCGCTCGAGCAGGGCGATTTCGTCGAGGTCGCGTTCCAGACGCAGTCCGGGCCAGTGCGGGGAATGGCAGAAATGCTAAGTCCCATGCGATCGGCCATGGAAGGGGCTTTGCAGCCATTCCGCTTCATCGCCTTGGGCGATGATGACCATCGCAACCTGCGGATGGTAGTGGACTCGGTTTCCGATCGCAGCTTTCTGGGTATCCGCAGCAGCCAATTTCCCACGCGCAAGACGACATAAACTGGCCTTGCCCTGAGGCCACGCTCCGTTGTCCGGGAGAGTCTCGTTATACTGGTCAAGTATCAGTCGTCAGTCATCAGTCGTCCGTCGTCAGCGAAAACAGAAGCTGGCTGCGGCAGTTTGACGGCAGCGTCAGACCAGGATGAACACCCGAGAATTCACCACCCACTCTGCCGAAGAGACGATCGCACTGGGGCGGAGCCTCGCCGATCTGCTGCGCCCGCCCAAACTGGTGCTGTTGCGCGGTGAGCTGGGCGCGGGCAAGACCACGCTGGTGAAGGGCATCGCCGAAGCCTTTCATGCCGCATCGGAAGAAGACGTGACCAGTCCCACCTTCACGCTGGTACACGAATACCGGGGGCCGGAAGTGAACGTGTTTCACATCGACCTGTATCGCATCGACACCCCACGTGAACTGGAAACCCTGGGACTGGACGATCTGCTCTCCGGCAACAGTGTTTTGCTGATAGAGTGGGGGGACAAATTTGCTCGTTTCGAGCGTGAGCGGGACGTGGAGATCGTCCTGGAACGCGTGGGGGAAAACGAGCGGCGCATTCGCATCAGCGGGCGCTGATTCCCGGGCGGGCCAAATCTTTTCATTCATGGAGCGGTTGAGATGAGACACATTGCGGTCGTCGCCGCGTGTCTACTGGTGGTAGCTGGGGTTTGCCGGGCGCAGTCCGCGCCCAGTCCATCCGTTCCGGACAAATCCAGCGGGTCGCGAGCATCTCGCCCGAGTGAAAAGAAAGCCCCAGTCGAGAATGGCAAACTTTTCGGAGTGATGCCGAACTACGGCACGGTCAACGCGGGCAGCGTGACGCCGATGGCGGCCGGTGACAAGTTCAAACTGGCCTTGCGTTATTTCGATCCTTACACCTTTGCGTTCGTAGCCCTGCGGGCCGGGGTGGACCAGGCGGTGAACAACAAAAGGGAGTACGGGCAGGGCATGCAAGGCTACGGCAAGCGCTACGGGGCGGATTTCGCCGACGGCTTGAGTAACAGCTTTTTTGCGACCGGAGTTTTCCCGTCGCTTCTGCACCAGGACCCGCGATACTTTCGCCAGGGCCAGGGCAGCGGGTTTTCTCGCGCCAGCTATGCCGCCAGCCGGGCGCTGATCACGCGCCAGGATTCGGGGCGCAAGGCCTTCAACTTTTCGGAGGTGCTGGGGAATGCCGCTTCGGCGGGAATCTCCACCGCGTACTACCCTGACCGCGAGCGGACGGCAGGCGACTTTGCGGTGCGCGCGGGAGTGCAGTTTGGGTTCGACGCCGGCTTCAACCTGGTGAAAGAGTTTTATCCGGACATGGCGAGAAAATTCAGGAAGAAAGCGAAGTAATCCGCCGGACAGTCTACGCAATTCGGTGACTGGTGACGCCAGACTGGACTAGGCGCAAGCCACCGCGTAGCGCTCGCGCAGTTCGCGCAGAGAACGTTCCAGGCGCCCGCCCAACCATTGTTCCAACCGGGTC
>JAIQEU010000036.1 GCA_020073665.1 Terriglobia bacterium
GACCCGGCCGGTGAACTGGATCGACTTCAACAGCTGTTCCATTGCAGCCGAAAGCACTTCCGCGGCGCGCACCTTGCGGCGAAACTCCACGAACCTGCTCCCTTCGTTCTCGGATTGTGAATTCGTGACCATGCTCTTTCCTGTACCGCCAAAATATGAAGTTATAAATGTCGCTCATCCTATAGCTTATGAGATACCTAAGTCAAGAACACGATTGTGCATTTGACGCAGCAGACCGAAAGGACAGACAATGAAAAATAGCCGTGACAGGGGAAAGAAGCGGGCCGGAAAACCCGTCCGGCCCAAAAGGGCTAGCCGCGCTGAGTTGCTCGCGAAAGTTTCTGAATTTTGTCAGCTAGTTCGTCAACAGAATAAAGCGTTGAGCGAACAGTTGCGGCAGCAGCGCCAAGTATTGTTGGCGAGGCTCCCAGTTGGACGGACTCAATGAGCAGCAAATCGTTCCTTGCCAGATCGCGGAGTCCGGTTGTAATGTCTGCAATAGTCTCGCAGAGTTGGAGTAGAATTTCGTCGGAGTTGCTTTCCATTGGCGATTCCTTTCCTAAAGCGGGTGCGGAGGAGGTGGGAGTTGAACCCACAAAGCCCTGTCAGGGGTTTGACGGTTTTTAAGACCGTTGAGCCTAGCGGTTTGCTCATCTCCTCCGCCATCCGCGCATAGTACGGTTTCGGCCAAACCTGCAAAGTGATGAAGTGGTAAACAGTGAAGGGATTCACATTTTGAGTAACAGGTTTTCGACAACCCAACATGATTTCATAGCCTAAAAATGCAGGCAGGCACAATTAGAAGAGCCTGTAAAGGGGCAATCTTTGATGGCGAAAAAAAAATTACTAGTCGACCGGCAAAAGTTTGAAGGTATCGTGAAGCGGCTCATTCAGGCCAACCCGCTCAAGCGTGATGACGTGAAGACCGAGAAAAGGAAACCTGCGAAGTTAATCCCAGCACAGAAGTGAATCATGCTGACCGAAGATCAGGCGAATCGTGTTTGGGAAAGAATGGTCGAGTCGGAGGTTCGTTCGCTCTATTTCGCGGATCTGGCCTCCCGGAATACCACTCGGAAACAGATCATTATTGGAACCTCTTTTTTCCTTGCATCTGGGGCGTTTGCAACCTTAATCGCACGGTTACCTGTGTGGCTTCCCACCATTTGTTCCCTGCTTGTGGCATTGCTGACCGCGTATTCGATGGCGGTCGGGCTTGAGAGGCGCATTGGGACTCTCACAAAACTTCACTGCCAATGGAACAGCCTGTTCGCTGATTACGAGCGGCTCTGGAACCACTGGCAAGATGAAGACGCGGAAGAGGTGCTAGAGCGTCTCATCAGGAGGGCAAACGAAGCCTCCGAACTGGCCACGGAAATGCCCAACGATCCAAAATCCATCAACAAGTGGGCGAAGATCGTATATGCACGTTTCAGCCCCGTCGCTGCGTGATCGTGGGAATGAGCCACCGGTCAGGAGCGATTGGCCGCCGGTGCCAGCTCCGCCACCGCCGCCTCCTCCACCACGGCCACGGCCAAGAGGGGACCAAATGAACGAAACGGGAATTCACTATGGCCTTGCCCTATGACGAAGCACAAGCCCGCGAAGGCGCGGAAAAACTCGACCGTGCGCTAGCGGAGGCCGACAATCCCAAAACTCGGTAGTGGTGCAGTTTGAAATCCACAGGCATGGTAATCGGCCCTGCTACCTGTGGCTTTAGCAAGAAGCTAGAGAACCACGGCCATGCGGTCGCGCTGTACTTCATGCACTACAACTTCTGTCGGGTTCATAAGACACTGAGGGTGACTCCGGCAATGGAGGCCGGAATTACCAATCACGTCTGGTCAATCGAAGAATTGCTCCAACTGCTCACACCCGTGTAGGACTGTAGGCCGCACCCTCTCTCAAACCGGCCTGCTTATCATCGCCTTGGGCCGGTTCCGCCATCTCCAGTTGAACTGGATTGTGCGTTATTCTGTGCGACTCTTTTACTGCGATCTTCACAAGGACGGTCACAAAAGCTGCTGCACACACGCCAGCGATCATCCCTATTGCCTGCCAGATGTTCAAACCATTTACCTCCATGGGCCACGCTCCTGGTGCTCCGCTACTGTGTTGATGGAGTACCTCAACACGACTTTCAGGAAGCGAAAGATCACCCACCTAGTTGCCATTGCCGCCAAGAACAGAACAAACGCCAGCCCCACGACAAAGCCAGCCACGCTCCAAGTCAACTTCCCGGTAGAGTACGTGTCCAAAATTCCGAATACGAGAACTAGGACTGAAGCGTCGCACAGATATCCGACGATCAGGTCTATCGTTCGCGCATTCTTTTCTATGGCATACTTCGCTGCCGCCTCTATTGTGCGCTCGTTTGACATTCGTGGCGTCGAGCGGAAGTCTTACCACTTTGGTACTCGCCAGTCCATCTAAATCTCGGCTTGTTCGGATTCCAGAACAACTTCCCCCTAGCATTCAAGATGCCAATCAGATGGCTTAGGGTGCTTAAAATGGGCTTATTTTCGCTCAAACTGCACCACTACCCAAAACTCCCACAGCAACGGGGCCTTTGACCCGAGGCTGGAAGTCTCAGCCGATGCCAAGTACATCGTCCGGAATCTCGTGGTCTGGTTTTTCGTGCTGCCTCTAGTGCTCGGATTGATCGTTTGGGCCGTGACGCGGTAGGAATGCGGGCTTTTCGTTAAGTCGTATGCAATTTAAAACTAGGTAGTTCTCCGCTTTGATAATCTTCGACATCGAACAGTGTATCCAGAAGTCCAATGTCGGTATGATCATTGAGCAATCGAACTTCTACGACAGCGATTTTTCCTTTAACATCTTCATCTCGGATGCGAATTGATGATCCGCCACTCATCCAACTATGCGAAGTGGTGTAAGCTTCTTTCCAAAGTTTTTTCAGCCTGCCTTGATTGCTTAGAAGGAAAAGAATTAGACATTTTCTTTCGCCCGTCGCAAATAGTGGGCTAATTAACGGGTCTTCCGTCCACACGCCATTTGAAACATCCGTAAATTCATTTCCGTGATGATCTTTGTAGATAATCTGTGCCCGCACTGTTGGTTGTTCTATCTTTTGCCCGACAATTCGTTCGTTTCTAAAGCATGCAACCGCCGCCGTGAAGTCACCGAGGTCTAGCCCTGGGCGGATGTCGGCGACCGTCGCTTCTATGAAATGAATATTCGGTTGCGGTTTGGAAGACGCGATCGGGATGATGCTCCGATTTCCTTGACTTTGCTTTATTTGCTGTTGAACAGAATTTCCGATGTTCTCTAGATGGATGCTAATTGGTGAGACCGAGCCATGAGTATCGGCCTTTGGATCTGGCGATACCTTCACATTCGCCATGAGGATAGCAAACATTATCAAGGCAAGAGAAATGCCCCAGCACAAGTAGGCCAAATATGGACGTCCCGTGAATATCCCGTTAGCATTGGCGATGGCTGTTCCGAGAGCGGCCAACATTCCCGCGACTCCTAGAGGAATGGCAATCTTAGGTTTCATCCGCCTTGTCAGCGGACGGACTCTGCCTTATGATGTTTGCGGAGCCGCCCAACGCCTCCGATTTAAAGTGAAGGCCCGTTCACAGCGGGCTTTTGCTTTTTACCTTCTCACAAACTCCGTGAAAGCATTGTCCTCGATCAATTGAGCATAAGGCATTGCTCCTGCCATTGCCATCCGGCGCACCGTCATCCCAAACAGGTCTGCCGCTTTGCGATTGTTGAATCGGAATTGAAACTCATTCAAGTAGCGTTGCAGATGTTTTAAGGAAACTTTGTGGAATGCACCGTTCAGGCCGCGCTTGAATAGTGAGAAGGCGGACTCGACCGTGTTGGTGTGAACATCGCCGCGCACATAGATTTTCTCTTTGTGGCGGATGCGGTCGTGGCGCACGTCTTTGAACTGTGTGAGTTTGAAATTGTAGATCGGGCTTTCGTCGGTCATGATGCCTTTGGCGTCTTTCGCTACGTTGTCAGCGATGACCTGATAGACCGTGTCCGCTTTGTTGTCGGGAGTCTGCACTAGCCGCAGATCACCGCCGCGCTCGCGAACTCCGATGACCACGTCTTTGCTTTTAAGCTTGCTCCGGTGTCCGCGCTGCTTTCCGCCGATGTAGGTCTCATCTATTTCTACAATACCCCGTAGCTTCGGTGTGGAGGCGTCTGTCATCGCCTTGCGGATGCGGTGAGCCAAGTACCAGGCGGTGCGGTACTGCACGCCTAGGGCGCGGGAAAGTTGGTTGGCGGAGATGCCCTTCTTGGACTCGGTAATCAGCGCAATGGCGAGAAACCATTTGCTCAGGGGCAGGTGGGTGTCATGGTAGACGGTGCCAGTTGTAGCGGTGAACTGGAAGCGGCATTCATTGCATTGCAGCAGATGGCGGTCGGGGCCGACTTTTCCAGTTTTCCTATTGCGCCTGCCTGTGGACGTGAGGTGCGAAATCCGGCCTGAATTACAAGAAAGGCACTTGACGCCTTCGGGCCATCGCATATGCTCTAGGAATGAAAGGCACTTTTCTTCGGTGTTCAGTTCCTTGTAGATGTCTAAGAGATTCATGGCGTGCCTCCCGGACGCCATTATTCTCTCAGAAATCCAATGATGTGTCAAGTGCATAATCGTGGTCAAGAACTATATTTCCTTCGAGATGTTGTAGTTGTATTGTAAATAGCGATTCGCTATAGACCCGTGCTATACTCCCGCCATGAAATTCCGCACTTTGCAGGAAAACCTGCGTAAAACTCTCTGGGGACGCATCGAAGAAGGCGACTTGACCGGTCTCCGCCTGGCCGAACAGACCGGCTTCAAGCAGGCACACATCTCCAATTTTCTCAACCGCAAGCGTGGCCTCAGTCTCGAAGGCATGGACAAAGTGCTGAATGTGCAACACCTTTCCGTGCTCGACCTGCTCGATCCCAACGAGGTCAGCAAGCGCGCCACCATCCCCCCGCCCAGCGACGACGAGTTCGAGAATGTGCTGCTGGTCGAGGGCACGGTGGCGGCCCAGGAACCTCTCATCGTCAGCATGAACGTGAAAGAGATACTCAAGTTCAAGAAAAGCTTCCTGCGCAAGCTGCGCCCGGAAGTGGAAGGCGATCGGGAACACTGGGAGCGCTTCGTGATCATCAAGGCCGACGCCCGCGAAGGCATGAGCATGTATCCGCGCCTCCTGCCGGGCGCCACCGTCCTCATTGACCGCCATTACAACTCGCTCAAGCCCTACCGCAAAGGCGAGTCCAACATGTACGCGGTCAGCAAAGACGGGCACTGTACCGTCAAGTACGTGGAACTGGCCGGCAACCACCTGGTCCTGCGCCCGCACAACCAGGCTTACCCGGTGGACATCATGCGCATGGAGGAGGATAAGACCGTCGCCGACTACCTCATTGGCCGCGTCTGCTACGTCGGAATCGAAACTTAATGCAGCGCCGACGTCCCGCCGGCCACCGAACGGGGCAAGGGAAGTCGCAGACGTCGCGACGACGACAAATCTGCAATCTGAATTGTCTTATTTCCACTCCCGCAGCAGTCGGTCCAGCATCTCCACCGCTTGGCCCAGGGAGGCTTTCTCCTCTGCGGTCAGCCTCTTCACTTGCGCCGCCAGGTATCGGACCCGCAGTTTGCGCGCACCCTGCAGCAGGCGCACCCCTTTCGGCGTGGCACGGATTCTCACCCGTCGCGCGTCTGCCGGATCCGGCACGCGCTCGGCGAGCGCGCTCCGTTCCAGGCCAGTCACAATCCGCGTCATGGTAGGCGGCTTGACCTGCTCCGCTGCCGCCAGTCCGCCCAGAGTCATGGGCCCGCCGAACACCAGCACCGACAAGGCCGACAGCCGCGCCGGTCCCTCCCTGGTGGCCGTGTCCTGCTTGCGTACCCGCCGCAGCAGGTGAATGGCCGCCGAATGCAGCCGGTCGGCCACGTGCTCAGCAGTGCGGGATGGTTTCGCCATGACCCTTCAAGTTACCAAATTACCCGGTTACAAAATTACCAGATTTCCCAAAACCTCTTGACAGCCGTTTCGCCCTCATTATAATTAGTTAGCCTAGCTAATGAAATAAGAAAGGGGAAGCATATGGATGAGACCACAACGGTGATGGCAGCGATTCAAGCCGGCGATGGAGAGAAACTGCGCGCGCTCCTTGCCCAGCAGCCCGCGCTCGCGTCGGCCCGCGATGGCAACGGCGTTTCGGCCATCATGCAAGCCGTGTATCACCGCCGCGCGGAGCTGCTGCAGTTGCTGCTGGCGAACCAGCCGGTGCTGGATATTTTCGAAGCCAGCAGCCTGGGCCGCACCGATCGTGTCACCGAGCTCTTGCGCCAGGATCCGCGACTGGCATCGGCGTGGTCGCCCGACGGGTTTACTGCCTTGCACCTCGTCGCCTTCTTCGGCCAGGAAGCAGTGGCCAACCTGCTGCTGCAGCACGGTGCGGACGCGCAGGTTGCCGCGAAAAATGCCATGCAGGTAGCTCCTCTGCACGCGGCCGCTGCCGGAAGGAACCTTCCCCTGGTGCGGGCGTTGCTGCAGCACGGCGCTCTGCCCAACGCCCGCCAGCAAAAGGGATACACCGCACTCCACTCCGCCGCGCAGAATGGCGATCGAGCGATGGTGGAACTTCTGCTCGCACACGGCGCCGACCGCGCGCTGGCGAGCGACGACGGCAAGACTGCCGCCCAGATCGCAAAAGATGCGGGCCACGCCGACGTAGCCGCCATGTTGTAGTGTGGCGCTGGTGCCTCTCCCGCGTAGCTCGCTGGAGGTGCCCCGCAAGCAACTCTGAACATAGCTGCCCGTTGGTGTTTCCTCCGCATTCTGTGCAATCACCAGTTGACAACTGCGAGTCTCGCGCGTCGAACTGTGGACATGCAGTAACGACGCGCTGTTTCGCCGGGTCAGAAACATCAGGCCTCTGTGCTGTCCTGTCCCACCCGGCACTTGGAGGATAAGCATGGAGACGTCTGCGGTAGTGTTGCCCGAGTCGCCTCGTCATCAACGGATCGCCGCCCCACTGCACACTGTGCTGCTGCTCGCCGCCCAGGCGGCCCTGCTGTTTCTGGGCAGGGTGCGGTCCCACGCCGTGAATCCAGCGGAAGCGCCGAACCACATTGCTCTCTACGGCCGCACCATGGTGGTCGAATGGCTGCTTTTCGCTTTCGTGGTGGTAGGGGTGTGGCGCGCCGGTGCGCCTCTCGAAACTGTCCTCGGGAAACGCTGGAGTTCCCTTCGTCAGTTTCTCAAGGAACTGGGAATCGCCGTACTGTTCCTGATGGCTTCGATCATGCTCGAGTCGATCGTAAGTGGGCATGCGCACGGCGGCGACCACAACGCCACCGTGCAAGCCATGCTGCCGCACGGAGCCACCGATTTAGCGCTATGGATCGCGCTCTCGCTCACCGCAGGCATCTGCGAGGAAGCCATCTATCGCGGCTACCTGCAGCGGCAGTTCATGGCCCTGACTCAAAGCGTCCCCGCCGGCATCGTCTTTTCCGCCGTACTCTTCGGCGCGGCCCACGCCTACCAGGGCCTGCAGCAGGCCCTGCAAATCGGCTTGCTGGGAGTGATGGGCGGCATCCTGGCGCATTGGTGGGGGAGCGTTCGTCCCGGAATGATGGCTCACACCTTGCAGGATGTGCTCGGAGGCCTGGTCAAGCACTAGTGGTCCTTCCACTTTGCGTACTCCGATTTGGCTTGCTTCAGGATGGGGACATCCGGGTCGGCGTCTCTCCAGAGGGTGAGGAAGTTCTGATACGTGGTGGAGGCCTTCGCCGTGTCGCCTTGCAGCCCGTAAGCGCGGGCCAGGCCGAGGCGGGCCAACGCACCCAGGACAAAGTTCCCCACTAGGCCGCGGTGGTCAATCATCTTCTGAAAATCTGCCGCCGCTCCGCTTCCGTCATGGAGCGCGAGATGAGCTTCTCCACGCAAGTAAGCCGGGAGTAACCCGGTTTGGGGCGCGCCGCCCCCGAGCGAGCTCAGCTCAATATCGCTGGCTGCCTTCAATAGCTCGACGGCGCGGTTCGGGTCTTTGTGCTGTAATGCGACTGCCGCCCGAATAGTGGGGAGCCAGTATCTCTGGATCAGGGTGTCTTGCGGGAATGTCTTATCCAGCTCGGCTGCCACCTTCTCGGCTCCGGCTATGTCGCCGGCCCGCGCCAGGGCGAGCGCCGCTAAGTCCTGGACGTCCCGAGTCGGGGCCAGCTTCAGGGCTGCAACCGCGTCAGCGCGTGCCTGTCCCGTGTCGCCCGATTCCCCTTCGCGCAGAGCAGCCACTGCCTGATACGTTGCGGCGGTCTCTTTGGCGTCGTTGTGCTGTGCTGAATCCATGGCACGTTGTGTCAGCTCGCGCGCTTTTTTCAGCTTCCCATACCAGGCTTCTGTTTCCGCTTGCCCAGCCAGGAGTATGTCTTCCACACCGGGCTTGCCCATCCCAGTCACTACCATTTGCTGCATCTGTGCCGTGTCACCCTTCAGAAAAACCAGAAGGTAGCGGCTCGCCAACAACAGCTCGCTCTCTATATTGCGCTGGTCCGCCTCCTTGTACACTGCCTCCGCCTCGTCCAGCCGGTTGAGGTTCGTGTAATCAACAGCGAGAGCGAAGTAATAGATCTCGGTGTGCGGCCCCATAAGCAGCGACTCTCGAGCCTGCTGCAGTGCCTTTTCGTGGTCGCCGAGGTTGCTATACATGAATCCGAGTTCCCTGACCGGCCTGGGGTCCCGCGGATAGGTTTGCTGCCAAAGCTCGAGCACTCGCCTTGTCTGCTCCAGGTCTCCAGTCACGGCCTCGTGGTAGTTTGTCTCGATGGCGAACCGCTCCAGTTCGCTCGCCTTTCCCCGCAGCTCGTGAGCCTTGCGGGCGTACTCGGCAGCCCGGGCCTCCTCTCCGAGGTTGGAATAGGAGGCTGAAATGGATGCGTAGGCCACGGCGAAATCTGGGTCGAGTTCCACCGCGCGCTTGAAGAAAGGTAGACTGGCTGCTACTCCTTTCGTTGACCATAGCTTTTGCCCCAGACTGTAGGCTTTCAGTGCATCCAGGGATGGTGTGGTCGCTTCCATCAGCGGCATGGCGTATTTCTGCACTGAGCTGAGCGACTCACCCAGTTTGCCCCGTAAACCGATTGCTGCTGTGTCCAGGGCCTTCAGCACTGCTTCCTTGCCCGCGGCCTGCTCCTGCGCCTCGGCGAGCATGTCCCCCGTGTCGCAGTTCACCGCCTTCAGGCCAATCACGTACTGGCTGCCCAGTCCGGCAATCGAACCACTCAACATGGTTTTGCTGCCGGTGCGAACGCAGACCTCGCGCGTGACCTCCGGCGTTAAACGGTCTCCCACGGTGCGCCCCATCAGCTTCAATGTCTCATTCACCCTGCGGTCGGAAATCAGTTCGAGGAAGGGCGACTGCTCAAGCTGCACCGAGAGTCCCTGCCGCAGCGTGTCATCGAAAACAGGATCGCCGGTGGTGTTGGTGAAGTCGGAGAGCACAATGGTGTCTTTGTCGGTGAGCTTGGGCGGTGGGCGGTGGAAAAGGAGATAGCCTGCCGCCGCGAGAGCCGCGACTAGCACGGCAGCTGGCACCGCCATCCATGCCCCCCTTCTGCCCTTGAAGGGTTCTACCTTCCCCGCTTCTAATGCAACGAACTTGCCAGACTCCGTGTCCCGCTTGAATCGTTGGAGATCGATGCGAATGTCCGCCGCGCTTTGATAGCGCAGATTGCGGTCTTTCTCCAGGGCCTTGTTGATAATCCGTTCCAGTTCGGCTGGCACGTCGGGATTCAGCCGCACTGCAAACGTGGGTGTCCCATCCAGAATGGCTTTGAAGATCACTCCCGTACTTTCCCCACGGAATGGCAACGCCCCCGTCGCCATCTCGTACAGCACCGCCCCGAACGAGAACAGGTCAGTGCGAGCGTCCAGTTCCCGCGTCCGAACTTGTTCCGGCGACATGTATGCGACCGTGCCCACGACGACGCCGGGGCTGGTCAGATGCTCTTCCAGGGTGAGCGTGGATTGTTCTGCCGCTCCAGTTACTCCGGCATTGCCGAGGACGGGTGTGACCTTGGCCAAACCGAAGTCCAGAATCTTGGCGTGTCCACGCTTGGTCACGAAGATGTTGGCAGGCTTGATGTCGCGGTGGACGATGCCTTCGGCGTGGGCGGCGTCCAGTCCATCGGCGATCTCAATCGCAAGCGCGAGCACGGTTTCGTTGTCCAGCGGCTTGCCCGCAATGCGATGCTTGAGCGTCACCCCCTCCAGAAACTCCATGGCAATGAAGGACTGCTCCCCGTGTTTGCCGATTTCGTAGATGGTGCAGATGTTGGGATGATTGAGCGCGGACGCGGCACGCGCCTCCCGGCGGAAGCGTTCTAACGCCTGCGGGTGTTGCGAGAGTTCATCGGGCAGAAACTTGAGGGCAACGAAGCGGCCAAGCTCGGTGTCTTCGGCCTTGTAAACCAGACCCATCCCCCCACCGCCCAGCTTCTCGACGATGCGGTAGTGCGAAATGGTTTGGCCGATCATGTGGAAACCATGCTATTTGGCGACCATGCTAGGGGTCGAACCACGACAAGTCAAACTGCTCATTGCCTGGAAGTCGCCAGAGAACCCGCTCACCACAGCGACACAGTGCACAGAGAAAATCCACGGAAGAAGATCCGTGTGCATCCGTGCAAATCCGTGGCGAGGTTTTTTGGTAATCTGACACTGTTCAAATGGACGACGAAGAAATACCAATACCCAGCATTCGTATTCCCTCGGAGGCATTCATGGATGAGACGCCCACGCTACCGCCCGGCTCACGCCGCAACGAAGACATTGCCCTTGATCTGATGAAGTTTGTCGCCATGACTACCGGCTACGGCCGCACGACTTCTTCGGGAGTCGGCTTCCAGGGCACCGGTGCCGCCACGAAGCCGGAAGAGTATGCCGGTCACCTGCTCGCACTCTACTCGCAGTGTCTGGACGCGGTGCGCTCGAAGAAGTAAACGCAAGCAGAAAAGCCGCGGCGTACAGCCGCGGCTGGAAGTCCCAAATCATGATTCGTATCGAGGTGTGCCTTCAGGCATGCCACCTCGACCCTATCAAGACAACGCCTTCAGGTGCTGCCTCATCACGAGCCGTCGCTAGCGGCGTTTCTTTCCGCCCTTTTTCTTCGCTGCCTTCTTTTTTGCCGGCTTCTTCGCAGCTTTCTTCTTGGCTGGCTTTTTCTTGGCTGACTTCTTTTTTGCCGCGGGTTTCTTCTTTTTTGCCGGCTTTTTCGCCGCGGGTTTCTTTTTTGCGGGTGCTTTCTTGGCCGCAGGTTTGGGCCCGCCGCCTCCGCCACCAGCCGGCTTCGGCGGGGGTGGCGCCACCGGGATGACTGGTTCCGGCTCCGGTTCGCTCAGCAGCGGCATTTCCGCTTCTTCTTCCTCTTCTTCTTCCTCAAAGTCTTCTTCTAACGAGTCGCCAAAGGCGCCGCTATCGCCGTATTCATCCATCTCGTCATCACGTCCGTACAGGGTCTCGTCAAAGGTCATTGCTCCTCCTGAATTCCGGCTGCCCTCGGCGCCGGGGCGCTGCGCAACTACCGCGCTAGAGAAATAAAAAGACAACTGGAGAATCGTTTCTTTTCGCTGAACGGCGCGCCATTCTAGCACAGCAAACTTGCCCGCCGTCTGCACTGAACTGCCGTGCGGTCACCGAGAGGATTGCACATTACATCCGGCTCTGCAATGGGAATTCGAGGTTGTCTACTGCGAATCGCGAATCAAAAGGACCATTCCCGGACGCAACGTGGCCAGGTTCCCGTTGTCCCGCTTCAAAGCGGCTACGGTAGTGTGATGGGTGGTGGCGATGGAAGTCAGTGTCTCCCCGCGTTGCACCTTGTGGTGCACCACGCTGTTCTTGCTGGCAATTTGCAACTTGCTCTTTTGTTTAGACTTAGAGGCGACCGTGTCGCGGGCGCCGCTGGCGCTCGGGGTCACCGGCAGGTGCACGTACAACACGCGGTGGCCTTGCAGGCTGTTGCCCTTGAGATGGTTCCAGCGCCGTACCATGGTGGGAGGCACGCCAAAGTTGTCGGCCACGGTGAGCACGGTGTCGCCCGTGCGCACCTTGTAGCGGGTGATGCGGCGGGCGTAGGCACCAGCGTCTTCGCCGGACGCACGCTTGCCGGGGGCGACCGGGATAATCAGCTTGCTGTCGGCTTCCAGTTCAGACTCGCCGTCCAGGTTGTTGGCTTCCGCAATCGCGTTCGCCGTGGTGCGATACGTTCGTGCCACCGATGCCAGGGTGTCTCCCGGAGCCACCTTGTGATAGCGCCACCATACCCGCATGTCCTGCGGGATGGCCGCAATCGCGCTGGCGTATTTTTCCTTGGTCCCGAAAGGAAGATGAAGTTTGAAGGCCTGGTCCTTGGGCGTGGTCAGTCGCAGCAGGCTGGGATTCAAATCCTGCAAGTCCGATGCTGATGCATCCACGCACTCCGCCACCAACCGCAGGTCCACCGGGTAATCGATTTTCACCGTGTCGTACGGCGACGGCTTTTCCACCGCCAGGCCTTCCAGGCCGTATTG
>JAIQEU010000021.1 GCA_020073665.1 Terriglobia bacterium
GGCGTCGTTCCAGGAGACCACGCGCGTGCTCACCGAGGCCGCCGTCAACGGCAAGGCCGACACACTCGACGGGCTCAAGGAGAACGTCATCGTCGGCCGCCTGATCCCGGCCGGCACCGGTGCCATGATGAACGAGCTGCGCGAAGTGGCGACCAAGCGCGACGCGCTCATCCTGCAGGGATCGGGGGCTCAGACGGTAATGGCTACCGCCGCAGCAGGTTTCTGGCGATGAACAAGACGTTGGCGGGGCGTTCTGCCAGGCGGCGCATTAAATATGGATACCACTCGGTGCCGAAGGGGATGTAGACGCGCATGTGCCAGCCGTCCTTCACCAGGCCCTGCTGCAGGTCGCGGCGGATGCCGTGCAGCATCTGGAACTCGAAGGCGTCGCGGGAGATTTTCTCGCGGGTGGCGAAGGCTTTGGCTTCCTTAATGATGTTCTCGTCGTGGGTGGCCAGACCGTGATAGACGGCGCTCTTCATCAGCATCTTCATCAGCTTGACGTAGTTGGCGTCCACTTCAGACTTTTTCTGGAAAGCGGTGTCGGGCGGCTCTTTGTAGGCGCCTTTGCACAGGCGGATGCGGATGCCTTCGGACAACAGCTTCTCGATGTCGATTTCGGCACGATGCATGTACGACTGGATGACGGCGCCCACGCAGTCGGCGTGTCCGGGGCGGCGATGCAGTTCGTGGACGAAATCGAGAGTGCGCTGAGTGTAGGGCGAACCTTCCATATCCACGCGGACGAAGTTGGGCGGGGTCATGGCGGCGGCCTTGGCGACCAGTCCGCTGACCAGGTCGCGGGCCATCTGCTCGTCCACGTCCAGGCCCATGTGGGTGAGTTTGAGGCTGATGTTGGCGCTGAGTTTGCGGGAGGCGATCTCGTCGAGCAGGTGATGGTAGAGGGCGGCGCTGGCGCGGGCTTCGTCGGCGTTGGTGACGTTTTCGCCGAGGTTGTCGATGGAGACGCCCATGCCCATCTGGTTGACGAGATAGGCAGCGCGCAGGACGTCTTCAGGCTGAGTGCCGGCCACAAAGCGGGACGACATGCGCTGGCCGATGGAAGAACGCTCGGCCACACCGCGCAGCGAGCGACTCTCCGACAAGGAGATGAACAGCGCCCTCAGCACGGGCTGCCTGCAAAGCTGAATAGGATGAAACCAAGTATGAATTGGGCGGGCATGAAGTTCACAGGAATTTGTACCACAAACCGTGGGAGTTGGAGATAGGACGGCCATCACAGGAAGCAGTGAATGAGGCGTGGGTGAGGTCGCAGGTGGCAGGTCGCCGGTACAACCGGCCGGGATTTACGTTGGGTCGAACTTCACTTCGAACGATGGTCACCCTTCGCGTGGTACTTCGGTGTGGCAGAAGGTCGTGAGCTGGGACTCACTGTGGGTCGAACTTCACTTCAATGGGTTCTTTTGTCTCGTGGGTGGAGGGTGCCCACTTCCATTTGCGGACCGCGTTTTCAGCGGCCTGCACCAGCACGGGATGTCCGCCTCGAGCCTCAAGCGACTTGACCGTACCGTTGGCTGCTACCAGCGCCTCGACCCGTACAACCCCTCGCAAGTTCATAGTTCGGGCAAGCTCGGGATAAGTGGGTACGACGCGATTCAAGACTTTGCGCTTGGCTTCGGGTTGGTCTTGCTGGGCAGAACAAGGATAGGGCACCAGGACGCCTGTACAGCAGACCGCGAGAACCGCGACTGCAAACCAACGCCGCATGGGAAATCTCCCCTACCGCTCCGAGCTTACTGCAAGCGGAGCGGTGCGAAAGGTAACGATAGTCGTGTGTGGGGTAATACTTCAGTGTGAGAGCAGGTCTAGTCCGCCTTGGACTTAGCTTTGTGACTGCCATCACAGAACGGCTTCTTGCCGCAGGCGGGACGGTCTCCGTGTGCGCAGGCCGGTCGAGCTCGGCTATTCCAGGTAGGTGTCATCCACATAGCACCAGCGCCAGGACTCGCCCGGCTCAAACGACTGAATGATGGGATGCCTGGTGTGTTGAAAATGGGCGCGGGCGTGGCGATTCTTGGAAGAATCGCAGCAGCCGATATGACCGCAGCTTAGACATTCTCGGAGATGGACCCAGGTGTCGCCCATCTCCAGGCATTCCTTGCAGCCCTTGCCGCTAGGAGTGACGTCGTGGATTTCCTTAATGTGGGAGCAAGCTTGTGTTTTTGCCATATGCCTTTCGACGCGACGGAGTGTTCTTGAGATTCACAAATAAAAGCTTGACCACAGAGGACACGGAGGACACAGAGGAAGCTGGTCGGCCGCGCACTCGGTACCCGGTGCGGACGTTCATAGTCCAGTGCGCAAGGCACGCAGATAGGGGTCGCGGCGCCAGACATCTTGCACAGCGGCTACCTGATCTTTGGGCAGGGGCGCGCCCGCGGAGGCGGCACAGTTTTTCTCCGCCTGCTGCGGGTTGCGCGCGCCGGGGATGACGGTGGAAACCGCTGGGTTGGCCAGGATGAATTTCAGCGACCACTGGCCGAAGGCGGCGGAGTCTCCGGGTGCGATGTGTGCGAGGTCACGCAGGCGGTCGGCGCGCGGCACCAGTTCGCGCATGGTCTCCGGCGGCAAGGTGTGCGAGCGGTGATCGTTTAGCGGGAATATCGCGTCGGGTTTGAACTTGCCGGCAAGAATACCGTAGTAGAGCGGCACCCGGGCGATGATGCCGACGTTTTTCTTCTGCGCGAGGGGCAGGACGCTCTCCTCCATCTCCAGGCGGAGGGCGTTGTAGGCAAGCTGGATGACCTGGCCTTTGCCGCGTTCCAGTACGGCCATGGCTTCCTCCGGCAAAAATACCGAGACACCGTACCAGCGGATCTTTCCCTGCTGCTGCAGTAGCTCCAAGGTTTCAGGCCAATCGCCATGGCGGATGTCGTGCTCGACGGGGTTATGCAGTTGGTACACGTCGATCACATCCTTATTCAAGCGCTTCAGGCTGGCTTCGCAGGAGCGGACGATGTGCGCCCGGCTCCAATCTTTGGCGCCGACGCCGTTGCGGACCACGTTGCCGACCTTGGAGGCAACCATGGCCTTGCCCCAATCCGAAGCCAGGGCCTTGCCGAGAATCTGCTCGCTGCGGCCGTTGCCGTAGACGTCGGCGGTATCGAAGAAATTGACGCCCAGTTCGAAGGCGCGGCGCACGGCGGCAATCGCGTCACGCTCGGGTGTTTCACCCCATCCCCATTGCGTACCGGCGGCTTCACTGGTGCCTCCGATGGCCCACGCGCCGAAACTGATTTCGCTGACTTTGAGGCCGGTCTGGCCTAAGGTCCGGTATTGCATGAAGGCTCCTTGGGGACGGCTACCAATATAAGGATAGGCAGCAGTTTACACTGCCCCGCGCACGCCAAAACTCTCAACACGGAGGACGCCGAGGTCACAGAGGAAAGCTAGGTCTGTTTGTGCTAGCATCCAGCGCCGGTAGCAGAGGGAGGCGTGATGGATGGGCTAATGATGAATTATCCGCTTAGCCTGGTGCACCTGCTGGAGCGGGTGAACCAGCTTTTCGGGAAGGTGGAAGTGGTTTCCCGGCTGCCGGACCGCTCCATCCATCGTTACACCTACGCCGAGTTCTACCGGCGATCGCGGCAGTTGGCCAAAGCGCTGACGGATGCCGGGGTGCAGCGCGGTGACCGTGTGGCCACCCTCATGTGGAACAGTTACCGGCACCTGGAGGCGTACTTCGGCATTCCAGCCTGCGGCGGGGTGGTACACACGCTCAACCTGCGGCTGCATCCGAGCGACCTGGGCTACATCGCCAAGCACGCGGGCGACCGCATCCTGATCGTGGACGACGTTCTGCTTCCGTTATACGAACAATTTAAGGAGCAGGCGGGGTTCGAGCGGGTAGTAGTGGTGGGGCACGGCGGGCAAGGTGCGAAGACCGGATTGGATGACTATGAGGAGTTCATCGCCCGGGGCGAGGGAGACTTCGAGTATCCGAAGCTGGACGAAAACGAAGCGGCGGCCATGTGTTACACGTCTGGCACCACGGGCAAACCCAAGGGTGTGCTGTATTCGCACCGCGCGCTGGTACTGCACTCGTTCGCTTTCGCGCTGCCTGACGCTTTCGGCGTGGCGCAGAAGGACGTGCTGATGGCACTCGCGCCCATGTTTCATGCCAACTCGCACGGCATTCCCTACGTGGCAGTGATGCTGGGAACAAAGCTGGTGTTGCCGGGCTCGCAAGTGGACGCGGAGAACCTGCTGGAATTGATGGATTCGGAGCGGGTCACGGTGACCACCGCCGTCCCCACCGTGTGGGGGATTATCCTTGAAGGCCTGGAGAAGAATCCGGGGCGGTGGAAATTGGCTCCGAACTTTCGCGGCCTGGCCGGAGGCTCAGCGCCCCCCGAAAGCCTGCTCCGCCGGCTCGATGCCCAGGGTGTGAGCTTGCTTCACCTGTGGGGCATGACAGAGACCACGCCCGCAGCCACCGTCAGCCGCCTGAAATCCTACATGCGGAAGTTGCCCATCAAACAAAAGTACGCGGTGCGCTGCCGGCAAGGATGGCCGCTGCCCTTTGTGGAGATGCGCGCGATGGCGCCAAGGGGAGAGGCTCCCTGGGATGGCGAGACGGCGGGTGAGTTGCAAGTGCGCGGGCCCTGGGTCGCAGCCAGTTATTACAACATGCCGGAAGAAGCCCGGCGTTGGACCAAAGACGGCTGGTTCTGCACCGGAGACGTGTGCACCATCGATGCGGAAGGCTTCATGAAGATCATGGACCGCAGCAAAGACATGATCAAGTCGGGCGGTGAGTGGATCAGTTCCGTAGACCTGGAGAGCGCGCTGATGGACCATCCCGCGGTGCGCCAGGCAGCGGTGGTGGCGGTGCCGCATCCCAAGTGGGACGAACGGCCGCTGGCGGTGATCGTCCGCAAGGAAGGGGTCGTGGTTGCGGCAGACGATTTGCGCAGCTTTCTCAGCCAGAAATTCTCCAAATGGCAACTGCCGGATGCATTTGTATTTGTAGAAACCCTGCCGCACACTTCCACCGGCAAGTTGTTGAAGAGCTCGCTGCGGGAGCAGTACAAGGCGTGGAAGTGGGAGACACCTGGCTCCTGATTTCTCAGAGGCTGAAAATCGTGTGCCGCCTGGCACGAACAGACTAAGGCAGTGAAGAACTTAGCTACAGGGGGCGCGGTGGGCGTCTCCCCGCACAGGGCCAGCGATGGCCTGGTCCACGCTGCCGCTGAGACGCCCTACACCTTGGTAACTAGAGCCAAACACTCCCCATCCATCAAAATGAAATGTCCAATGGATCCGGAGCACATCGCACGACTTCGCCTGCAAGCGACTCGACTCTACGAACAGGGACGCGAACGCTGGCTTCGCATTCCGGTCAAGGCCCGCTTCATGCTGGGGTTATTTCTGTTTGCGGGGGTGCTGATGGCGCTGCACACCGCCCTGTCCGGCGCAGATTCGACTTTGCATCTTAAGGTGCAACACAGCTTTCGCAGCGCGGATCTTTCCGTATGGATTGACGGCGACCTAGTCTACAGCGGCAAGCTCGCAGGCTCGCTCAAGAAGCGGTTCGGCCTGATACCGGATTCAGTGCAGGGCAGCCTCTCACAGATCATGCCGGTCTCTTCGGGGACCCACCAGGTGCGGGTGCGGGTGGTGCCGGACGAAGGCGCGGCCCAGGAAGACAGCGTGACCGGAGACTTCGCTCGCAACACCGAGCGCGATCTTTCCGTTTCCGCCCGGCGCAGCGGACTCACCCTCGCCTGGCAAGCGACCAACACCACCGAATCGTCGCCCGGTTCGGGCTGGTTCGGGCGATACGCCGGTTCGTTGTTGTTGACCATTGCAGGTTCGATCATCTCTGCCCTGACTGGATTCGCCCTCCGAGAAGTGCCCGCGCACATCCGCGCGCGCCAGAACGCCGAACCAAAAGCACAGTCAACCGCGGCCGGTCAGTAGAGGAAGCCAAGCCCAAGAAAACTCCTGCTGCTTACCTCGTTCGGCAGGGTTTCGACAGTGTCAGGGAATACCCGCGTTCTTTGACTTCTTTGGGGACTGGTCCTACCATGGCTTTCCGAAAAGGGTGGGGGCCCTCTCCAACTGCTTAATCAAACCATCTCGCACTATCGCATCATCGAGAAGCTCGGCGGCGGCGGCATGGGTGTGGTTTTCAAGGCAGAAGACACCCGGCTGCACCGTTTTGTAGCCCTCAAGTTCCTGCCCGACGAGGTAGCCCGCGATCCCCAGGCTTTGAGCCGTTTCCAGCGTGAAGCGCAAGCGGCGTCCGCCCTGAATCATCCCGCCATTTGCACCATTTACGACATCGGTGAAGAGGGTGGCCGGGCGTACATCGTCATGGAATTCCTGGACGGGGTGACGTTGAAGCATCGCATTGCCGGTCGTCCGCTCGATCTTGAAGTGCTGTTGGCGCTGGGTATTGAGATCGCCGACGCGCTCGACGCCGCCCACGCCGAAGGCATCGTGCACCGCGACATCAAGCCCGCCAACCTTTTCGTGACCAAGCGCGGCCACGCCAAGATTCTGGACTTCGGGCTGGCCAAAGTGGCCAGCGGCCCCGATCGCCGCCCCGATGCCACCGGCGTGACCGCGGCCGCGACGGCAGCCGTCGACCTGGAGCACCTCACCAGCCCGGGAGCAGCGCTGGGCACGATTGCATACATGTCGCCGGAGCAGGCGCGCGGCAAGGAACTCGATCACCGCACCGATCTGTTTTCCTTCGGCGCAGTTCTCTACGAGATGGCGACGGGCACGGTCCCGTTCCGCGGCGACACCTCGGCCGTGATTTTTGAGTCCATTCTCAGCCGGGCACCGGTGTCTCCCATACGCTTAAATCCCGACTTGCCGATGGAGTTGGAGCGCATCATCAACCGCGCCCTGGAGAAGGACCGCGACCTGCGTTACCAGCACGCTTCGGAGATGCGAGCAGAGCTGCAGCGACTAAAGCGCGACACCGATTCCGGCCGCCGGGTTCTCGCCGCCGTCGATGAACCGGTGCCGGCGAGCAGCAGCGCCAACATGGCAGTACGCCCCTCGAGCGGGTCCGTCGCTGCTGCGCCTTCGGCGCAAGTTCCTGCTCAAGCCGCTTCGACGGCAACGCGTGCGCCGGGGAAAAGGCGCTGGCTGGTTCCCGCTGCGGTTCTCCTGATCCTGGCCCTGCTGGCCGGGGGAGCCTACTTCTTCTACCAGCACCGGGCGCAGGCGCTGACCGGGAAGGACTCCATCCTGCTGGCCGATTTCGTCAACACCACGGGGGATGCGGTCTTTGACGGAACCCTGAAGCAGGCGCTGGCGGTGCAACTGGAGCAGTCTCCCTACCTGAACCTGTTGCCGGAATCCCGCATCCACGAAGCCCTGCGCTTCATGGGCCGCTCGCCCGATGAACGGATTAGCAACGACATCGCCCGCGAGATCTGCGTGCGCGAAGGCGTCAAGGCCATGCTGACCGGCTCGATCGCCAGTCTAGGCAGTCACTACGTAATCACGCTTTCCGCTGTGAATGCTCAAACCGGCGATGTGCTGGCCCAGGAAGAGATCGAGGCCGAGAGCAAAGAACAGGTTCTGAAGTCGCTGGACCGAGCTGCGTCCAACCTGAGGAACAAGCTGGGCGAGTCCATCGGCTCGGTGCAGAAGTTCGCGACTCCGCTGGAGCAGGCCACGACCTCGTCGCTCGAAGCCCTGCAGGCCTTCAGCCTGGGCCAAGCCGCGCACCAGAGATTGGACGATGACAAGGCCGTTCCCTATCTCAAGCGCGCCGTCGAGCTCGATCCCAACTTCGCCATGGCGCACGCCACCCTGGGCGTGGCCTATAGCAATCTCACGCAGGGAGAGCTGGCCTCGAGTTTTATTCGAAAGGCCTTCGACTTGAAGGACCGAGCCAGCGAGCGCGAACGGCTCTATATTTCGTCGCACTACTATGACATTGTCACGCGGGAACTAGAGAAGGCCATCGAGATCTACGAACAGTGGGTGCAAACCTACCCGCGTGACACTTCGCCTCGCGATAATCTCGCCTTGCGCTACCAGTCCATTGGGCAGCAGGAAAAGGCGCTGGCCAGTTCCAGCGAGGCCATGCGCATCGACCCCAAGGACGTGTTCGCCTACCAGAATGTCGCCGATGCCTACGAACGGCTCAATCGCTTCGATGAGGCCAGGACGGTGGCCGAGAAAGCGGCCGCGCAGAACATGGGCCGGTCGATTTATTTCACCCTGTTCGATCTTGCCTTCATTCGCGGTGACGAAGCCACGCAGCGGCACGAACTGGAATTAGCGGCCGGGAAGCCGGACGAACCCATTTTGGTCTGGTTTCACGCCCGGGGAGAGTGCTCGCTGGGCAGGTTGCAGGCGGCTCGCGCCGCGTACGCGCAAAGCGAAACTGCTTCCCAGCACCTGGGATACAAGGAATTTAGTGGCGTTATTCTAGCTGACCAGGCCTGGTGCGAAATGGAACTGGGCAACCTTACCGAAGCGCGCCGCAAAATATCCGATGCTCTGGCTACATCGCAGGACCGCGACACACAGACGATTGTCATGCAAATGCTGGCCCTGACCGGAGATGCCGCGCGCAGCCAGAAAATCGCCGAAGAGCGAGTCCGCCAGGATCCCACCGATACCCTGCTCAACAAGGTGTTCGTTCCGCTCACCCAGGCCACCAGCGACCTGCAACGCAACCAGCCGGCACAGGCTGTGGCGCGACTGGAAGTGGCCGCGCCCTACGAACTCGGCTCCGGTCCCGGCGCCGCCGGCTACTCGGTGAACTATCTTCGCGGCGAAGCCTTTCTGCGCTTGAAGGACGGCACCAAGGCAGCGGTCGAGTACCAGAGAATTCTCGACCATCGTGGCATTGACCCGCTCGATGTTTCCTACACTCTGTCCCACCTGGGTCTGGGGCGGGCTTATGCCCTGCAGGGCAATACCGCGGCGGCGAAGGCCGCTTACCAGGACTTTTTTGCGGTGTGGAAAGACGCCGACCCCGACATCCCCGTTCTGAAGCAAGCCAAGGCCGAGTACGCGAAGCTGCAATAGGCGGGGGAAGAATTTCCACCACAGAGGACGCAGAGCAAGACTGCTCGGTACTGGGTACTCGGTACTACCTACTGTCCTTGCTCTTCCAGGAATTTCTCTGCTTCCAACGCGGCCATGCAGGCGGTGCCAGCGGCGGTGATGGCCTGGCGGTAGCGGCGGTCCTGCACGTCGCCGCACGCATAGACTCCGGGCACGCGGGTAAAAACATAGTTTGTGGTCTTGAGATAGCCGTCGGCGTCGGTGTCGAGCTGGCCCTGGAACATTTTGGCGTTGGGGATGTGCCCGATTCCCAGGAACATGGCGCTGGTGGGGAAGTCCCACACTTTACTCGTCTTCACGTGGCGCAATTTGAGGGCGGTTACTTCTTTCTTGGAGGCGTCGAGCACATCGTCGACGACGGTGTCGGTCAGGAACTCGATCTTGGGATTGTGCCGGGCGCGGTCCAGCATGATTTTCGAAGCGCGAAACTGATCGCGGCGATGAATAAGCGTCACCTTGTTGGCAAAGCGAGTGAGGAAAGTGGCCTCTTCCATGGCGGAGTCGCCGCCGCCGATCACCGCGATTTCCTTGCCGGAAAAAAAGAAGCCATCGCAGGTGGCGCAGGAGGAGACGCCGTGTCCGATGAGGGCCTGCTCGTTGGGCAGTCCCAGCCAGCGGGCCGAGGCGCCACTGGCGATGATGAGAGTACGGGTTAGGATCGTATCCTTGCCGACCTGCAGGAAGAACGGACGCTGGCTGAGATCGGCCTTGTCGAGGTGGCCAAGCCGGTACTCCGCCCCGAAGCGGGCCGCCTGCTTGCGCATGTTCTCGATCAGTTCGGGACCCTGGATGCCTTCCGGAAAGCCGGGAAAGTTCTCGACCAGGGTGGTGAGGGAAAGCTGGCCGCCAGGTTCATGGCCCTCCAGCACCAGCGGTTTCAGGTTGGCGCGCGCAGTGTAGAGAGCGGCGGTGTGTCCGGCGCAGCCTGAGCCCAGGATTACGACATTGCGAATGTTATCCATAATTTTGTGTGCAGTTCTTTAGATGGCTAATTTCCGATTTGGTTGCGACCTGGGACGCCGGGCGCTACTTCTTAGGTGCGGGCTTCGGTTTCGAAGGGCGCCTCCCCGCGATACGCGACAACTCGTCCGGCACGGTTTGGCGCGCGCCCAGCAAGGCACGATAGTTGCCAACGATGGCCGACGCGGTCTGGAACAGCGGCTCGTAGGCTGCCTGGTCGGGCGAGGGAGTTCCCTCGGCGGCAAAACACCGTGCCAGCACGACCGACGATTTGCCAAAGCGCTCCAACTGGATGCGGCTGGCGGGTGTACTGGTGCCCAACATAGCCGCGGGCGCGGTCACGGCGGAGGCGTTGTCTTCAATCGAGACTTGCAGCAAGTCCTTGGGATCGCGCACGCGAAAAACCAGGGTCTCGACCATGCTCTTAGGGTCGGTACTGAACGAATACTGCACGGTGGAGAACAGGGCTTGCACGGAGAATTCGCGGCGAATGCGCACCCAGGTAGCGGTGGCGGCGTCGGGGGAGAACTGGGCGCCCGCCCCGGCCTGCAGGAAATCAGGCTTTTGCTCCAGGCTGGAGCGTCCGCGGGCTACTTCGAAATCCGCGCTGAACAGCGGCTGCTTGGGAATGCGGGAGAGGGCGGAGACAATCTCCTGCTTCTCCTCGGGCGAGGGCGAACAGACGTTCAGCATGTTCACCTTCACCTGCGGCTGGGCCGGAGCTTGTTGGGCGGGCAGCAGGGGTACAAGACCAATGCTGATCAGGGAAACCAGGATGTTTCGGAGCACGGAGGGATTTTATCAGGTGGCAGGGAGCAGATCGCAGGAAGCAGGTGGCAGGTTGCAGGTGGCAGGTTGGAAATGCTTCAGGACAACCGGCCACCCTTCGTTTCATGGTTGCGGATGCAAAACGCGAGGGATCGCCGCGATCTGCGAGCCGAGTCCTGCTCCCTGCAACCTGCCGCCTGCTCCTGGCGGTAGAATCTCCTCATGGCGAATCTTACCCTTGTTTATGGAATGCGGCTGCTGCCGGCGGACGAAGTGGTGGAGGTTGGCGACGCTACCCTCAAGCTAAAGAACGGACGCGAGGCCCACGTGACCATGCATCTGCTGGAAGGCAGCAAGGAAGACATCGAGAAGCAGCTGAAAACCAGTGTGGATGCGTTCTTCGACCTGTTCTACACCGAGCTGTGAGAGAGCGAACACCGGACTGCGGACCTCGGACCTGAGCAGGCCTGGGTCTGGGGCCAAGATCCGGGTCTGGGGTCAGAGATCCGGCTCTATAATCGTCTAAATCATGTCTCTGTCCTACCGCAACTTAGGTGCGCGTCTGAGTGCTTACGGCCTGTTGCCCACGAGCAAGGTGGCGTACGCGGCCTGGTACCTGGTAGCGGTGGACCTGCTGGCTTTCGGGCTGCAGTTGGTGCTGGGCCTGTTTAAGGCTTCTTACGGCCAGAGCCTGGGTGGATGGGTCACGTTTCTTAGTTTTGTGGCTTCCCTGCTGCTGGCGATTCTCGCTTATCGCTGGCTGAAGGCCAAACTGCTGTGGCGGCTGCGCAACCGGCTGATCGTCACCTACGTCTTCATCGGGGTAATTCCGGCAGTGTTGCTTTTGGCGATGGCAGGGGCCTCGCTTTACCTGTTCTCCGGACAGTTCGCCAACTTCGTAGTGATTTCGGAATTGCGCACGCATCTGCGGAGCAACCAAGGTGTAAATGCAGCCATCGCCAATGAACTGGCGGCGCGGATGGAGCGCGGCGAGAAGCCGGTGGCCGATTCCCTGATCGGCCTGAAACAACGTGATCGCGAGTGGGCCGACCGCGAGGTCTGCAGCTGGTATGGAAGCAACCCGCTCCCCATGTGCGCAAAGGGCACACCGGCACACCCGGCCCTGACTCTGCCTTCGAAACTTCCCGAGCAGTTCGAGGAGACCGTCCGCGACCACGGCAACCTGTATCTGCGGGCGGCAACCACGCTCACAGTCGGTTCGCAGAAGCTGGTAGTGCTCTCCAGTGAGCCGCTGGACAAAGACCTGGTAGCGAAGCTGGCCGACGGCCTGGGCGTGATTACCCTGTACAGTTCGGGAATCGATTTGGACGAAGACCAGGCGAAGCCATCTGCCGGCGAGGCTCCCGGCAAGTCGGGGCTGTCGGTGAACATCGGGCCGCAGCAATCCACCGGTGGGAGAATCAATGTCAAGCGCGGGAAAGAAGCACTGCATCCTGCGTTTAGCGTGGGGACGTTGGCATCGGCCAGCGGCAGCTTGGATCGCGAGATCACCTTCGGCACCCCGCTGCCGGTGGTGGATTGGGAAACCGGCCAGCGGAGGAAGGCTGGGGCTCTGCTGCTGGTACAGACGCGCCCGTCCCTGCTCTATGCCCGCCTGTTCGCCGCGCTGGCTGACTTCGCCAAGGGCGTGGAATCTGTCCTCTTCTTTATAGCGATTGTATTTGCCGTGATCGAGTTGCTGGCGCTGCTGATTGGCACGCGCCTGACGCGCACCATTACGGGAGCGGTGGCCCAGCTCTACGATGCCACCAAGCACATCAACCGCGGCGACTTCAAACACCGCATCCCGGTGAAATCGAACGACCAGCTGGCCACGCTGTCGAACTCCTTCAACCTGATGACGGAGTCGATCGAGAAGCTGATCGTGGAACAGAAGGAAAAGCAACGGCTGGAAGGCGAGTTGGCCATTGCCCAGGAAGTGCAGGCACAGCTGTATCCGCGGCAGACTTCGCAATTGGAATCACTGGAAGTGCACGGCTTCTGCCGGCCGGCACGCACGGTGAGCGGCGATTACTACGACTTCCTCACCTTGGACTCCGAGAAGTTAATTCTGGCGGTGGGCGATATCAGCGGGAAGGGCATCTCGGCGGCGCTGCTGATGGCGACGATTCACTCTGCGGTACGGGCCTACAGCCTGGAAGGGATGCCGGTGTTGCGCGAGCCGCTGGCCGTGGGCGCGGCCACCGGCACCGATGTGATGCTGGCCGCCGGCCTGCACGGGGCGGAGGTTTCTCCTGGAACCATGCTTTCGCTGCTCAACCACCAGCTTTACGAAAGCACGCCCTCGGAAAAGTATGCGACCTTGTTCCTGGGCACCTACGACGGGAAATCGCGCATTCTGCACTACAGCAACGGCGGACATCTGCCACCAATCATCCTGGCCGAAGACGGTTCGCTGCGCCGCCTGGAAGATGGAGGAACCGTGGTCGGGCTGTTTGACCACCAGAGCTACGACGAAGGTTCGGTCCAGCTACGCCGCGGAGAAATCTTCCTGGCATACAGCGACGGAGTCACGGAGCCAGAGAACGATTTCGGCGAATTCGGCGAGCAGCGGCTGATTGATCTGGTGCAAGAAAACCGCGACCTGCCGCTGCCGAGAATCAGCGAACTGGTGACTGCGGCGGTGGATGACTGGATCGGCGCCAAAGAGCAACCGGATGACATCACGCTGGTGCTGGCCCGGGTGCGGTGAGAAGCTTCTAGCTTCCAGCTGTGAGCTCTCAGCTTTCAGCTCTCACCTCCAGGCGTTTGCGCCCATCTCTGCCAATCTCAAGGCTGAGGGCGGAGTGCTTCTTCTCGAGGCAGCCGCTTCACAGTTAGGGACCGAGCCTCCTGATGGGAGGCACAGTGCGCGACCGCAACCGGTGCGGCTGCCCCGAAGGCCCCGCGCACCCGCATCGCATAAGCAGGCACGCCCCGCGCGGGGCAAACTTCAAACAATCACATGGAAAAAGGGGGTCCGGACCCGGCGAAAATGGCTAGCAGACCAGGGTGCAAAGCAAGGAGAGACGACTCGTCGAGGTGGGAGAAGCGGTAGTACTTCCGAAGTCGAACCGTGGTTCAAACAAATCGGCCGGAGTGGGTGGTCGGAACGCCACTGCGCCCGGCAATCGCGCCGGGGCCGAAGAGGCTCGAAGCTTGATGGTGATCGGGGCGGTGCCACTGTGGAAGGTGAAATCCGGCAGATCCACCTGGGGCAGAATCAGGATGATGGCAAACAACGCCAACTCGAAAATTAGCAGTGTCCACTTCCAGCGGTTCATCCGTGATTCCCCGAAACCTGCAGGAGCTTAGGAGATTGGAATCGGCCCTGTCAAGGAGTCGGAATTCTCTATTCCCGAGGGCGATCCTTCCCTGTCCTGCCTTATCCCTTTAGATACAAGGCCCCGGCGGCGTCGCAGGGCGGATTCGCCATGATCCGCGGGTTAGGGACTATGGTTTCTGAGTTTGCTGGTAGCCGCGCACACCCCCGTGTGAGGCGGCTCACCATGAGAGGTGGTTCGAATCACTGCCCGCGCGCCCAAGAAGCTTTCTAATCAAGCGTTGATCAGAGTGCGCGGCGGACGCGGTTAAGCAAGAGAATCCGCCAACCGGAGCGAATCATGGCAGACCACGAAATGCTCACATGCCCCTTGTGCCAAGGGTACGCCAAAGTAAGCCGCTCCGACCTGATTGGCCTGCTCAGCGATCGCGCGCTGCGGGAGAAAATCGAGAAGTACCTGGCTGAACTCACCGGAACGCAACCCGAGTTGGCTGGAGTGGGCGTCAAGGGATCGCGAGACTTCGAGAAGGATGTACACAGCTGGAATCCACAGCTACCCATGTGGAACCGAAGTCCGAAGGAGTAACTCCGGTCTTGGACAAGATTTCATAATTCGAATAAAGGCTGCCACCATGCCGCAAGTCGAAATGGAAAAAGTGGAACCGCTGCTGGAGCAGTTCGAAGATCAGCGCATCAACCTTATCCCTATTCTCCAGGAAGTTCAGGACACCTACCGCTATTTGCCGCAAGAGGTGTTAAAGCGGATCTCGCGCAAGCTGCGGGTACCGCTGACCGAGGTGTACCAGGTGGCGACCTTCTACCGTTGCTTCAGCCTGGTTCCCCGGGGCAAACACGTGGTGCAGGTCTGCCTGGGCACGGCTTGCCACGTGCGCGGGGCGCCGCGGGTGCTGGACCGCATGCTGCGCGACCTGAAACTGGCAGGCCCGGGCACCACCCCCGATTTGCAGTTCACGGTGGAAACCGTGCGCTGCATCGGCTGCTGCGGACTGGCGCCAGTGGCGCGGGTGGATAACGCCAACACTCACCCCCACTTGACGCAAGCCAAGGTGGGTGGGCTGCTCAAGAAATATCAGGAAAAGGCCGAGGCGCCCAAGGCAGCCAAGCCGGACGAGGCGAGCCATGCTAAAGCTTAAGTCGCCCTACGAAATCAAGGAATTGCAACTGTGCCTGGAAGCCAGCGAAACCGCGCGGCCATGCATTTCGGTATGCGACGGCAGCGGCTGCAAGGCCTCCGGCGCCGACAACGTGATTAAGTCCCTGCGCGCGGAACTGGATAAGCGCGGGCTGCAGGGAACTATTGACCTGAAGAGCACCGGTTGCCACGGCTTCTGCGAGAAGGGCCCGGTCATGATCGTATGGCCGGAGAAGGTCTTCTACAACGGAGTGAGCCTGAGCGACGCCAAGGACATCGTGAACAGCGTCAGCAACGGGCACAAGCCCGTGGAACGCCTGTTGTACAAAGACCCAGCTACGGGTGAACGCATCCTGCACGAGCACGATGTTCCCTTCTACGCGCGGCAGCAACGGATCCTTTTCGGCAACAACGGCAAACTGGATCCCAAAGACATCCGCGACTACATCAAGGTCGGCGGCTACAGCGCGCTGGGCAAGGCGCTGACCGATTTCTCGCCCGAGCAGGTAGTGGAGGCGGTCAAGCGCTCCGGCCTGCGTGGACGCGGCGGGGCCGGCTTCCCCACCGGGGTCAAGTGGGAAGCGCTGCGGAACAGCGCGGTTCGTCCGCGCTACATCGTGTGCAACGCCGACGAGGGCGATCCCGGCGCTTTCATGGATCGCAGCTTGCTGGAGGGTAATCCGCACAGCGTGATTGAGGGCATCATCATCGGCGCCTACGCGCTCGAGGCCAAGGAGGCGTACGTATACGTGCGCGCCGAATATCCGCTGGCGGTCGAGCACCTGACTGTGGCGATTCAGCAGGCGGAGAAAGCCGGACTGCTGGGCGACAACATTCTGGGCTCGAAAATGAGCTTCCGCATTCACCTGGTGCAAGGCGCGGGCGCGTTTGTTTGCGGCGAAGAGACTGCGCTGCTGGCCTCGATTGAAGGCAGGGTCGGCGAGCCGCATCCCCGGCCGCCCTATCCGGTGCAGAAGGGTCTCTGGGGCAAGCCGACGGTCATCAACAACGTGAAGACCTGGGCCAGCGTGCCGGTCATCATTAATAAGGGCGCGGACTGGTACGCGTCGATCGGCACCGAACGCAGCAAGGGCACCATGGTTTTCTCCCTGGTGGGCAAGATCAACAACACCGGCCTGGTGGAAGTGCCCATGGGCATCACCCTGCGGGAGATGATCTACGAAATCGGCGGCGGCATCCCCAAAGGCAAGAAGCTCAAAGCCATCCAGATTGGCGGGCCGTCGGGCGGCTGCATTCCCGCCAGCATGATTGACCTGCCCATCGACTACGAAGCCCTCACCCAAGCGGGCTCAATGATGGGCTCGGGCGGCATGGTGGTGATGGACGAAGACACCTGCATGGTGGACGTGGCCCGGTACTTCATGGAGTTTCTGGAAGAAGAGTCCTGCGGCAAGTGCTTCCCCTGCCGGGAAGGCACGCAGCAGATGAAGGGCATTCTCAACCGCATTGCGCAAGGCAAGGGTGAGGAGAGCGACCTGGAATTGCTGGACGATGCGGGCTGGATGATCAAGGAGACTTCGCTGTGTGGCTTGGGCCAGACGGCGCCGAATCCGGTGCTGTCCACGCTGCGCTACTTCCGCGACGAGTACGAAGCCCACATCCGCGACAAGAAGTGCCCCGCGAAAGTGTGCCGCGAACTGATTGTGTACCAGATTGACGAGACCATTTGCGACGGTTGCCACGCCTGCGTGCGGGTGTGCGCCTCCGAAGCCATTCTCGGCGAGAAAGACAAAGCCCATGAGATTGAGTCCGCCAAGTGCATCAAGTGCGGCGCCTGTCTCGAAGTCTGTCAACCCAAAGCCGTACTGGTTCACTAAAGGAGAATGCCGTGCCTACGCTGACGATCAACGGCATCGAAGTCCAAGTCGAAAAGGGGACGACGGTCCTGGAAGCTGCGCGCTTCCTGGGAATCCCCATTCCCACGCTGTGCCATGACGACGGCCTGGTGCCCTATGGCGCGTGCCGGCTGTGCCTGGTGGAGGTCTCGAACGGCAGAAAGCAGACGCTGCAGGCGTCGTGCTGCCTGCCGGCGGAAGACGGCCTGAAGGTGCTCACGCATTCGGCGCGGGTAGAGCGGGCGCGACGGCTGCTGGTGGAGATGTATGTGGCCGTGTGCCCGTCGTCCAAGCGCATTCAGGACATGGCGTCGGCCATGGGCGTGCGCCAGGTCCGCTACCAGGCCAAGCACGAGACCTGCATCCAGTGCGGTCTGTGCGTGCGCACCTGCGAGCAGCAGATGATGGCCGGGGCGATCGGCTTTTCCGGACGCGGGCTGAACCGCAGCGTCTCGCGCCCCTTCGACATGACCAGCGAGTTGTGCCGCCAGTGCGGTGCGTGCCTGTACGTCTGCCCGGTATGCGAGTCGCGCTGCCAGGGGCCGCAGGCCGAGAGCACGCTGTGCAACGGCTGCCTCAATATTTCGACCGTGTGCTTCCAGAGTTACGACAATGCAATGTGTTTCCTCGAACCGTGCCATGCCTGCGAGATCGGCGGACCATTTCGTGCCGACGTCCAGGTAAAGCCTCGGTCGAAAGACTTTACCCGCATAGGGGAGAAATAGTGGAGAAACTGTCATGACCTTTACGCACCTGAATGCCTCCGCCGCCACGCTGACCAAGAATCGCACCGAGGATTCGGTCAGCCCGTTCAGTGGAATGTGTGCAACCTGTGTCGATGGCTGTATCGGCATGTGCGAGATCGGCAAGAGTGCCTATCGCGGTGCCGAAATGATTTATCCGCAGCCGTTCGGCATCATCACCACCGCGTCCCAGAAGGACTACCCGGTGGATTTGTCGCACTTCACCATCCTGGGACGGGCCGCGGGCGCCTGGGGTATAGAGGAAGACTCCAACCGTGCCCTGTTCCCCGCCGTGGACCTGGAAACCACGATCGGCGCCGATAACGGCATCAAGTACAAACTGCCGTTCACAGTCGCGGCCATGGGCTCGACCAATGTGGCCAAGAACAACTGGCCCGGCCTGGCGGTAGGGGCAGCCATCACCGGCACCGGCATCGCCGTCGGCGAGAACGTGGTCGGCATGGACATGGACTCGAGATTTGACAACGGCAAGGTCATCTCCAGTTCCGACCTGGAATGGCGCATCCAGTGCTTCCGGGAGTGGCAGACCGACGGCTACGGCGAAGTGTTCGTGCAAGCCAACGTGGAGGACACCATGCTGGGCGTGCAGGAATATGCCATCAAGAAACTGGGCGTCAAGGCAGTCGAGTTGAAGTGGGGACAGGGCGCGAAAGACATCGGCGGCGAAGTGAAAATCAAGGACCTGGCCAAGGCGCAGGAACTGCATCGCCGCGGCTACGTCGTGCTGCCCAACCCAACCAACCATGTAGTGATTGAGGCTTTTAAGAAGGGTGCATTCCACGAGTTCGAGCGCCACTCGCGTGTCGGTATGGTCACGAAGGATGGGTTCCTCAAGCGGGTCGAGGAACTGCGCAAAGCTGGCGCTCGTTGGATTACGTTGAAGACCGGGGCCTATCGCCCGGTGGACCTGGCCCGCGCGGTGAAGTTCGCCTCGCTAGCCAAGCTTGACCTGCTCACCGTGGATGCGGCCGGCGGCGGCACCGGCATGAGCCCCTGGCGCATGATGAACGAGTGGGGCATCCCGGGAATCGAACTGCACTCGCTGCTGCGTCAGTACCTGGATGAGCTCAAGGGCAGGGGCGAGTACGTTCCGCCGATCGCACTGGCTGGTGGATTCACCTTCGAAGATCAGATCTTCAAGGGATTCGCACTCTGCGCTCCATACGTGAAGATGATTGCCTGGGCGCGCAGCCCGCTGGCGGCGGCCATGGTGGCCAAGACCATCGGCAAGGCCATCGAAGGCCAGTCGCTGCCCATCTACATAGAGCGGTTCGGCACCACGGTGGACGAGATCTTCGTCAGTTCCACCGAGTTGCGCGAGAAGTACGGCGACCGCTTCAACAAACTGCCGACCGGAGCCATCGGGTTCTACACCTACTACCAGCGTGTAGCCCAGGGGCTGCGGCAACTGATGGCGGGAGCACGCAAGTTCGGGTGCAAGTACATCGATCGCTCCGACATCGCATCGCTCACGCCGGAAGCGACGCGCATCAGCGGCATCCCGCTGGTAAGCGATATCGACAAGGAAGAAGCAGCAGCAATCCTGGCTTAGTTCTGCTCAGCATACTTAGCCAGCCAAGGCGGGCCGCCATAACCGTGGCGGCCCGCCTTCAAGTTTTCAGGAGGCGCACACAGCAAAAGCCATTGCTAGACAGCTCGCGACTTACTTCCCTTTCGCTTGCTTTGGTACGACGGCCACGTGCGCCGTCACCTGTTGGCTCTTCTCCATCCCGCCGATCACCACCAGGCCTTGCGGCATCACCAGCAATCCGCGATGGTCCATGGTCGGGCTGGGTGTGTTCTGATCAATGGTTTCCCACTTGGCGGTGCGCAGATTGAAGGCGAAGGTGAACGGTGACGGCTCGGAAGGTTTGCCGTCGTAGCCGATACCATCATAGTTGTAGGGATTGTCGGTGCCTCCGGAGAAGTAAACCTTCTGGTCTTTCTCCGAACCTCCGGCGGCGATGCGGTAGCGCGCGCTGCCGGGATGATTGGCCAGCTTGCTCCACTGGATCTTCGTGGGATCGTGGTGATCGATTTTGCCCATCCAGCATTCATCGGAGGCAACGTACTTGGGCTGAGCGCCCGCAGGATTCCTGTGGGCACCGTCTACGTAAATAATGGTGTCGTCCACCAGCGTGCCGGCGTGTCCGAACACCGGGGTACCGGGAATCGGCGTGGCCTGGAGCCATCTGTCTTTTTCGGCGTCGTAAATCTGGACATTGTGCACCGCATCGGTCTTCGACCAGCCGCTGGTCAGGTAGATGTAGCGGTCGCGGTAGAGACCGATGACCGAATCATCCACCGGCACTGGAATGTCGGCGCCGCGGAACCACCGTCCCGCCAGCGGCTCGTAGACATTGACGTCGGGGACAGTGGTCTCGCCGCCTTGCGCGTCGACCACATAGCCTCCAAACAAGAACACGTGGTCGCGCGCCCCGACGGCCACAGCCGCGAGACGACCGGCCGTCCCGGGAACGGGATGGAGTTCGGTCCACTTTCCGGTGTCGACGTCGAGGGCAAAGGCGGCGTTGGTAATGGCGTCCCAAGTCTTCTTCGGCCCCATGCCCATGAAAGAAAACAGCTGCAGGCCGACGTGCGACTTCAGGATCGCGACAGCGTTGTTGGAAACCGGCGCCGGCAGCGGCTGAAATTTGGCTTCCGCCGCAGCCCATAGCAGGCCGCCGGCAGTGATCACGAGCAGGAAGGCTAGGAATCTTTTCATCGCTTCAGACATGAGTGTGGAGGCCGCCATGACAAAATACCACGGCGACAAGGGAAAGCAGCGCAGAAGCGCCGACATTAACCCACGGGTGGCGACTCAGGCGGGGGCGGCACTTCCAGGGCGGGGGCCACAGTTTCCGGCATAGGCACAGGCGCCATGACCAGCACGGGTGCGAGTGCACGCCGCTCGTACCACACGGTCTCGCTGGCGCGCTGCCATAGCCGGGTTCCGATCCACCACAACAGCACGACTTCGAACAAGAAGAAGGACAATCCCACGTCTTGCGCGGGAACCTTGAGCCAGAGCCACAACCCGGCCGCCAGGACACACCAAGCCAGGAAGCTGATGCGGAAATAGAGCCAGAACAGCGAACCAAGATTTCCGAAGGTCAGGCGAAAAGCTCGAGCCAGCGCGCGGCGCATGGGTCTTTCGTTCTCGGCCACGGTACGCACTTGCGCCATATCAAACCACAGGCGAACCAGCATCGCGAGCAACAGCACCAGCAGCATGCCGGCCACGTCCACCCAGAAACCAAGCTTCTCCTGGGGAGCGTCGTCCGACAGTGTCCCCGACCATTTGATGATGCTCGAAGCCAGGATGGCGATGGGCGTAAGTACGATCAGCATGAAGATCAGAAGACGGACCCAGCGCCAGAAGAACGCGCCGCAAGCCTGAAAGAATTCCCCGGTGGCGGGCTTGCCGCTGGAACGGTAGGCCTCGAGAATCCCTCCGGTCAGGAAAAACGCGAACGCAAAGAAAACGACGGCAAACAGGGTGGACCCGGTGAATTTTGACCACAATGCGACATCGGGGTTGTTTGCCAGGTCGAGAAACGTAGGGACATCGAAAGTCCGGTACAGGTTCTGCGAGTGCAGGCTGTGATCGGCTACGCGTCCGACCGCGCTGGTCACCGGCAAGGTCCCGAAAGCAGCGAGCAGCAGGTTTACGGCAAATAGCCACCACAGCACTCGCTGATACCGCCACACCCGGCGCGCGCCCTCGGAAAGGATTCCAGTTCGTTCTTGCATTCTCAGTTCTCGGTACTCAGCTGCTGGCGACTGACTACTTGCACCCGGACACTCCTTCACACCAACCAGGCCAGACACTGCGCCAAGAATTGGGTGAAGACCAACCAGTAGGCAGACAGCTTGCGCCTGGCGCCGCTGGCCGGATCGGCCACATAGCTGTTGTTGAACCAGACTTTGTCCAGGCCGATGGCGTGATCGGGATCGATTTCCGCTGACACCAACTGGGCTTTCTTGTTGTAGGTGTAACGCACCCAGCGGTCGCGGCCATCCCAGTGTTCTCGAACCTGTTCGCCGTTGTCGAACTTTACCAGCACATCCACGGGGAAAACGAAGTCGCCCTTGCGGTGAACCAGCACGCGGGTGGTGTACACCGTCTCGCCCTTCTTTTCCTTGGGCGGGTTCTTCATCGCCCAATCATCGCGATCGGAGGCGGCGCTCAAAATCTCATAGTCGAGGACCTGGGTCCCGTAAACAGCCTGGTCGAAATACCAGCGCAGATTCTGCCCCGAGACCTCCTCGACGGTCTTCAGAAAATCCTCGCCGGTGGGGTGCTTGAAGCGATAGCGCATGAAGTAGGTTCGCAAGGCGCGGCGCAATGTATCTTCGCCGATAATTTTCTCCAGGGTGTAGAGCACGGTGGCGGTCTTGGAGTAGGTGATATCGCCATACGTGCCCGAGTTCATGAACTTGTAGCCGAAGCGGGTGAGCGGGTCGGTGTCGGCGACAGAAACGACGCTATGCCGGTTCATGCCGGGTTCGCCTGCGGTCATGCCCGCCAGATCAAGTTCGGAACGGTCGGGTCCGTAAATATCGTCCAGCACCTTGCCTTCGGTGTAGCTGTTGATGCCTTCATCGAGCCAAGCTTCTTCGAACTCATTGGTGGCCACCATGGCGTACCAGTACTGGTGACCAAACTCGTGTTCGACCACGACCTCCACAAAACGCAACCCTTCGGGCATCCACCAGGCGGTGTCGGCGGTGATGATCATGGGGTATTCCATGCCACCGGCACGCAAACCGCCATGCGGCGGGTCCACTACAGTGATCTGTTTGTAGGGATAAGGCCCATACCACTGGTCGAAGCGCTTCATGGTTTCTTTCATGATGCGCATGTGGCGTTGGGCCTGGTCCACGTGCCCGGGCTGCATTAAGAGAATGATCTTCACCATGCCGGCGCTGCCGGTGAAGTAGTCGGTGAAGATGCGGTACTGTGGTTCCACGGTCCAGGCGAAATCGTGGATGTCTTCTCCGTGGAAGGTCACGGTCTTGGTGCCATCGGGATGATTCACGCTGGAAACTTCTTCCCCGCTGGCTCCGACCACCTCGTTTTGCGGCAGGGTGAGGCTGACATCGAAGGTGCCGAAATCAGCAAAGAACTCGGTGGTGGAGTGGAACTGATGGCAGTTCCAGGAGTTCTTCCACCACACGCCAATCTTGGGGAACCATTGCGCTCCCATGACGAAGTCGCGCTTGTAGCCGGTGCGCGCGAAAACTTCGCCCAGCTTGTCGTGAAATGCGATTTTGAACTGCACCGAGCTACCAGGGAGCACGGGGCGGGGCAGCTTCACCTGGAAGACGGTGTGGTCGTCGGCGTTGCCGTCATCGGGAGCAATGAAATGGATCTGCTGGGTCAAGTCGCCGACGCCGACGACTTCAAAAGACCGGATTTCGGCAGACGCAAAGTACTTGTCCTTCCATTCGAAACTGGAATGATCCCGGTGTACTTCCCGCATGAAGGTGGACTTGGGCTGGAATCCGTTCAGGTAGAGGTGGAACGGGAACGTGTCCTGCGGTTGGCCGGTCAGATTGCGATAGGTAAGGGTTTCGGTGGCGTCAACGGTCTTCTTGGCGGCATCGAAACGCGCGTCGATCTGATAAGCCACCACGCGCTCGGACAACGGCTGGCTGGCAACAGGCGCGGCCAGCGGGGCCACATTCTGGGCCACGGCGACCAGGGACACAACAAGAAAGAAAGCGAGCAGAGGAACGGGGAAGCGGCACATCGGGGCTCCTCGAAGACCGCCAAAGGTGTGCATTTTGCGAAAAGGAAGCTTACACCCAGGCCGTGGCGGTTTCCAAGCTAGAACCAGGTTCCCTCGCGGTATTCCTGATAGGCAGTCCCGAACTTGGCTTCTAGAGCGCGCGCTTCGCGGCGAGCTCGAACTATCTGCAGCGGGACCAGTGCAGCGGGAATCAGCAGGAAGATGGGCCTCTGGAATGCAATCACGGCACCCAGAATCATGAGAGCGCTGAAAAAGTACATGGGGTTGCGAATGCGCGAGTAGACTCCGCGGACCACCAGCTGCCTGGCTTGAGGAGTCACAGAAAATGAGCGTCCCAGCTGATACCTGGCGGTCAGGAAAAAGATGACAGAAACCGTGGTGAGCGCGAATCCAGACCAGAAGGCAACGTCGTGCGGCTGTGCATACTGGCGGATCATCCCGATCAGGACTGAGGAAGCCACCAATTGGGGCAGCATGTGAAACACGGAACCTTTCCTCTGTTCTTCAGTCATTTGTTCTTCAGTCATTCCACAAGGCCTTGACGAACGGCATGAATAAAATCGGTGTACGCCGGGGTAGATCCCGCGGCTCGTAGGTCCATGGCGATCTGGCCGCGATGATACATCGAATGCATGACTACGTGGAGCAGCACGTCTTCCCTACGGCTGTCCCAAGTCTCGCCCTTGCTGTTCTGGTAGTGCACCAGGCCGGACAGAGTATCTTGCGTGGCTGCGCCCAGATACTTCCTCCACAAGGCCGGCAACTCCATCGCTTGCGCCTCACATTGTTCCACCGTTAACTCGGGCCAGACCGGAAGGCTCTGCTTTTGCCCCTGCAGGCGTTCCAGCCACAGCCGCTCGGCGGAGAAGATGTGTGCCAGCAACCCGAGAGAGCGTGACGGCGGCGGACTGGCGGAGCGCAGGGAGCGAAGGGCTTCGCGGTTCGCCCACTCGTCATAGGCAAAGAGTCGTTGCAGGTGGCTGACAAGGTTCATGTTTGGCCTCGCGCAAATGATGCGATGGATTCTTCAAATGTAAGGCGGGTGAAGGCGGAATCGCAACAGAAAGGGGCGGGAGGACCGACAAAAAAGGGTTCCGCTGAACCGCGCGGAACCCCAGGAGCCGCTGCGAAGAGTCTGAGATCAGACGTTCAGGTTAATGGGAGTGGGGACCGGGCCCCCATCTCGAATCTGCTTCACATCGCCACGGATTTCCGTTTGGATCTTGCCAAGGGCCTCGAAAGCCTGCTTCGCAGCCGACTTATCATTGTTCCGGATAGCGGTCCGCAAGTCTTTCAAGTCCTGGCTGCGCTCCACAAAGTCGGCACGCAGTTCGTGAACGTTGTTGCGGAGGTCCGTCAGTTGGGCGCGGTCGGCCAAAACGTTCTTTTGGGCGTCGAGGGCCGCTGCTTTTTCTTGCGTGGCACCCGCCACGTCGCCGGATTCCATGTCTTTTTGCATCTGGGCTATGTGGTCGTTGCGGATGCTGATGTCACCCGCCAGCTGCTTCAAATCGGTCTGGCGGAGCTGGTTGAGATGGTTGTGCAGGTTGCTGGTTGAGAGTGAGTTGATGGTCATCGAGGTTTCTCCGGAAGGTGCCTTCAATGTGGATGGGCCCACGGCACCGGCCAACTGAGTTAACGGCAAGTGTGGGGCCGGACTTTAGGGCGAATAGTTCAGTCAGGATCGACATAAGGCCATGTCCATCTGGAACTGCGAAGAGCGCAAACTGCGCGCGAAGTATGAGGTTACAGAAGACCCGCACAAAGTTCCCGGCATTGGAGGGCATCGTCCGGCGGTGTGCAGCGGCCAGGAAGCGGAAGATTTTGCCGGGTAAGGTTTTCCTATTGCTCGGTTTCAGCAACCGCCCGTCATTGCGCCCTGCTTCCGAGACCGTTTAGGATGCGGATGAGATTCCTCTCATGCTTTCCGGCAAGCCACGATTGCTCGCGCGCCACGGTGCGGCTTTGTCTGCGCGGGGAGGCTTGCATCTGGCCAGAGGTTTGGTTTTCGCCTGGCTGCTTGGCTCGGGCCTATGCCTGATGGCAACTGCCCAGTCGCCGCCGGCGGAAGTGCAGAATCTAATGCGCCAGGGCCAGGCCGCGCTCGATGCGGGACGGTTTCCCCAGGCGGTGAGAGATTTCCAGCGGGCCCGGGAACTTGCCCCGCAAAGCCTGGAAGCCAACCGGGGATTGTTGCTCAGCTATCTGCAAGCCGGTCAACTGGCAGAAGCGGAACAGTTGGGACGAGAGGCCACGGGCCGTTGGCCACGGGATGCGGAACTGCAGCATTGGCTGGGGCTGGTGTATTTCAAGTCCGGGCGCAACGCCGAAGCGCTGGAGACGCTGCGGCGGGCCGAGAAGCTGGGCCGGAGCGGATTCGCAATTCACTACGACCTTGCGCTGGTACTGCTGGCGCAAGACCAGGATTCCCCGGCTGCGGACGAATTAGAAGCAGCCATAAAACACGACGCCTCAGACGCAATCACCCACGTCCTGCTGGGGCGCGCTTATCAGAACACCAACCGCACCCTTCAGGCAGTGGGACAATTTCAGGCCGCGTTGCGCCTCGATCCCAACACACCGCTGGGGCACTATCATCTGGGCTTTGCCTATGCCAGCCTGGGCCGCAACCCGGAAGCCATCGCAGAATATGAGAAGGAAGTAGTCCGCTCGCCCGGCAATGCCTCGGTCTTGTACCAACTCGGACACTGTCTGCTGGAGACGGGCGACTGGAAATCCGCGATCGTCGATTTGCAGAAAGCGACAGAACTCGACCCGCAGAACCCGAATGCGGCTTACGATCTGGGCAAAGCCCTGCTTCTGGGCGGCGACACGCCCGCCGCGATTACGGCGCTGCAGCGAGCGATTGAACTGAAGCCTACGGACCCCAGCCCGCACTACCAGTTAGCGCGCGCTTTGGAAAAAACCGGCAAAGCGGCGGAAGCGAAACAGGAGTGGCAGCGATTTGCGGAGCTAAAGAAATTGCAGCCGCAAACGGGAGGCATGGCCACCGGCCGAAACCAGTGACAAATCTCCTCCGATCCTCCCTGCGCCTGGTGGTGGCCATTGCCTGCCTGGCCGCCGTGGCGGCAACTGCGCAGGGGAAGAAACCGACGGCCGCGTCCGGCACATTGTTCGCGGACGTGACCCGGGCTTCGGGCATCGACTTCCACCTCACCTGCGGCAGCAGCGACAAGCGCTATATCATGGACTCGATGTGTGGCGGCGTCGCCGTCTTCGATTACGACAACGACGGCTGGATGGATATCTACCTGGTCAATGGATCTACGCTGGAGGACCTGCGCACCGGCAAATGTCATCCCGGCAAGCTTTTTCACAATAACAAGGACGGCACGTTCACCGACGTAACCGCCAAATCGGGGCTCACGCACTGTGGCTGGGGATTCGGCGCGGCCGTGGGCGACTATGACAACGATGGCTGGGAAGATCTTTACGTTACTTACCTCGACGGCGGCGTGCTCTATCACAACAATCACGACGGCACATTCACCGATGTCACCGGGAAGGCGGGCGTAGGCAATACGGGGAGATGGGGGACGAGCGCGGCATTTGGCGACTATGACAATGACGGCTACCTGGATTTGTACGTAGCCAACTACGTCGATCTCGACCTCGACCACCTGCCGGAATTCGGCAAAGGCCCTTTCTGCCAGTACCGCGGGATTCCCGTTTCCTGCGGTCCGCGCGGGTTGAAGGGAGGACGCGACCGCCTCTACCACAATAACGGGGACGGCACCTTCACCGATGTCACCGAAAAACTGAACATCGATCCCGGTGGATATTACGGCCTGGGCGTGCTGTGGCTGGACTATGACCAGGACGGCTGCCTGGATCTTTACGTGGCCAATGATTCCTCCCCCAGCCTGCTGTATCACAATGACTGCAAGGGCGGATTCACCGAATCCGGCGCCGAGGCCGGGGTGGCCTACAGTTCCGACGGGCGGGAGCAGGCCGGTATGGGGATCGATTCGGCTGACTACGATAATGACGGCTCCCCGGACATCGTCAAAACAAATTTCTCCGATGACGCTAACAATCTCTACCACAACGATCATGACGGCCAGTTCACTGACATGGCCGGCCCCGCTGGATTCGGCCCAATCAGCATCCCGTTCCTGGGTTTCGGGGTGAAGTTTCTCGATTTCGACAACGATGGCTGGAAAGATATCTTCGTCGCCGATGGCCACGTGAACCCGCAAGTGGACCAGCATTCGTTCGGCGTAACCTACGCGCAACGGCCATTGCTCTTCCACAACCTGCAGCAGGGAAAATTCGAGGAGATTGGCACCAGGTCGGGGGCCGCGCTGACCCGCCGATACGTGGCGCGAGCCGCCGCCAGCGCCGATTTCTGGAACCGTGGCAGCCAGGACTTGCTGATCAGCGTTCTGGATGGCTCTCCGGTGCTGTTGCGGAACACGGCGGTCAAGGGCGGGCACTGGCTGCGCATCAAGGCGGTGGGAAACCGCTCCAACCGCGATGGCTTCGGGGCGCGGGTGGAGGTCAAGGCCGGCGGCCTGACCCAAAAGTTGGAAATGCGGGCCAACAGCAGTTTCGAGACCGCGTGCGACCCTCGGTTGCACTTCGGCCTGGGAAAGGCCACGGTGGTCGATGCGGTGGTGGTGCGGTGGCCCTCGGGGAAAGTGGACACGGTAGCGGCCGAAGCCGCCGACCAGGAACTGGTGATCGAGGAGGGGCGAGGGGTAGTGGCCCGGCACGCCAGTCCCCGGGCGATTTCCGGGAAACACCCTGCCACCGCAGGGCACTGATGCGAAACCACTTATCACAACACAGTTGTGACCCAGAGCACCTTCGGGTGTGACAATCTTCCAAATTCGGGAACCTTGCTCTCGCGGGTCTACGGTTCGTCATAGGAGCAAATGCTCCATCGCTCCTAAGCCATTGACCTGATTACGCAGATACTTTGGAGGACTACGTGCGCCTGTGGCCACGATATTGTCGCTTGACAGGCTGGTAGAGGGGGCGCAAAATGTTGCGCACTTCACATAGCTATATGATGCCGGTCACATGCTGGCGTGAGCTTTACAGCAAGATCCGTTTGCACGCACTTCGGTTGAACACATCCCACAGTTCGAGAGGGTAGCTGGATGAAGAAGCTGCAGTTCTGCCTCGTGTTGTTGTCGTTGCTGGTGCTGGCGCTGGGCGCGGTAGCGCAGGTCCAGAATGGCCAGTTCACCGGCAGTGTGACCGACCCGTCTGGGGCGGCCATCACCAATGCCAAGGTCACGGTAACCAACCTCGCGACCAATTTTTCAGTTTCCGCCACTACCAACCAATCCGGATTGTTCGCCGCCAAGGAACTGCCCGTCGGTACGTACAAGATCACGGCGGAAGCCGCAGGATTTAAGACAGCCACCAGCACCAACCTGACCCTGAATGCCGGCTCCACCTTGCACACCGACTTCAAAATGCAACTGGGCGAAGCCAGAGAAATAGTGGAAGTAAGCGGCCAAGTGGCGGAGGTCAACACCGAAGATTCCAAGCTCGCCAGTACCGTGGGGGCAACGGAAGTGGCCAACCTGCCCCTCAACGGCCGTAATATTTATGACCTGATCCAGTTGTCGCCAGGCGCGGTCAACGTCCGCGGCGTAGTTTCGGAGAACGGCGCCAACACGGTGGTCAACGGCCTGCGCGAAAACTTCAATGGCTTCCTGATCAACGGCTCTTCGAACAAGGGTCTGAGCGGCGGCGTAATTACGCAGCCCGTCGAGGATACGGTGCAGGAATTCCAGGAACTGACGCTGAATATGTCGGCGCAATACGGCAACAGCGCCGGTTCGGTGACCAACCTGGTCACCAAGAGCGGCACCAACAGCTTCCACGGAAGTGCGTGGGAATTCAACCGCAACGACGTGTTCGACGCCAACAATTTCTTCCTGAATCAGTCCAACACGCCGCGGCAAGCGTTGCGTTTCAATCAGTTCGGCGGAACGTTTGGTGGCCCAATCATTAAGGACAAGCTGTTCTTCTTCCTGTCCTACCAGGGGGACCACTTCCGGGAATCCGCTCCACCGACCACGGTGCAGGCGGAATCGAAAGATTGGCGCGACGCGGTGATCAGTGCTCTGCCAAATTCTACCGCCGCCTTGCTGTATAGCAACTTTGCGCCGACCGCTGGCAAAATTTCGGATGCGGTATTTTTGGGTTCCGATCTTACGAACTACCTGTGTGCGGATACTCCCAATTCGACCAATAATTTCGTGAACGGTCCCCTGTTTGCATCCCGGATGCAGGCTGTTCTAGGAGTGACTCCCCAAGACCAGGCAAACGCAACAGCAGCTAACTGCCTCACCCCTCTCACGTTACAGCCGGTCGTGTTTGACCGGACGAAGGCTCTAGAGATAAACACAATCGCCCTCAACGGCTCCCAGAACCAGACCTACACCGGGGAGGGCAACCTGTTCAATGGCTGGGAAACTTCGGCACGTATTGACTACAATCCGACTTCGAAGGACCGGCTGCTCTTCCAGCTCAACTGGAATCGCCTGACCGACATGTTCGGCTTCCCGAACACTGTTTCCAATAGCAACGGTCGGGGGCCAGGGTTCCTGAATCCCGCCCTCGCCAAGAGTCCAAACGGGCAGATCAGTTTTATCCACACCTTCAGCCCGTCAATTCTGAACGAGTTCCGCGCGGGCTATGCGCTGAACATCACGGGTGATGTGTCCACGGCGCTCCCGGGAGTTCCGGACATCCGTTTTGATGACGGCTCCATGGGATTCGGTTCTTATTCCGGATACCCGCAAGTCTTCCACGAGAACATCTACACCTATTCGGACATGGTCTCCATCTCGCATGGAAAACACAACATGAAGGTGGGTGTGGATTTTCGCCGGAATATCGAAAACAGCGAATTCAATGTAGCGCGGCCGTCGTATTACTTCTTCGACCCGGTGTACTTTGCCGCTGATGCTCCGTACACCCAATCTGCCGGCGTGGATCCGGGGATTCTCAGTGGGCAACCGGGGCGCCTGGCCAGCAATTTCCGTCACTGGCGCAACCTGGAAATGGGAGCCTATTTCCAGGATGACTGGAAGGTCAGCCGCAACCTGACGCTGAACCTGGGCATGCGCTACGACCTGTTTAAACGTCACAATGAACTCAACAACCTAGTCACCACGTTTATCAAGGGACCAGGCAACAACTTCCTGGACAGCCTGGTGACGGGCAACGGGCAGATTCAGCAGGCCAGCGTTCCAGGTGGGTCCAGCGGCACCATCGGGGGCACTACCTACGACTGCACTTCCACTGCTTCAATTGGAGTGGCGCAACTGGCTCCCTCGGCTGTTCCTTCGGGCACATCCCCCTGCGGACCGGGCGGTTTCGCTACGGCCAGCTCGCTGGGTGCCGGCGACCATAACAACTTCGGGCCTCGTGTCGGGTTCGCATGGGATGTGTTTGGCGATGCCAAAACATCTCTCCGTGGCGGCTTCGGCGTATCGTACGAAGGTACGCTCTACAATCCGCTCTCCAACTCGCGTTGGAATCTGCCGTATTATTCCTTCAACAGCGCAACTAACTTCCTAAGTGGGGACGTAAACACAGTGATTTACGGCCCATACACCGGTCCCTGCACCGTGGGCAACACCTGTACTCCGGATCTGGTGACACCTCCCACCTACCTTGGAGGCCCAACCAATCCCAACCAGGGTACAGGTGCTCAGGCCGTCGGAAACCTTACCGGCTGGGACGCGAACAACCCCAACCTCGCGATCCTGACGGGTATCGTCTTCCCGACTGGCATTAAAGATCCTTACGTTTACAACTACTTCCTCGGCATTCAGCGGGAGATCATGCCCAAGTTAGTAGTGGAAGCCAATTACGTAGGGACGACGGCTCACAAACTGTTCCGGGCGGAAAACGTGAACCGGCAGCCGGGTGAACGGCTGCCCCAAGGGCTGTGCGCCACGGATAACTTCGGAAGGCGGGTTTGCAGCCGCGTAGATTCGACTCTAGATCCAGCCGGACGTTTGAATCCCAACTTCGGCACGCTGCGGGTTTGGGAAAACGTAGTCAACTCCAACTACAACGCGTTGCAGCTCTCGCTGCGCAAGCAGGCCAGCCACGGCATTACCTTCAACGTGAACTATACTTGGAGCCATGCCATTGACGGGGGGTCGACCTGGCATAGCGGCTCCACCAGTTCGAACGGCGCGGGCGGCGGCGAAGGCTACACCACCGACGCAACTCTGCCCGGCCTGGACCGCGGCAACTCCATCTTCGACGTCCGCCAACGCCTGGTGGCGAATTATGTGTGGGAGTTACCCTGGTACAAGAACCAGGAAGGTGTGATCGGACACATCCTGGGCGGCTGGCAGTACAACGGGATTATCTCCTGGCAGTCCGGAGCCCACTGGGAACCCTGGACCTTCACCAACGGCGGGGATCCCTCGGGCACAATTGTGAACGGCTCTGGCGGCGCCTGCTCGCAGGCTGATATCGACGCCCATAATTGCTTCAACACGGGTGGCGATTTCAACCTGGACGGCGTTCGCAACGACCGGCCCAACGTAGCTGCCAACAACTTCAGTCCGAGCCATGATCAGTGGGCTAATGGCTGGGGCAGCGGTTTCAAATTCAACGGTACCGGTGGCGCCAGCGCCAACGGCTTCTTCACCTCTCCCTGCCTGGCTTGCGTGGGAAACGAGGGCCGCAACACCTTTGTCGGTCCCAGCTTTGTTTCCTATGAGGCCTCTCTGTTCAAGAACATCAAGATTACAGAGCGGTTCAGCGCCCAGTTCCGTGCTGAGGCATTCAATGTCCTCAACCACACGAACTTCCAACTGCCCGGCGCAGGTGGTGCAACTAACTACCGAACCAACTCCAGCAGCTTTGGTCAAGCCGGCGGAGTATTCAACCCTCGGCAGTTGCAGCTCGGATTGAAGGTGTCGTTCTAGGTCTGGCTGCGTGCTCATCGGGGTCTGCTCCCTGCAGGAAGGGAACAGACCCCGTTTTGGTGTTGCTATGCATCGTTACTCCCTCGCCTGGTTCCTCTCTCCCTCGCTGCTGCTTTGTCTGATGACCCTCTGGTGTGCTGCGGCTTACCCACAGGCCAGCGGCGGCAGCGTGATTGGCCAGATCCTGGTCGTCCCGGGAAATTTTCTGCCGAGTCCCGTCCTGGTCTCGTTGGAGGGACGCGGCGCGGTGGTGGGATCGGTTTATACCGATGGGGAAGGACATTTCACTTTTAACCAGCTGCCCGGAAACATCTATCACATCGTCATCAACGAAAGGGAATATCAACCGGTCAACGAGCAGGTGGTAGTCGACCCGGATTCTGCTCCGATGCGGCTGGTGAATATTTATCTAACACCCAAGCCAGATGAAAAGCCGAAGCCCTCCTCCTCGGTCACGGGTGGCAACCCGAATCTCACGAACTCCTCCGAATACACGAAAGCAATTCCCAAGGCCGCGCTGAAGGAATACGACAAGGGAGTAAAGTCCGACCAGGAGGGCAAAGCTGCGCAGGCTATCGAACATTACGAGAAGGCACTCCACCTGCACCCCGATTTTTATGCGGCGCGTAACAACCTGGGTTCGGACTACATGAGCGCATCCAAGTTCGCCGAGGCCCAAGAACAATTTGAAACAGTCCTTAAGATCAACCCCAGCGATGCGCAGGCGTACTTCAATATGGGTAATTTGCACCTGCTCAGCAAGAACTACGAGGACGCACAGCACTGGGTGGATCAGGGATTGAGCCGGCAGCCCGACTCGGCGTTTGGGCACTTCCTGCAAGGCTCGATCTACGCCCGTTTAGGAGCGCTGGGAAAGGCTGAGGCGGCACTCCATAAGTGTCTCGAACTCGACCCGATGATGGCGAAGGCACACTTGGCCCTGGTGAATCTTTACTTGCAGCAGCAGCGCACTGACGAGGCGGTTTCAGAACTCAAGGTTTTTGTGAAGAGCTTTCCAGGAGACCCTCTGGCCGCTCACGCCAAGGAATTGATCGGCAAACTCGGTGGCGGGGCGGCGGCGGCATCCTCGCCGGAGCGGTAACGCTAACTACTGCCGACCGGGCACGTACTCGCAATACTTCTCTTCCAACCGGCAGGCTTCCGCGTACTCCTTCTGCGCTTCGGCCCCCTGATTCAAGCGTTGATAGGCGTAGGCAAGGTTCAGGTGGATTTCAGCACGGTTGGGCTCGAGTTTCAACGCCCGCTGATAGGATGCGACTGCTTTCTGGAGTTGGCCGGTGCGGCTGTAGGAGATGCCAAGGAAGTTGTGGAGCCTGGACTCGTCCACACCCAACTCGATGGCCTTACCCAGTTGCTTGGCCGCCTCCGCGAAGTTCTGTTCCTGGAAGTAGATCATTCCCAGATCGCGGCGCAGAGGGGCGAAGTCTGGCTGGATGGTGATCGCCTTCTGGTAGTCGGCGATGGCCGTTTTCGGGTCTCCCTTCTTGGCGTCGATGTAGCCAAGCTCATACCAGGCGCGGTAGTTCTGGGGATTGAGCTCCAGGGCTTTGTTTGCCCACGTTCTTGCTTCTTCGAGATTTTCCCCGTACATCAGAGCGCGCGCCAGGCCGGTCATGGCCTGATCGAAATTGGGATTTAGGGCCAATGCCTTGCGGAATTCGGTGGCGGCCTCGTCCCACTTCTGCACGCCCAGGGCAGCTTCGGCAAGCAGGAACGGAACGATGTACATCCGCGCGTCTTTTTCAGAAACCTGCGCCAGCAGGGCCTGGCCGGTGGGAATGTCACCGGCGTGGAGGGCGTCAGTAGCCGCCAACACAGTATTGAATTCCCACAGTTTGGTCTTGGGATCGGGCAAGCCTGCGGCCAAGGCATCGGCAGAAACCGGCGAGCGGTACGCGACGTAACCCAACGCGCGCAGTTTGTCGAGCGCGTCAGGACTCATGGTGGTTGTGCCGGTGGCAGACGGCTTGAAAGGATCAACCTTCATCAGTTGCTGCAGCTTGTCTTTAAGCACAGCGACCGTGGCGGTTTGCTGCGCAACCAGGTTGGTCTCTTCTTTGGGATCGGTAGTCAGGTCGTATAGTTCTGGCTGAGGAGCTTCGATGTAGTGATAGCGACTGGTCTCGATGGCGTGCAGCGGGCTCCAGCCATACGAACTGAAGGTGTAAAAGGTCTCGCTGTAGGCTGCGTCCTCTTTCTCGGCGGCATCTCCGAACAAGCCAGGGGAATGGAACTGCCGGGTAATCGGATCCTTCAATCCAGCCAGCGCGAGCAGCGTTGGGGCAACGGCTGCAGTTTCAACCGGCCGGGCGACGTGCCCGGGCCGAAGACGGCTTCCGGCGGGTGGTTTCACGATCAGCGGAACTTGTACCGTGGAGTTGTAGATGAAAAAACCATGCTCCTTCTCGCCGTGTTCCCCGAGGGATTCGCCATGATCGCTGAGAAAGACGATCAGGCTGCGGTCGTAGAGGCGGTTGCTCTTAAGCCAGCCCATGAAGCGTCCCAGTTCGCGGTCAGCATAGGCGATTTCTCCGTCATAGAGGTGTCCCTGATACTGGGTATGAAACGGCTCTGGTGGATCATAGGAGCTGTGCGGATCGTACAAGTGCAGCCAGAAGAAGAACGGCCGGCGCGGGTTCTTCTTCATCCAGTCGATGGCGCGGGTGACGCTCTCGCCGGCTTTACGCTCCACCAGGCCCAAGTCCCGACTCTCGAATTGTTCCGGCGAGAATGCGTCGTCATAGAAATCGAAACCGCGGGCCAGTCCCCAACTCTTGTCGAGCACGAATGAACTCACCACCGCCCCGGTACTGTAGCCGTGTTGCTTAAACGCCTGGGCCACCGAACGGAAGCGGGGTTCGAGGGGCGCACCGGTGAAGTCCTGCACTCCGTTTTGGAAGGGATAAGTCCCTGTCAGGATGACGGCGTGCGAAGGCCAGGTCAGGGGGACCTGCGAGATGGCCCGGTCAAAGACGATGCCGTCGTGGGCCAGAGCGTCCAGAGTGGGGGTTTGGATATCCGTGGCGCCGTAGCAGCCCACGTGATCGGCACGGACTGTATCGAGGGTTATCAGAATGACATTGGGTGGCGCTGGACGCCGCACCGGCGCGGGGTTCGCGGCCAGGGCGCCGGCGCAAAGTGCGCTCATACACGCGAACAGCACAACTGATTTCATGGAGAAATTCGTACCGTCACCTCGTTATGCTGCTTACTGCGGACGCGCCTGCTGTGCTTTACGCATCTCTTCCTGGGCTTCTTCGTTCAGTCCCTTGGCCGTCAGCGCCTTGGCCAACGCCATGTGCATGCCGGGATTCTCCGGCGCCAACTGGGCGGCCTGCCGCAGGTGAATCAGCGCCTCGTCCACCTGGCCCTGGTACAACAACATTTCACCCAAGGCGCGCTGGCCGTCTACGTACTCAGGATTGATGGCGATGGCCTGACGAAAGGCTGCCACACTCTCGGGGAACATCTGCTTCTTCGCGTAGGCAGCGCCCAGGTTATAGGCCGCGGCAAAGTTGCTGGAATCCAGTTCCAGAGCCCGTTTCAGAGTGGTAATGGCTTGATCAAAATCGCCGACCCGAGCGCAGGACAGCCCCAGATAAAACACGGCCAAGGTGTAATCCGGGCTCAGTTGCAACACTTTCTGAAATTGCTCGACCGCCTTGGGAAATTCCTGCGTCCGGTAATAATTCAGCCCCAACAGATAATGCACGGGGATGGAGTCAGGATCGCTTTTGAGCGCGGCGGTGAGTTTATCGGTGGAATCGGCGTACTCGCCGTGCTGACTCTCGTCCATCGCGGCGGAAACCAACTCGTAGACCTGGACGCGATCTTTGGGATCAGGCAGCGCACGGTCGGTGATGGTGGGGCTGCCGCCGCCGGAAAAACCAGCATATCCCAGGGATTTCAAACGCTCCATCAGGGCCGGATCCAGACCGGTCTTCTGGGCCAGTTCCTGCCCGGCGCTGTATTGGCGGATGAGGGCGGTGAGCTTGGCGCGCATCTCTTCGGCAACCGCTTTCTTCTCCGCGAACAGGTTTTGAGTTTCGCCAGGATCTTTCGTCAAATCGTAGAGCTCAGGCTTGGGCGCATCGATGAAATGGTAGTTCTCGGTCTCCACGCCGCGCAGTTCGCTCCAGTTGAAGTGCAGGCGCGGCAGAAAAGTTTCAGCGTAGAGGCCGCGCGCCTCACCGGGCTTCGCCATCATAAGCGGCAGCAGGCTACGGCCCTGGACCTGCGACGGGACATCCACTTTCAGAACCTGGAGAATCGTGGGCATCAGGTCGGCCAGGTTAACGATCTCCGACACAGCGTGCGACGTGGGTTGTCCCGGCAGATGGAAGATCAGCGGGACATGCAGGGTCGCGTTGTAGATGAAAAAGCCGTGGGTCTGTTCGCCGTGCTCGCCCAGGCTCTCGCCGTGATCTCCGCTGAGCACGATTAACGTGTTCTTGTACAGACCTTTGTCTTTGAGGAATTGAATCAGGCGGCCGACCTGCGCGTCAGCGAACGCGATTTCCCCGTCATACGGGCGGCCCTTGTACTCCTCGCTGTACGGGGCCGGCGGATGGTAGGGAGAGTGGGGATCGTACAGGTGCATCCAGAGGAAGAATTTCTTCTGGTAGTTCTGGGCCAGCCAGTCGAGGGTCACATCGGCCACGACGTTGCCGGGACGTTCCATCTGTTCGAGATTCGTTTCCAGCAGTCGGCTGAAATCAAAGTGATCGTAGTAGAAGTCGAAGCCGTGATTCAGTCCAAAACGCGAGTCGAGCACAGCGGAAGCGATCACCGCCCCAGTGGTGTACCCCTGCTCTTTCAGCACCGACGCCAGCGTGGGCTGGGTCGGGCTCAGCTTGTTAGCGGCAAAATCGTGCATGCCGCTGAACATGGGATAGGTCCCAGTGAAGATCACGCTGTGGGAAGGCAGGGTGACCGGCACGGAAGTGTAGGCGCGTTCGAAGCGCGCTCCATCAGCGGCGAGCGCATCGATATTGGGAGTGCGAATCTGCTTGTACCCGTAGCAGCCGAGATGGTCAGCGCGCAACGTGTCGATAGTGATGACCACCACGTTGGGCGAAGCATTGGGCGCACCTGCCGCGGGCCATGGGGACGCCAGAACACCTGTAATCAGCAGGAATGCGAACCGCCGGGAGAAAGCCATGGGATAACAAAATTATATCCCACGAGGCGGGGTGGGGCCGGCAGCGTCGGGCCGCGATTATGCTAGTCTGATTGGCCATGAGAGTCCCCCGAATTTTGCTGTTTTTGGCGCTAGGCGCGGCCAGTTTCGCGGCCGGACCTCCGCCCAGGAAGGCAGCGCCGCCCGACGTTTTCCTAATCACTATCGATACGCTGCGCGCCGACCATGTTCACTGCTATGGGGATGAACACATCCAGACGTCGGCGCTAGACAGCGTAGCCAAAGACGGGGTACGCTTCACGCAGGCGTTCACTCCCAGCCCGATTACCAACACTTCGCATACCAGCATCCTGACCGGCCTGTTGCCCAGTTCGCATGGCGTGACCGATTTTGCCATTCCCCTGGCTGAGTCGCATGCCACCTGGGCCGGGTTGCTCAAGGCCAAGGGCTACCACACGGCGGGCTTCATTGGGGCGGTGATTCTCGACAGCAAGAGCTTGTCGCCAGGGCTGGATCGGGGATTCGACTTCTACGATAACTTTCCCGAGCACTCGCAAACCAAGTCACGTTGGGGACGGGTGGAGCGCCGCGGCGCGGAGGTGGTTCAGCATGCCGAGACCTGGCTGAGCGCGCATCCGGGAGGCCCACATTTTGTCTGGGTACATCTCTACGACCCGCACGATCCCTACGAGCCACCGCCACCGTTCTCCGAGACATACAAAGATCGGCTGTATGACGGGGAGATCGCATACGCCGACTCAGTGCTTGGCAATTTTGTTGCCTACCTGAAGCAGAAGGGCTGGTACGAGAACTCGGTGGTGGTGGTGGTGGGAGACCACGGGGAGGGATTGGGTGAACACAACGAAGATACCCACGGAATTTTTCTGTATGACTCCACTACCCACGTCCCGTTGATGGTGAAATTGCCGGGAAACAACTCCGCCGGCAAGGTGATTGACGCGCAGGTGCGAACCATCGACATTCTGCCCACCGTGCTCGACCTAGTGCGGGTTGCGGCACCGGATCAGTTGGACGGCAAATCGCTGAAACCGTATTTCGCCGGCAAAGAAACGGCGAGCCTTACGGCCATTGGCCAGACCGACTATCCCCTGCGTTTTGGGTGGGCGCCGTTGCGGTCGGTGCGGGGGGATGGGTTCAAGTTTATTCAGGCGCCGCGGCCGGAGCTTTACGATCTGCACGCTGATCCGGGCGAGCTGAAGAATGTCTATGATGCGCAGAACGCGGCGGTGGTGAAGTCTCAGGCTGCGCTGGCCGAAATTAAAGATGCGACCGTGGCTGCAGGCGCTTCCCTGCCCGACCCTAAAGACAAGATCGTCGAACAAAACCTGCTGCACAATGCGATGCTCGCTTCGGACGACAACCGTCCGGCGGACGAGCGCGGCGCGCTGGAGAAAGTTCTGCAGCTGGACCCGAAGTCTCCTACGGCATTGCGGCAACTGGGAGAGTTGGAGCTTAATTCTGGCAACTACGCAAAAGCTGCGGAGTATCTGAAGGGTGCGCGCGAGGTGCGTCCTGATGACGCGACGGCCGCGTTCTACGAGGGGCAGGCGCGGGAGAAGATTGGCGACCTGGCTGGCGCGCGCGATGCGCTCGAAGCCAGTCTGAAACTTACTCCCGGACAGTTGCCGGCCCGTCTGCTGCTGGGAAAAGTTTACTTAGGGCTGAAAGATCCCAAGGCGGCGGAAGATCAGTTCGAGGCGGCGTCGCTGGTGGACTCGAACAGCGTCGAGGCCCAGCTGGGGGTGGCACAGGCACAGATCGCTCAGGGTAACTTCGCGGAGGCAGTTACGCAGCTGGAGGCGCTGGTGAAGGCGAATCCGAAGAATGCGGAGGTTTTTGAGGCGCTGGCACAGGGCTATCGCGGGCTGGGGAAGCAAGCGGACGCGGAACGGGCGGAGGGTCAGGCCAAGGCTTTGCGCGAGAAGAAGCCTTAGCAGTGCCAGCCGGCGTAAGCGCCTGCTTCAGGAGGTATGCATCATGAGCGAAGTTGTGCCCTGGCTGGATCGGAGATTCAACTTTGATTTTCCCGCGAGTCTGTATCCCAACATCCTCGCAAGAGTACGGGGCACCCCGCCGCGCATGGAGGATGCGGTTCACGGGCTTTCGCGCGAGCAACTGGTCGTAAAGCACGGCGGAAGATGGTCGATTCAGGAGAATGCGGGGCACCTGCTTGATGAAGAGGACCTCTTCTGGCGCCGCTTGAAGGAATACCACGCTGGAGTGGAGACGCTGACTCCTGCTCCCTACCAGGATATCGAGCTTAAACACAACGACGGGCAGATCGAAACGATCCTTCGTGATTTCCGTGCAGCCCGCGAACGTCAAGTTCAGCTGCTGACAGGGTTCCGGCCTGACGACTTTGCGCGTACAGCCTGGCATGCCAGGCTGAAAGTATCCATGCGATTGGTAGACCATCTGCTCTTCATGGCTGAGCATGACGATCATCATTTAGCACGTATCTGGGAGTTGGCGGGTGGCCCGCCCGTGGCGGGCTAATTGTAAGCCGGGAGAAGATTGTGGGTGCCCCGTTCCGTACAGGTGAGTTACAGTGACTGCGCAGAAGCGGCCCACCCGCAAGCCCAACTCACAACTACCACGCCGAGGTATCCCACCAACGCAGAACTCGGAGAGTGCGCAGGGTGTTCCAGCGGCTGGCGCTGGCGACGGAGGTTTCCATCTTCAAGGGAATGTATTCGGGATGCAGGAGGTTGAGCGGCCAGCGTCCGTTCTGGTGGCGGCGCTCGATCACGACTTCGATGGCGTCACGGACGCGGCGGTCAGGTTTGATTCCGGCATTCCGCAGATAATCGAGTCCGCGCAAGACGTCGTAGTGCCAAAACGTCGGGAACGAGAAGCGCAGCCACCGTTTGTCGATGACTTTGCCGGTTCGAAGCGAGCGGAACATGCGGCGCTCGAGCAGATAGTTTTCGGCGCGCTTGCGGGCCCGGGTGACGGACTTAGTCACGGACTTAGTGGCGGACTTGGTCACCCCGGCCGATTTGCCCTTGGCTCGTTCGTATTCGAGCAGTCCTTCGAGCACGCAGATGGTGGTATGGAACGAAGAGCGCCGGCTTTTGGGGGCTTCGCAGTTCCAGCCGCCATCTTCGAGTTGCTCGGCCAGGAGTTGCTTGGCCAGTGCGTGGTTCGGTTGCTTGAAATACGCGCCGATGCCGAGGATTCTGCCGTTGATGCAGGGCTCGGTTTCTCCGTGAAGGTAAGGCCGGTGGTTGAGCCGCTTGAACACCAGCCGCTGGTCGACGCGGTCGATCATTCTGCGGGCCTGCTGGCTGGCGGGGTCGAGACCGAGGTCCATCAAGACGGTGAGACTGTAGAGGGCAATCAGCAAGCCTCGGTCGTCGTTCGGCAAATCGACTCTCCACCCGCGGGGGCCCTCGCCCCAGTGGCCGGCAGGTGATTGGCGGGCGAGAAGCTGGGCTCCCCAACCCTCGGTTGCGACGCGCGACCGCTCGGCGGCAATCGTGTTGGGGGCTTCATCGGTGAGGTCCCGCATAACCTGCCAACGGATGGCCGGGTCAGAATCGAGGAGCCATTTGAGGTGCGCGGGCCGGGGGGAGTAGGCGGGTGGGGGCATGGGGATGTTATAGCAAAGGGGTGGGTAAGTTTTCATCAGTGCGCGGCTGGCCCGCCCGTGGCGTGCCGATTGTCAGCAAGAAAGATTGGGATTGCCCCCGGTTCCGCCCAGATGACTTACAATGACTGCGCAGAAATGCGCAACCGGCCTGTGACGCACTCCAATCACCTTGTCCAGTGAGAAAACGGACCCTAATGAACAATGATCTAAGAGCAAACCTCAGTATTACGCTTTCTAAAGCAGCGTGGCTTGTATTGTTTGAGTTGCTGGCGACATCGAACGCAGAATGGAGCAAGGCCAACCCTGATTCCTACAGCGCATCGGCTAAGCCATTGCATCTGACTGCTGAACACCCGGAGCGAGTTGCGCTGTGGTGGTTAGAAAACGCAATTGAAAACCTCCTTCCGGAACTGTTCTTGAGCAACTACCCCGAATTGTTGGAGGAATCAAAGCGTCTGCTTGCGAGCAGCAATTAAGCGGATTAGGCTCATTGAGCGGGTCGTGAGTGCGGAAGGTGCGTGGCCTGAACTTCCAGGCCCTTCGCCCGATCGCGCCAGTACTCAGTTTTCAATCTGCTCGTCTCGGCCACGTTGTAGAGAGCCTCGCAGTCACAACATCCTCCCCGTGATTTGAGCACGTTGAAGATGTCCGTTAACTCTGTTGAATCGAATCCGGCTGCTCGCAAGATGGCTTCCGAGACCTTGTAGTCTCCGCCGCAACCTTCGCGTGGCATTGAACCTTCCTTCGGGCAAAGCACGTCATCTAATTTCTCGAAGAATTGTGAACGATCAAGGCACCTCATCACATCCGGCGCGATCGACGAGATTAAGTCATGATCTGGGCCATAATCCATGCAAGTGAAAATATCATCCGGGCCCTACGTTCACAAGGATGGCCTAGCATGCTAACTATCGTAAGATCGCAATTTCACCAACAGTTCACCGAAGCGGACGTTTCCAAGCCGCAATGATAGAGTGCTTTGCATCAACTGGAGGGGGCGGCATGCACAAGCTGATCGCGTGGCTAGTCGTTGTGTTATGTGCAGCAGGGACGACGTTCGGACAAGTACCCGCCGCGCCCGCGCAGACCGAAACCGACGAGTACACGCGCTACGAACTGCTGTCGCCGGAGAGTGCGAGTTTTGCCATTCGCTATGAAGTGACGGCCACTGCCGCCGGGGCGAAGTATTACTTCAATCCGATCCGCAAGGGCAGCGTGGCCAGCGGCGAGTCGGTGATTGACCAGATGACCGGGCAGGCGCTGCGGTTTGAAGTGGTGAGCGGCGCGGAGGCGGTGAAAGACCCGCTGATGAAGGGCGAAGACGCGTCGGTGGACTACATCAAGGTGTCGCTGGCGCGTCCGGTGCCGCCTGAAGGTGGGGCGCGGCTGCTGATCCTGAAGACTTACAAAGATGCCAAGAGTTACTACCGCGAGGGCGACGCGATCGTGTTCAACCGGTCGCTGAGCATTCCGCGGAACAGCGTGGTGCTGCCCGCGGGATACGAACTGGTCGGGTGCAACCTGTCGTCGCAGGTGCTGGCGGAGCCGGATGGGCGGATTGCCATCAGCTTTATGAATGGCAGCGGGGCAGAAGCGCCGCTGGTGGTGAAAGCCAAGTCGGGCGCGCAGACGGGCGCTGCCGCCGCGCCACGGGCTCCGGGCAAGGCGAAGAGTTGGGAGGCTCCGTTCGAGGGAGAGACCGAGCAGGAGCGGCTTTCAGAGCGGGCGCACCAGGACCGCGAGATTGTTTACTTCCTGCAACAGCCGGAAACCCACGCCTTCAGCCTGTATCACGACTACACCGAGTCGACTCCGGGAGTGGACAAGTATTTCAACGTGGTGCGCTCGGGCAGCAAAGTGTCGGACCCGTCGGCCTACGTGCTCGATACTGGGGAAAAGCTGGCGACCAAAATAATGACCGGAGCAGAACTGGCAGTCGCGAAGCTTGACGCTGGGGAGCCGGTTGATGCAGCGGCGCAAGTGGTGGTGATTCCCTTCTCTGCGGAGAAGGCGGGGCAGTCGGTGCGCTTGCGAATTGCGGAGACCTATACTGCGCCGGCGAGCTACCGGCTGGAGGGAGACGAACTGGTGTTTGACCGGAGCCTGGGGCGTCCGCGGAACGCGGTGGTGCTGCCGGAAGGATGGTACCTGACGGCCAGTTCAATTCCGGCGACGGTCACACAGATGGCGGACGGGCGCATCCGGATGGATTTTTGGGATGGGAGGCCGGACCCGGTCGATGTGCTGATCAAGGCCAAGCGCCGGGCGCGGGCTCGTTAGCCCGCAACTACTGTCGCAGGACGGTTCATCTACGATCTGGCTTTCAGCTACTTTCTGCGGGCTTCTTTCACGATCTTTTCCAACTGTTGCAGATGGTTCAGGTCGTGTCCGGCGACCATGTTGACGATGTGGGCCACGGTCTCTTTTCCCCGTTCCTGGTGCATGCCATAGTTCTCCCACAGACTCTTGGGGACGGTTTTCAGCAGTGCGAGGTTGCTCTCGCGCAGCACGCGGAAGGTCTCGAGTGAAGCTTTGGGATCGCGGCGGCTGTATTGAAAGGTCTGGGCCCACACGTCCTGATCGTAGGCCTGGACGGGGTTTCCGCTGGCGCCCAGGACCGAACGCAAGCGCCAGCCGATGACCAGTTCCGCATCAGCGAGATGAGCCAGGATCTCAGCTACCGACCACTTCCCGGGCTGGGGACGGCGCGTCATCTTCTTCTTGTCCATGCGCCGGGTCAAAGCGGCAAGTTTCTTTGGCGTGGCTCGCTGCACGCTCAAGGGTTGCTTTCCGTCCGCATAACCCAGCAGGCGCTGGGTATACTGCTGCGCTGTTTCCTGCATGTGTCCCTCGCAATGAGTGCTCGTTAAAGCGGAATTTTGAAAATTCGGGGTTTGTTAGGCAGATTATATCCCCCGGAATGTTGTCATCGCCAGAGTTGATCAAGGCATCCAAACAAAAACATCGTGGTACCGTTGTGGCAAGCTGGCGGTGGTGGCGAAAGCTGGCGGGTGAGGACTAGAATCGCGCCATCCGTCTTCTACCATTCTCACGCCAGGAGGGTTTTGTGAGGAGAACGCGTTTCCGGATTCTTTCGCTCATGCTGCTTGGGTTGTGCCTGGGCCTGGTGGGTTGTCCGCACACCAGCATTGCCGACATCAATCGTGACCCCGGGCGATTTACCAACAAAGACGTCACCATCGCCGGCCGGGTGAGCACTTCATTCGGCGCGCTGGGCACCGGGGTGTTCGAAGTGGATGACGGCACCGGCCGGATGTGGGTTTACAGCCAGAACTTCGGCGTACCCAGCAACGGCGCCAAGGTAGCCGTCACCGGACGAATTGAACAAGGATTCAGCGTCGGCGGCCGCAGCTTCGCAATCATTCTCAAGGAGTCGGAACGCCGCCACTGAACTGGTCCGCGCGGCTTCGACCGGCATTGCCTTCTGTGAGGGACGTCACAGTTCTATGTGATGTAACCCACTACCAGGCAGGGCCTTACCCTGTACTAAACTAGGCAGAACATGCCGGACTTCGCCATACTCACAAACCGCAAGCGCGCCGGGATTGCCCTGGTGCATTCGATGGCATTCCTGCTGCTGGCGCTGCGCGGATTTGCCTCTCCCAAGCTTGGCATTTCGCTTCGCTCCGGGACCACAGCCGACTTCCTTCTCTTGATGATGTATCTGACGGTGGCGTCCATTCTGCTGTGGCTGGCCGGAATTGCGCGTTGCACCAAGGAGCGCACCTACTTCGGCTTCTGCGCCGGCAGCGCCAGCTTCGGACTGCTGCGCACCCTTTTCGGCGATACGACCCTGCCCGCCGCCCAGTACTTGCGCGTGCTGATGCTGATCTGCGCGGTGTTTGTCGGGACGCTGATCTGGCGATTCCACAGCGACGAACTGCTGCCCGAGTAAACCCGGATAGAATTCCTGCCTCGTCGGGAGATTTGGTAGCGCTACCGGGAATCGAACCCGGGTTTGAAGATTGAGAATCTTCCGTCCTAACCCCTAGACGATAGCGCCGCCGGGCAGAGTGTGATTATAACAAAGCCCGCTGTGCGTGGGCATGCGCGGGCCTTGCGCTTACCCGCGGCGGAAGGCGGCAGCATCCATCTTGCGCAGTTCGGCTTCTTCATAGCGTTTGCGTACCACTGGTCGCAGGGCGGCAAACAGAATCGTCAGCAGCCCTCCGATCAGCACCAGCGGATACCAGATGCCATACGGCTGCCGCGTGTACAAGGCGTAGGCTCCAACCAGCAAATGAGCCACACCGACGAATATCATCAGTGTGAACGCGCCCAAAACCAGGCCCCGGCCTTTTCCCTTGGGTGCCAGCGTGCCCGCGGCCGCTCCTAGAATTCCGCCGAGCGAACCCAGCAAGCCTCCACCAATGCCGCCGTACAGCGCGCCAAAACGGATCGGATCAAACCATGGTTGGGTCATAAACTCTCCTTTGGTTCGGTTCTCTGCTGGCGATACAAGTCGCGCAGCGAGCGCGCGGCGGAAACTGTGATCTCGCCGCGTTCCACCAGTTCGGCCAGCAGTTGCATCATCGGATCTGGCGGCGCCCCTCCGACGATCTGCTGCACCCGCTGAATCAGCCGGTCTACGCGCACGCGGATCGTGGGATAGCTGACCTGATAAATGCGCGCCAGGTCTTTAAACGACCCCGAAGTCAGCACCAATTGCAGCACCAAATCCAGTTCTTCCTCAGTCAGCGAAAACAGAGGATGCCCGACTGGCGGATGCGATTGAGATGCAGATTCAGAGGTCATCAGGTGTCACTTTACGGTTAGCTTTAATAAATGTAAAGATTACTTAAATAATATTTAACTACTTACAAGTAATTGAAAACAGATAGTTTAAAAAGTTACTGAACGCTTGACAGGATGGCTCTCCAGTAGCACAATCACACCTTAGGCGAATAAAAAGCGAAACTACACTCGCCTTCGCCGCAAGGCTTTTCGGCCTTGAGTTCCCTGAAAACTCCGAGGTCCCTTATGTCTTCCCTGTGTGCCCAGACGCTGGGCCATGGCGTTGCATTTGTTTCCACGCCCGCGTCTGTGCTTTTAAAGCGCCTCGCGGAAGCAGCCAAGCTTGCCAGCGTGACGCCGGCAGCGCAGATGGCAGTGCGGCCGGTGCCGGAAATGGTTCCCAGCGGGATCGCCGAACTCGACACCCTTACTGGCGGACTGCCGCGCGGTTGCCTCTCCGAAATTTGCGGGGCAGCTTCTTCGGGACGCACCAGTGTTTTGCTGGCAGCGTTGGCTTCCGCTACCCAACGGCAGGAAGTGTGCGCCCTGGTAGATACCAGCGATGCTTTCGATCCGGTGTCGGCTGCGGCGGCAGGAGTGGATTTCGAAAAACTGCTTTGGGTACGGTGCGGGGCAAAGGCAAATTCACCACAGAGACATAGTGACACGGAGAAAACAAAACATCATGAACGCAAGAAAGAAGATCCTCTGGCGCAAGCGTTGCGGGTCACCGATCTGCTGTTGCAAAGCGGCGGCTTTGGGATGGTGGCCGTCGATCTGGGCGATGTTCCGTTGAGGGCGGCGCGACGGATTCCGCTGACCTCGTGGTTTCGCTTTCAACGTGCGGTGGAGAACACGCCCACGGTATTGCTGGTGGTGGCAGAAAGTCCCTTTGCGCCGGCCTGTGCGGCTCTGCTGGTGAAACTGCAGTCTGGAAAACAGCGGTCAGCTTTCAGCTCTCAGCTTTCAGCCACGAACAAAACCTTGCCGGCTCACGCGCTGCTGTTTGATGGATTGCATGTGGAAGGGGAAATTCTTCGTTCACGGATGGAGCGTAAACCGGTGCGAGCTGCAACCACTCGATTTGCCACCCGCGCTGTGGGTTGAGAGTTCGTGCTTCAGATACTGCGGGCAGCCCTCCCGACAGCCGGCGAGACGCCGGCGCTACGCACTGATAGCTGAAAGCTGACAGCTTTTTTCTCATGACTGCTTTTGCTTGCATCTTCGTTCCCGATTTTCCCGTAGAGGCGCTGCTGCGGTCAGAGCCGGAGTTGCGTTCGCAGGCGGTTGCAGTGCTCGAGGGTAAAGCGCCTTTACAGAAAGTTCTTGCCGCAAACGAAAAAGCCCGCCGGGCCGGAATCGAGCCGGGGATGTCCCGGTTGCAGGTTGAAGCTTGCACCGACCTGGCGCTGCGTGCCCGCTCGCTGCTGCAAGAGGATGCCGCTCACGCCGCGCTGCTGGATTGTGCGCAGTCTTTTTCGCCGCGGGTGGAAGACGCAGGCTGCGACACCATCCTGCTTGATCTCGCTGGCCTGGAGCCGCTTTTTGGTTCATTGCCAAGGATCGCGCGGGAGATCGCGCGCCGGGCCTGGGACCTGGGCCTGGAAGCAAATGTGGCGGTGGCGTTTAATCCTGATACCGCCGTGCTCGCGGCGCGCGGGTTTTCCGGGGTGACCGTCATTCCATCCGGGCGGGAAGCCGAGCAACTGGGCAGCCTGCCATTGCCCGTGCTGTGGGCTGGCAGTTCGATGGAAGCAGCAGGCTTGCTCGAAACCTTCGACCGCTGGGGCGTGCGCAACCTGCGCGCTCTGGCCGCCCTGCCGGAGGTTGCGCTCAGCGAGCGCCTGGGGCAGGAGGGTGTGCATCTGCAGCAACTGGCGCGCGGCGCTACGTCTCGCACGCTGGTTCCGGTCGAGCCGCCCCTTGGGTTTGAAGAGGCGATTGAACTGGAGTACCCGCTGGTGCTGCTGGAACCGTTGGCATTCTTGCTGGGCCGGTTGCTGGAGCAACTTTGCGCTCGCTTGGCGGCGCGCGCACTGGCGACGCAGGAGCTGCGGTTGCGGTTGGAATTGGAGAACGGGTATCGCGAAGAACTGGACACGCGCGCGGCCGAGGACGAGCGTCCCAACAGCCGCTGGTTTCAGCGCACGCTGCGGCTGCCGGTCCCGCTGCTCGATGCCAAAGTCTTTCTCAAGCTGCTGCAGCTCGATCTGAAAGCGCATCCGCCGGGCGCGCCAATCGTTAAAATTCAGCTGGCGGCGGAGCCGGTGCGGCCACGCGCGGCCCAGAGCGGGCTCTTCCTTCCACCTTCGCCAGAACCGGAAAAACTCGAGCTCACGCTGGCCAGGATTGCTGGCATCGTCGGTGAAGGCAAGCTGGGTTCGCTGGAGTTACTGGATACGCACCGTCCCGAGGGTTTTCGCATGCAGCACTTCGCGCCGGATGCAACTCATGGGCTAAAGCCCTCTTTAAAAAATGCATTCAATGCAGGGCTGAAACCCTGCGCCACCCAGAAACAATCTGCCGTAAACCCGCCGGGACTGAAGCTCCACGGACTTACGTCCGTGGGATCCAACTTTCGCAGGCTTTGGAGCGCCTGTCCCCGAAGCGAGGATTCGCTATTCCTCCACGGAGTCATGTCCGAGGAATCCCGCGAAGGGGATTGATTTAATAAAGTACAATAATCATGCCAACCCCCGGGCGGACCCGTCCGTCTAAGGAGATGAAAGGCGGAGATGGACTTTATGGATGAACAGGCGCTCGTCGACGGACTGTCCAGTGGAGACCAGACGGCCTTCCGCGAGTTCGTCGAGCGGTACAAGAGAAGAATCTATTACCTGGCCCTGGACATGGTCGGCAACCCGGTCGACGCCGAAGACGTGTCCCAGGAGGTTTTCCTCAAGGTTTTCCGATCGTTCGGGACGTTCAAGAAGGACGCCAAGATCAGTTCCTGGCTGTATCGAGTCACCTACAACGCCTGTATCGACCACTTGAGGAAAAAGGAGCTGACTCCGGAGGCCGTCGGCGACGAGGCCCTGGAGGCCCGGACGAAAAGCGACGCCCCGTTGTCGGGATCGTCCTCGGTCCAGGACCCCCACCGCTCCCTCGAAACGGGCCAGCTCCAGGCCAGGATCGCCCGGGCCCTGGAAAACGTCTCGCCCCAGGAGAAAGCCGTCTTCCTCCTCCGCCACTATGATCAGCTCATGCTCAAGGAAATCGCCGAGGTCCTGCACCTATCCGTCGGGTCGGTCAAGAGCTACCTGTTCCGGGCCGTCCGGAAACTGCAGATAGAGCTCGGCGCTTCGGGCATGGCTCCGGGGATGGAGGTCTCCCATGATGAATTGCCGTAAATGCAAAGATCTGATGATCGAGGCGCTCTACGGGGAACTCCGGCCCGCCGAAAGAAACCTCTTCGACACGCATCTCGGTTCCTGCCCGGACTGCGCCTCCGAGTATTCCATCATGGGCGCCACGCTCCGGGTCATGGACAAAAAACAGACGCCCGACCCGGGTCCCGAATTCTGGGACGGCTATTGGGCGAGGCTCGCGGCGCGGATGGACGCGGAGGGCGGGGCCGGCCCGGCCCGGCTCCCGCTCGCGGCCCGCGCCGTCCGCTTCTTTGCGCTCTTGCCGCGCTGGTCGTACCGGCTGGCCGCGGCTGCCGCTCTGGTCGCGGTCGGGATCCTGATCGGGCGGTCGCTTCTCTCGCCTCCCCTTACGATTTCCCAACTTCAGATGAATCCGGCGACGTCCTCGGCCGTGCCCGTTTCAAATGACCCGGCCGTCAGGGCCCAGCAGTACATTGATCGCTCGCAGATCCTGCTCCTGGGCCTGGTCAACTTTAACCCCAAGACCGAGGACATCTATGCCCTCGACCTGCCACGGAAGAAGGAGATCTCGCGCGAAATGGTCATCCAGGCCGCGGACATCCGGGGCGCGCTGACCGACCCCCGGCAGAAGCGGCTCCGGGAGCTCGTTTCCGACCTGCAGGTCATCATGATGCAGATCGCCAACCTTGGCGCCGGGAAAGACCTCGACGGGGTGGAAATCGTCAAGGGGGGCATCGAGCAGAAGGGGATCTTCCTCAAAATCGACCTGACCCGGATG
>JAIQEU010000022.1 GCA_020073665.1 Terriglobia bacterium
GCTGGCCTGTCAAGATGAAGTATTTTGCACACGCAGGGTAAATAAGTTCTCTTTCAACAATTTACACGTAATCCATAAGGGAAAGAACGACATAACGGACTCTCATGGCCAACCCTAAAAGCGTCCTCTTCAAGATCAAACGGCAAGCCAGTCCCGATGCCAAGCCGCATTGGGAGGAATTCGAACTGGCATGGAAGCCGGGCATGAACGTCACCTCCTCGCTGATGGAGATCGCCGCCAATCCGGTGACGCGCGCGGGCAAGGCGACCACGCCTATCACCTACGATTCCAACTGCCTGGAGGAAGTCTGCGGCTCGTGCGCCATGCTCATCAACGGGCGGGCGCGCATGGCCTGCTCCGCCCTGGTGGACAACCTGGACCAGCCCATCCGGTTGGAACCTTTCTCCAAGTTCCCCGTCATCCGTGATCTGGCGGTGGACCGCAGCGTGTTGTTCGAGAACCTGAAACAGGTGAAGGCTTGGGTCCCGATCGATGGCACCTACGATCTGGGCTCGGGCCCACGCATGACCACGGAGGACCAGGAAGAAGCCTACCCGCTGTCGCGCTGCATTTCCTGCTGTTGCTGCATGGAGGCCTGCCCGCAATTCAACGAAAGCACGGGCTTCGTGGGTGCGGCCACCATCTCTCAGGTGCGTCTGTTCAATACCCATCCCACCGGCGCGGCGCTGAAGCGCGAGCGCCTGGCCGCACTCATGGGCGATGGCGGCATCCAGGAATGCGGCTACGCTCAGAACTGCGTTGAAGTCTGCCCCAAGGATATTCCCCTGACGCGGTCGATCGCAGAGGTCGGCGGCGATGTCATGAAACAAGCCATCGGCGATTTGTTCCGCAAGTGAAGTTTTCCCGGTGAGGGGTTGGATCGCCCGAGCGGGAGGCACGGCTTCCGCCATAGGGGAAGGCGTTCGCATAACCGTAGCTTTAGCCCAAAGGTCACGTATGCAGGCCGATGATTTGGCCTGACACAGACGGGCCTCCTGCGATGACAACGATTGTCATGGGAAGGGAAATTCATTTCCCTGAGATTCTGTTCGCTGTGCTGTCTCTGTGCTGCAAGTGCATGGAAACGCGCTTCAGGAGCGGCCCGCCAGTTGCTCCATCCTAGGCAGGGCGCGGCACATGCCGTCCCAAGGTAACCAGCAGTAACCAGTTTTGGGGCTACTCCGTGGTAACCCCGGTGCAAGCAATTTTGACACTTGGTTGTTGCGGCTGTGCTTTACACTAATGCCCTGCTCAGGCGCCTGGGCGGGTTTCAGGAGTCACGCTACTTCGTGAATACGACGCTACAGCGAACGGTTCTGACGGTATTTCTGCTGACGGCTGTCCTGTCGGTTTCGGCTTTTGGGCTGCACGGATACGTGCCTCCGCGGCACACGCACCGCAGCACGGCCCGCCGCGCCCGCGTTCGCCGGTTGGCGTGGAACCCGCTGTTCCGGCCGTCGCGCGAATCGCTGCTGCGCCAGAACGAAGAGATTGACCGGCTTGACCTGCCGCGCATTCAGGATGATGACCAGCTCGAACAACTCAAGGCCAGCGAAGACCTGGTTCCCATTGTGCCCGGTACGACGCTGCGTTTCGACCCGCGGCTCGATCCCGACCGCCGCTACTGCCGTCCCTGGACGCGCGACTTCGTCAATGACCTGAGCGAAGATTATTACAAGGAATTCCACCAGCAGATCCAGGTGAATTCGGCGGTACGCACGGTGAAAGTGCAGAAAAAGCTTCGCCGTCACAACCGCAATGCCGCTCCCGCCGAAGGCGATCTGGCATCCTCACATCTGGCCGGCATCACGGTCGACATTCAGCGCCGGGGCATGACTCGCCAGCAGGTCAAGTGGATGGAGCAGTATCTGCTGCCGCTGAAAGACCTGGGCTTGATTGAACCCGAGGAAGAGCGCCGGCAGTGGGTGTTCCACATTATGGTGTCCGACCGCTACACCGACTGGCGTGAATCCAAGATGCTGGCCGGGGAGCAGCCGGAACAGACCGACCAAACGCCCGAAATCCAGGAAGTCTCCAACCAGGAACAGTAGAACTCATCTCCTAACAAGCCAATGGCGATTTATCGCCAACCATCGTTTAGCGGCGAGCCTCGCTGAGGACTGGACGCATACCATTTGCATCGCGGCTTTTCGTTGTGGCGGGAACGGGCAAACCTCGAAATCGCCTAGGCCAGATTGAAGCATGCGGCCAGCCCGACTCAGTGCGACCCGCCGCTCGCCTTCCAGTAGGCGGTCAGCGCGGCCCAGTCGTCGTGGCTCTGTTTCCAGGAGAGTGTTCTTGCGTCCTGCCACCAATGCGGACCTAAGGATTCTGAGTGCCGGTCCTTCTGGAGCACATGCGGTTTCAGCAATTTGACGCGGCTGTTCAGCGAATGGATTCCAGCGCCCTGATGACAGAAGACGCATTGCTTCAGAACTGGGGAGTAGTTGTCGAGGGTCAAGTACTGTCCTGGGCGCCCTCCATCGGGTCCAAAAGCGCCGAACTTTGTAAAATCCTTTTCGCCAGGCTGGAGGGCCCGTAGTCCTCCGGCCTTCCCTGCGAACAATTGCGGGCGGCTCAGCTCGATGTCGTAAAAATCCTGTCCGCTCTCCGCAATGGCCCCGTCGAGGCCGGCCGGGGGGTGGTCGCTTTTGCGGATTTCCCGATATACGCGTATCTGCAGGCTTTCGGTGATCGGCGAGTTGACCAGCCTGCCCTGGTTGTCGAACAGCGTGAGTTGGCGGACCAGCGCGACCTCGGTACCCGTTGGGAACTGCGGCACATCCGGATTCACCACCTGCGGGTGATTGGCATCGGCCGGAGACAGAACCCAAGGCCCCGGAAAGCTCCACAGAGCCTGCAGATAATCGAAAGCCGCTTTTCGTCCTCCGGGCAGCCGGAGAAATACCAGGAAACTGGATCGTGCGGAATGGTCCGAGAAGTGCTGGAAAGCGACCGGTTCCGGATTGCCGGGGTCCTCGAGTTCCACCCAGGGTCCCTGCGCCTCAAACAGGTCCGGAGGCAGAAACGCGCGCTCCCGATGCGCGGGATCGTAATTCCGCCCAAATTCGCCCGAACTGACCGCTTGCGCGTAATTGTCGGGTAGGGCCGCTAGTTCCTCCGGGCTGAGTGCGATCCGTCGCAGCACCTCCGCGAGTCGGGTCCGCAGTTCCCGCCTCTCCTCTTCGTAGGCCGGATCTCGCACATGCTCGGGATGGCGCGCGACCGCCCAGTCAAAAACCGCCCACAAGTCGCGCTGCAAAATAGCGCGCTTGAGCGGATCGCCAGTCAAGTTCTCCGCGTGCGTTTGCAGGAATTCATCGAGAATGCGCACGGCTTGTTTGTGGGAAGGATTCGATAGCAGATATTGCGTGTGGTACCACAGGGGCGGATCGAGCGCATCGGGTAAGCGCTGTGTGTCAGGAAGGTCGTCGCGGACGAAGATCTTGGCGTGCAGCCGGTTCCAGAGGTGATCGGGATTGGGTTCGTAGATCGCTGCCGCACGCGGCGAGCGCCCCCAGACGACCGGGGCTGCACTCCAAAGGATGGCCCCGAGGACAGCCGCACACGCGAGTGCGAGCACAGTACGCATGGTAGCTCCAAAGCCCGGCCTGCCCCGACGATTGGCTAAGGTTACTTCACCCCGAAGAGACGGGCAAACCGGAAGTCATCGGCCCTCGGACAAAAACTGGTTATTTATAGGCACCCCATGGGATAGTTGACGTAATCAGGCGTTTACGCTCAAACCCCCGTTCGGGAGGGGTTTTGAGTGTAATGCGATTTCTCAACAATCAAGGAATGATTCAATTCAGCACAATGCGGGAAAAAGCACCCGACGTAATCACTCCTGCGGAGGTCACAGCCAGCTACCACTTTGAACCTCGTTGCGCTGCCATGATCGGCAGCAGGACCATGCCAAGGCATCGCCGTACATGCCGCCCAACCAGTGAAATCCGCCATCGTCTCGCCTGCGCGCGTGCTTAATCCAGGTTGGCGGGGCAGCTTGCGCCCACCCACTTGCCCGTGTATAACGCATGCCCGTTCATCGTTTGCCCGTTGCCGGTCAAAGTAACTGCGAACGATCCTGTGCCGTTTTCCGAATCCAGGACGTGGATCTTTCCGTGAACCTCGGCCGTCATGCCAAAATCCTTACCCAGATTGCACGACGTTCCCCGTACCTCCATATCGGTGCCGGTAGAGTTCAGAACCGTCCAAACACATTTTTCTTCAGATCCGTCTGCCCATGGATTGGTATTCAAATCCTTGGCCTTCACACACGATTTATACTTTATGGTCTGCCCATTCTTCATCGCGGAAGCCAATTGCGGTGGCAGCCCAGTCCATGTGACCGTCTCGCTCATTTGCCAAAGGCCCGTCTTCACGTTCAGGGGCTGCACGTTTCCCGTGGCCGTATAAGCCAGAGAGGCCGCCAAGCAAAACACTGCCGCTGCAATTGCCTTTTTCATCTCGTCCTCCTTGAAGGTTCTGATCAGAACTTGCTCCAACTCCGAAACGGTGTCGCATAAATAGCGCAGATACTAGGTGCCGTCAAAGCCCCCGCGAGCCAGGAAAAGCGACGACTTCCGTTTAGCCGACCCAAGCCACAGCAACGGCACGAAGTTGAAAGCTTTCGTTTTCAGGCAAGGTCGTAGCGATCAAGGTTCATTACCTTGCTCCACGCAGCCGCGAACTCCTTCACGAACGCCCCCTTCGAGTCGTCGCACGCATAGACTTCTGCGAGTGCCCGCAGCTGGGAGTTCGAACCGAAGAGGAGGTCGACGCGCGTGCCGGTCCACTTGATTTTGTCCGTCGCCCGGTCGCGCCCCTCAAACACGCCTTCGGATGTAGAGGAGGCCTGCCACTTCGTATTCATGTCGAGCAGGTTGACGAAGAAATCATTCGTCAGCGTCTCGGGCCGCTTGGTGAAGACGCCGTGTTTGGCCTGCCCGAAGTTCGCATTCAGGGCGCGCATGCCGCCGACCAGAACCGTCATCTCGGGGGCAGTCAGTGTCAGCAACTGCGCCCGATCCACCAGCAACTCCTCCGCCGACAGGACCTGTCCGCTTCGGAGATAGTTGCGGAACCCGTCCGCGATCGGCTCCATTACGGCGAAGGAGTGCACGTCGGTCTGCTTCTGCGAAGCATCCGTGCGCCCCGGCGAGAAGGGAATCTTCACTTTGTGCCCGGCCCTTTTCGCAGCTTCCTCGACGGCTGCGCAGCCGCCCAGAACGATCAGGTCAGCCAGCGAGACCTTCTTCCCTTTGTTCCCGTTGGACTGCGCGCTGTTGAAATCCTTTTGGATCGCTTCCAGCTTCTTGAGAACCTTCGCCAGTTCGGCCGGCTGGTTTACTTCCCAATCCTTTTGCGGGGCCAGGCGAATGCGCGCCCCGTTCGCCCCACCCCGCTTGTCGGAGCCGCGGAACGACGCCGCCGACGCCCAGGCCGTCGTGACCAGTTGGGAGATCGACAGTCCGGATGCGAGGAGCTTGGCCTTGAGAGCAGCAATGTCCTTCTCCCCGATCAATTTATGATCCACCGCGGGAACAGGGTCCTGCCACAGTTGGGCCTCCTTCGGAACCAGCGGGCCAAGGTACCGCGAGATCGGCCCCATGTCGCGGTGGGTCAGCTTGAACCACGCCCGCGCAAACGCGTCTGCGAACTGATCCGGATGCTCGTAGAAGCGCCGTGAAATCTTTTCGTAAGCCGGGTCGAACCGCAACGAGAGGTCCGTGGTCAGCATGGATGGCGCGTGCCGCTTTGCGGGATCGTGCGCATCCGGCACCTTACCGTTGCCTGCGCCATGTTTCGGTGTCCACTGATGCGCACCGGCCGGACTCTTGGTCAGTTCCCATTCGTACTTGAACAGGTTCTCGAAGAAGTTGTTGCTCCACTTCGTAGGCGTCGTGGTCCAAATGACTTCCAGGCCGCTGCCGATCGCGTCCCCGCCTTTGCCCGTGCCAAATTTGCTCTTCCAGCCGAGGCCCTGCTCCTCGATGCCGGCGCCCTCGGGTACGGGGCCGACATACTGGTTGGGATCGGCCGCGCCGTGGGTTTTGCCGAAGGTGTGACCGCCGGCAATGAGCGCAACCGTCTCCTCGTCATTCATCGCCATGCGGGCGAAAGTCTCTCGGATATCCCGTGCCGCGGCAAGCGGATCCGGCTTTCCATTCGGCCCTTCCGGATTTACATAGATCAGACCCATTTGCACGGCCGCGAGCGGATTCTGAAGATCACGGTCGCCGCTGTAGCGCTCGTCCGCCAGCCACTTGCCTTCTGGGCCCCAGTAGATGTCCTCTTCGGGCTCCCAGACGTCTGCGCGCCCGCCGCCAAAACCGAACGTCTTAAAGCCCATCGACTCGAGGGCGACGTTGCCGGCGAGAATCATGAGGTCGGCCCAGGAGATTTTCCGCCCATACTTCTGCTTGATCGGCCACAGCAGCCGGCGCGCCTTGTCGAGGTTCACGTTGTCCGGCCAGCTATTGAGCGGCGCGAAGCGCTGCTGTCCGGCCCCGGCCCCGCCGCGGCCGTCGCCGATGCGGTACGTGCCCGCGCTGTGCCACGCCATACGAATGAAAAGTGGCCCATAGTGGCCAAAGTCGGCCGGCCACCAATCCTGCGAGTCCGTCATCAAGGCATGCAGGTCTTTAATCACGGCGCCCAAGTCGAGGCTCTTGAACTCTTCCGCGTAATTGAACTTCTTGTTCATAGGATCGGACAGGGGGGAGTGCTGGTGCAGGATCTTCAGGTTCAGCTGATTCGGCCACCAGTCGGCATTCATCGTGGCCCCAGCTGCGGCGTGTGAGAACGGGCACTTTGCTTCAGTTGACATAATTGCTCCTTGTTCTAAGAAAACTGTGACGAACTACGAGCGCATCCTGGCTCTGCCATTCGCGCAATCTGATCCTTATCAAGACTTCAGCTATCGGTAGCGTCCTAATGTGTTATGCGGCGTTTGGTTAGTCATGGTGGAAATAAAAGAGGTTCCCGTCCAGGTCCTTTACGGTGAATTGCCGCAATCCCCAAGGCTTTTTTTCCAGAGGATCCACGATGTTCGCACCTGACGACTCCAGTTCCCGGTACGACGCATCGACATCTTCGGCGAACACCCAGTGAACGGCAGGTTCGAACGGTGGCTTTCTCTTGCGAAAGAATATCGCCACATGACCGCGCGACACGGCCCCAATTTCTTTCCCTGGGTAAAGCCATCCAATTTCAAAGCCGAGTGCATCTTTGTAATACTGCTGTGCGCGTTCCACATCAGCGACCGGCAACTCCGGCACTGGCTGGCCAATTGAGCTCAATTTCTCTTTTGTGTCCACAGAGCTCTCCTTTACGCAACACAACCGCCCACGCGTCAGTTTTTTGCCCGGCAGCGGCGACAGAGGCCAAAGACCTCGATCAACGGCTGGGTCAGATCAAAGCCGTCCGGCAGTTGCCGGGATAGCCGGTTGAAATCAATGAACTCCCCTTCGATGTCCTGCACCGATTTGCAGCGGGAGCAGACCAGGTGGTGATGAGGTTTGAGATTGCCGTCCACCCGCAACGTGGACGCATGAGGACTGACCTCTCGCAGCAACCCACACTCGATGAAAAGCCGCAGATTGTTGTAGACCGTGGCCAGAGAAATGGATGGAATGCGACGTCGGACCGCGGCGTAAATGCTTTCTGGAGAATGGTGCCCGTGGGAAGCGATGACGGCCTCGTAGACCACCTGGCGCTGGTGGGTGACCGCCAAACCGTGCTTCGCGGCCAGCTCACGGAACTGTTCATGGCTGAGGCGCATGATTATTGAACGATAATCAGTATAAAACGACCGGGAGCCGTGTCAACCGAAATCTTTCCTGTGACCTCGAACAGGGCGGGCGCCCGGCAGCACTCATCAACGCAGCGGGTGATCGTGGGAGTTAACGATAGTCACACTTTGTGCAAAATATGAACCGGTTTATACTCCCGCGCATGTCCAAGGGGCGGCGCGGTGGATGTCTAGGCAGGATTTTCGGGGTCCTGTTATTTGGCGTGGCGGTGGTCTATGCGGTGGCTGCTATCACCAGCCCCTGGTCTTTTCATATCGGCGGCCGCTGGACGCCGTTCTTGACCTGGTCCGGATACGGCGAGCTGGCGACGAAAAATGGAACGTATCCCCTCTATATTTCCTTCTACCCGTCCTCGCACTTCTCCCGGCTTCACCTCGATGGCTTACGCCCCACCGGGGGCCTGCAGGGTAACGGCTGGCTGTGTACGGCGCCGGGCACGATTGAACGCCTGTGGCTGTCCGGCACAATTTATAACGGCTGGAGCACCACCGAAGGAAGCCTGATGGGACTTCGCCTGAATGAACGCAATGTCATCAATCTAGGCCAACAGCGTGGTTACTTCGATCTCTATGGCCGCTGGCAGGGCCTGCAACTGGTGATGGACGATCGCGGCCGATCCAGCTCGGCCTTTCGCTCCGGCCTGCGACCGGAACACGCCTCCGTGACCTTCGACTGGGGCTCTTACTCCGATTTCAAGTCCATGTGCGCCAGCGCGAAGATTGCTCCGCCGCATCCATGACAAGCAGGAGTCACTGACTCCTCAGTCCAATCCGCCGGCTTTATCGTGTCTGTTCATGCAAAAAGCGAGTATGCCCACACCTCAGTTGCGGTAATCAGGCGATTACACTCATTGACCCTAGCCAGATCAGATCGGCGGATGACCGAAAGTCAATGAGTGTAATGGGGATGTTTCAACAGTCTAAGTTCAAAAACGGTGGCGCACATAAAGGAAATGGCAAAATCCAACAATCAGAGACACCAGCAACGCAAGTAATACAGCCAAGAACGACGACCGAAGGCCGCTGCGTTCATAGGCACGCTTGTGCAGCGTCCAGATTCCGTACTGTCCAAAGAGAGGATTGGAGTAGCGTACATCCCAGGGGTTGATTTGCTGATTCCCGAAACGAGCTTGGTGGACTTGCTGTCGCATGACATGCTGCATGAACCCAAGTGCAGCAAACAAAATAGCCGCGACAACAAACGCGATTTCGTACAGCGGCATAACGGCCAATTCTAGTCTCTCTTCGTAGGTGTTGTAATCAGGCGTTAGCACTCATTGACGTGCCTGCCCCTTGGGGTGGCCCCAACCGGATGATGAGTGTAATCGGGATTCTTCAACAGTTAGCGTTTGGTAAACCGCAAACACTGGTCTGGGCGGGCAACGGCATGCTTGGGACTTGAGATCTCCTAAGGCGGGAAGTTCATGCGCCGGAGCATAGCCTGAAAACGAGGATCGGAGCGCAGGCGGTCGAACTGGGGATCTGATTTGATCACTTCCATGCTCGGGTAGTGCTCCTCGTAGGCCTGTCGCAGGGACTCCAAAGCTCGATCCTTATCGCCCAGACCCGTATACACCCGTGCCAGGTAGAAGGTGGCATCCGGGTCACCTTGATCCCGCAGGATTTTCAGTTGGTCGACGATCTTGAGCGCTTTGCCTCTGTCGCCTAAGGCACCGTAAGCGTATCCCAGTATGCCGTCGGGATTATTTCCCGCCACGAACAGGCTGTTCCCCTTTTCGAGAGCCAAGAGGGCCTCGGGGCCCATTCCCTTCTCGAGATACGTCCGGCCTAATCCGAAATACGTACGGGGGTAGTTGCGGTCCAGTTCGAGTGTCTTCTGGAACTGCTCAGTCGCTTCACCGTATCGCCGGGCCCAATAGAGGGTGTACCCTAGCTCGCAATTCGCGGACAGTGAAACCGGATCAAGCTGCAGGGCGCTCTTCGCTTCCCTGATGGCTTCGTCGTGGCGTGTTAGTTCCGACAACAGTTCGGCGTATTGTACGTGGGCATAAGCATCGCTTGGGTTTATGCTTATCGCTCGTTTCGACTCCTCTTCGGCGCCAGCCCAATCCCGGTCATACTCGCTCTTGATGTTTGACAGCAGCACGTGAGCTTCTGCGAGCGTGCTGTCAATGTCAATGGCTTTTTGGGCCAGACCCCGGGCGGTTTCATAGGACTCTCGAACGGATGAATCCCACGCACCAGGAGGAAGCCTGTAGGTATTAGCCAGCCCAGCATAAGCGGGCGCGTAATGCGGGTCGTTCTCGATTGCCCGCTGAAACCACACACGCGCCTTCCTTATATCCTCGACGGTAAATCTATCGGTGTGATACCGGCCCTTAAGATATGCCTCGTAGGCTTCCGGTGATACCGGGCGTGCATTGGCGAGCGATTGTCGCTCCTGCGGGGTCAGCGAGACTCTGATCTCGCGGGTAATCGCCTGCGCTACCTCACGTTGGAGAGTGATGACGTCACTTAGGTTGCGCTCATAGCTCTCCGACCACAGGTGCCGTTCCGGGTTGGCTTGGATCAATTGGGTCGTGATGCGCACCTTGTCGCCTATTCGTAAAGCTGACCCCTCTACCACCGCGCTCACGTCCAGTTCCCGCGCGATCTTTGGCACCGGCTTGTTCGTACCCTTGTACTGCATCACCGACTGGCGCGAGATCACACGCAGGGCGCTGACTTTACCTAGCTCGGTGATCAGCGCCTCGGTCATTCCATCGGCGAAGTATTCTTCTTCAGAATTGCCGGAGAGGTTCTCCAGCGGCAGCACCGCGAGCGACTCTATCTTCACGGGTCGGAAGCTCTCTAGCAGCCGTTGCCGCGAGACAACTCCAACTGCAACCGTCACCATCAGTAGCGCCGAAACCGCCCACCAGACTTTCCTCCTTCGCCCCGGTGCCGGAGACGCTCCCAGTTTCTCCACCGGAACCATCAAACGGTAACCGTGACGAGGAAGAGTCTCGATGTAGCGGGGATTCTCTGCTGAATCGCCGAGCAATTCCCGCAGGCGCTTCACCGCAGTGTTCAACCCGTGCTCGAAATCCACGAATGTGTCCGACCGCCATAGGCGCTGGCGCAACTCCTCACGGGTCACGACCTCGCCGGGATGCTCGACTAGTTCACACAGGACTTGAAAGGGTTGTTCGGGAAGCTTGGTCTTGGTGCCATTGTGCTGCAGTTCGGCGGCGCGCAAGTCCAGTCGGAAGGAGCCAAATCGGACGGTCTGGGCGGGCAAGGACATGAACCCTTCTCAGAGTGCCCTCGGTAAAAACTTATAGAGAGATTTTAGCGCGGAATCGGGCGGTCGCGACCTGCTAGTTGACGTAATCAGGCGTTTACACTCATTGACCCCTGGGCCGGGACAGGGTGTTGAGTGTAATGGCGATATTACGCCAATTATCATAGTGGCCCTTCGCGCTGCGTGAAAGTGTGGGAAACTATTGCGTGCATCGGAGGACGGTCAATGGAAGTACGCAAACTCGGAAGTAGCAATTTGGAAGTGTCAGCTCTCGGTCTGGGCTGCATGGGACTGAGCTTTGGCTACGGTCCAGCCGTAGACAAGCAGGAAGGGATTTCGCTGATCCGGGCCGCCTTCGAGCGCGGTGTGACATTCTTCGATACCGCTGAAGCATACGGGCCATTCACCAACGAAGAACTCGTGGGCGAAGCTCTAGCTCCCTTCCGCGACAAGGTCGTGATCGCTACCAAGTTCGGGTTCAAGTTTGATGCCAGCGGGAAGCAGGCTGGACTTGACAGTCGGCCAGAGCACATCAAGCAGGTCGCCGACGCCTCACTGAAACGTCTCAAGAGCGATTTTATCGATTTGTTTTATCAGCACCGCGTCGATCCGGACGTACCCATCGAAGACGTCGCAGGAGCTGTAAAAGACCTCATTCAACAAGGTAAAGTCAAGCACTTCGGCCTTTCTGAAGCAGGAGTGCGAACCATTCGTCGTGCACACGCAGTCCAACCCGTCACCGCACTCCAGAGTGAATATTCGCTTTGGTGGAGAGAGCCTGAAGCGGAGGTGATCCCGACCTTGGAGGAACTCGAAATAGGATTTGTACCATTCAGTCCTCTGGGTAAAGGTTTTCTAACGGGCAAGATCAGCGACGATACGAAGTTCGAGAATAACGATTTCCGCAACGTCGTCCCTCGTTTCGCGGCAGAAAACCGAAAAGCGAATCAGGGGCTGGTAGATCTGCTTGAGAGGTTCGCCAAACAAAAGAAAGTGACACCTGCTCAGGTCGCACTCGCTTGGCTGCTTGGGCAGAAACCGTGGATTGTGCCAATACCGGGTACCACCAAGCTGGCACGGTTGGAAGAAAACCTCAGGGCCGTTAACGTGAAACTTTCCCCTGACGATCTCCGGGAACTGGATACGGCAGCTTCAAAGATCCCAGTGCAAGGCGCTCGATACCCCGAGGAGCTGCAAAAACTCGTTGGCCGGTGACCAGAATCTCGTCAGCGCAACCTTCCGAACGCAAGTCATGCCAGGGCCGGGGTCAATAGTGGTTCGTAGTTGTTGTTAACAGGCGTTTACACTCATCGACTCGTTCTGAGCGATTTGGGGGCGTCGAAGTGTTCACGGCAACGGAAAAAAGGCAGCCGCCAAGCGCTGCCTTTTTCACTGAACCTCTATCTTCCGCATACACACCAGCCGGACGGAAGTCGACCGAGGCAAAACCGTAGCACCGGCAACCACTCGACCTGGCCTTAAATTCTCCGCGTCCGCTGTGGTTAGATTACGGCCCCAGCTCAACACGCTAGCTGTTCCCGCGTTAGTTTCAGTCCATTCAAATTGCCCAGCACGGTTACCGCAATTGCTTCCGTCTTGAAGAACTCGTTCGACAGTTCCTGCACTTCTTGCCTGGTCACGCTCTCAATCTTCGCAATCAGTTCGTCCAGCCCGTAAAAATGATCGAAGTACATTTCCTGCCGCGCCAGGTTCGACATGCGCGCGGTCGACGATTCCAGCGACAGCATGAGGCTGCCCTTCAGTTGGTCCTTGGCGCGGCGGAGTTCCTCGTCTGCAATGGCTTCCGACTTGAGTTTGCGAAACTCGGAGACGATCGATTCCACCACCTTGGGTGCGGATTCGCGCGACGTCCCCGCATAAACCGACAGGCACCCGGTATCGCGGTAGGGACTCAAATCGCTGTAGATGGCGTAAGCCAGCCCCTGCCGCTCGCGTATGTTCTGGAACAGCCGCGAACTCATCCCGCCGCCCAGCAGGGTATTCAAAATGTACGACGCATGCCGCCGCGCGTGCGCAATCGGGTGCGACGCCACGCCCACGCAGATCTGCACCTGTTCCAGCGCCTTCTTGTTGCGCATCACGATGCGCGGCACCACTTTCGGCTGCGGGCTGTGGAAGCCATTCTTCACCGGCTTCATGCGCTCGAAGTGCTGGGCAACCAGTTGCACGAACTGATCGTGCCGCAGATGTCCCGCCGCGCAGATGATCACGTTCCCCGGCGAAAAGCGCTGCGAATAAAAATCCACTACCGGATCGCGTTCAAACTTCTTGACCGTATCCTTGGTCCCCAGGATCGGCTTCCCCAGCGGGTGGTCTTTCCAGAAATTCTGGGTGAAAATCTCGTGGACCAGATAGTCTGGGCTGTCTTCATCCATCTTTATTTCTTCCAGGATGACGCGTCGCTCGCGCACGATGTCGTTGGCGTCGAACACCGGGTTCAGCACCAGGTCGCCCAGCACATCCATGGCGATGGGCAAGTGCTCGTCGAGCACCTTCATGTTGAAGCACACGCACTCTTTGGCGGTGAAAGCATCCATGTTGCCGCCGATCGAGTCCACCTGCCGCGCAATTTCTTCCGCCGTGCGATGCTTGGTCCCCTTGAACACCATGTGCTCAATGAAGTGTGAAATTCCGTTCTGGGCGGGGTCTTCATCGCGCGATCCGGTCTTGATCCAGATCCCGATGGATACCGAACGGATGTGCTCCATTTCTTCGGTGATGACGGTAAGCCCGTTGGGCAGGACTTGGCGATGGATGTTCCGCACTTCTTCAACCATGGCTCTTTTCCCAACCGGCTCGGCAAGCGGAGCTGTGAACGCCGTGGCCTATTAACAACTATTGTTACACACTGAACGAGGGCGTGCGAATGCATCGTTACCCACGCCTTATCAATTATTTACAGTGATTCCGGACGGAATTCCGCCATTTCCGCCCGGAACCTGCCCAAAGAATCTTCTACAATCAAGAACCAGCCCAACTGCCCATGACGCCATCCCCGGATAACTCGCTTCTAGGGCTTAGTCTTCAGGAGCTTACAGCCTTGGTGGAGGAAGCAGGCCAGCCCGCCTACCGGGGCCGGCAGCTGTTTGAGGCGATTTATGGGCAGCGGGTAGAGTCATTAGAGAAGATAACCACGCTGCCGCAGGATTTCCGCGCCAGCCTGACCCAGCGCGGCTCGGTCATAGGCCTGCCCGCAATCGAAAAAAAATTCGTCTCTGCCGACGGCACCGTCCGTTACCTGATCGCACTGGCTGACCAGCAGACGGTGGAGACCGTCTGGATGCCGGAAGGCGACGACGGCGAAGCCGGCGACGGCAGCGAAGCGGGCAACCAGGTCGAGCGGGCAGCCGGCCGCAAGTGGGACCGCGCCACCATTTGCGTTTCCAGCCAGGTCGGCTGCGCCGTCGATTGCCAGTTCTGCCTGACCGCGTTGCTCGGCGTCAAGCGCAACCTCAGCGCCGGCGAGATCGTCGGACAAATCTGCGCAGTATTAAACGACCAGGATGTTTCTCCTCCGCAGGACCGCGTGAACTTGGTCTTCATGGGCATGGGCGAGCCCTTCCTGAACTACGACAATTTTATGAAGGCGGTTCGTTTGTTAGTGGAGGGCGTCGGCCTCGCCGAGTCGCGCATGACGGTTTCAACCGCCGGCATCGTGCCCCGCATCTACGATTTCGGCGCCGAATCGGTCCGTCCCAAGCTGGCCATTTCGCTGAACGCGTCGAACGACGACCTGCGCACCCGCCTGATGCCGATCAATCGCAAGTGGGATCTGGACAAACTCATCGCCGCCGCCCGCGAGTTTCCCCTGCGCAGCCGCGAGCGCCTGACGTTTGAATATGTCCTGCTCGACCAGGTCAATGACGCCCCGCAAAACGCCCGCGAGGTCGTGGAGTTAATCCGCGGATTGCGCGCCAAGGTAAACCTGATCGCTCTGAACCCTGGCCCCGGCATCGCTTTCCAGACGCCTGCAGAAAAACGCGTCCTGGAGTTTCAGAACATTCTGACGTCAGCCGGCGTGCCAACATTTATTCGCCGCCCCCGCGGCCGCGATATTTTCGCCGCCTGCGGTCAGCTGAAGCGGACGCTGGAGACCGCTTAACCGCCTGAAAGCTCTGAAACCTGGCGCCACCCGGTTAAGGAATTACTTCGAACACCGCGCCCTTGCGGTAGGCGCCACCGGCCCAGGTGGTGCCATACAGATTGGCGGGTGCCCCAGGCAATCCCGAGGGTGCCCCATCTCATTCGCGCTTTTTGCGAATGAGTGGGTGACTCCACCACGAATATTTCGTAATCATCTCAACCGACCTCTAACCGCCAGCCCCCCGATCTTGTCTTAGATCCCGCGCCTCTGAGGTCCGAGGCCCGACGCCCGAGGCCCGCCCCACTTTGCCCTTGACATCCTATCCATAGATAGTCTATATATACGCCCCATGGCCCGGAAACCCGAGTTGATGCCCGGCACCCTCGACATGCTGATCCTGCGGACGCTTGCCCGCGCCCCCTTGCACGGCTACGGCATTGCGCTTTCCATCAAGCGTCTTTCCGACGACGTGCTGACGGTGGAAGAAGGCTCGCTCTATCCCGCGCTGCAGCGGCTGCTGGTGCAGGGTTGGGTCAAGGCGGAATGGAAGAAGACCGAAACCAACCGGCGCGCGCGCTATTACTCCTTGACGGTAGCCGGACGCAAGCAGCTGGGCCTGGAACTCTCGCAGTTTGAGCAGATGATCGCGGCCATCGGCCGCGTCCTGCAGGACGCAGACGCGTAGGAGACGACCATGGACACCATAGCTCGCTTCTTCATCAAGCTGCGGATGCTGCTCACCCGCGACCGCTTCCACCGCGAACTCGACGAGGAGATGGCCTTCCACCGCGAACAGCAGCAGCAGGCGCTCGAAGCCCAAGGCATGACTCCGGATGAAGCCCGCTACGCCGCTACCCGCCAGTTCGGCAACGCCGCCCGCCTGAAAGAAGAAACCCTCGACTCCGTTGTATTCCGCATAGAAACTGCGGTGCAGGATTTCCGTTACGCCTTTCGCCAGTTGCGCAACAACCCCGGCTTCGCCTGCACGGCCATCGTCATCCTGGGTCTCGGCATCGGCGCCACTACTGCGATTTTCAGCGCCGTCAATCCCATCCTGTTCAAGCCGCTTCCATATCCCGACGCCAGCCGCATCCTGATGGTCTGGTATGCCGGGCGTGACGGCACTACCGTGCCGCAAAGTTTCCATACTTATCAGGAACTCGCCGAGCGCAACCGCTCTTTCGCCGTGCTCGCCGTCATGCGCCCTTGGATGCCCACGCTCAACGGCAACGACCAGCCCGAACGATTCGATGGCCAGCAGGTTACTCCCGGCTATTTCCGCGCCCTCGGCATCTCACCTCTCCTGGGACGCGACTTCCAGCCCGCCGACGATATCTTCAAAGGTCCCAAAGTAGTGGTCCTCAGCAACGGCCTTTGGCGCCGCCACTTCGGCGCTGACCCGAAGATAGTCGGCCGCCAGGTTCGCCTCGACGACAGCCTTTACACCGTCATCGGCGTCATGCCGGACACTTTCGAGAATGTTCTCTCGCCCTCGGCTGAGGCCTGGTCACCGCTGCAATACGACCCCGGCAACTTCACTTCCACCGAGAGCAGGGAATGGGGCCATCATCTTCGTCTCGTCGGGCGCCTGCGCCCCGGTGCCAGCCTCGAGCAGGCGCGCGCCGACCTGAATCAGATCGCCCACACACCTATCTCACAATTCCCCCGCCCCGGCTTCGTGTCCATGGAGAACGGCCTCGTCGTGAACTCGCTGCAAGGTGACGTCACCCGCGGCGTGAAGCCCGCGCTGCTCTCCGTGGTCGGCGCCGTCATTCTGGTGCTGATCATCGCCTGCGTAAACGTGACCAATCTGTTGCTCGCTCGCGGCGCCCAGCGCCGCGGCGAATTTGCCATGCGTTCTGCCCTGGGCGCGGCCCCCGCCCGCATCATTCGCCAGCTGCTCACGGAGAGTTTTCTGCTCGCTCTCCTCGGAGGCGCATTCGGCTTGTTCGTGGCGCAGTTCGGTGTTCGCGCTCTGGTCGCGCTAAGCCCGCCGGAACTGCCCCGCATAAATGCCATCACCCTCGACCGCACGGTGTTCGCCTTCGCCTTTGCCATCAGCGCGCTGATCGGAATGGCGGTCGGACTGGTTCCCGCACTCTATGCCTCCCGCAAACAGCTGCACGTCGGAGTTCAGCAAAGCTCCGGACGCACCGCGGGCGGTCATCAACTGACTCGTCGTTCGCTCGTGGTCGCCGAAGTCGCGCTCGCGCTGGTTCTGCTGGTCAGCGCCGGTCTGCTCCTCCACAGCCTGCAGCGTCTGTTCGCTGTGCCCCCGGGTTTCAACTCCACTCAACTGCTTACCATGCAGGTGCAGACTTACGGACGCCATTACGACGATGACCGCGTCTGCCACCAGTTCTTCGAGCAGGCGCTCGACGCCGTCCACCGCGTCCCCGGCGTCACCGCCGCTGCCTTCACCAGCCAGCTCCCGTTGAGTGGCGACGCCGACGGCTACGGCGTGCAATTCGAGGGCGACGATCCCGATGCCGCTTATCCCGCATATCGTTATTCCGTCACGCCCGACTACTTCGCCACCATGGGCATTCCGCTCGTTCGTGGCCGCCTGCTCGACTCCCACGATGTCGCCGGTGCTCCGCTCGCCGCCTTGCTCAGCGATTCCCTGGCGCGACAGAAATTTCCCAATCAGGATCCCATCGGCAAACGCGTCCACATCGGCGGACGCATCGGCGGACAGCTGTTCACCGTGGTGGGCGTGGTTGGTAACGTGAAGCAGATGTCGCTCGCCCTCACCGATTCCGACGCCGTCTACACCACCACCACCCAGTGGCACTGGGCGGATGGCACGCTGTCGCTGGTCGTCCGCGGCCGCGGCGACCCGACCACGCTCGTTCCCGCCATCAAGAAAGCCGTCTGGTCAGCCGACAAAGAAGTACCAGTCGTCCGCATCGCCACCATGGATAACTTGCTCGCCGCCTCCGCCGCCCAGCGCCGCTTTGTGCTGATCCTGTTCACCGCCTTCGGCCTCGTCGCGCTCATTCTCGCCGCCACCGGCATCTATGGTGTCTTATCCGGCAGCGTTACCGAGCGCATGCGCGAGATCGGCGTCCGCGCCGCTCTGGGCGCGACCCCAAGAAACATTCTTGGTTTGGTGGTCCGTCAAGGCATGACTCTGACCGCCATCGGGGTTGCGATCGGCCTGACTGGCGCCGCGGCCGCGAGCCAGACTCTCATTACTCTGCTGTTCGGCGTCTCCCGCCTCGACCCCCTGACGTACCTGGCTGTGATCGCACTCCTCGGAAGCGTCTCGGTAATTGCCTGCGGCCTCCCCGCCTGGCGCGCCGCCCAGGTCGACCCCGCCAGCACCCTGCGGGCCGAGTAGTTGGACGGGTGCGGGGTGGACACTCCTGTATGCCGCCTTAGGCTACAGTAGCCGGCACCTACTCTGTCATCCTGAGCCGAACCGACCCGTTCGCCAAATGAACTGGACGCCGTCTCCTCTCCAGCCGCCACTCTTGCCGATTCTGGCCCACCCCCCCGGGCTATCGTCCTCAGCAACTTAGCGACCTACAATATCCGCACCCCCTCATTCGTCTACAACCGTAGATGAAGGACGCGGCGGCTTGGAGCGGAATGGCACTCGAACAGGACCAGCGGATCTCCGAAGTGGTCAAGCGGGAGCAGTCCCGGCTGCGCAATTTCATTCGCCGGCGCGTGCCCGATCCGCGCGACGCTGAGGACATTCTGCAGGACGTCTTTTACGAACTGGTGGAAGCCAATCGCCTGCTGATGCCGATCGAGCACGTCACCGGCTGGCTGTTTCGCGTGGCGCGCAATCGCATCACCGATCTCTTCCGCAAGCAGAGGGCGGAGAGCTTCAGCGATACCGCCGTCGTGAACCAAGAAGATGACGGCGAACGGCTGCAGTTCGAAGACCTGCTGCCTTCGCCCGATGCCGGACCGGAGGCGCTTTACGCCCGCAGCGTGCTGCTCGATGAACTCGAGCTGGCCATCGACGAGTTGCCGGAGGAGCAGCGCGAGGTGTTTGTTGCCCACGAGTTGCAAGGCCGCAGCTTCAAGCAGATGGCCGCCGAGACCGGCGTGAGCCTAAATACGCTGCTCTCCCGCAAACGCTATGCGGTACTGCATCTGCGCGAACGATTGCAAAGCATTTACGACGAATTTACGAAAGCATGAGGGACTGAACATGAATAGGAAATGGAAGAAATTGATTTTCATTGCTCCGCTGGCGATTCTCGGAATCCTGGTATTTATGGCCATCGGCGGCGAAGTAGTGCTGCTGTTGTGGAACTGGTTGATGCCGCCGCTCTTTGGCTGGCACCAGATAGCCTTCTGGCAGGCGCTTGGACTTCTGGCGCTGTGCCGGATCCTCTTCGGCGGACTGGGATGCCACCGTTCCGCTCGCTCCAATGTCCGTCGTCGCATGGAAGAGCGCTGCGAGTCCATGACTCCTGAGGAACGAGAACGATTCCGCCAAAGCATGCGCGAACGTTGGGGCTTCGGTCCATCCACCGGCGAGAGCAAGGGGCAATGAAGCCATGTCGACAGGCGGCCCGGTAACCTCGACGCCGGGTGCCCCACCCTTCCCCGTCCTTTGGGGAGGGTGGGACTCACAGCGGTTGTCTGGGCCACCCCGCCTCAGTTTTACAGGTCCGCTAAGCGGCAAATGAATCCCCATCCGCCACCGAGTTCGCTGACCGCCAGCACCAGTTCATTGCGGCCCTTCTTCAACGGAAGGTAGACGGCATCGTTTTCCGGGTTCATGATGCCAAGGAACCCGGGGTCGCGGAAACCCTGGGCGCTTCGGCCACGGTACAGAATCTTGCCATTCAGGAACACGCTGACGTCGTCGCTATAACCGATGTAGAGTTTTCTCACCTGGTCGCGTTCGGAATCGATGCTCGTCCGCGCATACACGACCTTCATCCCCGGCTGGGGTTCCAGGCGCTTGGAAAAGTCGCCCTGAAACGTGACCATGGGATGCGGGGCCTCGCGATAACGATAGATAACCACAAAGCCGGGCGGCTCCGCCTCCACATCCTGCCAACGTATGGCATCGCTCTCGGACGGCGAGAGCGGACGCTCCAGACTCCTTGTCAGCGCATCATACGCAGGCGACAGGCTCCACCTGGTCAGAGTGCTCGGCGCCATCGGCGGCAGGTGTCGCTCCCAGGCCGCATCGGGCGTTGTCCGTACCTCGAAATTCGAGAAATAGGTCTCGCCTGTCAGGTCAAATAGGGCCACCTGGCCTTTCTGAACGCCGCTTTTCAGATCGTTCATCACTAGCGCGGGCTTCTCCATGTCCTTGACATACAGCTTGGCCTGCGCGCCGGTGACTTCCAGGCGCAGGTGGAACCAGGCATCTTTTGGGATATCGACCGCGCCGGTGAAGCCCGGACCGTTGTAGATTTGCCAGTTCCGGCCGGTATTGAGAACCGGCGTATATTGCATGGCGTCGGGAAGCCCAGACTTGTGCTGGCGGAGATAGACCTCTTCGTAGTTGGCGCCGTCGTTGCCGATGCGAAAGTCAAAGCCGAAGAACCCTCGTTTTGCGGGGGTGGCGACATCCACGTCGATCACGCCGTCGCGCATTTCAAAGTCCTTCAAAACCGCCGCTCCGCCATCGAGGTAGAGGCACTTGCGGCCTTGATATTCAGCCGCTTTGGCTTGTCCTTGTAGATCCCAGCGCGGGGAGTCCGCGGGAACGGAGAGCGTCTGCGAATGGGCTGCGGACTGAAAGAGAAGAACAAGTGCACAAACAGCGAGATGTCGAAGCCTGGCTTGCCTGCACATAGGTGAACGGTGATTCCGGAACCTCTTGCCTTGCTTGCGATTGGTCTTAAGACTCGAACATGTAGACGACTTGACCAGAGAATCGTAAGCAGGGCGCCGGGAAAAAGCCGGGCGCTCCACCCTTCCCCGTTTTCTAGGGGAGGGTGGAATTCCACAACTCTCCCGCGTGGGAATTTTCTCCACCCCTTTCGCGGCTTTCGGAAGGTGGGGATCCCCGTTTGCTTCGTAAAGCTCCGTTTGTCAACCCCGTATCCTTTTGCCTCCCATTTTCGTCCTAGAAATAGACCGACTGCGGGCTTCGGTCGAAGGAGGTCCGGATATGACTATCGTCAAGCGCATTAGTCCAGGTTCGGCGTTCAAGGTAGCCCTGGTTTCGTACGCGATCCTGGGATTCATTGCTGGTGTCTTCTGCAGCCTGATCGCCCTGACCGGAGTCTCGTTTGCCCCCCATGCGCACCTGCCGTTCGCAGGCGCGATTGGCTTGTTCGCCGTGATCGTGTGCCCCATCGTGTACGGGTTAATCGGCGGCATCGCCGCGGTGATCGGGGCGCTGCTCTACAACCTCGCCGCCAGTTGGGTCGGCGGACTTGAAGTGGACATCAGTTAAACGCTCGTCATGGATGCAGGTTTTGTGGCAACTGAAAGGAGCAGGTGAAGCTATGTTCCGTCGCAATGTTGGAGGGGTGGACCGAGTGTTGCGAGTGACGCTGGGTACGATTCTTTTTGTCGCTGGGTTGTTCTTGCTTACCGGAAAAATCAGCCTGGGCGTGACCCTCGTCGTGGTCGGTTTGCTGGCCCTGCTGACCGGGATTATCAGGTTCTGTGCGTTGTACATTCCGTTTGGCATCTCGACCGCACGATCCGGAGAGCAACGGATGATGCAGATGTGCGACTGTGCGGCCTGGATGAAAGAAATGCAGAACAGGCCCAACGTCACCGGGCAGAATGCCGCATCCGACAAAAAAGACGCCGAGGCCGTTTCCACGGGTCGCCACGCCTGAAGACAGGCATGCGGGGTGCAGCGGTGCCCGCTGTCTTGCCCAGCCAGTCACACGCAACCGTGATTGCGGTCGCGGATTTTGCTCGGCTGTCGGGAGAGAATAGCTGTATGGCGCCGGTATGCGAACCCGTTGACGCGGGGGCTCTCTTCGAGACCTACCACGATCGCATTTATTGCTACCTGCTGCACATGGTTAAGAATCCCGCCGAAGCCGAGGATCTTACCCAGGAAACTTTTCTCCGCGCCCATCGTCACGCGGATGCTCTCCGCGATTCGCAAGCGGTTCGCGGCTGGCTGTATCGCATTGCCACCCACGCCTGTCTCGATCGCTTCCGCCAGCGCCAACCGCAGGTTTCGCTCGACAACGAAGAGGGCGGGGAGCGGGTGAACGCGGCAGTTTCGAAGGCTCCCTCGGCTCTTGAGATCGCGGAGCGGAAGGAAACCAGCGCCTGCGTGCAACGCTGCTTGGATTTCCTGCCCGATAAGTACCGCGCCGTGATCCTGCTGCACGAAGCCCATTCCCTCACCGCCCCCGAGATCGCCGAGCTTCTGGGGGTAAGAGTGACCACCGTGAAAATCCGCCTGCATCGCGCTCGCCGTGGCCTGCAACAAGTCATGGAACGCGGGTGCGCCGTCTCCAGTGACAACCAGGGCCTGCCCGTCTGCCAGCCCAAATCCTAAGCCCGCACTTCGTCCTCCGCTGACTTGGCAAATCCCAAACCGCTGGAGTACGCTTTGCCTCTTATGAAAATTCAGAACTGTTTCACGCTCCTACTGCGTGTCGCCTCGTCGTGCTTGATCGCGTTGGCCATTTGTCTTCCCACTCCAGCGTGGACAGCCGGCTTCACCCTGGAGCAAGTCATGAGCTCTCCCTTTCCTGCGAACCTCGTGGCCGCTTCCCACAGCGGGCGGATTGCCTGGGTCTTCGACGCCAAGGGCATGAGAAACATCTGGGTGGCGGATGCCCCCAACTTCGCGGCCCGCCAGGTTACCCACTACAGCGCTGACGACGGCGATCCCATCGCCAGCCTGCGCATCACTGCCGACGGCCGCACCCTGGTCTATGTGCGTGGCAGCGAGACCAACGAAGCCGGACGCGTCGCCGACCCCACCAGCGGCGTGTGGGAGCGCAAGCAGCAGGTCTGGGCGACCGAAGTGGAGGGCGCGGCTCCGCGCTTGCTGGGCGAGATGGGTTGCGGCGAGGAAGGCTGCGAGGATGTGCAACTTTCTCCCGACGGCCAATTCGCCGTCTGGGCCAAGCAAAAACAGTTGTGGATCGCCCCGGTTTCGGGCGCGACTCCGGCGCATCAACTCACCGGCCTGCGAGGCACCAATGCCAGCCCGCGGTGGTCTCCCGATGGACACGAGATCGCCTTCGTCAGCGACCGCGATGATCACAGCCTGGTCGCTATCTACGATTTTGGCCGCGACAACGTGCGCTACCTCGCGCCCAGCGTCGATCGCGACATCATGCCGCGCTGGTCTCCCGACGGGCGGCGCATTGCGTTTGTCCGCCTGCCCGGCAAAGAAGAGAAACTCCCGCTTATTCCCGAACGCCCGACACCCTGGGCTATTTGGATGGCGGATGCGGCCAGTGGGAGTGCCCGCGAAATCTGGCACAGCGGCAACCAGCCCAACGATTCCTTCCCCGAACTGACCGCGGATGCTTCCTTCTTATTCGCCGGCAGCGATCGCCTGGTTTTTGCCTCCGAGCAGGACGGCTGGAACCACCTGTACTCGCTTGCAGCAACGGGCGGCGCACCCGCGCTGCTTACCCCCGGCCAATTTGAAGTGGAAGATGTTGCCCTCAGCGCCGATCAGAAGTCGGTGCTGTACTCCTCCAATCAGGACGACGTAGACCGCCGCCACCTCTGGCGCGTCGCCCTCGAGGGAGGCAAACCTCAACCCCTCACCCGGGGCGAGACCATGGAATGGACCCCGGTCGAAGTCGCCGGCCAGATTGTGTGTCTCGGTTCCACCGCCACCATCCCCGCCATGCCCTATCGCGTCACCGCCCAGGGCAGGGAAATGCTCGCCGCCGCTGCCTTGCCCGCCGACTTTCCCTCGTCACAACTGGTCGTCCCCAAGCAAGTAGTATTCAAAAGCGAAGACGGCCTCGACATCCACGGCCAACTCTTCACACCCACCGCCCGAACCGCCCCCGGCCCAGCGCTCATCTTCATGCACGGCGGCCCCATTCGCCAAATGATGCTCGGCTTCCACTACATGGACTACTACCACAACGCTTATGCCATGAATCAGTATCTGGCTAGCCAGGGCTATGTCGTGCTGTCGGTGAACTATCGCTTGGGAATCATGTATGGGCGGGCATTCCGCGAGGCGCCGAATGCCAGTTGGCGCGGCGCTGCTGAATATAAGGATATCGTTGCCGGCGCAAAGTTTTTGCGAACCCTGCCCACGGTGGATGCCAGGAAGATCGGACTGTGGGGTGGTTCCTACGGCGGGTATTTGACCGCGCTGGGCCTGGCTCGCAACTCGGATCTGTTCGCCGCCGGAGTTGATTTTCACGGCGTGCACGATTGGTCCGTGTTCTTACCCAGCGGGCAAAATCATCCTGCGGCTCCGGATGCCAAAGAGGCGGAGAAGTTGGCCTTCGAATCTTCGCCCAATGCCGCGGTGTCGACCTGGAAGTCTCCGGTGCTGCTGATCCACGGCGACGACGACCGCAACGTCCCCTTCGAGCAAACCGTGGACCTGGTGCAACGGCTGCGGGAGAACCACGTACCTTTCGAGGAATTGATCTTCCCCGATGAAATCCACGGTTTTCTGATGTGGAAGAGCTGGGTGCGAGCCTATACGGCGACTAGCGAGTTTTTTGGCCGCACGTTGAAGTAAGACTGCCCTTGGGAGGACGAGGCTCTGCCCCGTCCGGCCGGCTCGCCAAGTTCCACAGGGACACCCGAAAGTCCTGAACGGGCATCGCTTTAGCGATGCCGAAACCTGGAAGCCGTTATCTACCAACCGCCCACCGGTTAGGGCGGTCAATAGTGTAATGACAATTTATCAACAATTGAACTCGCGCAGGCCGGGCCCGGTAACCCTCACCTTCCGAAATGGACTAGGGAATCGCGACCCGATTCGGTGGCTTCGCCTGCCGCCGGACGGGCCGGTCGGCAGGCGAACAAGTTAAGCCGGGTTCCAACGGCCTTCACTTCTTATAACCCGGCAGCAGGATTCTGTTGTTGGTGCCGTTGTCGACTGCGGTCCCAGACGTTCCAACAATCAGGTTGCCCGAAGAGAGGATATCCAGAAAATAGGTTGGGGCCCACGCGGGGATACTGTGCCTCAGGTCGACGTTCATGAGCAATTTGCAATTGCTGGCGTTATTCAGAAGCACCAGGGGTGCTGCGTAGGTGCCTGCGAACCAGTTCCACCTCATCAGTGCTCCGCTCAAGCTGTTCCCCGTGATGCTGGCTTGTCCATTCCCGTATAGTCCATCCTCAAAGACCAAGTTCCAATCAATTGTTACGCCTTCCCGCGGCCCGATTACGCTCTCAGTCTGGATGGCACTTACGCTGCAATCAATGAACGTGTTTCCCACGATCCTCGGTCCCGGCGTTGGTGCGATTGCTACAAGATCCCAAAGTCCGTAGACCAAACTGTTCTGTACCACATTCCTTTCTACGCGCGGTTGGCCGCCATAGTTGTCAATTAACAACAGTCCTCCCGCCAGGATGACGTCCGAAAATGTGCCGTCGTGTTTCCTCCCAATATTTTGGATGTAGTTCCCTTTCATCGTCACGGTCGCATTGGTGGCTAATGACCCCAGGCCGTAGCACTCGCCCCAATGCGTGTTGATGGACTCTGTGCCTGCGTCATCGACCACGTTGTCCTCAAGATCGATGTTGCCTGTGATCGCCGGATACACAAAGGGTGCATAGGCAAGACCGCCTCCGACAGCGGCGACTGCAACGTGGGTCGCAGTGAACAGCCCGTTGCCATGGACCAACCCGCCAAACTGCACACTGCGGAATACGTTGCCAATCACCGTGATGTTTTGCCCCGCGGTGGCCTTCACCCCGTAGTGCTTCGGCGAATCGAAGTAGATGTTCTTGACCGTTGCGCTCACGTTTTGAAATGGCAGCGCATACCGGATTTGCGGCCCCGCGTATCCGGGTTCCGGCCCGGTATCGCGGTAGTCGATTAAGCCTGCCGCGTCCTGCGGAAAGTACTCCGTGCCGTAATCCACTCCGTCCGTACCGTCAGGTTGCGTCCGCGTTACGTTCCCGTCCCAGCCGATCCAAAACGGTGGCATGCCGTTCTTCACGACCGTCAGCAGATTCCCCCTCTTGTCCTTGACACCCAAAATCGTCACGTTCTCTTTATAAATAAACACTGTACTCTTACCCTTCACGTCTTGAGCGGCACCAGCTCTCCCCGGAACGATGATGTGGTTGCCCGAATCGGTTCCGAAGTCGAATGTCCCTTTCAGGAGGACCGTCCCGCCCTGATCGACGGCGTATTGAACAGCCGGGACGTCGATGAGCGGGTTTCCCGTCCCAACCACAACGGTCGTGGGAGTGCCCTGATTGTTTCGGCCTTGTGCCGGAAGCGTGCTGGATATGAGAAAAAAGGCCACCATGGCTATGATTAGCGCTGTCCATGTCTTTTTCATGTGTTCTCCTTTATCTCAGCGTTTCCCAGACTGGAAATAGTAGCTTGGGGTAGTTCGTGCGGGCCTGGCCATGATCTGCAGTTGAGCGAGGAACGCCTGGCCCGCTCAATGGATTGCTGCCTCTTCCTGAATCTTCGTCGTTCTCAACTGTGGTGGTGCAAGAAAATCGTCAAAACGTAAGCTGTTAGTTCCCGAATTGGAAACATAGGGACATCTTCCCGCGTTCCAACCGAACGTCAGGGGAATCGTTGGAACCCCGGATGTGAGAATAAGATGGTTGATGAAATCAGGCGTTTACACCGGCTTGCGCCGTTTGTTCGCCGGAAAACCGGTCAATGAGTGTAATGGCGATTTTTCAACAGTTAGCCGAAAGTAACGTGGCGCGTTGATCTGGCGTCTGGTTATCAGGCACAGGACCGCGGGATCGGGCGGTGGAGAGGTTTGGAGACGGGAGTGGTGAGACTCGCCCACTCATTCGCAAAGCGCGCGAATAAATGGGGCACCCTCCGCGATTGTCTGGGCCACCCGGCGGGTGGCCCACCTTTGCGCTTTTTGCAAAGGCCGGGTGCCCCATCCTTCGCGCTTTTTGCGAAGGGTGGGATTCCACGGACCTCTCTCGCTTGGGATTTCCCCCTTAATGCTAGGGGCCGTCGTCCCGAAGCTGCACCGGCGATCCCCAGCACCCACCCTTTTCGCAAACTACGCGAAAAGGATGGGGCACCCGGCGTACGCTCCCGATCCCTGGAAACAAGCCTTGCTGCTGTTAACGCAAACCACTCTTCGCTAGAGCGCACGCTCGCAATGAGCGGCAGTTCTCCACCCAGTTCACTTCGAAGTTGCGATACCGTGTGAACTGGCCATTCATCGATCGTCTTTGTTCGTTCTCCGCTTCCGCCTTTGTCTTGAAAGATACGGAGAAGTCGCCCGGGAGAGATCACATGCAGCCCCAACGAATAGACCTAGTTAAGATGGTTTGATCACTTATTCGGTGTGGCCCACCTTTGCGCTTTTTGCAAAGGTGAGGCATCGGAACGCAGGCAGTTAGGGATTCCCACCTTTCGAAACCCGCGAAAGGCGGGCCACCCGCGAACGCCAGCGCTCATGTGCGAGATGCGATACGCCATAAGCTTCGGGCGCTATGCATCCTGAGTCTCTTTCGAACTGAAGCTAAGATGCCTATCAGCCCGGTCCCCACAAATCCCAGGGTGCTCGGCTCGGGAGCTTGTACGAATTTGTCAGCGTAATAAAGCCCATTCGAAAAGGAAAATGATATATGTCCACTTGCGCCTCCACCCAAATCAACCGTTTGCCCGGTATCGAAGTTTATTCCAGTGGCAGAGAAGCTGATCTCTACGGGAACTCTGAAATCTCTGCCATCGGTGGGCAGCGCAAAAGTGGTCATGAAGAGTGTGCCTGGCGGAAAAAAGAATTCGGTGGGGATGCCGTCGATCCACACGACGGTGCTGTAAAGGAATAGGGCGGTGTCTCCTCCAAACGTCGATCCCGGTAGGTAGCCTTCAGTACTGAAGAAGGAAGCCGTAAGTCCGCCGGATAGCACGAGCCGGTGCCCGTTAAATTGTCCAACAAATGCAAAATTGTCACCGCTGCCGTCATTTGGAACCAGGTAGATGTGGTCCGCAAATGCGGTCGCAGACATTAGGGCAACGAGGAGGAGAGTGAGGGGGAGGAACCATTTCATAGGCACCGCCACAGAAACAGTGGCCCATGCTATACCCATTCATGCGAACTTTCTACGCCAAATTAGGCATTTCGCCGATGAATGGGGTACCCTCCGCGATTGTCTGGGCCACCCGCCCCGTACAGCCTCCAAACAGCAGCCCCACGGATGCACGAATAGTAAAGAAAAGAAGTAGCAGTAATATTGATGCGGCTGCCTTTCCCGATTCTCAGATGGAGAGGGAGTTTTCCTCCATCTGGAACTATTACCTCGACGCCTTCGACAAGGACGAGCCCCTCAGTGCCCTACGGCAGAAACAGGGTCTCGACCGACTGACAGAGCTGCACGCGAACGGCGGAGGGTGGGAACCCGTAACGGCCATGGCCGCAGTGATTGACATGGCAAAGAAACTGAGCAAGACGAAGCCTTACTTCAAGGAATGGCACTGCATTATGGGGAAGGCTGACACTTTCGCCAGTTTGCTCCAGCAATACGAGGACACCGACCGTGTGCCCGAAGCTGCCGAACTGGAAGGCGGAGCGAACGGAAATAATTAGGGTTTGGTGCGCGGAAAGAACGGGCGCACTGTGGCAGGATGCGGGGTTTCAAACACTCCCGCCAACGCCGCAGGGTTTTGGCCTGTAGCGGCGGGTCGGTCGTCTGCTTCTAAGCTATTGATGTAATTAATGTTAGTCGAAACTCGGAGCCGGGGACTGGGGGGGGCAATAGCGGCGTTCTCGGGTGTGGAATTAGTGTGTATTTTTTATGTTGACGAGTGTGTAGAAAGTGTGTACTGTATCTATATAAACAACGCGAGGAAACATGCACAGCCGGGACGTGATAAAGCACTTGCAGAAGGACGGCTGGTATGAGGTGAAGCAGGTCGGAAGCCACAAGCAATTCAAGCATCCGACGAAAAAGGGGAGGACGACGGTGCCGCATCCGAACCGTGACATACCGATAGGCACCTTGAAAAGCATCGAGAAACAGGCGGGGATCAAACTGAAGTAATCCCCTGAGCAAAGGGAGAAAGTCATGGAATACATCGCCTATCTTCATAAAGACCGCGACTCGGATTACGGCGTGAGTTTCCCCGATTTTCCGGGGTGCATCACGGCCGGAAAAACGCTCGATGAAGCGAGCCGCCTAGCGGCGGAGGCGCTGGAGTTCCATATACAGGGAATGATCGAGGACGGAGACGCGGTGCCGGAGCCGTCGAAGCTCGATGATGTCGCGGCTGACGCGGCAAAGAGCGGCGCCGTGGCGTTCATGGTCAGCGTTGATGCTCCGGACGCGACGGTGCGCGTGAATATCACGGCGCGGGAAAGCCAGCTCGATAAAATCGACAAGCTGGCCGAAGCGGCGGGCATGACGCGGTCGGCGTACATGGTGCGCTCGGCCATGGGCGAGGAAAAGCATGTCGCTCGCGCCCGGGTGCGGGTCGCACGGGCAGGCTAACGGCCCTTTTCGCTTGGCGGCGCCGAGGGAAGTTCGACGTCAGTTCAAGACTTAGGACGACACAGACCCGGCTTGAGCCGAACCTGCCTCCCCGGTCTGTTCTATCTTGCTGCCGTTTTCGAAATTGCGGATTGCCAATGCCTTTCTGCAACTATGGCAATTGGGCATCTCCGTTGGTACTCTACTGCTTTTTGAATCTTTGTTCCGTGTGTCGTAAATTTCCAGTCGCGGCTCATCAGCGAGCCGATCACTAGATAGTTGGTTGTTAGTCGGATGCTGTCCGTGCAATGAGCGCCACGCAACTCGACGTCGCGCTTACAGGTCTTGCGAGTCCCACAGAAAAAGGCCCCTGTGAACACGAATTCTCTGTCCGCGAAAATAATGTCAGGCAGAGGTTTGGTTAAGGGCAAGTCTGTTGGGACGAATTCAAAAGTCTCATCATCCTGTTTCCCGATAATCTCATCTGCAAGGTTAGCTAGGTCAGCCCGTTCTTCCTCGTCTGCAACGCCATCTTGGTAGATGCAATTCAGCCGTTCGACAAGCACACTGACCGGCCATATGTCGGAAACCTCACGGTTTCCCATGACCCACTTTGCAAGTTGCTCGCATTCGTCCGCGCTGATGTAGTTATCCGCTAATACCCCACGTAGAAAACCATTGATTTCATTTATTGCTCGGTTTATCCGACCTGTTCTGTTGAGGCCGAGGCTGATGGGCTGGCCATTACCGTCGAGGGGTGCGCTCATGGCTATTTTCCTGTACCAACCCTCAGACCTTAATGCCTCGGGCCGCAATCCTGCTGTGATCGCCATCACCCAACCAAGCCCGTGAACGCTTGGCAACTTGGTTCGCGATACTCGGGCGGTTGACAGAAATCGCCGAACGACTGTAAAGCAGAAAGTATGAAGCTATTTCTTGAAAGTCTGCTAATGGCGCTGGGATCAGCAATCGCATTACGGTTGTTGAAGGTGCTGGATTATGTTCTCAAACTGGCGAAGAAGCGCCGGGAGAGAAAGAAACCCGTGGTACAACCACAACGGCCGCCCGTTCAGTTTCGGCGGAGGATCATCCGCAATCGTTTTGTGAATAGCTGGCGGGACTGGTAGACGGCGCTTACACGGAGAGAAAGGCCGTGTGAGGGGGGCGCTCCGTGCAGCCTGTTCCCTTCCATCAAACGAGGCGCGGCCCAAAGGGGTTGCTTCTGACTTGTGATGCAGTTCACAGACAAGGATAGACGACTTGTGCAAGAGTGCGATGATGGCTCACTTTCGGGATCTGCTTCCCAATCGACTGAGCATTGCAATCGTGCTGTTCATCCTGGCCGCCGTCGCCAGCGCGTGGACGCAAGACTGTGAAATCCAGTCCTGCTTACCTGACAAGGATGATGGTGGTGTCTACCATGTCGGCGGTGGTGTCAGTGCTCCCCGCGTTGTCTACGCATCAAGTCCCGAATACTCCAAGGAGGCGCGGAAGGCAAAACTCCAAGGTACGGTCGTTCTGTGGGTGGTTGTCGGAAAAGACGGCCGAGTCCGCAACATCCGGGTGGCTCAAACGCTTGGGATGGGACTGGACGAGAAGGCCATCGAAGCCGTTAGCAAATGGAGATTCGTTCCCGGACACAAAGACGGGAAACCTGTCCCGGTGCAGATCAATGTAGAGGTAGCGTTTCGGCTTGAGTGAGAAAGGTCATTACAATCGTTGTCCGAGGGGTGCCTCTGCCTGTTTCCTGAAATCTGGCCACTCCGGTCCCCTGCCGAAATCGGCATCGAAACCCCTTTTGACTGACTCTTGAACAGTGGTTCCGGGAACCGCGACTCACCGTAACTACAAGGTGAGGTTGGCGCAATAGCCCCATGAGAACAAAGTGAGCACAATCCGCAAGATAGCCAAATCTCCCCGTGAATGTGTAGGAGCGCCCGGACTTGCTTCGACTTGGCGGGTGGCCCACCCGCCAACGCGGAGCAACGGGATCTCCTGATCCAAGCGGGTTTCACCGAGGTCGAAACGAAACACCGGCCGGGGAAAAACTGGATTCTTGCTACGGGCCGCAGACCGTCATAGAAGGACCTGTGCAGAGCTGGAGTAGACCGAAGTTCAGAACCCGGCCAATGAGTGTAATGGCGAGGTTACGCCAATTGAGATCGCCTACCGCTTGGCTCGAATAACCTCCTACGACTCGGTGAGATCGGAATGTCAGTGGTCATTTGTGGGATCAGCCGTACCGTCCGACCACTTGGCGACCGGAACCAGAAATACGGTCAGTCGGTCCTGAGGGTCGTCAGCTCTCAGAATCGGGGAGCCCGGCAGATCTGCGCCCCAGGTTAGAGCGTCCGTTTGCGGAACGAAAAACATCAGATGGGGATGCCAGTGCCCGTCATGATCGCTCAAATACCCTTGCTTTGACATCATGTAACACATCGCGCCGGGTTCCGGCGTCGGCAATTCCTTCTTGTTGAGGCCGGCCTTTATGCTTTCGAACATTTGGGCCTTGGATCGTCCAGCTAATATCAACTCGGTCTTTTTGATAGTTAGTGGAAGATAGGATCGTGCGGCGGGTGGGTTGAAGCAGATCGGCGCCCGCAGCTTGGGGTTCCAAAAATCAGGATCGTCAATTCCGGCGGTCCACGAGCGTAGCACCATGCACACGAAACCGTTCTTGCCTTTGACTGCGGTTTCGTAACCATGCCGTCCGAGAACCAAAACCTCGGCGTCGTGTGAGATGGATTCCGGGGCCGCGCTCCGCGCCAGGGCTATCTCGGCATTCTGATCTGCTATCAGATACTGCTCAACCGGGGCCATGCTCGGATACTGTATTTTGGCGTCCTGTGCTTGCGCTTGCCATGCCGCACCCAGCAAAACAACCAGTAGGAAGCTTTTTGCTTTGATCGTCCTGAGAATCTGCCCCTTCATTGATTTCTCCAAAGGTATGGAACTCTTCTTGGGGAAGATACGTTGATATCTAACTGTTGTAAACAGGCGATTACACTCATTGATCCCGGGTCAATGAGTGTATGGCGATTTATCAACAGTTGGGTTGTGGTGCCTACCGTTGCTTGATCAGCGAAGGATCTCCGCTGCCTTCCTCGGGTCTTTGCAGAGCACGTCGAAATATTCTGGGCAGTGCTGATTCGATCTAGCCCGAATCTCCCCACAACACCCATGTCGAGAATGGCATCGGCGTGTCCAAGGACGAAGTCCTGGAATCCCTTATCTTTCTCGGCTTGTTGAGACAGTCGAGGCAGAGTTTGCCAGTGGTCAACCAAAATGCGGGCTACCGACTCACTACTTTAGGTCACTCCACATCTATCAATACGCGTTCGGGGGCGCCCATTGCCGGCATGGCCTACCGAATCTTCTGCGCATGACACTCCACGCACGTGTCCTGATACGTATGACAGGCAAAACAACTGCGCTTGTTGATCATGGCCAACTTGGCGTGGCCTCCGTTCTTGAACGGGGGCAATGGGACGTGGCTGCGTGGCAATTCGTTGTGGCACCGACTGCAGAAGTCGGTTACGTGGCAGGTGGAGCAGCTCTCGCGGTCGATAGCGGCGTACTTGCCGTGAATGTCATCTCTCCACCGGGCAGTGTGCGAGGCGGGGAGCATTACCTGGTGACACGAGTTGCACTGCTCGGACGCGGCCGCCTGCGGAGACACGTTGGTATGGCAAACGAAGCATTTTGCGCCCGGTGCCGACGCTTCCGCGGAGTGATGCTTGCGGAAGCTTTCGGTATGAAAGTCCGGCTTCACGTAGCGCGTATGACTTATCGGGGCAGGGCCAGATCGATTGTCGATGTGGCAGACTTGGCAGTTCGACATGCGGAATTCGACCGGCATCGCCTTCGAGGTCTCGTGACATCCCACGCAGTCGACCATCTTCGGCAGCGTCATGCTGGTCAGGCCCTTACTGCTGGTGATCCCGTCGTGACAGGTAGTGCACTGCAGTTGGTATTGGTCTCTGATTTTGAAATGCGCGGCGTGGGAGAACTTCAAATTGACGTACTCCCCTGCAACTATGTGCGGGGCAATCATGCGCCGCTCTTTGGTGTATCCCGGATTCTCGATTTCTTCCGGAGTGTGACAGCCGCGACAGTCGCCCGTCGTTGAATTGGGACTAAGCATGGGCTTCATCCCGGGCTTGGAATGGCAGGCAGCACACTGCGGGTGTCCCGGAAAGGTTGCGAACGCGCCTTGCGCATCAAGCTGGTGACAAAAAGAGCAATCGGCTCGCGAATGGGTTTGTGGGTCCATCCGGCCCAGTGGGTCGACGTGCAGGGCATGCGAGAACTCGATCAGCATCGCCCGCTTCTTCTTAAAGAGCGGGTACGGAATCAGGTCGCTTCCATTTTTCGGTGGGAACGTCGAATGGCACGGGGCGCACATTGAAGCCTTCGGCGTGTCGAAGTCCTCCTGGTGGCAGGACGTGCACTCGTCGTGACCAGGGCGCACTAAGACCACCGAGCCACTTTTTTCCGCAACGTGGCAGCCTTCACAGTCGAGCTTTGCTTTTTTGTGAGCGGCATGCATGAAAAATGTCGCCTGCTCTTGTGGCGCCGACGGTGCTGCGGCCATTGAGGGCTGAGCAGGCGTCTCCTGGGCCGGCTTATCCTGCGCGAGCAGGCTAGCAGGACCGCACAGGCATGCGAGAACGAAAGTCAGAAGATGCTGGCGAGGTTTCTTCATTAGTATCGCCAGGCCATTCCCACCCGGAGGGTCTGAGTGTTTTGGATATCGGGTCTGAAAACCGGGAAGTCCGTGTCCAGGTCGTACTCAACAAACATACGGGTGCGCTGGTCCAATTTCAGGGTGGCGCTTCCGAGCACTCCCTTGTCCTGAGCTTGGTTGATGACGGAAAAACTGTCCTGAAAACCTAGCCAGCGATAGAATCCCCCCGCCTTGATGCTCATTCTTCCTTCCGCGAAGCTTCGTCCGATTTCGAGGCTCACGTCTCGCACCTTGGTCTCGCCCGCAGTAGAGATGTCATCAAACGTGACTGGACTGGAAGGGGATGACCGATCAGAGTCTCTCTCGTGATAGTCGAGATCGAGCGTAAGCTTGCGTCCGGGAAACACCTGGGCAGTAGCGCGATAGTCCCGAAACGACGTATCGAAGGCGCCTTGGTCGGTCGAATCGTTCAGCCTGCGGATCCAGACGCTACCTCCAATCCGAAGCCGGCTGCTGATGACCCGGCGCGCATCGATCACCACCTGACTGTAAGGAGAAAATACCCCCAGGTTCAAGCGCTGCAAAGGATTGTGCGGATCCAGATCGCGGGCTACTTCGGTGTAGTCGTAAACGAAATCTTTGTTCGTGATCTTCTGGGCAAAGTCGAGACGCACAGTGGTCTTGCCGTCATCAGGCGTCCAGATTCCGGTGACACTGGCGTCGGTCGGAGAGCCACCGAACATCCTGAACTCGCCGCTCAACAGCCACTCATTTCCAAACTGTTGGTGATAACTGAAAGCATGACTTCCTTTTACATAGAACAGCGCATCGTATTCGAAAGTTGCGCGACCTAGCTTGAGGACGAAGTTGCCACCGCCGATGGCCTTTTGCTCCGGGTCCGAGAAATACGTGAATCGCCGTCCACCATACAGAGTGTAGGAGAAATTCTGACGGGTCATGTTGAAGGACAGCCCGTCGAAGGCAGCGAGTTCGGCGCCGTAGACGTCCTGCCGCCCCACTCGCAGTGTGGAACCGGCAAACAGGCCATCGGTTGGCTTGCTGCCGACGTCAACGTATCCCGATAACAGTTGTAATTCCCGGTTCGCATGAAAAGTATTTAAAACGCCTAGAGCGGGCGAACCCTGGTCAACGGGTGTGAGGTCTTGCTGGTAGCGAAAAGAGAAGTCGGTGTTGATCCGATCCGAGAGCCAGCCCCGCGTCCCCCAATTCAGAAAGCTATACATCGTATTGGTGCTGGGTTGAAACGCGCCCGGGTAGGGGATGCCGTTGGGATTCGTGATCGAGCCCGGCGGAACGTCGATCACGCCCGACAGCGTGGGGTCTCCGGTAAAAGAAGTTTGGGTTCGCCGGTATTCCGTGCAAGTCTCGAAAAAAACGTGATTAAGGAAATCATCGGCGGACCGGCTCTCGAGGGGAAACTGCGGGACTCTCAAGGCCGGGTCGACCGTGGGCGGCGCAGCCGGATCCTGCAGAACGCTGGCCCAGGCCGCCGCGATGTTTCCACCCGGCGCTGGGGCTGCCGAATTCGAGGGTTGCTGGGCGATCGTCGCGACCGGGAACAGCAGGACGCAGGCGCTCATCAGCTGATATGAGATTCTCGAGAACCTTCGCACGCTTCCCCTGTGTTCGCCCTGTCTGGAACTTTGAAACGCCTAGTGGGCCCGGGCCGACAACGTCTTGATCAGAGTATTTGCCAACGTAATCCGCCAAGGATAGACATCACTGTGCCACTGCGTGGCCAGCAGATAGAGCTGCAATTCGCTCACGGCGTTGCTGGGTTGTCCTAGCGCCTGATAAATCTGGGACAGCGCCCAGTGCACGTGCGCATTGTTGGCTTGGTCGCCGGTAAGGGAGATCGTCAGCGGCGTGACTGGCGATAGGGCCAGCTCAGCTTGATACGCCTGGATTGCGTTGGTATAAGCCTGCTGCTGCGCCGTCGGATCCGTGGTCTGCTGGGCCTCGACCACATAGGTTTCACCGATCAGGCTGTTGATGCCGAGCTTGAGCGGATCGATCTTCACGACTTCCTGAAACAACGAAATAGCCTGCGCGGGATTTGTCTGCTGCAACAGGTAGCCCAGCCGCAGTCGCAGCGTGAAGATGCATGGCGCGGGGTTAAGCGTGCTGGGCAGGACACCATTCACCAGGCTCGCGGAGGTAACAATCTGGCAGGTGTTGTTTTGCAGGCTGTTCATCGATAACGCCGTCTGGTAATCGGCGATCGCGTTGGTCGTGTCACCCAAGTCGTCCTGGTGGTGGATGCCACGCTGCAAGTAGTCCCAGGCGTTGGAGAGCTGGGTAATCTTGAGCAAATTCCAATCAATCCTGCCCTCGAAGTAAAACGGGTTGGGAAGCAGGTAGTAGGGATTGGTAGTTTGAAACTGGCCTGGCGTGTACACGCCGCCGGTCTGCTGGGCGAAAGCCACACCCAGGAGCAGCCAAGACGAAATCAACAGTCGCAGTTTTGAGCTCATAAAGTCCTCACGGGATCACGTTGACAGTGGTGTCGGCTGAAGTGATGCTTTGGATATTTTTCAACAGGGTATCAATGGCCTGCTCGGTCACTAGCCCGAGATCGTTTCCCGACGGACCGGCAGCCCCGGTGGTCTGTGCCAGATAGCGCAAGAACAGCGGCGGGAAATGTTCGAAATTCACTTGCGCGTGGACCTGGAGCGGCCCCTTCAAAGTGACGCCCAGTGCCGCCAGTTCAGCTGCGGTCGGCAATTGAATCTCGTAGGCGAAGGTCCGCGGCTGCAGGGGCTGCAGAGAACGGAAGTTATCCACTGAGTTCGCCAAGGCGGCGTTGAACGTTTCTTCGAAGTGTGCCGTCTGTGCCTTGATGGGGTTGCCCTGCGCGTCCAGACGCCCGACCACGTCGGTCGTGCACGGAGGATTGGTGGGAGATGTCGGGCACGGCAGGTAGATGTGGGTCAACTCGTTCCGGAACAGCACTAGTCCCTCGGGCTTCCCAGCGAACACGCGCTGTTCGGGTCCGTCGTCCGGCCCAAGTTCAAAGACGATGTTGTTGCCGCCGTTCGTGCCCGTACCGGGGGTGTAGTTGCCGCCCGCATAGTGACCTGGATCCACCACTGCATGCAGGTGCTCGATATCTTCGTCATCCAGGTTGCCATCGGGCGCCGCTTCTCCAGTGTTCGGGTGCGGTTTGTCCACAACGTAGCCCGATTGATAGATAAGGAACCCGTTGGCGTCCGTCACTGACAACTGAACGTAAGCAGTGCGCTCCTGAGAGAAACCAGCGGGTAAGCGATGCCCAGTCAGAGAGACCGCTTCCAATCGGACCATGAAAGACTGACCTAATTGAACGGTCGAGTCGGTGCTGGCCAGGCTGACGCGCGCTGCGGCCTTCATCAGATCGGCGCGCCGTGTGGCCAGTGCCACCGGAAGACCATGTGTGTCCGTGGCATTGGCGTACGGATCCGGGTAGGTGCTTCCCAGCCGTTCTTTCAGTTCGGCGGCCGGGAGCAGCGGAACGTCAACTCCGGTAAAGAAGTGCGTGACCACCTGTCGTTTCTGCAACGGGAAATTCTGATCGGTGGAAACGCCCGGGACCGCCGCGTAATCCGTGGGGAAAACACCCGGAGTCGGGCTGGAGATGGACAGATTCCCGACCTGGTAACTCGAATTACCTGCATAGGGAAACAGGGACATGTGGCAATCCTGGCACCGCACTACTTTGCCGAAAGGATTGTTGGTGCTGTTGTACGCACCGATCTGCCACTCGGTACTCAGGTTCTCGAGACGGAACACCTTTACGTTCGAGCCTCCCGGGTTGATGTTCTGTTCCGCCGAGGTAAGGTTGTTGATGGGCAGCCGGACGTCGTGGCAGGTATTGCAGAAAGCGCCAGCGCGCAGGAACGCGATCTTGTTGGTATCGTTGCTGGCAACGTGGAAATTGTTCTTGACTCCAACCGGAAACAGGAAGGGGCCGACCTTCTCCTTGGACTGGTTCAAGAACAAACTGGTGTTGCCGAAGCCGTCGTGCTGGAAGCTGCGATCCAGGTTGGGCCCGTTCTGGTCGTGACAGAAATCACAAGTGATGCCCGCGGCACCGAGTGAGGGCTGGGCACCCGCTGGGGGAGCGCCTCCTGGCGCAGGTGGAAGCATTTGGTTGCCACTGCTGTCGACCATCGCGTAGTCACGCAGCGGCCTGAAGATACTCGGGTCGAACATCGTTCCCAACCCAGCGAGCGCGGGAACCTCCCGGGTGTGGGGATTTTCACCCGTCATCTCTATGTTCGCGTTGTGGCAGGTGACGCAGAAGCCGGCTTGGACTTGTCGGGTCTCGGTCAGCACGGGTGAGCTGAACATGTTGGTGTTCAGATTGCTGCCGTCGGGAAGCACGACATTGCTGTCCGAATAGACTGGCCGCAGCAAGCCGCCATTGATCAAGTTTCCAGCTGCTTCGAGTCCATTGAACAGTGGACTCACGTTGCGATAACCCGCCTTTACCGCTTGGCGCAGTTCATCGAATTGGCGCTGATGGCAGGGCAGGCAATTTTCCGGCCGCTGGAATGCTTGCGGCTGGAACTGCACGGGGTTGGTTACGCCAGAGACCGGCGTTGCCCCTCCGCCACAACCCACCTCCAGAACGCAGCAACCCGCCAGGAACAAAATCGCGATGTAGGATCGAATCGTCATGGTGATCCGCCTTGTTCAACCGAGTAATCGGCGAGTTTCGTGCCCCACGCACGAACCGTGTTTCAGTTCTGGCCCCACAGCTTGTTAAGCACGACTTGAATGGCGACCTAACCCGGGGAGACGCCCGCGAGTCGCCAAGACCCAGATACAAAACACTTTCCAGCCTAGCGTTACGGCTTCTTCAAAGTACGAACGAACTGGATCACGTTGTCCTTGTCCGCATCAGTCACGTTCTTGGGCGGCTTCATCTTGCCCGTCCCTTCAGTGATGATTTTTCTCAGCTCAGCATCGGTCTTTTTCTGGACTTCCTCCGACCAGAGCGGCTTCTGTTCGGCCTTCAGTTTCTTGGCCACATCAGGATTGCCCTCTCCGTAATCGCCGTGGCATATCCTGCACTTCTTCTCGAACACAATTTTGCCCGCCGAAACATCTCCCGCAGGGGGTTGCGCCCAGCCGACACCTATCCCCAAGCCGATCACAGCTAGCATTCCCGCGACTCGTCTTACCATTTCTCATGGTCTCCAAATCTCTAAGAAACATTGCCGGGCATACTTCCGGGTTCATTTACTTATCCTCTTGCTGTCAATGATGTCGTCCTTGCGGGCTGGCATCACAATGATCATGGTGAGAAAACTTCGTTTACGAATGACTCCCACACGGGTCTGAGTGGCAGCGCGAACGGTAGCGCTTCTGGGCCCCGACCGAATCAATGCATTCTCGCCGAAATAGTCCCCCTCTGAGAACTTGGCGATAACGCTTTCCGCTCCGTTCTCCTGGTGGATCATCTCCACTTCGCCGCTTTGGATGAAGTAAGCACAGTCTCCTAATTCCCCCTGTCGGAAAATGATCTGGCCCGGACCGTAAAGTTCGAAAACAGAAACCCCATGGCGTTTGCGAAATTTGTAAATCGCGACTCCAATGAGGGTCAGTGCGGAAATAGCCACTAAGACGGGCGCCAAGAGGGAAAACAAGACCAGAGTTCCAGCGGTAGTCTTGACCAGGAACGCGATGCCCGCCGCGTAAGCCAACAGTGCCAGCACCTGCGCGCCCACCAGCAACCATCGCGCCGTCTGGGGTTCGGCCTTCGACGGTATGGCCACATCCTTGGCCATACCGGCCACGGACGCTTCACACGCAGACGACATGATCAGGTTCGTGCTCATTGCTTCATCCCCACGTTGTGCGGCGGATTGTCGTCGTCATGGCATTGGCTGCAACTAACCTCATCCGCGAACATGGCATCCCTGTCATGCGTATGAGAAGCCAGGAATTTTGCCGATGCTCCGTGGCATTTCAGACAGTCATTGTTGGAATAAGGGTGGCGCATTTTCAGGGGAACGCTGAAGGTGTGGGTGTAGTACTTGAAGACGTCGACGATGCCCTCTGCCTTCGCCTGTAGCGTTCCAAACATCCCGTACGAGGTGTGGCAGGAGTAGCACTGATCGTCGGCAATATAGCGGTTGGCGTAATGTATGGCCGCAAGGCTCTGGCTCTTGGGGTCCTTCATATCGTCCACATATGGCTTCATTGCAAGGTGGCAGGAACTGCACAACGCCACCCGCTGAGACCGCTCAAACACCAGCACTCCGCCCGCACTTGAAACGACGATCGGAAGAATGCCAGCGCCCAAGACCAAGACTCCCCACGATACCGGCCCCGCGGTCTTGCCGCGGTAGCGGATCAGACTGTAAAGCAGCGACACCATCCCAATGACGATGAGACCAGCCAGAACGCGCGACCCATAGTGCTCCACCGGGTCGTACTTCGATACGTCGTGCTGGGCCCGAGTCACCGCCGGAAGCCAAGCGAAACCCCGCAACACCTGCATGCCGAATCTGCCAAGTTCCAAGTCCTGCCAGGTGCGGCCGAGCCGAGCTAAGGCCCCTCGGGCTTGCGGATTTTCAGAGTGGGTCTGCTTTGGAGACACGCCCGCGGATGGCGCGTTGCGGGGGGTCCTTAACAACATTTGCGCTGCTCCTCTATGGGGGGAGTGACCACACCAAGCTGTGCGGGTAGGCATGCACCTGTCGGGCCACCCGAGGTTGTGGATATTTACAACGTGGCGAATGCCGCTAGGTTGATTGGAAACTACAGGTTAGGACCATTCCAGGAAACAGTTTGGTTGGCTTGAAGAGAGTGGGACGCCCCGCACCCACGCACACAAATGCGACCATTGCGCAAATAATTGCTCAACCGGCACACGTATATCGCTGACAAGAAGTGAGATTCGCGAGTCATGGGAAGGTTACATTGCTGCTTCGATTTTCTGAGAAGAAAGATGAGGATCGTGCAACGATATACCGCCCCTTCATCCAGACATCTGTCGTTCTTTCCCGCAGTTGAGCGCATTTAGGGTAACCATCGTGGAGTGGAAGCAAATTCTTGAGGCTTTTATGGCGTCGGTCTGGCGCCTTACTTGTGCAGGCTCCCACAGATGAATCCCGCCGAGGCGGCAGCCTGAAAGGTCGAACCCATCGAGGCGGGGCGAGTATTCTGAAGGCAGTCCCTCGTCCGGTTTGGCAATCCGCCGAAGTGGACGAGAAGGCAAACGCTCGCATCTCGAACTATTCCTCTATATTTAAAGATGACTCGGGCGTAGGCAAGGGCGCCGGGATTCGGGTTGGCCAGCGTGCACGGTCCCTCACACTCGTTAAACCGCTACCACGCACAGTCCAATAAGCGATTGACTCTTATGGTTTTACACGGCACTAATACGGGACGGGTTGAGATGGTAGGCGCGGCAGGAATCGAACCTGCAACCCCCGGATTAGAAATCCGGCCCAATTTTTTGCAAGTCCCACAACTCGTTGCGCTTGCAGCCGGATGCGATCTTGAGGATGTGGCATTCGGTGCCGTCCGATGCCCTCGTGTTTCCTCCGGTTGGGCAGAGTTTGGGCAGAGAACCTGCTGCCTGTTTTCCGCCTCTTTTCAGGCTGGGCTCAAGTGCAAATCGAGGCTGGGCTCACGCCAGCATCTTCTCCAACTTCGCTATCAGTGGGCGCAAAGACTAAAATTCAAATTTGTGTGTGGCCGATACCGACTCTCGCGCCGTAAGGAATTTCTGGCAGAACACTTCGGTGCTGACTTTGCCGACCTGGACTGGGAGCCGCGCTACAACATAGCGCCAACGCAGCCGGTGCCGGTTGTACGGCGCGACGACCGTGGCATGACCTTCAATGTGTCCCTGATGCGCTGGGGGCTCATACCATCCTGGGCAGGCGACACCAGTGCTCCGATGATCAACGCTCGGTGCGAGACTGCGGCCAGCAAGCCTTCCTTCCGTGAGCCGCTCCAGCGGCGGCGCTGCCTGATTCCTGCGGATGGGTTCTATGAGTGGCAACGCGCTGCAAAGGTGAAGCAGCCGTTCTGCTTTGAGGTTGGGGAAGGCGCAATCTTTGCATTCGCTGGTCTGTGGGATCGATGGCGGGACCCTAATGGCCAGGTGATCGAATCATGCACAATCCTCACTACGACGCCGAACGAGTTGCTGGCCGACGTGCATGACAGGATGCCGGTCATCCTCGCTGCCGACAGCTATGATCGCTGGCTCGATCCCACCATGCAGGATGCAGCGAGCGCTGTGGGCCTACTCAAGCCGTTCGACTCGAACCTGATGAGGCGCTACCCGGTCAGCACGCGGGTCAATCTAACGGCGAATGATGGGCCCGAGTGCTCTGCACGGATCGACTTACCAGCAGTAAATGCAACTCTCTTCGACTGAACTCCGACGGTCAGCCATTGTAATGCCGAATCGCCACCGTGGCAGCGGCACCATAGAAGTTGCCCGCTGCGTCGCGGATCAAATCTCCAAAGGGATCGTTCCCATCGTGTACTGGTGAAGCTATACAGCACGGTGTGCTTTTCCGTCGAGTCTAGCCTGAACACTGTTCCGGAGTTGGAGTTGCCGCCGTCAGTAGCAGTGCCGTAAAAGTTCCCGGCCGCCCACCGGAGAAGTGTGTTACTATGCCTTCCCCTCGGGTAATCACGGAGTTAGCTTGTAGTTCTGTAGTTAACTTTCGGAGCGTGGCATGCTGTTCGACACGCCAATCTACGTCGTCTTTCTAGCCCTGACGGTCCTTTGCTATTGGTGTCTCCCTTTCCGCAGTCAGAACAAGTTCCTTCTCCTTGCCAGCTACTTTTTCTATGGCTGGTGGGATTGGCGCTTTCTTTGTTTGATGATCGCGTCCACTGTTATCGACTATTTCATCGCCATCAAGATCGAAGACACGAAAGAGCCGAAGATTCGCCGGTCACTTCTAGTGCTGTCGCTGTTCATAAATTTCTCCATTCTTGGATTGTTTAAGTACTTCAACTTTTTTGCTGATTCCCTGGCAGCCGCTTTAAGCACTGTCGGGTTAGCCGTTTCCTTGCCTGTTCTTCGTATCATCCTGCCGCCCGGCATTTCGTTCTATACCTTTCAGGAAGTTGCTTATATAGTGGACGTCTATTCAGGCAAGGTGAGGGCTTCCCGGTCGTTCGTGGACTACGGTCTCTTCATAAGTCTGTTCCCGCACTTAATTGCGGGCCCAATCCAACGCCCCTCTCATCTGTTACCGCAGGTTCAAAGGGCGCGGCGCTGGAGTTCTCAGAAGGCGTTCGATGGCTTGTTGCTAATCTTGGAGGGAGTGTTTCGCAAGTGCGTGATAGCTGACAACTGCGCCCTTATCGCTAACGCTGCCTTTACTGGAGCGTTCGGGAGGCCGAGCATTCCCGTGGTTCTTCTGGGGATGTATGCGTTCGCTTGGCAGATTTATGGTGACTTCAGCGGCTATAGCAGCATCGCCCGTGGTAGTGCACAACTCCTGGGTTTTCATTTCATGGTGAATTTTCGACAGCCTTACCTCGCCGAAAGTATCCAGGACTTTTGGCGACGCTGGCACATCAGCCTGAGCACATGGCTCCGCGATTATCTCTACATTCCCCTTGGTGGTAATCGCAAAGGTGAAGGTGCTACCTATCGCAACCTGTTGCTGACGATGCTCCTGGGTGGTTTGTGGCACGGAGCCAACTGGACTTTTGTTATTTGGGGCGGGATTCACGGTGGAAGCCTAGCCGCCGAAAGGAAGGTTACCGAAGGCAAGATTCCCAAACCCGGAGCCTTTCGCAAGTGGATCAGTCGGGTCTTTATCTTCCACCTGGTGGGCGTCAGTTGGATATTTTTCCGTGCGCAGTCTCTAAGAGCAGCGTGGCAAATGCTACGAGGTTTCACTGCTTGGAGTTGGAGACCGGAGTTCCCCACTGCGTTTCTGTTTCTCGCCGTTTTTTCTATCCCTTTATTGCTGATCGACCTTCATCTGGAGTCTTCAGGAGGGGAATACTGCTTCGAGTCCACGCCGATACGGCCTCGCGTAGCCTTTGGTCTCGCCTGCGCACTAGCAATTGCTTTTTTAGGAGCGAATCAAGCGAATGCATTCATCTACTTCCAGTTCTAGAGATGTCGCTGGCGGCGCACCATTTGGGTTTGTGCTCGGCGGTAGGAGCGCAAGAAGCGGAATTATCGCGCTGCTGACGGGGCTCGTGCTAATTTTCCTGACGCTGGAGGTGACGTCCCCCCTTGTGCTAGCGCATTTCAGCCACACTGAGCAGCGGGTGGATAGGGAACTTCAGGAGGCCGCTAGTCTCCGGGCGGTCACTGCTGATGGCCGTCCCACGATACTTCTAGCCGGCAACTCCTTGCTGAAAGAAGGCGTGCTCATACCCAGTTTGCATGATGACCTTGCCACTCAATACGAGGTGAGGCGGCTTGTCATTGAGCAAACTCATTACCTCGACTGGTATTTCGGTCTTCGCCGCTTGCTCGAAGAAGGCTCAAGGCCCGGCATCGTCGTGCTCACTCTCGCCACTGCCCAGCTTGCATCTCCACTGACACTCGGCCAATCTTTTGCCCATCGCCAGATGAGCTTTAGGGATTTCCCTCGCGCTGTCCGTGAGTCTCGGCTCGACAGAACTACCGCGAGCACATATCTGTTCGCTCACTGGAGTCGCTGGCTGGGAAATGAGGGATTCATTCGCCAGTGCGTCTCCATCAGCGTCTTCCCAGGATTTCGTCAACTCGCAGGTCGGATTGCCGATCATGGGGCTCACATTCACGATCCATCAACCTTGCTGAATATGGCCCAGCAACGACTGCCGGAATTGCGCGATCTCAGCCAGCAATTCGGGGTCCCAGTCGTCCTCCTTATTCCACCAAACTTGAATCAGGACAGTTCACGGGAGATTCAGGAGCTGGGAAACCAGATAGGTGTTCCAGTGTGGATACTTTCACCTGCCGGCGAATTTCCGCGGGACTACTTCAGCGATGGTTTCCATCTGAATCGACGAGGGGCAGAAATCTATACAACACGCCTTTCTCGGCAAGTTCGCAGCATGAACATGGGGCAAGTGGCTAGACATTTTGTTCACGAACCACCGAACGGCAAGCCGGCGGATGTGCAGGCCACGCTCCAAGACGGCTCTCAACGAGAGTCGGCGGACGCAGAGCGCAAGCAACCCCATGCTCATGCGGCGCGGGGAAATCCTGGCCCTCGCTCCCGAACCTCCATAAATACGGTTCGGTAGTACCTGCAAAAACAGTCGCCACAGCGCACGGGCCTTAGAAGGAGCACCAGCAGGATATATCTCTCCAACAGGCTCCGGGGGCGCGAGCGAAACGCTACTGTACTGCCGCAGTCGTGACATTGGAACTGTCTAAACATCATTTCTTCCGAAACCTCGTAAGACGAACTCCAGAACCCCAGAGATTCTAACCCCATTTGCCTCCTGTGCGCCCGGAATCGCGCAACTGCTCCTTACCTTTTTCTCAAAGGCTGGGATTTTTCTGTGGCTCTCGAAGTGGCCTTCGTCCCGGATAAGAACCGATGATTCCCGGCACCCGCCCTTCACAAAGTATGTGAATAGGGCTAGGGCAGCCGGACGGCAGCGCCCTTAGTTGGTGGGAAAAGAATGCCTTGACACCATCCCTGTCTTAGAGCAGAATGCCGACCGTCCTCAGTAAAACCTTCCCCAAGATACTGGAACCAAGTTCCGCGACGAAATCGCACGATATGGAGCGGCGGACCTAAGAAAACAAATCTTCAAAAGTGGTAGAAGCCATGACGCGCTCTCAACTATTGGACCGGGATCGAGCCGAGATTCAACGGAGTGCGTCTGAGGCCAGCAAGGTCGTTCTTAAGCCCCTTAAACGAGCCCAGATTGACCGCTACTTGAACCCTTCCGCAGATACGCCCTACGGACTTGAGTATGCCTTTTACTTATTAGGCGACGTCAAAGGCAAGACCGTACTCGACCTCGGCTGTGGCAAAGGCCAAAACATTGTGCCACTGGTAGAACGTGGGGCTCACGTAATTGGCATCGACATCTCCCCGGACTTGATTGCCATCGCTCAGAAACGCCTGCGGGACTGTAATCTCGAAGCACAGGTCACGGTCGGTTCTGCATACGAAACCGGTCTCCCGGATGACTCTATCGACGTAGTTTTCTGCATGGCCCTGATTCACCATCTCGACATAAGCGTGGTTCGTGACGAAATGTGGAGAGTCCTTCGTAAAGGTGGTGTGGTTATCCTAAAAGAGCCCATTCGATTTTCTGAAGGGTACGCTTGGGCGCGCAGCTTGCTGCCGGCTCAGGAAGATGTTTCTGAGTTCGAGCACCCCCTGACGCGAAAAGAACTGGCCATCATGACCCAGCCTTTCAAAGTTCAGGGGACTCGGTATTTCCGCCTTCCGTTCGTACCGCTGGTCTCCTGCCTATTACCTTCAAAGAGCGATGCTGCCTGGAGAGCTAGCAACTGGATACTGCAGCGTTGGACGGCGACTGAGCGTTATGCCACAGGGATAACCACGAAGTTGGAAAAAGCAAGCTAATCACTCGTTGCGAATGGCACAGTCCGTTGCGAATATCGCCTGAACCTGACTTATGATACGTGGGAGAGAGGAGAGCCGTACTGAAAGTCTGGAAACAGTTCGTATTGCTGAACATGGCTGGCTTAGGAGGTGCGGCCGGCTCTTTGTTCATGGTGTCGCCCCATACTCCGGTCTGGTTGTGGGCGGCCTGTGCGGTCATAGTTCTCGCCGTAATGAATCGTGCATTAGTAACGAGGAACCGAGCGCGTCGTGCGGGAGCGCAAGGCAGCGACAGAGACATTAACTGGCTCGGTCTCATCATGGCCTCAATCACCGCGGCGTTCGTCGGCGTGGGGTATTACTACCACCGGAACGGATCAAACGCTGTCAGCTTTTTGTTAATACTGATCGGCATGGTTCTCATTGCGTCTAGGCTTAAAAAGTCGAAGCAGTCATGTCGCGTACAGCCTCGTCGTCCTCCACCAGAAGAATTGTCTCCGTTCCCCGGTGAACAGTGACCTGCGTCGCAGCGGGTCTCGCAGCTATCGCTGGCTCGTCAACCTGGGGCAGGTAGACCTTAAAGGTTGTGCCTAGTCCGGGTTCGCTATAAACCCAGATGTACCCACCGCTTTGCCGACGATCCCATAAACAGCAGCAAGTCCTAGCCCGGTACCTTTGCCCTTCTCCTTGGTCGTGAAGAATGGCTCGAAGATGAGTGACAGGGTCAACGCGTCCATGCCGCAGCCCGAGTCCGTCACTGCCAGCATTACGTAACGACCCGGGGTGACAGGCTGATGCTGGCAGCAGTAAGCATCATCAAGCTCAGCATTCGCAGTTTCGATAACTAGCCTTCCTCCCTCAGGCATGGCATCGCGGGCATTCACCGCAAGATTCATGATGATCTGGTCGATCTGACCGGGATCAGCGTTCACGTTGGCCAAGGAGGCACCGGGTACGAACGTCAGCTCGATGTCCT
>JAIQEU010000051.1 GCA_020073665.1 Terriglobia bacterium
GGTGTGGAGCCACCCGTCGACCACCGTCTCCGCGGTCTTCTCCGGCTTGCCGTAGTAGCCGAGGAAGACGTGGGGGCCCCGGAGCAGGATCTCGCCCTCCGGGGAGAGGCGCACCTCGGTACCCGGCCGCGCGACACCGACCGTGCCGAGCTTGATGTGGTCGGGCATGCTTTGAAAACTCTGAGTTGTATAGTCGAAACTAAATACTGTCCCATCCCCGTTCATTCCCCACACGTCCCCTCCGCTCACGGCTATGGTTTCGAGAGTTCCGGCGATCTGGTCCCAATTGTTCAGGCAGAAATCGAAGCGGTAGATCTGGGCTGAGGGGTTCAAGCCCCAAACTTCATAAGGGTGGCAGGAGTCCTGATAGCCGATACCGACAGCGATGAAGTCGAGAATGCCGGGCATCTGGTTGAACACATACGTGGTTCCACTCTTGACGACATTGTAGATCCCGCCCGTGGAATCAAGCGCCCAGACGGTGTCGGGTTGGCGCTGATTGCCGCCGCCTACCGCGATCTGGGTGAGAGAAATCGTGCTCACTTGCAAGAACTTGGTGGTCTTAAAGACGTATGCGTGGCCATTCGTACCCAGCCCCCACACGCTTGCGCCGCCAGAGGAGATTTGCTTCATCTTGGCTTTGCCTTGGACGATGACCTTAGAAAACGATTGAGCTCGCGCCGATGGTGACAAAACGATTGTCAGAACAAGGGCGAGCACGACGACAGAAGCTCTTACAGTTCGATTCTTCACGGTGGTTCCTCCTCAGTCACGCGGGCAAGGCCCGTGGTGTTCCTACCCTCGCCAAGATGTTGCCTTATTCTCTTTGATCTTCCTTGCTCGCTGCGGCTTCCGGCCTCGCATTGCCATCCGGATCACGCTCTACTCTGATAATCGGAATCCAAAACCGAAAGACGACAGGCAGACGAAAAATACTTGTGGCAGTTCTCGGTCGGAGGGATCGACGGGCGTTCCGCTCAATGAGTCGGTGTCGGTGCCGAGTGCCAAGAGTCGATGATTGGTGAAAAATCCCGATTACACTCACCGATTCCAACCGGGGGTTCTGAGTGAAATCGCCTTCCATGAGAAGGCCGGTCGGAGTCAAGTGGGTTCTTTTGTTTTTTCGTTGGACAAGGTTTTTCTCCCTGCCGAGTCGCCACTGACGCCATCCTTCCATCCGCACTTTCATTGAGCGATTGTCGCTCGGTGCAAGTTGGGCGTTCTCGTTTCAGCCGGTGCTGCCATCTGTTTGTCGACCTGTTCTTCTCGACCTCGAGAAGTTGGCCCAGGCGATTAACGCAGTCACCGGAACTCGGCTTTGGGCTTCGTCTTTACCTTCTCGTCAGAATCTTTTTAAGCTGCCACCGACAGCGGAACTCGGCTGCGGTTGTGCAACGGTTCGTACGCTTCTCCGCTCACCCACAGGTGATGCAGCAACACCGCCAGCTTTCTGGCCGTGGCAATGATGGCCCGTTTCTTGCCGCTCTTTCCCCCACGCTCGGCCAGCTTCAAGCCCCAGCGCCGCAAATCACAGTCCACACCGAATGGCCCCAGAATGTGCTGCGCTCCTTGCACCAGCAGCGTGCGCAGGTACGGGTCGCCTTCCTTGCTGATGTGCATCTGCGGCTCGCTCTGGCCGGAGTTTCTTCGTCCCGGCTGCAGCCCCAGATAGCAACCTACGTCGCGGCTTTTGCGAAAGCGATGTGCGTCTTCCAGGGTTAGCAGGAATGTCAGCCCGATCAGCGTGCCCACTCCCTTTACCTGCTTGAGCAGTGACACCTGCGGATAGCTTTCCTGCGCCAGTTGCTCGATCCGTTCGTTGTATTCCCGGATACGTTCGCTCAGCGACTCCAGTGCGCCCAGGAGTGGCTCCAATGCAGTTCGCAGTTCCGGGCTCAGCCCCTCGGCTTTCTCGGGATTCATATTCCGCACGTTGCACCCGCGCAGCCGTTCGCCGTAACTCTTGGCCAGTCCGCGGGCCGTGTTCACCAGTGCCGTCCGCGCCCGTACCAGTCCGGCTCGCGCCCGGATCACCGTCAGATCCGCCTGCGCTTTCGCGCTGCGATGCTTCACCGGACTCAACAACTGCGGATCAATCCTGGCCAACCGCGCCAGCGTTCGCGCATCCATGCGGTCGTCTTTCTTCCGGCTCTCCCCGATCAGCCGCACACTGCGCGCATGCGCCACAATCACTTCGTGTCCCAACTCGCTCAGCACCCGGCTCACCCACGGCGAGTGCATCCCCGTCTCCAACGCGATGCGACAGCGCGGCATGGCCCCGAACACCTCCCGCATCGCCTTCGGAGTTGTGCCCAGTTTCTGTTCCCGCAGCACTTCGCCCACTTCGTCTAGCAGGCAATACCAGCTCCATCGATCGCCCAAGTCCAGTCCGATCGTCAGCTTCGGTTGGGAAAAATTCTTCGTCGCCTTTACCGCTACGGTGCTAACCTTCTTCATTGCCGGTCTCCTTTTTTATCTGTGCCTTGAGCACGTCGATAACTTGGGAGCCTACAGCATCCCGTCGGAGACCG
>JAIQEU010000037.1 GCA_020073665.1 Terriglobia bacterium
CAGGAGCAATGAAGTCTTCGTCGCACCAGGCGAGCGCTTTGACCCATCTTGTCTTCGACCTGTGTTGCGATCCGATTGAGATAGCGCCCATTCATTCCCACCAACCACGAATGAAGTCGGGCACCACGTTTGTCTGGGGCACCCGGCTGGAACGCCTTGAAAGGGCATCGCTTCAGCGATGCTGCACCCGATTCCACTTCGTCCGGCTTTAGCCGCTGAGGTTAGCTTTGCGGCGCGCCCAACCCGCCTCCCTCGAATCTGCCCTAATCTACCTTGTCATCCTGAGCGAAACAGACCCACTCGCGAAGCGAATCGGTCTGTGAAGTCGAAGGACCTGGTGTTTGCCTGCGCCGCCGCGATCTCACCCGCGTTCTTGCCGCCCGCATCGCATTGTTCGTTCCGCAACCCCAACTGAGAACCGGGAACTGACAACCGACAACTGCTTCACCGGTGCATTCTGGGGACAAGTTAATCCAGGTGTCACAAAGAAACTCAAGCGGGGGACAGCAGTGGAAACCCACCCTTCGAGAAATGAAGGGTGGGGCACCAGGCGTACGTCCCCAATTATTGAGTGAAAAACATGCGGAACGTCCAGTCTGCCCCCGCATTTCTCAGGGAGTCACTTTGCTGAGGCCTCGGATCCAGGTGGTTCACGGAACGGTTCCACGGCAATGCGCTCGTAACGCACTTCCAGCACGGTCAGGTGTTCTGTACCGCCCGGCAAGTGAACGACTACGCTGTCACCCGCTGCCGACTTCATCAACGCGCGCCCCAGAGGTGACACCCAACTGATGTGGTTGCGGTTGAGATCGACCTCGTCAGTGCCCACGATGCTCACCACTCGCGATACTCCCGCGGCATTGGCATAGCGCACGGTCGCTCCGAAGAATGCCCTCGTCGCCGCCTGCCCCGCTCTCGGAGCTTCCGGGTCCACCACTTCCGCGGCTTCGATTCGCTTGGTGAGAAAGCGAATCCGCCCATCGATCTGCCGCAGCCGCCGCTTGCCGTACCGATAGTCGGCATTGTCACTGCGATCGCCGTTGCTGGCAGCCCACGCCACCACCTCCGTCACCGCCGGGCGTTCCCTGGTGAGCAGAAACCGGTGCTCATCTTTGAGGCGTTGCAGCCCGCTCCGCGTTATGTAGTTCTTGCCTCGCGTCGCGGGCTCGTCCCCTTGTGGTTTTCTCGTAAACCCTTTTCGCATCTCGTAGTCTTTCCCGGGCGAATCCAGTGGGTGCACCAGTGAACGCTGCGACCCCGACTGATTTTTTCACGTTTTCCGGTGGGTGGCCCATTCAAGCCCGGTTTTGGCTTGAGTGGGGCAGTTCGCCCCGGAGTGCCCCACTCATTCGAGCAGTTTGCGAATCAGTGGGCGACTGCCGCCGGCTCCTGAACTTTCTGTCCAGGAGCAATGAAGTCTTCGTCGCACCAGGCGAGAACTTTGACCCATCTTATCTTCGACCTGTGTTGCCATCCGATTGAGATCGCGCCCACTCATTCGCACCAACCGCGAATGAATTGGGGCCCCGTTGTCATCGATTCTGTTTTGGCGGAGAATGTCTGGGCCACCCGCCCGGACGGCAGCAAAGCTAAGATAGAGAAAGGCGTATGGGTTGCCGTGAAGCAGCCGAATACGGTGTGTGGCAACAAATAGCTATGTCCTTACTAACCCCCTTGCGTGATTTGCCCCGTTGGTTCCACAATCGGGGTAAATCATGATAACCATAACCTCGCACCCGACCGAACCGTTCGGCCTTCATACGTCTATCGATGGCTTCGCCGTTTACCTCGATCTCTTCGCGATCAAGGAACTTGCGAAGGGCGACCCAGCGAGAAGGAATCGTTTCATAGCCACCGCGAACCGCGGGGCCGAGGTGCTGTTCTCCGTCGCGACCGCGGCGGAGCTGTCCGGTCCGCAGGGCGCGTCCTTCGATAAGATGAGGTCCTTCGTGGACGAAATAGGCCCCCGTTGGTTTCCCGTGGAACTCACCCCTCGCGTGGCGGTTGATCGGGAGAATGAGGGGAAGTCCCCATCCGAGTGCTGCGTCTGCGAGGACCTCCTCAAAAGCTTCACGGCGTCCCGCATCCGGGATATTCCGGTCACTCAAGTCGTGAGGTTCTCCGGGAACTTTTTCCGCCTAGGGGCGTTCATGGACTGGCTGGCCCCGCAGCGGGACTCGATCGCCGCGTCCAAGCTAGAGATGTACCGAACGCTCGATAGGCAAATCAAGGAGCACCGCGCCAAGCACGATGCCGACCCAAACTGGCTGAAGACCGTGTTCCCCGAGCTACGGTTTAGGCGCGACTGCCCGGCAACTTTCGCGTACGTCAACCTCGTGAGGATGCTGATCTTGGAGACGAAGCAATTCAAGCTCAAGAAGGGAGACGGAATGGATTTCTGCCAAGCCGTCATAGGGGCAGCCTTCGCGTCCGTCGCGACGGTCGACAAGCACTGGAAGCGCAGGATCGACGCCCTGCCGCAGCCGAACGGCCTCGCGACGGTTTACTGCTCCCCGCACCTCGACGAGATGGTGGACGAGATAGAGCGGAACCTAGATGTGCTTGAGGAGCGCAAGAAGCGGGCCGCGCTAGTTACTAACTCACTTTAGGTGCTAGAATCCCGCATCTGGCCATGAAGCAACTCCCCGATATTGTCACGTCAAGTGCATTCTGGTCCTCGGTTGGGACTCTCTTCGGAGTGGCCGGAGCGTGGGCCACCTACGCCCTGGATTCTTGGGCTTCGCGCCGCCAAGACCATGCTGCGCTTATGAACTTGATCGCCGGCATCGAGGCAGAACTTGCCCTGGCGAGCGAATGGGCGTGCGGAGACGAGGGGAACCAAGGCAATCTCTTGTCCAAGACTAGGGGGCAGCTGCTCAAAGAGCAGCCGGACTGGTTCTACCCGAATCGCAGGATCTTCACGTTCGAGACCCCCGCTCTCAGCACTCTCACCAGCTCCCCGTATGCCAAGTCCGTTGGCGCGCTCCTCCCAAGCTTTGTTTCGCTCAATCACTCGATACGGCGGCTGCTGGACTATACGGCCGGCCTTAATACGCTCGCGATGGCCGACTTGGACCTCTACATGGGCTCCATCAAGAAGTTGTCGCCGCATAGCGATCCCGCCGAACTTGTCTCCTCCACAACTCCCGAAAAGATATTGGTGACTCTGCCAGACAAGGACGCGGGCTGGACTGAGCGTGAGCTCGACTACCTCAACTACGTCTTCGGAATGAACGAGAAGATCCATCAGCAACTGATTGGCGGAGCGGATTCTACCAGCGACCTTTGCCTCTACAAGTCTTTCCGTGCTGCGAGGAAGGAGCTTCAAGAATTCACCGCAAGCCACCAGAAACCGCAGGGCCAGCCGCAGTGGTATTGGATCTTGCATTTAGTCGCCTCCTTCTTCTTCTTGAACGGAATCTGGCAGATACTGCGGTGGTTTGAAATTCTTCCGCGCTGCCTTCGGTAGCCGGGACCAAACCCTGAGACAGACGGGAGGTTCCCCTTCGACTCGCCCAGGGGCGGGTGGCCCAGACATTCTCCGCCGAAGCGAACTGAGAACGGGGTGCCCCACTTCATTCGCGATTTTTGCGAATGAGTGGGCGCGGTCGCAATCGGATCACAACACCGGTCGAAGATGACATGGTCCTGTGGCCGGGTGCCCCCACCGCTTACTATCAGGCTCTCAGTTACTTCTTCTCACCATCCACAAAATCAAAACACGCCCCCATCCGCCGCCGCAGCAAATCGCGATCAAACCCAACCTTAGGCGCCGCTTCAATCGCACCTCGCATCTCCGCGATGCTTTCCGCTTCCGCGTCCGGCGCAACCACTACGGGCTCGGCTTCAGACTCCTCTTTGTGTCCGCCCTCGCCCTCCCGCATCAAATGCCACGCTTCTTTGTACGCTTCATACTTCTGCCCTTCGCGCCCCGGATCCAGCACCACATGCCCGCTCCCGCTGGTCGCCAACTCGGCCGGCAGGATGTACCACACGTCCTCCGGAATCACGAACACCGCGAAAAAATCCACCTCCTCGGCGGTGTAACGCTGGCCCCGGCTGCGGTCGAACATGCACTGATACGCGCCCCGGTAGCGGTAAATCGTCGACTTCACCTGCACCCGCACAAAGCGGTCCCCAATTTCCAGCGTGTAGTCGTAACGCGCCGAGTCGCCCCACGGCTTGCTGACCCGGAACCCCTGCTCCGCCGCCCGCGCCATAAATCGCAGTTCCGCCCACTCCCCGCGCTCTTTCGGATTCTTGATGTTTGCTCCGTCATTGTTCATCGATGAGTACCAATAAAAAACGCGGCCCGCAGGCCGCGTTCCTTTCTTTTTCCTATACTTCTATTATATCAACCAGAAATAGCCAACTCCGCCACCTTTGCCAGGAATATTTTCCTTTTCAATCCAACAGGATAACCCCGACCGTGTAACTTCTGCCTATTGACAAGATTCTCCGCCCAAAACGGGACCCCGAGCCACTGGGGTGCCGCCCTCCGGGTACGCGTTGGGTGAGGCCCCACCCTGGTAGGACAATCCGCTGGGGGGACAATTCGAAGGCAGGAGAAACCATTAAGGCCGACGGGCAACTGAGGGATTGCTCGGTACTCGCACTAGGTACTCGGTACTACTGCTCGTCCCCACTCTCGCCTGGGTTGCTCTCCGCCGGAGCCAAGGGCAGTTGCGAGATCCCGCCCAGCAATCCGCGCTCTTGGGGCGTGAACTGGTTCTTGTACCGCGGAGAATCCAACGCCTGCTGCCGCTGCTCGGGCGGCATGTCGCGCAGTTCGTTGATTGCCGATTGCATCTTCTGCCGCCGGTCCGGAGGCAAGTCGCGCAGTTGCGAAAACAGTTGCCGCGCCTGGCCTTTCTGCTCGGGTGTCAGATGTTCCCAGGTTTCCATCCGGTCCAGAATGCGCTGCTGCTGCTGCGGCGGCAAACTATTGAAGCGCTGCAACCGCTGCTGCAGTTGTTGCTGCCGTTCCGGAGGAAGATTGCGGAACTGCGGATCACTCTCTAACGCCTTCTGTTGTTGATCGGGAGGCAAGTCCTTGTAACGCCGCAGCCAGTCGCCGGCGTGGTGTCCTTCGCGGTGCCCCGGTCGCTGTTGCTGGCGGTTCTCGCGGTTCTCGTTGCGGGGACGCTGAGCCAGGCCGGGCGTAGCGCTACCCAGCAGCAGCGCCAAACTGCTTACCACCACCCAACTCGTCTTGGACTTCGCCGTGAACACCGTTTCCCCGTTCTCTCCGCCTAAGTTGCACTACCGCCTGAGGCGCACTGGACTGCGCTCTCCCCCGAACCTGGAATCTCAGAAAACCCCTCACAACTTGCTTTGAAGGGGCGCAACTTTAAGCCGCGCCGCTCTCAGCGCCAAAACATTGGGGCTTTAGCCCCTGAGGTTACCGCACCTCGTCTACGGATTCGCCGTCACGTCCTGCTGCACCTGCAAATCATCCAGCACATCGAAATCAGAATACAAGTCGTGATTCTTGTCGAGCGCCGAAAGATCGCTGACCGCACTGCCCGGTTCGGCGGTCATCGAGGCCGTCGTATTGTCCCCGCCGCTGCCGCTGTGGAATCTTACCAAGGTCACGCTCGCCATCATCAGCACCGCAAACGAAACCGCCAGCGCGGGCCGGCGAATCCACTGCAGCCAGCCGGCCGGCTGCTTCGCGCTCTCTTCCCGCAGGCGTGCCTGCAGGCGCACATCAAAATACGGCGTCGGTTCCGGAACCTGCCACTCGTCGAGCAGCGCCATGGTCTGGCGGAATGCCTCCAGCTTGCCCGCGCAGTCCGCGCAGCTCTCGAGATGGGCATTCGCTTCGGCCGTGGCCGCATCCATTCCGGCGGCCAGGTCCGGCATCAGTTCGCGAATTTCGTTACAGCTCATGGTGGCGTTCTTCATACAAACTCCTTCAGCTGTTCCCGCAGCGTTTCGTATGCCCGGAACAACAGCGACTTGGTGGCGGACTCGCTCAGCTTCAGTACTTCTGAAATCTCGCGGTAATCCATCTGCTGGTACTTGTGCATGATGACGGCAATCTTTTGCCGCTCCGGCAGTTCATTTACGTGCTGCCGGATGGCCACCATGCGCTCGCGCCGTACCAGCAATTCTTCCGCGCTCAGCGAGCCATCCGGAACGTCGATGGCCAGGCCGGTATTCTCATCCGGCTCATCCAGGCTGACCATGTGTTCGGGACGCTCGTGGCGTGAATCGCGCGCATGATTCACTGCCAGGTTGGTGGCGATCCGGTACAGCCAGGTGGTGAACTTGGCGCTGGCCTCATAGCTCTCGCGGGAGCGGTACACCCGCAGAAAAACTTCCTGCGCCAGGTCTTCCGCCACCGCCGCGTTGTGTACCATGCGGTACATAAAATTCATCATGGGCCGGCGATACTTTTCCACCAGGTACGAAAACGCCGACTCATCGCCGGTCTTCACCCGCAGCATGAATTCCGCATCGCTCAAGCCGTCGCCAGACAACACCGCCTCCGCCCTCTCGTGCGGACGAGTAGCTCCTGGCGTCATCGCGAATACCCCGCGATCAATGGCTACACTGCTCACACTAGCTTGAACCCGCCGTCGCGCCGAAAGTTGCGGCGTTTGGGGGCCGGAAGTCCCTTCTTCAGAAGAGGCTACGGGCGTCTTTGCGGGCCTGGGTTCGATCGCCATTCGGGGCCTATGGTGTCCTAGGCTATCACGCCCCGAGTCCACACGAAACTGGTTCGTTTGCTATAATATAGCGACGTCAGACGTGGGCGCTTAACTCAGCCCGGTAGAGTGCCATCTTCACACGGTGGAAGTCATAGGTTCAAATCCTATAGCGCCCACCAAGAACTCTGATTCTTGGGCCGGGGTATCGAAGGTAACCTGGGGGCAGGTTACGTGGTGAGCGCCTGACGCAGGCGCCACATAGACCAGGCCAGGGCAGCCACGGCGGCAGTCCACAGCCCCTCCACGGTATTCACTACCCAGGCTGGAGCTTCTCCTACCCGGCGCAGCAGGAAGGGCAGAAAGTTCCAGGTTGTGATGTGGACGTTGTCCCAGGGGTCCTCATTCATGGCGGGAGTGTTCAGGCCCCACGCCTCCATTTTTCCCAGCGCGAACGCCACAATGTTTTTGCAGCGCAGCCAAATCACCCACGTCGGATGTCCGAACGTCTCCATCTGATAAATCTCCAGCGGCACCCAGAACGCCAGCGATGCCAACTGTACCGCGGTGCTCACCGCGATCAACCCCATGCCCACCGCCCAAATCCACCGGCCAACTTCGGCGCGATGTTTCAGCAGCAGCGGTACCGAGATGAATGCCACCAGTTCCACCGTGGTTGAAACGTAGCGGTCTCCCCAGGCGAAGTCTCCGCTCCACACCGTGTATTTCGCGTAAAAGCTGATGTAGCCCAGAAGCAGGAGAAACGCCGCGATGAGGTAGGCTTTCACTTCAGGACGGAATCTTTTCCATGCAAACCCCGCCAGCAGAATGGTCAACACCAGCAGCGGGTCGAATAAAAAGATGGACTTCTCCGGCGTAAGCAGCGGCCCCAGGAAGCCCACGCGGAACGGCGTCTCCCACGGATAACTCGCCGGCAGCGCGGGGTTCAGGCGATGGTATTCCCGCGCGAAAATGGTGACGTAGGTGTTGAAGAACGATCCGAAGCGCTCGTACTGGTAAACGCGATCAATCAAGACGAACCCGGCATACACGGGTAGCGCAATTTTCGTATAAGCGACGAACCGCTCCCACAGCGCCCGCCCGCGCACGTTTTCCAGCCACAACACCAGCAGCAGAAACACTCCTCCGGCCAGCAGATCGAGTGCGGTAGTCAAGCGGGTGAGCAGGTTTAGCCCGAACGCCGCCGAGCCGATGAGCAGAGCCCGGTCGCTATCCCGCCGCAGCCACTGGTACTGAAACGCAAATCCCGCCAGTGTCAGCAGCAGGATGTAGTTGTTCTCCATCATGTTCTGGGCGTAGTGCAGGTGGGAGGTGGCGAACAGCAGCGCCAGCACTCCCGCCACCGCCTGCCGCTCGGTGAAGAGCAACTGGGTAAGAAACCAGTAGGCGACCAGCGCGGTCAGAACGCTGACCAGGATGTTGGTGCTGTAGCTGACGACAATGTCACGCACCGTGGGATCGGTGTCGTCATATTCGTCAAACACCGGCAACCGCCCCAGCGCCGTGCCCGCGATGTCGGCCGGCAACATCAGCAGCGACTGCCCCATGCCGTACCAGCTGTAGAGCTTGCCCTCGCGCCCGTGCAGGCCGAACTCGGGATACTCATTGGGAAACACCTGCGGCTCCGCCGTCCAGAAAGAATGCGTGGTCTGCAGCCGGTGCATGGTATCGGCCGAGCCCAGTTCGCCGGACTGGATTACCGCGGTGGAGAGGGCGGCAACAAGGGCCAGCAGGATTAGGGGATCGTGCAACCAGCGGCGGAGGCGGGGGAGCATCGGGAGAGATGGTAGTGCAGATGGGAGGTGGGTTCAATGGGCGAGGTGGCCAACGTTAAAGGAAAGGAACGGGTGGGGGCAGGTTGAGCAGCGGCACGACTGAACAGGAAATGCGAGGTGCGGTTGAAGCCGCGGCCAAGGTCGGATTCGATCCCGATGTAATGCGCCGGCGCATGGGAGCGTGCTTTGGGGGCATAGGCGGAGGCAGGAGGTAACTCAGCCGGTGGACTTGGGGGTCGGCCGTATATGGAGGGGAAGGGCCCACTCATTCGCAAAAAAAAGCGAATGAGTGGGGCACCCCGAGGTTGTATGGGCCACCCGCCACGCTCGTTCATCTCGGGAAGAGATGTTTTGGATTGTGAACTTTCACGTCGTGCCGAAGGGTCGTGAGGTAGAATTCGCCTTCCTCACTGGATAGACGAGTGAGTCTGAATCCTCCCCAGCCAAGTGCCTGCTCCACTAGAGTGAAGAAGTAATTCTGCCCCGATTCCACCGATACAGGAGCCTTATATTTCCCCGATTCCACGACGTGCAAACCGACTGGAACTTCCCTGAAAGAATAGCTGCGGCGGTCGGCCTGGAGAGGTTGGTCATCAAGCTTAAATCCCATCGGTTTCGCATAGCCCCATCGGGCGACGTTGATCATGTAAATTCGCCCGACCGCGGGTTGGTCTTGCGGCTTCGGGGCCGATTCTTGGGCCGTGAGATTCGTAGTGGTGAAGACGACACTGACGGCCAAGGCGGCTAAGATGATGCGTTTCACAACGCCTCCGGCGGGACGTTCAATGCACTCGACATTACGCCCCGGCCAAGAGGTACCCCTGTAACCTACGTCACGCTCGAGAGTGATAAGCCCATGACTACTGATCTTCGGCGGGTGGACTACTCAAGCCCGGTTTTGGCTTGAGTGGGGAGTTGAGAGTTGGTCAAAGCGACGTCCGAATGACTCATCGGAGAGGCTTCCCATCAGCCCACACAACGAAAACCGCGTTGTGTGGGGCACCCGGCGGATGAGGCACTGCTGGTTGACATGGCGAACGAAATGAATGCGATGGCCGAAAAACGCAAGGCCGACAAAAAGAAGGAAGAGCATGGAAAACATGAAGACTGAGTTTCAGACCTTCAATGACATGATGAAGCGATTAGTTAAGGTTCCTCACGCTGCGATCAAGTCCAAGTTAGAGGCGGAGAAAGCAGCGAAAAAGCAGAAATCAAAACCGCAGAACGAAAGACCAAAGCCATGACCGCAGAGACAAGAACCACTGTTGGACTAGACGACATTAGGACGGGTGGCCCACTCAAGCCCTGTTTTGGCTTGAGTGGGGTAGTTCTATAGCTGGACAAAGTCTTCCCGCCGCTCGTTGGCGTTTTCGTGCGGTCCATTCCGATTCGATCTCCACCCGTCCCTCACAGCCGGTTGCGTAGTGACGAAAGCTGCTCCAAGCCCAGTCCTCCGGACGTTCGCACAACCCAGCCTTCACCGGATTACGATGAATGTAGCGCAGCTTTTCCACAAACTGCGCGTAGTTCCGTATGTTGAAATCGTAGTACCGCTTTTGCCAGAAATGCTCCGCATCGCCAATCAAACGCCGCGATACTCCTTGCTTCAACGACTTCAGCGCATCGGCCAGCGTATCCTGTTGTGGTTCGCTCAGCAGGTATACGTCCCCACTCAAGCCAAAACCGGGCTTGAATGGGCCACCCTCCTGTTGTGGTTCGCTCAGCAGGAGGTGAACATGCTCCGGCATGACTACATACCCGTAAACCTGAAGCCTGAAACTATGCCGTACGCGCTCTAAGGCTAACTCGAAGAATCGTCGGCTTGCGTCGGTGGTAAACAACGGACGGCGATGGTAACAGCAGAAAGTGACGAAATGACTCTGTCTGCTGTGGTGAAAACGCGTCAGTCCCCATGGCATGAGGACAATCTAGTTTTGTCCGCCGGACTGAGTCTGTGACGTGTGGACATCCCCACTCAAGCCAAAAGCGGGCTTGAGTGGGCCACCCGGCCCAACTACCCCACCCTAACGTCGAAAGGCGCGACGTTAGGATGGGGCACCCTCGAGAATGCTGCTTAGCCGAGCTTTGCTATCCAAGCTCACCTGGCAACCGTCCAACCTGCCATTGCCGGGGTTTAAGCACCTCGGGCCCGGCCTCCTGCAGCGAGAGGGCCGGACTTAGACGCTGTGTAAAACACATTCACCAAGGAGGATTCGATGGTTTCTCGAGTAGCTTTTGCTCTTGTAGTTCTGCTGCCGCTGTCCTTGTTCGCTGCGGATAGCGCGGCGGGCCCTGCTGCCGGGGAATATTCCGGGCACTTTGACGCGCTCAGTTCACTGGCGGTGTCGGTGGCCAAGGCGATGCCGCCCGACCAGTATGGCTTCCGGCCGCATCCGGAGTCGATGAACTTTGGCGAATTGATGGCGCACATCGCGACTACTAACTACCAGTTCTGCGCCGGGCTGAAGGATGCCAACCCTCCGGCACTGCCTTCTCCCGCCGACAAGGACGGGTTTGTGAAGTTTCTGAGCGATTCCTTCGACTATTGCAACGGCGTGATCACTGGACTTAGTAACGAGCAGCTCAACAGTTACCACAACTCTCCTGACGGACGGCTGCTGGGGCGGGAAATCCTGCTGGCCATGTTCGTTCACGTGGCGCATCATCGGGGGCAGGCGGAGATTTATCTGCGCGACAAAGGCATCCGGCCGCCGATGTACCGGGTTTGAAAAGAAGTGGGTGGCGCGCCAAGGAAAGTTTCAAGCCGCCTTTTGCGTAACGACATCCCAAGCGGGAGAGGGCCGGGGAATCCCACCCTTCAAGAAACGAAGGGTGGGCCACCCGCCGAAGTTTCAAAGAGACTAGACCGCAGCCTGGGTTTCCTGACCGACAGCCTCCATCTCACTAACGTCGGCTGCTTCATGCGCGTGGGTTGTCGCCACCAGCATGTAGATGGACGGCACCACGAACAGGGTGAATGCGGTTCCAATAATCATGCCACTCACCAGCATGAT
>JAIQEU010000023.1 GCA_020073665.1 Terriglobia bacterium
TCCGTCGGAGCAAAGGTAACCGGGAGCGTGTCGGCAGGGCCCATTCCGGAAACCGCGCCGATTTCCTGAATACTCGGCCCGAATGTAGAGTGCAGTACTAGCAAAGATCTGCCTCCGGGCGGAAAACCCGGTCGATCCGAAGGCGTGTCGCCCCGGATGCGGCAGACGGTAGGCCTAGTTTTCCTTCCCTTGCGTTACCTCGAAATGCGATGGCTTCAACGTCACCGAGTCCTCGGGGTTGTAGTAATCGTAAAGCAGCGATGGGGCGGTCTCTGCCTGCATTGCAAAGCGCGGACGGAACCGGAAGCTGAAAGCTGATCCTCCCGCCTCGGGCCACATGTACAAGATCACGCGGTCGGGCCGCACATCGTGGCGGTAAACCGAGTTCCCCTGGAGAGCGTGCTCCAGGCTTTCGCGATCCACGTCTGCTCCTGGCGGCAAGCCGACCTCACCCAGCATCATGCCGTATCCACGGTACCCCAGGCAGTGTGCTCATCAGCCACGACCGTCGCCGCATCTTACACTTCAATGTCAGCCGGCATCCGACGAGCAGTTGGATTGTCCAGCAGCTACGCGAGGCCTTCCCGTACGATGCTGCTCCCGAGTTCCTGGTATTCGATCATGATGCGAAGTACGGGTTCGCAGTGCCCGCCGCAATTCGCTCGCTGAAGATCACACCCGTGCGGACCTCAATGGGATGTCCCTGGCAGAATGGCGTGGCCGAGCGCTGGGTGGAAAGCTGTCGCCGCGATCTGCTCGGCCAGGTGATCGCACTGAACGAGCGACACCTGCGGCGGCTCCTCGCCGAGTACATCTCCTACTACCACGATGATCGAACCCATCTCGGATTGGGCAAACACACGCCCGGAGGCCGGAGTCCGTCTCTGCCGCACGGTCGCGTTATCACCAGGGCACGGCTTGGAGGCTTGCACCACCGTTACGACCGCGCTGCCTGAGATCGGCCATCGAAGGCTGCGTGCTCGACCTCCATGGCGAGGGTTCGTCTGATTCAGCGAAGACGCGGGACGTGGCTCCAACCCGAGCGCGTGTGAATGAGGCTTACCACTCTGCGAGCCGTGACATTCTCTTGCGCATGCGCCGTTTGGAGTGCGTTTTGAATTATGACGAGGCACAGGGTTTCCCATCTCCGGGTGAAATCACCAGGTACACTCTTTTGGTTCGGGAAGGGAGTCTTGTGAACGGTATGACGAAATTTCTGAAAACGACAATCATCGGAGGGTTGGTATTTCTGCTCCCCGCAGCGCTCGTGTTGCTGGTTCTCAGTAAAGCATGGTTCGCCGCAAAAGCAATCGCTGCCCCTCTCTCCGAGAAGCTCCCACGCGTAGCGCTGTTCGGCTTGGGGACCGCATCCCTCGTCGCCATTCTGCTTCTGATGCTGGTGTGCTTCGTCGCCGGCATCTTTGCGCGAACAGGGCTTGGACGGAAGATGAAATCGTGGGTGGACAACTCCATGGTTGCGAGTATCCCGGCTTATCAAGTACTCAAGAGCATGGCAGAGGGCATGGCGGAGATTGAGTCGTCTGCGAATGTTCGCGCAGCATTGGCTCGCATAGAGGACGCGTGGCAACCGGCGCTTGTCCTGGAGGAACTTGAGAACGGTTTGCTCACCGTATTCGTGCCCCAGGCGCCGACCCCGATGTCCGGCTCGGTTTTCTACCTCACGGCCGAGCGTGTGAAGATGCTTGACGTGCCGATAAGCAGCGTCTTGATTTGTATCAGGAGAATGGGTCTGGGGTCGCAGGCATTGCTTCGCGGCCGAACGGACCTTGGGTAAAAGCACGTTCAAGACGGATAATGAAATCGAAAACTTTTCCAGCCACAAAACGTACAGTCCTGAACAGCATGTTAGTTGACTGTCGGTAAATGTATGGTCCGCCGCCGAACTGCAAGAGGATTGGTTAGGACGAGAAGCAGTCTGCGAAAATGTATTGCCGAAGCGCGTGCCGTCCAGAATCCTTGCAAAGGATGTAGCCAAGCAGGTGATTAGCGTGATGACAGCTCAGAAATGCATATCACCGGCTACGCCGGAAAAAGCGAAAAAATCTCAGGCAGGGCAGCACTGAAGCCGCGCGCCGACTTTGAGCCCGCGAGCGAATGGATCGCGAAATGTTTCCCATTCAGGTTTAAACACCGCTCGAAGATGCTATTCTTGTGATGTACTGCCAAATCTTAGGGTTCCATCACGCGACGCCGTGATCCGAGTCACCGCGATACTAGTTCCGGACAATGTAAAATTCAATCGGGGACGGTGGGCTGTCTTTCCCTGCCTCCCCGTAACTTGTAAGCAAAATCGAACTCCCCGTGGCAGCGAGACCGAGTGGATTTGATCCAGGAACTGCAGACTGCGATGGGCGGATCTCGGAGCCGGGGCTGAGAAGCACCGGGGTCTCGGACCCAGCTTAGTGTCAACGTTCGTTTAGCCCTGGGTGAAGGGTAGAGAGTCGAAACAGCTGCACACCTCCTCACAGTCGAGCCTGCGAGCGATCTATGAGAACGCAAGGCCGGAGCGGCACGCCTTGGTTACTCGTGCTTGCCGCATGCAGCCTATTACTCTTCTGCCAGGAAGTCATAGGTCAAGCCGTTGATTTCTGCCCTGAGTTGACATACACGTGAAGCTGAGCAAGAACACGCGATTCTGGTTACAAGCCGATCGGACCCGCGAAGAAGGATCTCCGATTCAGACCGAGATCGGTCCCAGTCTGGAACTTTCCCTCAAGCCTTTGCTGAAGTTGAGCCGGTGGACGGAACGGCAGCCGGATAAATTCAAGGCACGCACGTTGAGCGTGAACCTGGGATATCGCCGTCTCGAGTTCGCGGACAAGCTGGGCGAGGACCGTGGCATCCTGGAGGCAAGTCCCAGATATCCCCTCGTCTGGAAAGTATTTGCCACCGACCGGAATCGCGGCGAACTGCGCTGGGCGGGCGGCGCATTTTCCTGGCGCTACCGCAATCGCCTCACTTTCGAACGTCAGGTCCCGATTCACTCTTATGCTGTTCTGCCGTATGTTCGCGCCGAAGGCTATTACGACAGCCGGTACAGCAAGTGGAGTGCGACCGCAATCGCGGCTGGCTTGGTCTTTCCCATTAGAAAGCACGCGGAAATTGAGCCCACTTTCGAGCACATGAACCAGACCGGGGTTAAGCCGAATCATCAGGTGGAAACCTTCGGCCTGACTCTCAGCCTGTATTTCTAGAAGGAGAAATCATGCTATCGCGCGAGCCGGCTCTGGCAACGACTCAAGTTGCAAGCAGCGTTTTGGCGCAAGGGGAGTTTGGGTTTCCCGAAGGATAGTTATGAATTGGGACGGCGTTCACAATCTGTATATCTGGCCCATGTTGCTCGCGGCAGGTTTTAACGCGATCGTGGCCATCTATACGTGGCATCGTCGCTCGGTGCCCGGTGCCCTGTCCTTCCTGTTCATGGTGGTCATGCAGGTGCCCTTCGCAATCGGCGCCGCGTTGGTCCTCGCCGTGTCGGATCCATCCGCGAAGATATTCTGGACCAAGTTCCAGATCCTTTGGCTGATCCCCGGAGTCACCGCGGAATTATGTTTTCTCCTGGATTACGCGAATCTTAATCGCTGGCTGACCGGCCGCACGCTGACCCTTCTAACCGTTCCTCCGGTTTTGCTTGCCGTGCTGGTCATTACGGATAGCACTCATCACCTGGTCTGGATCAATTTCGACGTCACACACTATGTTCATCCGGTGCGCAGCTGGGCCGGATGGGTCTTCACCGCCTATGCGCCAGAGCGTAGCAGCTAGCAAGGTCGCCGCAGCAAGCATTGGCAAAGCAAGTGGCAAGGCAGGGTAGGCGGCCCCCTGATGATTCATATGGCTAAAGGAGCACGTATGAAATCGCGCGAGTTGTTCTTAACCGCATTCTCGGTGGCGCTCGCTGGCTGGAGTGCACCGCTCTACGGCCAGGAAGTTTTGCCTGTGCCGCCTGCACCATTCAAAGGGCAAATCGGATTGAGTGCCAAAGATTCCAAGCCGGATTTTCCCAAACCAGTCGAAGCACCAAAAGGATCACCGAACGTTGTCGTTGTGCTGCTCGATGACGTTGGCTTTGGAGCCTCGAGCACATTCGGGGGCCCTATCAGCACGCCAACGCTGGAGCGACTGGCGCAGCATGGTTTGCGCTACACGCAGTTTCACACGGCAGCGCTCAGTTCGCCCACGCGGGCCGCGCTGCTCACCGGCCGCAATCACCATTCGGCGCACACCGGCGTGATCATGGAGCAGGGCACGGGCTTCCCCGGCTACGACAGCCTGTTGGGGAAGGATACGGCAACCGTAGCGGAAGTCCTCAAGCAGCACGGCTGGAACACCGCCTGGTTCGGGAAAAACCACAATGTGCCCGACTGGCAGAGCAGCCAGGCTGGCCCATTCGATCTCTGGCCGACTGGTCTTGGGTTCGAAAAGTTCTATGGCTTCATCTGTGCCGAGACCGACCACTTCGATTACGACATCGCCGATCAGGCCATCGAGTGGGTGCGCAACCAGAAGGCAGTAGCTCCCGACCGGCCCTTCTTCCTCTACTACGCGCCCGGGGCCACTCACTCGCCGCATCACCCGAAGAAAGAGTGGATCGCCAAGTACAAGGGGCAGTTCGACCAGGGGTGGGATAAGGTACGCGAGGAGGCCCTGGCGCGGCAGAAGAGACTGGGCCTGGTGCCGGCCGACACGCAGTTGACCGAGCGTCATGCTGACATCCCGGCCTGGGATTCCCTTTCCGCTGAACAAAAGCTGCTCTCTGCCTACATGATGGAGATCTATGCCGGCTATCTTTCCCAGACGGACTACAACGTGGGCCGGGTTCTGGATGCCATTGAGCAACTGGGCCAACTCGACAATACCTTGGTCATCTACATCTGCGGCGACAACGGCGCAAGCGCCGAAGGCGGCATGATGGGCATGACGAACGAGATGGTCGCGATCAACGGTGGTGGTTTGATAGACCTGCGGGAACAGATCAACGCGAAGGCCATGTTCCAGGCGGCCCTCGCACACAAAGAGGATTTGGGCACGTGGAAGATGCACAACCACTATCCGATCGGGTGGGCCCACGCCATGGACACGCCCTTCCAATGGGCCAAGCAGATCGCCTCCCACTATGGGGGCACCCGTAACGGGATGGTCATTTCCTGGCCAGCCCGCATTAAGGATCAGGGCGGCATCCGGCCGCAGTGGCACCACGTGATTGACATCGTACCGACGATTCTGGATGTAGCTGGCCTGCAACAACCCTCAGTGGTTAACGGTATAGCTCAGAAGCCGATTGAGGGCGTGAGCATGGCTTACAGCTTCGATGACGCCAAAGCCCCGTCGTCGCGGCGGACCCAGTATTTTGAGATGTTCGGAAACCGCGGCATCTATCACGATGGCTGGGTGGCGTGCACAACACCACACTTTGCGCCTTGGCAGGATGTTGGAGTGGGGGTGGCTCCGGTCGATATCATCAGCGGCTACAAGTGGGAGCTCTATCATGTGGCCGATGATTTCAGTGAGGCTGTCAATCTGGCCGACAAGTACCCTGACAAGCTGCACGAACTCCAGTTGCTTTTCTATGCCGAAGCAGCCAAGTACAACGTATTGCCTCTGGACGATAGTAAAACCGCGCGCATGGACGTAAGGGTGCGTCCCAGCCTGACGCGCGGGCGGACCGAGTTCACTTACTACGGGACCATCACTCGCATCCCGGAGGGTGCGGCACCGGATGTGAAAAACAAGTCATTCCGCATCACCGCTAACCTAGCTCTCCCGAAGGGCGACGAGCATGGAGTTGTCGTGACCCAGGGGGGCTACTCCGGCGGTTACGCGCTGCTGTTCAACAACGGTAAGCCGAGTTTTCACTACAACTTCTTGAACCTTGCCCATTTCAACATTGCCGCCAAGGATGCGTTGAAACCCGGCAAGCACACCGTCGTCTTCGACTTTAAATATGACGGCGGCGGCATCGCCAAAGGAGGGATGGGAGTGCTCAGCGTAGACGGCCAGAAAGTTGCCGAAGGCCGCATCGGCAATACCGTTCCGCTGCGTTTCTCATTCTATGAAACCTTCGACGTGGGAGAGGACACAGGAACACCTGTGAGCCTGGACTACGACGTGCCGTTCAAGTTCACCGGCACGATCGAAAAGCTTGTGGTCAACCTGAAACCGCAGGACATTTCGACCCAGGCAGCGGAGGAGAAAGTGGAGCGCGAGTTGCGGGCGGAACGAGCTTTGCAGGGACAGGATTGAACACGTGCCCGAACAACGGGCCCGCGCCCCGGCGACGCGGGCCATAACCTTGAGGAAGCGGGATTTGCATCATGGGTGACGCTGGTCCAGTTCGGATCCCGACGTCGCAAGGCGAAATACGGCGCTATCACGTCATGGTGAAGCCGACCGGGCCCCTCTGCAATTTAGATTGCGCGTATTGCTATTACCTGCACAAGGCGGAGCTTCTGGGAACGAACTCAAACTTCCGTATCTCCGACGAGATTCTCGAGACCCATATTCGGCAATATACCGAGGGCCAGAACGCAGATGAGGTCGTCTTCACCTGGCAGGGCGGTGAGCCGACTTTGCTGGGATTGCCATTTTTTGAGAAGGTGATCGCATTACAGCAGAAATACAAACGCACCGGACAGTGCATCGTAAACGATCTCCAAACCAACGGGACTCTGATTGACGAACACTGGTGTCGGTTCCTGAAGAAGCATAACTTCTTGGTCGGACTGAGCATCGATGGCCCCGAGGAACTGCACGACGCTTATCGCCGGGCCAAAGACGGCAAGCCGACGTTTAAGAAAGTCTTTGCCGCCAGCCAGCTGCTGCACAAGTACAACGTTCGCTTCAACTCTCTCACCGTCGTGAACCATCTGAACGCGAAGAGGCCCTTGGACGTATATCGGTTTCTGAGCCGGGAAGTGGAGCCCCACGAGATTCAGTTTCTTCCTTGTGTCGAGCCTAAGAATTTCCGCTTTGTCGCACCCCAACAATGGGAAGCGACCATGCTGCCACCGCTGCACTCCAGCGCCACCCGTCCCGGAAATCCTGATTCGATCCTTACCGATTGGTCGGTTGACGCTGACGATTGGGGCACGTTCCTCTGCAAGGTCTGGGATGAGTGGTACAGGCGGGACTACGGAAGAGTATTCGTCAATCTGTTTGAAACTGCGGTGGCTCAATGGATGGGGATGGACTCCCAGATTTGTGTCTATCACGAGTTCTGCGGCAAGAGTGTCGTGCTTGAGCATGATGGCGCCGTGTATTCCTGCGATCACTACGTATATCCCGAATACAAACTGGCCGACGTTCTCCATACCTCGAGTTCCGAAATGGTGTTCTCCGATTGGCAGAAACACTTCGGGTTTAACAAGTTCGTGTCACTTCCGCAGCATTGCCGTCAGTGCGAGTTCTTGTTTGCCTGTAATGGCGAGTGCCCAAAAAATCGGCTAATTCGCACACCTGGCGGAGATGCCGGATTGAACTACCTGTGCCCTGGCTTGAAGAAGTTTTGGGCGCATATTGATCCCATCATGCCGGAGATCAGAAAGAGAATCGCGATGGAGCAGCAAAGTGTCATTTGACGCAGGCAAATTTCGAAACTCAGATGGGTCCACCGACTTCGACGTCGGTCCAACCGTGCCCAAGCGCTTCGAGACCCATGGGATTCCCAGCGTGTCGGTACTGCATGGTTACGTGATCCCGAGTCTACCCGCCGCTGGAACCCTACATCGACAGGATTTGGGGCCTGCCCGACATCGAGAAGGTGAAATGTATGGGAGAAGACTGAAATGAGCTTTCTAGACATCTTTTCTCTTTTTGTACTGCTGGTCATCATCGGTCTTGTAGTAGGACTCCTGCTGCTGTTGGCTTGGTTGCCGGGCAATCTGGCCAGAAAGCGGCATAGTCCCTGGGCCGAAGCCATCAACGTGGCGGGATGGATCGGCATTTTATTGCCGCCCATCTGGATGCTGGCATTGATTTCCGCGTTCCTACGCCCCCGCGCAGGAACAGGCGCAGAGATTGCAATCAGCCAAGCTGAGGCTGCGGAGTTGTCGGCCGCACTCACTCCTCTTGCTGAACGCATGGCAAAGCTCGAGATTGGCATGCGTCAATTGCTTGCCATATCTAGTGCCCGCAAGCTTGGAGGGTAACGTCCATGTTAGTAGCAATTCTAGTTATTGGTTACGTGCTGCTTCTGCGCTACTGGGATCGTAAGAACCGCGAGAGAGACCAGCAAGAGCTGGGGCTGGTTCGCGCCGGTCCGGCTGACTACGCGTCGCTCAAGAAAGACCTCGCGGACCTTTCCGGGCGGTTGGCGGCCATTGAGAACAGCTACCGCGAGTTAGGACAGCGCCTTGGAGGTGTCTCATGATCGCCTTCCTCGCTATCGTTTACTGCGTTGGGCTTTACCTGGTGTTTATCAAGTTCCGGCTCCTTCCCTTTAATCTACCCGCGCAGATTATTTGCGGGATGGTTGGATTCATCGGTCTGCTCACTATTCTGTTCGGGATGAATTACACCCAGCCTTTTTCCGTTGCCTTGGTTGTTTCCGAATACACGACGCCGGTGGTAGCGCGCGTTCCCGGTCGGGTGACGGAAGTGCTGGTGCAGAACAACACTCCGGTCAAGAAGGGCGACGTATTGTTCAAGATGGACCCGCAGCCGTACGTTGACGGCGTCCGCGTGGCGGAGGCGGGCCTGGCGCAGGCGGACGTTCAAACGCAGAATGCGATCCGGCAGGCCAGTAATGGAGTGCAGGCCGCCACGGCAAACACACAGGCCAATGAAGCGGCTATCCGCGCGACCCAGTCCGCCACTGAGGCCACCAAGGCTCACTTGGCCTTAGCCACGACTCGCCTCAAGGAATACACAACGCTGGCCAGCAAGAACGCCGGGAGCCAGTTCGAAGTAGAACGGTACGACACCGACGTCAACAGTCTGACCGAGCAGGTTGCGGCCCAACAACAGCAGGTGGCGGCGCAGCAGCAGCAACTCGCCGCTGCCAAGGCCCAGTTGGCGCAAGCCACCGCAGCGCTGGAGGCAGCCCGGACAGTACGACCGGCTACCCTGGCGCAATTCAGATCGCAAGTGGAGTCGGCGCACTGGAATCTCGAGCAGACAACTGTCTATGCCCCGGAAGACGGATACGTGACGCAACTGCAATTGCAGCCCGGAGCTATGGCATCTATGACGCCTGTCATGGTCTTCGTTTACGCGAAACATCGCACCTTGCTAAGTGCGACCCTCATGCAGAACTACGTCAACACTTTTAAGCCGGGAGCAGAGGCGGAAGTGGCATTTCCCGCATTGCCAGGCAGAATTCTGAAGGCCAAGGTGACAAGCATCGAGTTGGGTACAAAGTCGGGCCAGCTCGATCCCAGCGGCCAATTGGAGGCAACCCGCATGATCCTGCCTCCCGATCGCATGCTGGTCAGGCTGAACCTAGAAGATGCCCTGCAGGGATCGCTGTTGCCGGTTGGCACAAGCGGGTTTGTAGCGATCCGGGGAGATTCGGCGCGGGAACTCTTCATCATCCGCCAAGTGATCATGCGCTGGTACACATGGACGAATTACCTATTTGCCGGCTACTGAAGTCTCTTGGAAGGGTGACAATATGAACAAAGATTCGGGACCACAGAAAGGTCGCGTCGAAGCAAGACGTTGCATGGCAATTTGGCTGGCGGCGGCCCTGCTCCTGTGTGGTTGCGCAGTGAAACGTCCCCCTACCACCCAACAGCTTGTACGAGACGCCTTACCACCTACCACAATAATCCCGGATGCGTGGACCATGAAGGATGTCCCGGCAGGACCCGTATCGGATGGATGGGTTAAGAGCTTTGCGGATCCACAGCTGGAGGCAATCGTCGCCGAAGCGATCAAGAACAATCTTGATCTGAAGGCTGCAGCCACGCGCATTGCTGTGGCTGACAACATAATCACAGAAGCTCACTCCCAGATGCTACCTATTGTCGGAGCGTCCGGGGCGGCGTCCATTATGGGACGTTACAACCAGAAGAACTTGTTAGGGAGAGACAAAGGCCGATTCAACGCATCCAGCGCGTTGGCGGGCGTCTCCTGGGAGTTAGATGTGTGGGGCCGCATCCGGTCGCAGACGGCGGCCGCACGGCAGCAACTGGCAGCGACCCAGGCCGATGTTCTGTATGCCCAGGAATCGCTTGCTGCCATCACCGCCAAGGTCTGGTTTCTCGCCACTTACACAAAACTGTTGGAGCAATATGCTGAGCAGAATGCTGCGTTCAAACAGCAAGAACTCGAGCTTGTCGAGGCGAAACGCGATGTTGGCGGCGCTCAGGACCAGCAAGTAGCGATAGCGCGCGCCGAAGTGGAATCCGCGCAAAGCCAGGTAGCTGCCATGCGCAGTTCGTTGCAACAGGTCGTTCGCGGGCTGGAGGTTCTGCTCGGCCGCTATCCCTCGGCAGAGTTCAACATTGCGACTACGCTTGCTACTTTGCCGCCCCCGGTTCCAGCTGGGCTCCCCATGCAATTGCTAGAACGCCGCCCAGATATCCTCGCCGCCGAGCATAACGTAAACGCGGCGTTCCACTTGATCCAGTCCGCAAAAGCTGCCCGGCTTCCGAGCCTGAGCTTGACCGGCGGAGCGGGCTACCTGAGTAACGTGATCTACGAGAAGCTGAACCTCCGACCGTGGCTATGGACCGCTGCTGGCAATCTGGCCGCCCCGCTTTACACCGGAGGGTTTCTGGGCGCCGAAGTGAATGTGACGAAAGAAAACCAGAAGGCTGCTCTCTACATATATGGAGAGACCATTCTCGAGGCCTTAGATGAAGTAGAAGCTGCACTTGGCAATGAACGTTACCTGAGGGAACAGCAACAGAAACTGCGCAGCGCTCTGGAGAACGTCAGTCGCGCGCTTGCCCTTGAAAAAACAAAGTATGAGATCGGCCAAGTTGACTTGGGCCCCGTACTGCAGTTGCAGGCAGCAGAACTGGGAGCGAAGGCGGCGACGACGCAGGCCGAATACCAACTGCTCGCCAATCGCATCAACCTGCACCTTGCTCTGGGCGGAGGTTTCTGATGCTCAGGATTTACACGAAGACCGGGTCATTAAAAGCGATGGCAAGAATGGAGCCGCTACGAAAAACGCTCCAGGGGCGATGCGAAAGGAGGATCATCATCATGAAACCAGTTTTGATTTGCATCTTGGTTCTTGTGATCGTGTCGTTCGCGCCGGCGCAACAGCCTACGCCGGCCCCAGTGCATAAATCGATGTCGAGCTACCTGGGCCTGCACACGTTCCCGGCGAAAAACCAGGCCGCCGAACAGCAGCAGAAGGACGAAATGGCCTGCTATGACTGGGCAAAGCAGGATTCCGGGTTTGATCCGCTGGCGGCCGCGCAAGCCCAGCAACAGGCAGCTACACCGCCTCCAGCGCAGCCGACTGCCCCGCAAACCCGGGGAGCAGGAGCGAAAGGGGCAGCCGGGGGCGCCGCGAAGGGTGCGGTCGTGGGGGCGATTGCGGGTGATGCCGGCAAAGGAGCTGCCGCCGGTGCGACTGCGGGGGCAATGACGGGCCGGGCCAGGGCGAGGCGGGCGGATGCCATGGCGCAGAAGCAGGCGCAACAACAGCAGCAACAGCAAGCACAACAGCAAGCCCAGGCCAAGGCGCAAACCCAGCAGAAACTTGACGGCTTCAAGAAAGGTTTTGGCGCGTGCATGGAGGCCAAGGGTTACGTCGTGAAGTGATATCCGATCACGCATGGTCTTCGAACTTGGAGTGTGTTAACGGCACGACTCAGGAAAGGATTGCTGCAATGAAACTGTCAACGAGGACAACATGTGTCCTGATCCTCTTCATCATGGGTTTGGCGGCCTACAGCCAGGACGTTCATTACAACTATGACCGTGGTACCAAGTTCGCCTCCTACAAGACTTATCAATGGGTTGACATACAAGAGCCCGGGAAGATGGACCAGTTGATGGATCAGAACATCAAGCGAGCGATCGATGAGCAACTCGCACAGAAAGGCCTAACCAGGGTCGAAAAGGATGCCGATCTTTACCTTGGCTATCAGACGGCTGTGAAGGAAGAAAAGAATGTGAATTTGTGGGGCACAGGGCCGCGCTGGCGTGGCGGCATGGTCCAGGGAGATACCTCCACCATTTCGATCGGAACGTTGGTGGTCAACATATTCGATCCGGCTCGAAAACAATTAGTCTGGCGTGGTGATGCGAGTAAGACGCTTGATCCAAAGACAGATCCGGATAAGAACTACAAGAACCTGCAGAAGGCAATGGCTAAACTGTTTAAGAATTATCCGCCACGGGTCAAGAAGTGACAGTTTGGGGCAGCGGCTGAACGAAGGGGCGAGCCATGGCTCCCATTATGTCCTGGGTGCGCCGGTTGTGGGCCTGTTTTTCGCTGTGACGATGGGAATCGCCCATCCTTGATTGTAGGACTATGTCAAGGAGGTGAGTCGTGAAAAATACTTACTTTTGGTATGTCGCTATTTTCCTGATGCTGTTCGGATTGCATCTGCATTCTGACCATGTGGTGAATGCGCAAACCTATTCCAGCCGATGCATTGCCAACGTCCCGCGAGAGTGGGGTGCGTTCAAAGGAGTGTCACAATCGTACGGCATTGCGTTTGAAGATGCGTCGGGAACGCTCCGCTTTGTAAATCAGTTTCCGTGCGGGTTGGAACAGGCTCCGAATGTGTCCCTCGAGCTCCGCAGACAATGAGTCTCAGAACTTAGAAGGGCAGTGCAGCTTGTCTCTGGACCATCACCTTAAGTGCTATCAGAGCGGACTTCTTTTTCATGACATCGCGCATGGCGATTTCTCTTTTCGTGTTCATCTCGCCTCGCTTTAACGGCGGCTGCGTCCAACGGCGTTTCTGGATGTCCGGAGTCCGCAGGTAGAGGTTCAGGAGGAGTTTCCTCCCCATGGGAACTCTACTGGACAGCAGGGCTTTCTTCCTTAGGTTCGGGAAAGGACTCTGGTGAACGCTATGATGCAATTTCTGAAAACGACAATCATCGGAGGGTTGATATTTCTGCTTCCGGCAGCGGTCGTGTTGCTGGTTCTCAGTAAGGCCCTGATCGCCGCAAGAACGATCGCGGCTCCTCTCTCCGAGAAGCTCCCGCACGTAGCGTTGTTTGGCTTGGGGACAACGTCCCTCGTCGCCATTCTGCTTCTGACGCTGGTGTGTTTCATCGCCGGCATCTTTGCGCGAACAGCACTTGGACGGAGGCTGAAATCGTGGGTGGACAACTCGATCGTTGCGAGTATCCCCGCGTATCAGGTACTCAGGTCGATGGCCGAGGGGATGGCGGAGATTGAGTCGTCTGCCAATGTTCGCTCAGCACTGGCCCGCATAGAAGATGCCTGGCAACCAGCGCTTGTCCTAGAAGAACTTGAGAACGGCTTGCTTACCGTATTTGTGCCCCAAGCGCCGACCCCGATGTCCGGTTCCATTTTCTACCTCACCCACGAGCGTGTGAAGATGCTTGACGTGCCGATAAGCCGCGTCTTGATTTGTATCAGGAGGATGGGCCTCGGGTCGCAGGCATTGCTTCGTGGCAGAACAGACCTTGGATAAGGCACGCTCACCGGCCCATTGCGAACAGGGCGCCGAATGGGCGGAGTCGCTTTGACCTCTTGCGTCCTGCTAGTCGATGACTGATTCCATCACCAAATTTCGTATTTCCTGCGCCTCAGGTGGCGAAAAATCCGTGGATACACCGGCCGACCCCGGATTCACGGGTCTTGAGTGCTAACGCGTGGTTACCACAGCTAGGAATCTCCCTATGTGGCGAACCGTGCGGGCTGCAGCGGATGGGGTGACTGCTAGTCGGCCTGCACAGTGCACTCTACATTCACTTCCTTGCAGATGCGAAGCACCGCATCGAGAACGAGGGACGTGGTGCTCGGCTGTGCCGTCGTGCTGACACTCGACGCAATCACGAGTTGCGTAAGATTGTCGCCGAGTTGTGAAATCTGGAGTCCGGCGACCTGCTGGCCCTTACGAAACTGAATCTTGCCCGCGTTGCTGTCATCCTGAGTGATGGTGATGTCAGGGTGGGCTTTCAGAGTCTTGAGGGCTTTGTCGTACACGCGCACGGGAGCTGCTTCGAGGATCACGGTGGCAACATCGTAACCTTGGCTGCCTGACTTCTGGGTCATGCGCTGAATGCGGTTCTTGGCGGCGCGGGCTGCCATCACCCATTGAGCCTCCAGGCTGGAGGCGCCCAGCACGAGAAACAGCGCAGCCAGAAGGGCCATCCACGATCGGGCACGATACATGTTCACCTCTCAACCAACGCTTTTCAGGAATCCAGCGATAGTTCCGTTCTGTCTGTGTAGCCCTTCGCCTTCGGGGTGGGATAACCTACTGCTCAATTGTCCTGCCGTTCGGCTGCGGCAGCAAATGAAAATTGCGCGGTGACACGCAGGTGATCCCCAAATTGGGACGGGGAGGGCTGTTCCACAGCGGGGTCGTTAGCAAAACATCGTACAAGGCCCGTGAGGCGGGAACGCGATCTCGCCCTACCGTCCCCTACCGTTTTCGGCCGGGACTGGCGGTCAGATCAGGCCAAAACAGGTCCTTCGCCTGAAGCGGAACTTATTGATGAGGGAAAATTTCCGCATAACATTGGAAAAATCGGGTCGCCAAAAAATAAACTCCCCCTCCCGGCACCAGCACCTTTGGTGTCAGTAGATTACGGTCGTTACCTAGCTAGTACTCCCCTAGTATTCCGGGATACGTTCCAAGGGACTTCGCAGCAATACATCGGCGTCTCAACACCACTTGCAGGCATTATCTTGGACCCCGCACTTCCCAGAGCCTAATACCCTCAAGCTTGCTGTAGATCGCATTTTGAAGGCAATCGGCGAAGGGTGTACCGAAATCCCTCTTTACTATGCCTTCAACCAGGCCCTCAAAGGACATCACTTATGGAAAGCCCTGCAATCGTCCCGAAATCTACAGACTTGGGTACTTTGCGTGAGTGAAAAGTGCAATGGGTCGCCGAATGATTCTCACGCTCAGCCGAAATGCTCTCAGCCATCGCCAAGAGATCTAGAATGCTAGTGCCGGTCGTCGCACGTCGTCGATGCATTTTCACGAAGATGGCATGAAATGACAAACCAGTCTTTGCCGATTGAATGGCAGACAGCATATGAGCGCGACCGACAGGGTCTCGCAACATATGCTGACCCGCTCCCCGAGCGCCGGTTGGCACGCTTGCTGTCTGCATTCATCGTTACCGGCTTGGCGTTTCTGGCTCTCCCAGGCACTTTTCTAGGCGTTTGGAATCTCATCCAAATCTCTTCACGCCACAACAGCGGAGGCGCCAGTACAGCATGGATCCAAGCCCATGGACAGGCTCAGCTACTAGGATGGGTGGGTAGCTTTATCTTCGGGATTTCGCTTTATATCCTGCCGAAGATTCTCCACCGCCCATTAGTCCGCCTGCGATTGGCATGGTTGGTGTGGGCGCTTTGGACTCTTGGGGTAACCTGGCGATGGTGGGCCGGCGTGGGAGGGCAGCACTGGCGGATCGGATTGCTGGCCTCTGCTGTCCTGGAAATGGCCTCCTTCACTCTCCTGCAATATCTGCTATTTGCTGCTCCGAGGGCTAAAGCAGCTCAAGCAGAGAAGCAGCCCATGACAGATTTCGGCTCGCAACTGGGTATCGCAGGATTCATTGCTTTGGCGTTAGCGCTTGTTCTCAACTGCATCGCGGCTGTTGCAGCAGTCCGTGGCAATACCCTGCCGATGTATCCGGAGCGGATAGACCGAACTTTCCTCTTCGTGTTCCTGTGGGGTTTTGTCGTAGCAGTCGCGTGGAGCTACAGTACAAGATTCGTGACAAATTTTCTCAACCTTGAACCGCCACAGCACGAGTTGGGACGGCCGCTGGTCGTGGGATTAGCGATCGCAGTGATGTGCGCACTCCTCGGATGGTTCGCGGCTGCCGATGTTCTGGCCTTGGCTCTGAGCCTGGTCGCCATCTGGGCTTTGCGTGTGTGGAAGCGGTCGATTAGGCCTCCGAAGCGGGCCGGAGTCTACCACTCATACCCGGCATTTGTACGTCTGGCTTATGCGTGGTTGCTGGTTGGCGCCGCACTCGGCGTGGTGGCAGACTGGCTGGGAGGCGAGGCTGGCTGGGGCGGGGCATCGCGTCACGCGATCACCGTCGGCTTCGTTGCAACACTCATTTTTGCCATTGGCCCTCGCATTCTGCCATCGTTTCTGAACAGCCGCAAGCTCTACAGTTCACGTCTGATGGGTATGAGCCTATGGCTTCTCAACATCGGTTGCACGTTGCGCGTCAGCAGTGAAGCCGCAGCATACTCGGTTGGCGCGGCATCGGCCACCTGGTCGTTGTTGCCTATATCGGCATTCCTGGAGCTGGCAGCGGTGCTTATCTTTGTGGCCAACATGGCGCGAACACTCTTGCAGCCCGTACCAGCCTGGTTCGGGCCGGGCGGGGTAACAGAGCGATTGCCGGTTTATTGGTATGTCAGCAGTTATCCAAAAACCCGGGGAATTCTGATTGAGGCGGGGATGAAAACTCTGGCGCGCAACAAGAATGTTCCACGCTCTCTTACTCTGGTGGAAGCTGCCGCAGCGGATGGCGTCAACCTCAACCATCTCCTATCCGCACTCAATGCCTTCTTTCAAGACCGCCAGCCTCGTCGCATCGACCGATAGCGCTTGCGGGCGTGTCCGATGCAAACACTCTTCATTGCACGCCTGAAACATACGCAGGTTACTTCCGCACAGCGATCACAGGGGCAGCGCTTGGCCTTTGCCCGTGGTTCATCAGCGGCACCAACGTGGTCCCGTCACGAAAGTTGAAGTGAAGCGAATACTTCGCGCTGCACCGCTCGCATAGCCAGAAAAACACGGTTGCCTGGGTCGGCTTCGAATCGCAGATGGCGTTGGGAACGTCGGCGCACGGCGTACTCGGCCCTCTCAGGTCGAAGCGGTACAGGCGTCCGCCCCTCAGGTAATGAAATGGCAATGCGCAAGCCCGGTTGGCACAATGAGAAATCATGGCAACAACTCCTGTGGGCGCTCGAAGAACGCTCGACCTTTATTTGGCGCTTGGCGGTGCACGGCTGCAATAGGACAGTTGTACTGCGGGGCGTAGGCAGCCCGGGGTCAGTGCGCAAGGCGACAGCCGGACCTTAGATCAGTTTCCGCTGAATGGCGTTCATCACCGCTTCCAGGCGATTGTGGGTGCGCAACTTCTGGTTGATGTGATGGAGATGATTGCGTAGAGTCTGCGGGCTGATGCCAAAAGTGCGAGCGACCTCATCGCTGTCTTTACCTTCCGCAAACATGCGCAGAATGTTCTTTTCCTGCTCCGAGAGCGGGGATATCGGCTCTGCATGTGCCGAAGCTTCTCCCAGGGAGCTGAGTTGCTTCGATAGATCGAGCATCTTGCGCGTCAGTTCCTCGCTTTTCTTCTGCTCGGTAACGTCATGCGCAAGATGGATCAAAAGCCGACGGCCAGTGCGCTGGTTGTCGAAGACGATTGTGGACATATTGATCCAAAGTCGCTTCCCCGACCGCGTCTTTACACTCATGTCGAAGTTGGGAATCTCGGTACTGCCACCGGTACACTCGGCGACGCTACAGTGCTGATGGCATACCCGGGTGCCCAAACGTCCCATACCTTCCAGAATGTCATAGCAAGTCTTATGTATTGCTTCTGCGGTCGAGTACCCGAATAGCTTCTCCGCAGCCTTGTTCCAAGACATGATCTCCCCGTCCTCGGTCACCGAAAAGGCCGCGTCGGTGGTCCCCTGGAGGAATGCAAACAGTTCACTTTCCAGCATTTAACCGTTCCTGTGACAACTGCCTACACTCATAGTACGAATGCTCCATTGAGATCTATCGCCTCCCGATACAAGTATAGGTCAGCCGGCAACCGAATACCGAACCTGAGGAAACGATAGGCCGGCTGGAAGAGACTGATATGAGAGCAAGCATTCATTACAGCACTTCATTCGTAAGGACTATTGTCACCTTGCTGGTATTCCTATTCCCGCTGACCGGCACTCTGGCGGCGCAGCAAATCACGCACAACGGACATCAGGCAACGGCTCAGGCGAAGATCGTTGACATAGTCCGTGACCCGGCCGACGTTCCTCCGTCTGTTGAAAGTAGAAAGCCAGCTGTAGTCCAGGTAACGCTCACGGCCGAGGAGGTGGTGGGAACGCTCGATCCCTCAGCCGGCACAACTTACCGCTACTGGACATTCAATGGAAAAGTGCCCGGCCCGATGATCCGGGTCCGGCAGGGAGACACACTGGAAGTTACTCTGCGGAATGAAGCCAGCAGCCACATGGCTCACTCGATAGACTTCCACGCGGCACTTGGACCAGGCGGAGGCGCGGCGTTCACGCAGGCAGTGCCTGGACAGTCGAGAACGTTCACCTTTCAGGCCACCACGCCTGGCCTCTTTGTGTATCACTGTGGCACACCCATGATTGCGGAGCACATCGCCAACGGTATGTACGGGTTGATCCTGGTCGAGCCCGAGGGCGGACTACCTCCTGTGGATCACGAGTACTACGTCATGCAGGGGGAAGTCTACACTGCGGCGGCTAAAGGCAAGGCAGGGCTGCAGCAGTTCAGCGATGCGAAGCTCATGGAGGAAAACCCTGAGTACTTCGTATTCAACGGCGCAGTGGATGCCCTCACGAAGGCACACGCAATGCAGGCGAAGGTTGGCGAAACCGTGCGCATCCTCTTCGGTGACGCGGGTCCCAACGACACATCGTCATTGCATGTCGTGGGCGAGATCTTTACACGCGACTACGAATTGGGATCTTTGACATCGCTTCCGCTGAGTGGCGTCCAGACAGCCCCCGTACCGCCGGGGGCAGCGGCAATCCTGGAATTCAAAGCCAGTGTTCCGGGACAGTTCAACATGATGAACCACGCCATGGCACGCATGGCGAAAGGGCTAATGGCAACCTTTCAGATTTCTGGTGCCGAAAACGAAGCCCTGATGCACGCCGGGCCGGCGAGCGACGTAATCGCACAAGGCTCCACGCGCGTATCGGGCATGACCGAGGCAGACACAGTGGCAAGCCTTACAGAGTCGCATGCTCCCGTGGCAACCGGTGACACCACAATCGTCGAAACGGAAGCAGACAGTCAGAAGATACCCATGTCAGGCATGATGGCGCATGCGGGCAATCCTGGGTGGGTGCATGCTGCGGATCATGGACATGGACTCGCGGTTACGAAAGCCGAAGCCACTCCCACAGAGCTGAACGGATGCCTCACCTTGGCGAATGACGGCAAAGCAATGCTGCAACTCCTCCAGTCATCGAAGGTCTATCGTGTAGAAGCAAGACCACTGTTGTTCTCCCAAAACGCCAATCGTCTCGTCCATGTGACCGGGTATTTCGGCAGCGTAGTCGCAGTGGAGGATCCTCACATTCGTAGTTTCGTGGTGGACACGCTGGATCAACTCGCCCCCAACTGCTCCGTCAAACTGTCCGCCACAGAGATCCGAAGAACCTTGGCCAAGCTTACAGCGCCCGTGGCCCAGGGAACAGTCGGCATGACTGACATGGGATTCGTGCCGGCGGCGATAGCCGTGAACGCTGGTGACAAAGTGGTTTGGAAGAACTCCTCACCAGTGATCCACAATGTCGTGGACGATGCCAGCAAGGCTCTCTTCATAATCGACGTGAAACTTCCTTCTGGGGCGCGTCCGTTCGACTCCGGCTTGCTGCAGCCGGGACAATCCTACTCCCACGTTTTTACGGAGCCAGGTATCTACCGTTACGTTTGCACCTTGCACGAGGGATCCGGCATGAAAGGAGTGGTCATTGTCAGACCATCGCCGCTGCTGGCAGCGCGTCGATAGCAGCTGCAGAGTGCGTTGTGTCGGCGCGTGACAAAAGTCATGGCGAGGGGAAGGCCAGTTTCTATGGTTTTTGTAACGAGGATGCGAGGAGACCCTTATATGACTCTGATCACCGCCAATACCAGCGTGGCAGAAATTGTGAAGCTCTGTCCTGGTGCGCGACGCATTTTCGATGAGCACGGACTGAAGGGTTGTGGCGGCGAACATGGCCCAAGCGAGCCACTGGCATTCTTCGCTGCTGTTCATCAGGCGAATTTGGATGAACTGCTGCGCGAGATCAATGCCGAACTGTCGAGTCCCTCCGCCCAGCCTTATGTCTACAAGGAGAGTTTGCAGGATTACATCTATCGCCGCTTTTTCAAAGCCGGGGTGGCGATTGTGCTGACGGTCGGCTGCCTATGGGGCGCGATCAACCTTCTGCAGATCGCGTTGGGGAAGAACTTCCTGCAACTGCGCCTTCTGTCCTCGATCCATGCCCACGCACACGCCATGATCTTCGGTTGGGTTGGAATGTTCGTCATGGGCTTCGCTTACCAGTCATTCCCACGCTTTAAGAACACCACGCTGTGGCGCCCGGGCCTGGCGAATCTTAGCTTTTATCTTTTGGGAATGGGAATCGTGGCGGGGATGGCTGCTGAGATGCTAATGCCGACTCCAGTTTCATTCGTGCTTGGTGTGTTTTCCGGTGCAGTGGAAATTGCGGCCGTTGCGCTCTTCATGTTGGTGCTGTACCGCACGGCAGGGCAGTCAATCGAACCGCACAACCCCTACGAAAAGTTCATAGCCAGTTCTTTCGTTTGGTTCCTGCTGGGCACGATCTTGGAAGCCGTGTTCTTCTTTGCCAAGGCTACAGCGCATTCCGAGCACGGCCTGATTATGCGCATTGCGCTGATCGATGGTCCGCTACGAGACATCCAGTTGCTCGGCTTCGCGGCGCTGATCATCGCCGGGGTCAGCCAGCGCTTTGTACCCCACGTCTATGGCTTGGCGAAGCCCGCTCATGATTACCAGACATTAGTCTTCTGGCTGATCAACGGCAGCCTGCTGCTGAACATCGCCAGCTATGTGTTGTTGCTCACGACTCACCGACTCTATTTCGCTATCGCCCTCGAATTGGCTTATCTACTGATGCCGCTGTGGGCTGTATTGCTGGCGAAACAGATTGGGGTGTTCAGGAAGCCATTACAGCCGGATCGCACTTTCAAGTTCATTCGTGCGGCCTTTGTCTGGTTGACGATCGCTTGCGGCATGATGCCATTCTTTCCGCTGTACGGAGCACTCACCCACCAGGTCTTCGCGCATACGTATATGGGCTCGCATCGGCACGCCTTCACCGTGGGCTTCATCAGCATGATGATCCTGGGAGTCTCTTCGCGCGTTGTGCCCATCCTGGCAGGAATCGACGCCAAGCAATTGAACTCGCTGTGGGCACCATTTCTGCTCTTTAACGTGGGGTGTGCCGGACGAGTGTTTTTGCAGATCCTGACTGATTTCGTGCCCAACGTGGCTTATCCGCTGATCGGGCTCACCGGGTTCATTGAATTGAGCGCCTTGCTGTGGTGGGGAATTGAGTTGTGGCGAACCATGAACGTCGCCAGAACGAGTCGCACAAATATGGTGAGGGCTCCGTTTCCCCTGGCGGCACGGTGAGAAGGTTGCTTTGCGCTTTTTACTTACGAGCCGCTTGGCGCATCTGAAAGTAGGAAAGGCAGGAAGCAGAACATGAGTTCAACTACTATCACACGTTCAGAAATTGCTGGAGCGGAAGCTTTACCGCTGCTGGGTTTGGTCAACTACCAGGAGGGTTCGGTCGTAAGCCGGGTCGTTCTCAAGCGCGAAAAGGGCAATGTCACAATCTTTGCCTTTGACGAAGGACAAGGGCTAAGCGAACACACCTCTCCGTTCGACGCGCTCGTGCAGGCGGTTGAAGGCGAAGCAGAGATTACAGTTGCAGGCAGACCCATTGAGGTGAAAACTGGTGACGTCGTCCTATTGCCGGCGGAAAAGCCGCATGCGGTGAAAGCGACCACACGCTTCAAAATGGTGTTGACCATGATCCGGTCTTAGGACAGCGTTATGTGGGCTATTCCGCGACTTCTCTTGCGCGCCGCTCAGATGTTAGGCAAAAGATCGAAGTATTCATCATCCTCGTTCTTTCCCCCTTCTCCCGCGCCCAACTGTTTCTCTGACTGGATAAATTCAATGCGCTCGATCCACTTGACCATCTTGTAGCCAAGCTGATTCTCGACACGCAGCCGCAGTGGAGCACCATACACGTCTGGAAGCGGTTGGCCATTCATCCGAAGTGCGAGCAGGCATTCCGCCTTCAGCACATTCTCCAGTCTCTGGGTGTCGTAGTATGGGCCACCATAGAGTGCTTCGCCGAAGGAGAAGAAAGCCACCACCTTGGCTTCCGGTTTCGGGCGCACAAGGTCAATCAGCGCCCGCATCGGAATGCCGCCCCATTTGGCAATGCCACTCCAGCCCTGAATGCAATGATGCATTGTGATGTGCTCGACCATGCCCAACTTCCCGATATCTGCAAGAGAAAGCAGAACTGGATTTTCGACCAGCCCGCCTACCTGCAGCTTGAAGTCCTGAAAGCCGTGCTCGGCGAGACGTTTCCAATCCTCTCGCACCGGCATCTTCCCATTAAGCCAGAAGTACGACGAGATATCCTGCTCCGAATAGTTCTGGTTCGGAACGAGTCGGTTCAACGTGAGCAGTTGCATAGGGTACGTCACGGACTTCAGTGCGTGTTGCAGACCACGCGGATGGTTCCATGAAATGTAGTGCGCTGCAATCCATGAGAGAACAACCACACCAATTCCCACGAATCCCCGATACATGCCCATATACCCCTGATCATCCGTCCCCATCACGATGTGGTTCATATTCCTCGCGAATCCTGTCATCACAACTAGCGTGACGTGCACCACGAGAAAAGCAAAGAAACTGAGCATGGTGAGGAAATGGATGGATCGGGCCGACTGCCTGCCGCCAAAAACCTGGGCGTACCAGGGAAAGCGGTTCACCACTGCCGGTGACATAGCGATGCCCGTCGCAGTGGCCAAGGGCCCGAAGACAAAGACGACAGTGAAATAGGCAATCTGCTGCAGGGCGTTGTAGCCATAAAAGCCGTTTGGCTCCGCAGGCATATGGAACGTCGCGTAGTGCACCCACGTATTCCATGCCTGCAAAAGAACCATTAGCGACGTAGGGACGATCCGCCGCCACTGCTCGGTATCGAACAGCATGATGATGAAGAAAATGCCCGTGACGATGAATCCGTGAACGTCGATGAAGTGCCAAACCCGCGCAATGCCGATAGTGTGTCTGTAACCCGGCGTCCCAACGATGGGCGAAAGATAGCGGGCATCGTCTTTTGCGGTCCAGATGCGGTCGCGCGGAACTTTGAGTGGCGTCAAACGGATCCATTCGCTTCCCGGGGTACAGTCATCATTGAAATAGAGACGAGGATGATCGAACAGGATCGATAGGCCACTTCGAATCAGCAGCATCACAAAAAAGAAATTGAAAAAATGGCAGTAGCGCACCCAGAGCGGGAACCCCTGCGGTCCAGCGAAGTTGTTGGGATAAAACTGAGGCACCGGAGGAACGGCGGGCAGACCAGTTATCGCAACTTCAATCCAGGAGGCGAGGACCGCAGCCAGAACCACGGCTCCGATTCCGATGAGAATGGAGGGGCGAACCCAAATCCGGAAGCGGCGATCCTTTGGGTAGTGCACTGCCGCGTGCGCAGGATCGAAGGAAATCATGGCTGAATCATTTGGCTATGCTCGGCCAAAGCCTTCGCTCCCCACGCTAAGATGTCGACAAAGCCCTGAATCATGGCGTCTCTCATCACAAAGTGCCAGGTGTGTGAGCGGTGCCCCCACGAACCTTGCTCCTGCTCTCGAACACACTCTCGCTTTCCTCTCAGTTAAGTGTATATCGTGACACGATATATAATAGATTAATTAGTGCAACGGGAGAAAGCGATGGCGACGCGTACAGCAGCTCAAAAGCATGTTGAACCAAGTGGGACTCTGAATCGTTTGCCGCACCTGTCCGCTCCGTTGTTGCGCTTCAACCTTCGAGATGAGTTCCGAAAGCTTCGGGAGGAAGACTCATGGCAGCGCGAAACCGGGCGCAGTTCGAAGACGCTCGCCAAATACCCGGACTTTCGGATTGTCTTGGTACTCATGAAGGTGAACACGCAGATGAAAGAGCACCATGCTGACGGAAGGATTTCAATTCACTCTATCGAAGGCAAGCTCCGCGTCCATCTGCCGGATCAACAGGTCGAGCTTCCCGCCGGGGAATTGCTGGTCATCGACTGTGGCATAAAACACGATGTCGAGGCGCTCGAAGAGAGTGCTTTCCTGCTCACAGTCTCTTGGCCGGGAGGCACAAAAGAAGAACGACACAAAACGAGGTGAGCGTGGTGCAGCTCACCCAAACTGATGCAGGATGGTTGACGCAACCATAACGGTCGACGGAAAGAAAGTAGTCCAACCCACTGGAACACTGCTGATCGAAGCCTGCAAGAATGTTCGAAACAGCTAGATCGCGAACGACAGAAAAGCGCGACAAGGGCTCCAGACGAATTGGCTGCTTCAGCTTGTCGACAAGAGACGAACACGCCATGGCGGCTTTGCCGATTCCCAGGTCAGTCGCGGCACGGCGGTGAAAGGACCTGGGCGGCAGACACTTCAGAAGATGCGCCCAAGGCTAAAGAAGAATTTGTGATGACTGCCGTCGCCGATGCTGCCTCCGACCAGAACGGGCCCGAAAATGGTGTTGACGACGATCGCACCAATGCCGTCCATCGGCAATCGAGGGGCGGTTGGGACCCCGTAGACCTTGGCGATTTCATAACTGCCGAAGAGGTAGAGCTTGTCGCCCAGCAATGGCGGCAGTTCCGCCAGTTGGCGGAGGTAACCGGCTTTGAACAGGTAATACTGATTGGTCAGAAGTTCGTTCGTACCGTACGCGGCGAGAGTCCGCGGTCCTCCCAGAGAAAATACAGGTACTCCTGTATGGTCGTGGCCAAACGTGGTCCCACCGAACGCAGAAAATAAGAGCGAAGCCGGCTTGCTTATGGGCTTGAAGATGGACATACGTGTTTCAGCCAAAGGAAAGCCGGAGGTGGCACCAGGACTGGCATCCAACCACTGTGTTCTCAGGTTAAGGTTAATACCGCTTCTTGGAACGACAGGATTGTCAACGTCGACCAGCCGATAACGGAGCCTGGTAGTGCCGACCCTTCCTGCTAGCGTTGGGAGGACATCGGGACTCCCAATTCTGGGTGACAGATTCCGATTCGCGATTTCATAACCGACACGAAGTTCAGAATTTCGGCTGAATGCGTACCCCAGATCGAAAGCTCCGCCGAGCCGCCGGTCTTTGTATTCGGCGATCCAGGCATCTTTTGAATAGAGATTCACTTGGTCCACGTCCGCGAACCCTTGGGGCGCGACAAACCAGTGCAGGCCGGAACCCATTGGATGATAAAACTCCGAGGCTATACCGCGTTCGGACCCCAGGATGACATCATTGCGCCATTCCGAACTAAACCCTCCTAGGTCAAGAAATGTAATGCGCGCCCCCATCTTGAAAGTCACGTTGTTGTAGTCCGAACCGTCAATGACGATGAGAGGACGGACGATCGGCGGGCCGTATTGCTTTTCCTCGGCGATAACCAGCAGCCCCGGTTGCCCATCCTTCTGCATCATGCCGTATCCGAGGCGAGAGTAGCGTCCGACCCCGGTCAAATAGGTGAGTTGACCGTCAAGCTTCGCTGTGTCCACCGGCTTTCCGGCGACTTCCGACAGTTTTTGCCGTATCTCCTTGGCCAGGGCTGGCTTCGTCCCGGTGACCTCTACAAACTCAGGAATGGGTGCTTTCCGGCGACGAGCATCGCGTTGAGCCTGATATTCGCGCCAAGTAGCCTCGTCCACGCTGAAAGCGGAAAGAATTGAAGCCTTGCTGTCCGCCGCTTCGTAACCGCGCTGCACGATGGCCTCGGCCTTCAGGTAGTCAGTTGAAGTGTAGTCCGCCAGGGGGACTGTAATCAGAAGGTCAGCTTGCTCCATGCTCCGGAGTTCATTGGCGGCGACCACGACGGAAACAGACCGGCCCAAGACTCCAAAGGACGAAAGGGGTTGCTTGGGGTCGAGCGGCTTCACCTGCAAGTGGACGGCGATGACGAGATCGGCGCCCATGTCTTTCGCGACGTCGACAGGTAAATTGTTAAGCAAGCCTCCATCGACAAAAATGTGGTCCTTTGCCTTGACCGGGGAAAAGATTCCGGGCAGCGACATCGTCGAGCGCAAAGCTTGCGCGAGGGAGCCATTGCGAAATACATACTCCTTGGCCGAGACTAGGTCAGTTCCGACGCAGGCGAAAGGGATGGGCAGATCGTTAAAGCTCTGGATGTCAGAGTATGGAAGTGCAATCTGGTCCAGAATCAGGCCTACTTGGTGTCCGGAATTGAAGCCTTCCGGGAATCGGATACCATCCCGTATCCCGAATTCCAGAGAATTTGGGTAGTCGCGAGCATCCTCTTTGCGCCGGAATGACAGGTCTCGGAAGGGTGTCTTCCCTCGGAGCACGTCGTTCCAGTCGACATCTTCGACTAATTCACGAATGGCTGCTGGAGAATGTCCTGTCGCATAAATCCCGCCAACCAACCCACCCATGCTGGTTCCAGCAACGTAGCTGACTGGGACCCGGTGTTCCTCCAGCCACTGAATTATACCGATATGTGCGAGACCGAGTGCCCCACCTCCTTCAAGAGCCAAGCCGATCTTCGGTAGTTTCTGCGGCGGCGCGAGGTTCTGCGGAAGCGCGGGAACACCGATCAACGTAAGTACAGCCACACAAATCATTAGCAAAGTTCGTGGTGACATGAATTCTCACTTTGCGAAGCGGAGCGCAAATACACGTAGTGACCTGCCCGCCAGGTGAGAGCGTGCGGGGTAGCTTCGCCAGTTCCCGTCCGCACTTTGCCTGTTACGCTTGTATCCGGAAGGGTCGTAACTCGACCGCCATGGTTGTAGGGGCAGTACATCTTGCGAATGCCAAACCGTCCGAGCACAACCGGTTTGACCGGGGACGGGGGCGTGGGGCAAGGCGCCGGCGTTTGAGGCCTCTTGCCCCATATAAATCTCTTGGAAGCGACTAGCTGTCGCCTGCTGCCCGAACTCCTTGGGCTTGCGATTCTCCAAACTGCCGTGCGGCCGTTCCTGGTTGTACTCCTTTCGCCTCGCCGCGATCTTCCGCCCTGTATCGAACAGGTTCTGAAACCAGCTCACGTTCAAACACTCATCCCCCAATAGCACAGCGTCCTTCGTTGTGAATATCCAGACTAGAAGCCGCCTTGGCGGCTCCAATCGAATTTTCATGGTCTCCGGATCTCGAGCGACACAATCGGAGCCTGATCAAGCCCACACGGAAACTGATTCACGAACCTGAGCGTGCCTGAGGAGTCTTCGAATCCAATCCCATACGCCTGAGAGACCCCTTTGAAATTGCCCCAATCCCGCGGAACATTGGCAACGCACCGGCTTGAACTGGACTGTGCGTGAACCGTGACATGAGAATCCAGATGCACTCCGATCAGCATTACCACAATGGCTGCAAGCCACAGATACGTCTTGTTCATAGATCACCTCGTTACCTTTGAGCGGCCAGAACCCGCTCATACCGTTCGTCTGCCTGTCCGTGTCTCACGTGTGCTCAAACCGCGAGCGGTACGCTGTTGTTCCTTGGAGGCTGTGACCTTGCAGCATCGGAAAGCCGGATGACGGCGGCCGCCGCCATGTAACGCACGCTGTCGTTCTTGTCCTCCAAGGGGACGACACGGGCTGTTGTGCCGGCGAGAACACAGGACCACAAGAACGAATGTGCAGATCAAAACTGGCTTTATGATGATTCTCCTTTCGCTTCTTCTTGGAGAGTTCCTCCTAGGCGGTTACCTCGTGGCGTCGCCTTCGTGGCTCAGCTTCGGCCGTTGCTGAAATTCGACTGAGTCAATTGCGCCTCTGCTGTTCTTCTTCGATTCTTCTCCTGATCTGGGGCATGATGGGATCGATGTGCGACCAGAACTTCTTCAACCCGCTGCACAAATAATTCAGCCCCGGCTCGCCGCTCGGAGTTCGGAGGAGCCGATTCTTCGGGCACTCGCCATTGCATGCAAACAGGTACTCGCATTCCCGGCAGCGCTGCGGCAGCGAGGCAAACTTGTTCAACCCGAAGTTCTTTTGCCGGTCCGAGAACACCATGTTGGAACTGGTGGTTTGGAGAATGTTGGCGAGTTCGTAGCGAGGATAGACGTAGTGGTCGCAGGAATACACGGTGCCGTTATGCTCCAGCACCACGGTCTTGCCGCAAAAATCATGGTAGACGCAGATCTGCGACTCCATGCCCATCCACTGTGCCACTGCCGTTTCGAAAAGATTGACAAATACCTTTCCGTAATCGCGCGAGTACCAGTCATCCCAAACCTTACAAAGAAACTTGCCCCAGTCCTCTGGATCCACGGACCAGTCCGTCACCACCGAGTCGGCAGTTCCTGGCCGTGCCGCCGTGGATCCCAACTGCGGCAAGCTCTCCGGATTCCACTGCTGCGGCGCCGTTGTGCGAAAGTTTTTTGGTTCCACACACGGGATGAACTGCAACTCGCGCGGACGCACCTCCCGGCTGAGAAAGCGATACACATCGAGAGGACGAGTGGCGTTCAATCGGTTGACGACGGTAAGTGTGTTGAAAGTTACGTCATGCTTATGCAGCAACTGGGCGGCGGCGAATATCTTCTTGAATGTTGGCTGCCCGCCTTTGCTGCGGCGGAAGGCATCATGCAGTTCTTCCGGGCCATCAATGCTGAGGCCTACCAGAAAGTGACTCCTTCTTAGAAATCGGCACCAGTCATCGTCGAGCAGCGTTCCGTTAGTTTGAAGGTCGTTATCAATGCGCTGCCCGGGACGTTTGTACTTTTGCTGCAGCGCCACCACTTTCTCGTAGAATGACAGCCCCAGCAGGGTTGGTTCACCTCCCTGCCAGGTGAAAACGACCTCATCTCCGTCCTGTCCCTCGGTGTATTGCCGGATATGGGTTTCAAGAACTTCGTCAGAGATGCGGAAGTTCGACTTCGTGCCCAGGAGTTCTGCTTTGTGGAGGTAATAACAATAGGTGCAATCCAGATTACAGAGAGACCCGATGGGTTTCACCATGACGTGATAGCGGCGCACTGGGGCCTGCGACATCGGAACGCGAGTTAGTGCAGCATTTACCATAGCGCCACGCTCGTGTAGGGACGGCCGTCCTCGGCTGGCCCTACGTACATGGGTCAGGGCCCGCGCCGCCGTGGCGCGGGCCGTTCTATCGGTTACCCTTCAATCCAGCGCCTGCAGCGCGTGTTTCTCTCCCGCCTCGCGCTTGGCCTTCTCTGCTGCGGCCTGAGTGGCTGTGTCCTGCGGCTTCAGGTTGACCACAAGTTTCTCGAGGGTACCAGTGAACTTGAAGGGCACGTCATAATCCAAGCTCACGGGTGTCCCCGTGTCTTCCCCCACATCGAAGGTTTCATCCATCGAGTAGCGAATGGGGGTAGTTCGGTCGATCCGCCCCTGGGCGACCTGCCTGCCGTCCACGCTGATCGTGCCGGTGCCTCCTTTGCCGATGCCGCCACCGTCATACTTAAAATCGAAGACAACGGTGTGCTTGCCGGGTGTCAGGGCATCCTTAGCCGCGATGTTGTAGTGAGCGACGTTGGCGACGTTGCAGTGGAAAATCGGTTTGCCATTCTCGAACATGAGCGCGTAGCCGCCGGACAGGCCGCCCTCAGTTACCAGCATGCCTTGTTCGTTGCCCTTGGGGAGGACCACGTCGGCGGCGATGCGGAATGATTTGTTCTTAATGTCGGGCGCCGCGCCTTCGGGGATACGCGCAACCGTTCCGAAATAGGTGAACTCGGTGCGTCCACGCGTGAGGCTGGGGCGAATGGCCGGATCCATGCGTTCTGTACCGCTGTCGTCGAGCGGCAGCACGTTGTATTTCGCCGCCTCGGCATAGAACAGCAACTGGAGTTCGTGAAGTTCATCGGGATACTTGTCGGCGACGTTGACCGCCTCGCTGAAGTCGGCGGCCACGTGATAAAGCTCCCAGTTGAAGCCACTGATCACATCGGGCCGAGTGCGCTTGGTTTGGTCCTCCCAAGTCGCCGCCGGAGGCGTGGTGCAGGCCACCCAACCATCGTGATAGATGGCGCGGTGGGCAAATATTTCGAAATACTGCGTGTGGCGTGTCGAGGGGGCGTCGGGATGCTCGAAGGTATAGGCCATGCTCACGCCCTCGATCGGTTTTTGCACTACCCCGTTGACGACGGAAGGTTGTTGGATCCCAGTTACCTCCAGGAGTGTCGGTACGATGTCGATCACGTGGTGCCATTGCGGCCGGATACCGCCTTGCTCCTTAATCCGCGCCGGCCAGGAGATGACCATCCCGTTGGCAGTGCCGCCGTAGTGTGACGCGATGGCTTTCACCCACTGGAACGGAGTATCCATGGCGTGCGCCCAACCGACCGGATAGTGGTTGTGCGTCTTCCACGTGCCCAGGTCGGCCTTGCGTTTCAGGACCTCCTTGTAGTCTTCCGGGATCATATTCATGAAGGCCATTTCGTTGGACGACCCCTGGAGCGTGCCCTCGCCGCTGGCACCGTTGTCGCCGCAGAGGTAGATGACCAGCGTGTTCTCCATCTGGCCCAGTTGCTGAATCGCATCCAGAACCCGGCCGGTGTTGTAGTCGGTCTGCGAAAGATAACCAGCGTAAATCTCCATCATGTAGGCATAAAGCTGCTTCTGCTCGGCATTGAGCGAGTCCCATGCCGGGATTCCTCGGGTGCGCTCCGTTAGCTTTGTGTCGGCCGGTACCAAGCCCAGTTTCTTTTGCCGCGCCAGGGTCTCCTCGCGCACCTTGTCCCAGCCCTGGTCGAACTGACCTTTGTATTTGGCAATCCACTCCTTTTTCGGGTGGTGCGGCGAGTGCGTAGCACCGGGCGCATAGTAGAGGAAGAACGGCTTGTCAGGCGCTACCGCCTTCTGGTTGCGCACCCATTCAATCGCCTGGTCAGCCAAGTCATAATCGAAGTTATAGTCGGGATTTCCGACGTAAGGCTCGATAGGTTTGGTCTGGTCAAATACCGCAGGGCGCCATTGATCGGTCTCTCCGCCGATGAAGCCATAGAAACGCTCAAAGCCCAAACCGGTTGGCCAGAGATCGAACGGCCCAGCCTGGCTGGTCTGCCAATCGGGGACGTTGTGGTTCTTGCCGAACCACGCAGTGTTCCAGCCTTTCTGACGTAACACCTCGGCAACCGTGGCGGTATCCTTTCCCATCAGGCTGTCATAGCCCGGGAAACCAGTAGCAAATTCCATGATGTTCCCGGTGTGCACCGAATGGTGATTGCGCCCGGTGAGCAGCGCCGCGCGCGTGGGCGAAGAAATCGACGTAGTGTGAAATTGCGTGTAGCGCAGGCCATGCTGTGCCAGTCGGTCCAGCGTGGGCGTGCTGACGGGACCGCCGAAAGTGCTCGACGCGCCGTAGCCGACGTCATCGAGCAATATCAGCACGATGTTGGGCGCCCCGGTCGGTGCTTGCAGCTGGCGCGGAAAATCGGATTTGGAGTCTTTGACCTTCAGCCCGATCTGTCCCTTGAAGGGCGCGGGGGGCGCGGGCAGCACCTCCTGACAAAGCATCGGCAAGCTGTACCCCGCAAGGGCTACCGATAGCGCTTTCAGCGCAACGTTTCGCGATCTCATGATTGATTCTCCTTTTTTGTCTTGCCGTGGTCGTAATTGCATTTCTTTTCGTTCCCGCTTGCATTGCCTCACGGCGTCCAGCCCTAGGCCTTCGTAAGCCTCGGTGCTAGGTCGTTCATTTCATATCGTGAGCCTGGTCAAGTCGCTCACGAAAGGCCTTAGCCCACTGCTTGAATGCTGCCTCGACATCACCCCACTTCTTCATTCCTCGTAGCCCACTGAAGAAGCGGCGACCTTGTTTGCTGGTCACAACAGCAACCATGCGTCGCCGGATTGAGAATCAAGCATTTCGACCTCTATCGAGGCTCGGCCTACGCTCAACCTAGGCATCACAAGGGCGGCACCTGGGGCTACGGTTGCAGACGCGGCGGCCGCTCCGGCCTGAACAGCGGTATTTGCCTTGCTGCGGGTGGGTTCAACATCGGTAAGTGCGGCACGCATATGGAGCACTCCAGGGCCGGGCTCCGAAACGATCTGGTAGCGGCCGGACCTTTGAAGCTCATCGACCAAGGCTTGACGGCAGTCATATGCCAGCAGGATCAGATCGTCCGGATCCAGATTACGGCCTTGAGCCTCTGGCAGAAGTTGGACCGTTACCGGATCCACAATGAACTTGTCGTACTTCTTGAGTATTCCTTTCTCCTTGACGTACAGCAGTAAGTCACCATTCTCTCGATCCGGATACAATCCAGTGTAGTCACGAAGAAATCCCGATACTTCGGTTGATTTCGCCTGGGATTTGGTGTTTGCCAGTTGGGCTGACCCAGCGCTAACGAGCATGGCCAGTACGACGCTGACCAGACCAACTAACAACAGATATGTAACTCGCCTGTGTACGTAGCGCGACCTTATCTCGCATTGAATTGCGCTATGACACGTGTAACTGGGGAAAAACGACCGATTACTAGACATGATCTTCGCCTCCACTGTGAATAATGATCTCGATCGGGCCTGCGCACGTTCCGCATATTGGTTTCACCCCGACTGTGCGCGCCTCTGAACCTGTAGCGTTTCTCGGAATGCATCTGCCGATCACGGCGTTGCCAACCTGCAATCAGCATCACTCCATTTCGAACGCCACAAAGCGATAGACTCCTTCCCGCTCCACTTCGAGCACGACAGGAGTGCCCACGCTGATCCGGTCCAGTTCGACGCGCAGATCGTCAGCACCCCTAACTGTGTTGCCATTTACCGAACGGATGACGTCGCCAATCTGTAAATCTGCGTCGACTCGTGGTGCATAATCCACCCGGGCAACGACGATGGCTCCGGTTGCGGAACGCAGGGCGGGAAGATACTCGGCGTTGGTCTGATTCAGATCGAGCAGGAAGACCCCTAGCGGTCCGGCCAGATTCTTCTGGGGATCGACCAGATCGGCGAGGTCATCAACCTTCCTGGGCGTTTCCACAAGCGGAATCGAGAGTGTGAGGGCCTTGTCGCCGCGCAAGACATTCATCTGCAGAGGGCGATCGCGATCGTGCAAATACAGCCAGGCGACGTAACTTGGCACCGTGTCAATCACATGCTCATCAATGGTCAGTACGATGTCGCTGGTTTTGAGGCCAGCCGCAGCAGCGGCCCCTTCCGGAATCACGTCCGAGATAATGACACCCCAGTCCCGCGCGAGCTTGAGGCCAGCGGCCAGGTTCGGTGTAATTGTTTGGGGGTTTGCGCCGATGGAAACGCGGCGAACGTGGCCGTACCTTCTGAATTCCTGATACGCAAACCTCACGGTTGGCTCGGGGATAGCGAAGCCCAACCCTTCACTACCCCCTCCTTCGGTAAGAATGAAGGTATTGATTCCGACCAGATTTCCCTCCCGGTCGACTAGAGCTCCTCCGCTGTTGCCCGAGTTGATCGGCGCATCGGTCTGCACGTACAGGAGTGGGTGGTCGACATCGATTTGCCGCCCCACGGCGCTCACGATCCCACCCGTGACGGTGTGCTCCAGACCCTCAGGAGAGCCGACCGCCAACACGGTCTGTCCCAGCCGGACACGGTATTCCGGGTTTAGTGGCAAATACGGAAGGCCCTTCTCTTCAATCTTGATCAGCGCCAGATCGAGCTGTTTATTGGTTCCCAGCAGTCTGGCATCAAAGACGCGTTGCTGTCGGAGCAAGTGGATGTTGCCGATGTCGAATTCAGAAAGAATCGGCGCGATGATGACCCGGATCCGCTGCGCGCCCGCGACTACGTGGGCATTAGTCATGATGTAGCCTTCGGGATCTACAATGACGCCCGATCCGAGTGCGCGCTGCCGCTCAATAACCGCCGTCCCCTTGCGGCCATCGGATTTCTCGCGCGGTCCGAATCCGCTGATCTCAATTTGCACTACCGCCGGCAAAACGCGCTCGGCCACAGCATCCAGGGCATCGTCGTATTCATGTAAGACCTGGGTTCGTCGGGTCTGCGGATTCATCCCTGAAACTTCATTTCGATTGCGCGGAGGTGGCGAGCTAGTTTGTGCAGCAACCTTGGCGGTCCAGCTTGCGAAAAGCAATAGGATTGCTCCACAGCAGGCGAATGAATTCCGGGTCAACCGTGTTTTCTTGTTGATTGCCATAGTTGCACCTCGAATGCTGTGCAATCTGTTTCAGGCCTCCGTTCCCGCTACTTCTTGGGCTGAGGCGGGTAGTTCTTAAACAGCTTGGCCATTGCTTTTTGCAGATTCTTGTAGTTCTTGTCCGGATCCTTCTTCGGGTCGAGCGTCTTGGTGGCGTCGCCGCGCCATACCAGTTGCTTTCGGGCAGGATCATACATGTCGATAACCAGCTTCCCGACCGCAATGGTGCTGGTTTCGGCCTGCGCCATGCCGCCCATCCAGCGCGGACCCGTGCCCCACACATTCACACTCTTCTCCTCGTTCACGGCCGCTTGGTACCCGACGTAAAGGTCGGCGTCCTTGTCGACTCTGGTGAGGCCCTTCTGTGCAAGTTGTTCATCGACGGTCCGCTTAATGTTTTGATCCATCAGTTGGTCTGTCACTGTGCCGCCTCGTATGTCCACCCATTGATAGGTCTTGTAGACGGCAAAGTTCGCAGCACGGTTCCTCTTCTGCGTCAAAACCAACGCCGTGGGCCCAATGCCTAACTTCCCCACACCAAGGAACTTGTCCGAAGCCGTGGGGATGAGAAAGATGGATCCAACTCCCCAGATGAAGGGCCTCGGATTGGCAGGTGAGAGAATCAGGCTTTGCTGGATGTCGCCGGTGCCGGTCTGGCTCGTGGGGCCGGTCACGTTGCTCTGATGAATGAACGGAACAATCGAGCGCGAAATCAGGTTCCAGTTTTGGTTGAGCGTAATTGGAATCACCGGCTGAAAGTTATTGGTGTAGCGGACCCCGTCTTCGCTCGGACCCATGCCGGCATCAAAGTTGCTCTGAAAGGGGACGCTGATCATCGCAGCGACCGGGTTGGAAAGCTTCTTCGCCAACTCGGCCGAGTTCGCTTCCTCCGGCGGCGGCGCTGCCGTTGCTGGCCCCGTCGCATTCGTGCCGACCTGCGTGAATGCTGTCGAGAGCCAGACAAGAATGAAGCCGACTAGAAGTGCGGCTCGTATCGCCGTCACACTTTTTCTGCCTTTCGGCCTGCTCGTCATAGCTCTCTCCTCGGGCTGCGCGAAATCCTCCGAAGTAAAAATCAGCTAAGGCCGTGATGAAGATCTTGGTATCCGCAGCGTCCAGGAAGCGCCGAATACGATCGTTGTTCCCTGGGAATGGGCGCGCGCCCGATATTCAGGTTCGTACTTAAAGAAGAGACTCAGACCCTTTGCCGGGACAATGAAGTTGCTCTGAAAACCGACGGCATGAACCGAGTAATAGGGAACCAGGCTGGCGGGAACACCCGGGCCAACCGTGCCTCCGTTCGCGCTCACTTGCCATTGGTCGTACCCGATCAAGCCAAGCTGCAGAAGTTTTTTCATTTGCTTGTCGAGCGGGAGGATTTGTCCAAATCCCCACTCTGTGGTGAAAGCCTGGCCGGGCGTGACGTTGCTGCCGGTTTTCTGGCCATGGAACTCCCAATCGGTCGTGAGATTCAGAGACGTTCCCTTGTTCTTCGTCAGGTACGCCGTGGTACCGGTCACAAAGTGGTGTCCCCAGTATCCCGAGCCAACGTTGTCGGTAGCTCCGGGGGTATAGCGACCCACAGGAGCCATGAAAGCGTAAGCGACGTAAGTGTCGGCTCTCCGGAGATGCCAGCCCAGGGTCGCAGGCTGTAGCCAGACATCAGCCAGTCCGTGTCCTCCGGCACTGACCCCGAATTGGGGCACCGTCAAGGAACCGTTTGCGGTTGGCACGTCCGCGAGCAATGCGAAGTGACCACCGAGAAACTCGAAGTTCGGAACAAAAAAGAAGTTATTCTCGATCGCCCAGAATCCGTAATTCCCCTGCACTGGGATGGAGTGCCCATTGGAATCCTTCATCGAATCCGCAGAGTAATGGATTGTAAGGTTGGCGTAGGTAAACCCGGGTTCGGGGAGTACTCCGGCATTCAGACCAGACTGTCCGGGCAGCCATTGACCCTTCTGTTGCGCCAACCCATATGGAATCAGGACGAGCATAATGACGATGAAAAGTGACAGCCTTGCTGTTTGCACCACGTGTGGCCTCCTTTCCTCCTGCAATGGGGAGCGGGTCAGCAGGCCCGCTCTGTCATGCCGATTACGCCAACTCCAGACTTGCGTCATATCCACTCCTATTCGGTGTGCTCTGCGGCCAAGCCGCCTGCCTCGATCACTTGCACCAAGCTGTCCATCGTCAGGGGGCGTACTGGTTTGCTGGACAAGACCAACAGTTCGTCGCTGTTCAGGTCGACACCAATCAACAAGAGGCCCGGATACCGCCGTAACAGAGAAATTGCCTCTGACTGTGCCGTTGATAAGTCGACAATTGCGACATCTGGGCGAAGGTCACGTAATCGGCGGACAGCGTCAGGCAAGTGGGGGTCGATCCGCACCACCGCCACTCCCGAGCGGCCCTCCAAAGTTGCCCCAATACTGGAGACCACCACTGAGTTTGTGCACAACGCTATCGTTCGCATATCGCCCTTCTATCAGCAGAGAGGGCGGCCGGAATATGTGCTTGAAGGTCAGTCAGAGACAAAAAAAGTGCAGTCCAAGGACTGCACTTTTTGCCGGGTAGGGCCTGCGACTGTACTTCGTTATCCTGCCACCTAGCTGTGGAGTGGAGAAGATCGACACGGAAAGCGGGATTGCCTTGGTGTCATTCGATGCCAGGGTTGGCGATCACTTGATCAATCCCTCGCGGCGGGCATACTCGACTACCTCTGTGCGATTCTGAGCATGCAAGCGCGCGAGGATCTCTCCCATGTGGTACTTGATGGTTCGTTCGGCAAGACATAACTGTGCGCCGACTTCTTTGTAGGTCAGGCCTTGAGCGACTAGGGTAAGAACCTGGATCTCCCGCGGCGAGATGATCGCGTGTTCTTTTTCGAATTTCTCAACCGCTTCCGATTGACGCCCAAACTCGTGGAGTATGCGCGTGGCGAGACCGGGCGAGAGTGCGGCCTCGCCATGCGCCAATTCTTGCAGTAATGAGAAAAATTCCTCCGTGTCCTGAGTCTTTAGCAAATAACCACACGCGCCGCTCTTGATAGCCTCAAACAAGTCCTCATCGTCTGCGGACATTGTAAGCATCACCACTTTGACGTCGGGAAGCTTGTTCTTGATCAGTCGCATCGCCTCCACTCCGTTGAGCTTCGGCATGCGGATGTCCATCAGAATCACTTCCGGGCGCAGTGCACAGGCCTTGTCCACGGCTTCCAGTCCGTCATGCGCCGTGCCCAGTACTTCAATCCCATGCGCACGGAGCAAGTTTCGCAATCCGTCAACGAATAGGGGATGGTCGTCAACTAGCATTACTTTCATACCAACTCCCTTCTAGAGGAACGCTGATGATGACCTGCGTGCCCTTGCCAGGTGCGGACAGAATCTTCACGCTACCACCTACTTCTGCCGCTCGCTCTTGCATAAAATGCAATCCGAACTTCTCTCCACCCTTGACTTGCATAAGTGCCGGGTCGAATCCCGTGCCATCATCCTGCACGATCGCCTCGACATATCCGCCATTGACGCAAAGGGTGATGCGGACCCCAGACGATTGCGCATGTTTTCTGACGTTCGTGAGCGCCTCTTGAATAATTCGCAGCAGTTGCGCCCGGACCATCGGTGTCAGGGATGCTTCTGTCAAGTCAGGTGACACCTTTAATTCCATGGCAATACCATAGGTTTCACGGAACCGGCGGAGATAACGTTCGAGCGCGGGTAAAAAGTCGGAATCCGATCCCGTTCCAGTTCGGGCGCCGAGGATGTACTCGCGTACATCGGCATGTGCATCCTGTGCCACCGCTGCCAACTGCTTCAAATAGCTGTCTGCCTGCGCGGATTGTTCCTGTGCCAGCAGCGCTCGAACAGCTTGCACTTGCATTTTCACGTATCCCAGCACTTGACCCAGACTGTCGTGCAGCTCCCGTCCAACCCGATCCCGTTCCTTTAACGTCGCCAACGCTCGCTGTTGTTCCATCAGTTGTTCTTGTACTCGTTCCTTCTCGGTAGTGTCGTGGAGCAGAATCAAATATCCGAGCTGAAAACCTCGCCGATGGTTCAGTGAGGAAGTGTATACCTCATAATGCCGGGTGTCTGTGCCGACCCCGATACTGATTTTCGATGGCCCGATCGCCGGAACCGCGAGCCGAGTCAAGCCGGTGGATTCCGGCAGAATCTGAACCACTCCACCCCGTGCGGACTCCGCAGGCAGTCCCAGAATGTTTGCTGCCGCCGGATTCATGTCCACGATGTGCTGCTGTCGATCCAAAACCAAAACTCCCTCACGCATCTGCTCGATCATCGTTCCTCGAGCCACCACAAGCAGGTCAAACATGCCGAAGCGGAACAGTGCGAGGGCATACATTGCCAGGGTAAACGCCATCGCAATGGCGGTAGAATCCATGGGAGCAAAGGGGTTCTTGTGTACTGCCTCAAGCAAGAAAGTGATCCGTGTAGCGAGCTGACCGCAGAAACATACCGCGGCCGGCAAACGGTGCATGGGGGACCGCATAAATAGCCAGATAGTGAAACCTGAGCTTATCGTCGCCAATGCGAAGCCATAGGCTGAGAACAGCCACCCCGCCCAGCCACGCACTGGGTGGACATATTCACCCGCGGAAAAGCCGGCCCAGACTGCATGATGGAAGTTATTGGTAACCGCCAGCAGGGCAAGCAGGAGAGGTGGAACTGCCAGCAAGGTAATATTGCGGCGGGTCAGCCAGCGGTTAAGGTTGGCATACTCCAGCAGGAAACACAGCTCCGCTGTCACCGCGGGCATCATCCATAGAATTTGGAACTTGGTCCAGAATATTTTGGTTGGCGTGTCGGCAGCGGCCATCAGGAATGCGGCTCCGATTGCGTAGGGCACATCCGCTACTACCATGAACACAAACTGAAACGCGCCGGGCACGGAACGCCGCCACCAGGTATAGATAGCTAGGGCGGCGTAGAATGCCGCCGCCGCGAGCATCGGCCAGATATACGGGTTGTGGGCGTAGTGCCAGTGCATATCCCTATAGTTCAAAAGCTGCCAATGTCTTTCTCACGAGAGCCTGTGAATGATGCGCCCCATCTCATCGCCGCTCCTCCCGGAAATACAAACTGAGTTTCAGACCGAAGGTTTCTATCTGTCGATTCGGCGTATACACCGTCTGGTTCTGGTGCTGGAAGTAAGGCTCTAGCTCAGCGTGCTTCCCAATAGGAAAGATTCCGCCTGCACTCGATGCGGTCGCACTCCATTTGTTGTAGTTGCTATCGTAAAATCCTTCGCCGCGGAGATAGGGCGAGAAGGAGTAGGACTTGACGGAAATGGATCGTTCCAGGGTCAGGCGGTTTCGATAGCGCCAGGAAAAATTCCCGGCAACGAAGCGAAGCTCGCCCCGATTCCGGTCGGTTAGCAGTACCCTTCCAGGCAATGGGAAGCGCGGACTTGCCTCGAAAACAAATCGATTCTCCGCGGCCTTACCCGCAGCGACAAGATAACGATATCCCATCGTCAACGTAAGGACGCGCGCTTTCGCCAGATCCGGTCGCTTTTCCGCAAACTTCCTCAGTTTCAGCAACGGCTTCACCGAAAGTTCCAGGCTGGGGCCGATCTCGGTCTGAGTGGGAGCTCCTTCCTCATGGACTCCGATCGGCCTGCAGCCAGAGCCGGGTGGTATTGGTTAGGCTTATATGGGCATCTGTCTCGGGCCAGAACTGAAGGATCTGTGCTGGCGCTACTTGGGCGAAAATAGTAATGCCCACTCTAAGCACGACTGAGAGCACTCTTGCACCCAGGCTTCGGGGTCTCATACCCCCTCACTTGCTCAGTTACGACCACCTGCCCTGGTGGCCAACTCCATGGAGTCAGATCTCTTCGCAGTATGGCGATGGAAGCTAGATTCGCATTTAACGTCTGGTTCTTGGCGTTTCCTCTCGATTCCGAGAATTGAACTCAATTGGTTTGGCTTTGCGCCGTGGCAGACGGTTTCTGCGCTGACGGTCAAGGCCGCACTTAACGTAGTGCATAGGCTTCCCTTGCGATTTGCATACTCTATAACATTCTCGTTCCATCGCAATTCGTGCATCAGTGACTAGAGTCACGATTCCATGTGACGCACTGGGAGATCGTCCAAGGATCAGCACGTGTGCCGATCCAAGGTTGTCGCAAGAGGGATTCACCCCCAGAATCAACAACGGTGAGATGCCAATCTTGGATTGTCCCAGCAGAGGGGTTCACCCCACAGAGGTGTGCCGCAGAATGTGCCGTACGCTCCGAGCCGGTATGCGCCAATACGAGCTTTTTCGCTACATCGACAGAGTGCTTCCGTGCTGGCTAGATTGTGGGCAAGTGATTGATTCAGAAGTGCGATTGCTATGACCGTGCTGATGAGTGTGCGTTAACTCTTAATCAGTAGACCTGAACTTGCCCAAGCATTTTCGGTACAAGCAGAGCCCACAGATTACGAGTCACTTCTGCTCTAGGATTTCCTAGTAAAACCTCTGCCGAAATCACCCCAGATCACCCGAAATCGTCCGAAGCTGTTTTTGGTCTAACGCGGGAAGATAGTGGGCAAACCCGCATCAATATTGCACTTTGCCAATATTGGTGTTATTTTCACGATGCCCTTGAGAACGGTGGGAATAGATTCCCCCTCCCGGCACCAGCCTTAACTCTAGCCGCTCCAACCACTTTACCGCACCTTGGATCTGCGAACTGCGATTCTTCGAGAGGGGCCGAAAAAGGGGCTGAACTCGAGCCCTTCAGCACGGGATTATGCCCCTCGCCGGGGATGAGGAGTATCATGGCGATGTTACGCCAATCTGTCAGGACTCACTGAGCAGCGACCTGCGAGGGCGACCCTATCAATAGCCGATTGATTTCACGGGTCTAAGTGAACACCGACCAACTGACCACTAGCCACTGACCACCACTCAGCTACGTGGCTTTGCCGCAGTACCTTGAGCCACGTGCTTCTTGGCCTGTGCGATCAGGTCTACAACCTTGTCTTTGTTATCGTAGTTCGGGTTGGTGTCCAGCAGCTTCTGCCACGCCTGCACCGCGCCCGCCACATCCATCTTGCCTTGCCACTTTACAATGCCGAGGTTGAAAAGCGTGTTGGGTTTGGTGGGTTCGTAGGACAGCGCTTTGTTGAATTCTTGAATCGCGGTGTCAGGATTCCCAACGTACCAATACGCGGTCGCGAGGTCGGTGCGGACTCCGGCATCGGCTGGCTTTTGCTTCAGGGCGCGGTCATAATACTGAATTGCAGTGGGGAACTGCTGGGTGTCGTAGTAGATGTTTCCGACGCTAGTGAGAAGTTCAACGTTGTTGGGGTCGGTTTTCAAGCGGTCGAGCAGAGGGGCGGCTTGCGAGTCCGCCATGCGCTGCAGCTGTTCGGCGGAGGGCGTCGCCCCGGGGTTCGAGGTGGCTGCCGGTTGCGATGACGCGACTTCCGAGGAAGCCACCGGCGACTGCGATCCGCGCACCAGCCATCCGGCCAAAACTCCAATCAGCAGGCAGGTCACGGCCAGCACATAAGCCTGTACGCTCGTCCAGTTATTTTGTCTAGCGGTCTCTTTGCTTGCGTCCGTCATTGTGAAGCGCTCCTCCGAAAGAATGCTTTCGAACATCGGCGGCACCTCTCTAGATGCTTGGGTGCCCCTTGGCCTCCGCCACCAGTTTCTCGATGGTTTCGCGACTCGGCAGATCGCTGGGAAGCACCGGATACTGCGCCAGAAGTTCCTGCCATGCGGCCACTGCGCCTGCACCGTCCCCTTTCCCTTTCCACTTGATCATGCCGAGGTTGAACAAAGTGCCGGCATGTTTGGGATCGTATTTCAGCGAACGGTCAAGTTCAGCGATGGCACCATCGACGTCGCCCTCGAAGTACAAGCACGATGCCATCTTGGTGCGCACTCCAACATTTCTGGGATCGATCTGCAGCGATTTGGCGTAATAGTCTGCCGCCTCTTTGAACTGGTGAGTCGCGCTGTACATACCTCCCAACTGAGCGAGCAGGTTGGCATCGTCGGGGTGGGTTTTCAGTTTGGCCAGCAGCGGCTCGGCTTTCTTGTCCGCCATGTGTTTCATCTGTTCCAGGGTCGGCATCTGCGCTTGGGCCTGCGGGACGCCCGGTGCCAAAGCTGGCTGAGTGGTCACGCTTGCCGCTGCATTGGCGATCGCGCGCGTGCTTTCTGATCCACGGAACAGATAGCCCAGCAAAACACCTATTACCAAGCACACACCCGCCGTGGCATAAACCTGACTGGCCTGCCAGCGAGTTTGGGATGTATCGACTTCGGCTGGTATGTTTGCCATTCTTCTCGCACCACCTAGGTGTGCAGATCGGCTCGGAGAAAATCTGTCCGATCGCCCCCAGTTTTGAAGGGCATTCGACCTACCAAATTCGCTTCTGCGAAGGCGAATTGTCAGCCTTTGCTTTCAATGACTTAGCTCGCGCGGCTGTTTTGAGCATAGATTGGGCAGATGCTTGCTTGGGTTTTCCCCCACCTTTGCGGGTCATTTTGCGCGTCTGCTTGGTGACCCATCGCACGCCTGGGTAGTGTTCCCGCTGTCACGAGTGCTGCCGCATACTTCTGTCGCGGATTGGTGCAAGATCGAGAAGACGCATCTGGACGTGCGTGGACAACTGGGGACATATCGCATCCTGCTCGGATGGGCCGCAGCAGTGTTGGTGACCGATTCAGGGATCGGATGGCTGAGAATTCCTCAGAAGATTCTGGGCTCAGTCGTTCTCGACCTAGCGTCGATTCCGATCGAACTGGACTATCGCACAGAGATGGTTCTGCGTAAGGCGTGCGTCTTGGCGGACCATTGGAGGATCGATTGCCCAGAACTGGTGCGGCAGTTCATGCCTGAGTAAGATCCGCAACTCCCGGTTTGTCGGCCACTCGGAAACAATCCCGGCAGATTGCGGTTTCGACTTTCCCCTTGAAGACGTAACGAATGGGTAACTGTTGAAAAATCGCGGCCAACAAGCGAACGGCGCAGATGGTGGGAGGCGGTGTGGTACTGGGTACTTTGATCGGTGCGATTGCAGGCGGTGGCAAAGGTGCAGCCATTGGAGCAGCGGCGGGTGCCGCCACCGGAGCCGGCGCAGAGGTACTTACTCGAGGTAAGTCCGTGAAAGTGCCGGCCGAGACCACGCTGCGATTCAAGCTTGATCAACCGCTGGTGCTGCAGCAGGCTTACTAGAATCGCGTTTTGTTGATCGAGTGGGCAAAGCAGTTCTGACCACCGGGAAGATCAAGGCTGGCTTAGGTTTTTGTTCGAGGTATTGTACATGCCGACTCGGTGAAGCCGCCTGAGTCCATCCACACAAGGGTTGGTTCGCTCATTATCAATGACCAAGGTGTGGCGCTCATTGAAGTCGTGAGCCGTTTCGATCTCTCAAGGTTGATTGCTCCTTATCGAGGGTGTCTCCACTGCAACGCGCCGTTGCGACACGTCAACTCGTATGTGGCAAAGGTGCGACTCTCGGCAAATCTCAACGCGTGGGCGCGGGCACTTCGATAGTTTGACCCGGCTGCCGGCCCGTGCCCGAGAGGAAATCGAGCGCGGTCGGGGCGATTCGATCCATGCAGGTTACGACGGCGATGTGGCCGCAGTCGCCGTACACCACCAGCACCGACTGCGGTGCGGCGCGATGCATCGATTCGGCAAGGGAAAGCGGAGTGAGCGTGTCCTCCTTCCCCCAAACGATCAGCATTGGCATTTTCAATGCGGAAAATTTCTCATCCAATTCATCGCCTCCCGCCATCATGGAAACCAAGGCGCGCCGCACCACCCAGCCATCGCGTTTCATCCTTCGAATGAAGTCCGCCTTCACGAATTCGGGCAGAGCCGGAGGATCGGGCGTGACCAGAGCCATGAGTTGATTCACCTGCTGGCTAGTCTGCGGGGTAAAAAGGGCGGGATCGAAACTCAGCTTGAACCACATGCCAGCGCTATCAAATAGCATGAGCCGGGTCACCCGCTGCGGCTGGTCCAGCGCTACGGTGGACGCGATCCAACCGCCCATCGATACGCCACCCAACGCGACCGTGTCCAGATGGTTGGCATTGAGAAACGATTCGACGAACTTCGCTTCCTCCGGGATCGAATAGGTGCGGTCGGCGGGCTTCGCGGACTGTCCGTAGCCGAGCAGATCCAACGCGTACACGTGATAACCGGCCCGCACTAGGTATGGTGCGAGTGCGACCCAATCTTGTTGCGCCTGGGAGCCAAGCCCGTGGATGAGCACGATGGGCTGTCCGCTGCCGCCTTCGATGTAATGGACGTCATTGCCATCGATAACCATCGAGCGGCTGTGAATTGCGGCGCGGAGAAGTTGGAACTGCGTGAGCCTTTCGGCGACCCATAGTGGTGCGCGCCACAGTGTAAGCCCGAGAGCAACGACAAGAATTACAAGCGCGATAAGAAGCCGTACGATGATTCGCACGGCGGGGCTAGACTTGCCGGGAGCGTTCGCGTTCATCGGCGTTCATGATGCACCAGTCAAAAACGAAAGGCAACACGACGCAAAGTGCGAACCACATCAGCACCGCCAACGGCCTGCTGGAGCAATGACGGTAATGGTACTTTCCCTTTTCGTAAATGGCGCTCAAAAGCCCCCGGATGGATGTGCCCGGAAGGAGGTCGCCCAATATCACTGTAAAATCCCAGCAGAAGGTGCCTAATTGAAGAGCAAGAAGCTGTAAGCCAGAGGTTCTGTAACGGATCCGCTTGGTGACCACCGAGGAGGTTCGCCGTGACAGAAGAACGTGCGAATCAATGCTGAGTATGCGCCCATGCAGTTCATCGGGGCCCGGACGACAATGGCGCACAAACTGCCGTTCGGTTCCAATCGCGGTGACTTCAACTTGTGAAGGAGGATTTATGGTAGGAGCAGCGAAACCAAAGGGAAGTTCTCTGCATATTGGATTGAACCGAGTTGACCCAACTCACTACGTCGGCTGGAAAGGGGAACTTGTGGCCTGCGAGAACGACGCCCGAGACATGGAAACAATTGCAAAAGGCCAAGGATTCGCTACCCAGTCACTGCTGACGAAAGCTGCCACTTCCACTGCGTTGCTGGACGCAATCGAAAAGGCCGCTAAGGGACTGGTCGAGGACGACTTTTTCTTACTGACGTACTCGGGCCACGGCGGCCAAATTAATGACGTTAACAACGACGAACCCGACGGTCTGGACGAGACGTGGGTGCTGTACGACCGCGAGCTCGTCGATGATGAACTGCACGAGATGTGGTCGCGTTTCCGGCCCGGCGTACGAGTGTTCGTTTTGTCCGACAGTTGCCACAGTGGGACTATGACCAAATCCATGTTTCTAAACCCCGCACCTTTCCTTCCCCATTTGGAAACGCGCGTGCGCGCAAGCACAGGCCCCAATCTCAGACCCAAGTTTCTGCCTCCTGACGTGCAGTCGAAGATTTACAAGGAGCGGGCAACGCTCTACGACGCCATTCGCCAGAAAACCCCACGTAGAGAAAAGGTCAACGTAGAGTGCGGGGTTATCTTGATTTCCGCTTGTCAGGATAACCAAGTGGCCATGGATGGAACCAAGAATGGTCTGTTTACGGAGGCCCTGCTGAAAGTCTGGGACAACGGCAGGTTCCGCGGTGGCTACCACCACTTCCGTACTGAAATCGCCGGCTTCCTGCCGCCAACCCAGAGTCCGAAATACACGATCGTGGGCCATCGGGAGCGTGCCTTCGAACACCAGGGGCCCTTCGCGATCACTGTGCCGCGGGTGGCTGCTGCAGCCTGAAGATAGACGAAAGTTGTTTTGGTCCGGTGGGGCGCGAACATGGCGCCCCCTTCATCGTCATGCTGCCGGAAGATAACGGTGTCGTTTGTCACTTGCGAAGCGATCAGCTACGCAACAACTCCAGAGGCAAGCAATCCAAAAAATTGGAAAGCCTCGGACCTTCCCGCGTGGCTAACGCCCGCTGTGTGCGTAAACTGAATTCAACCAGCACTCGCCAGCATTCCGAAGGTCCGAATAGCCGACACCAATAGCCAATCTCTACGTGCACTGGGAACATATCCTCCGCGGGCGTTCTAAACTGGCGTGCAATCTGAATGTTCGGGAAACACTGGGCCCGGGGCTAGCGCAGGCCGTCCAAGATACACCGCTCTTTGGGGAGATGCGAGGAGACCTTCGAGCAAAACTAAGACCCCAGCGCAGAGGTTGCTCTGGGGTCGCAGACGAACAGCTAAACGACAGGGTTCACACGCTAAGATAGCGCCGCCGGACCATTCCCGCCAAGCCAAGCAGTCCGGTTCCGAGCAGGGTCAGTGATCCGGGCTCCGGCACGACCGCAGTACGACCCATAATGGCGGCTTCCGAGTTCGGGGTGATGTACTTGATCTGACCATTGCTTCCGAGGACGACGCCGTAGAAGACCGTACCTGCCGGCACTCCGCTGGCGGTCACGTTCACGCTGCCGTTGGGAGCCAGTGCACTGCGCAGGTCCACGTATCCGAACGAGAGGTTGCAGGTACTACCGCATAGACCCAGGCCCTGCAGGCTGCTGATGATGGCGTTGGTGGCTGCGCCCTCGGGAAAGCTGCTCAGACCGCTGAACGCGGAGCCGTTCAGACTACCCATGAGGGCACTGTTGGCGAAGGCCGCAATAATGATCACATCCGAGCCCCCCACCCCGTTCGCCGTCGAGATCGAGAACATATTGCTGGTCAGCAGAATACCGACCGACTGTCCGCTGGCGATGCCGCCGCCCACGTGGACAAGGTTAGGAGTTGCCTGGGCGCAGTTGAAGGTCGCGAAACTGTTACAGGTGTTCGCGAAGGCTGAAATGGGCAGGATGAGTAAGAGGGGGAACGAAAAGGCCAGATACCTCAGAATCCTTGAATACATCGGCGAATGCCTCCAACGTCGGTACGAGCAACCGGGCTGCCAAAACACGCCATCCCGGGGACACCTTGACCATCCCGCAAGCTGCTGATATCCCATTGGCTTTGCGCGGATTGCCCCGAGTTGTGAGGTTGACAAAATTTGTCAATCTGAAAATGTTTTCCCTTTCTTTCCAGGCGAATCGCAACCGTGAGGTCGGATCCAGTCCCTATGGATAGGCGTCCTCCTAATGCGGTGTCCTCTCGATAGTTGATGCAATCAGGCGATTACACTCATTGACCCCAACCGGCCCAGGGGTTTTGAGTGGTCAATGAGTGTAATGGCGATTTAACGTCAACTACGCGCCACGTGTTGCCAGGTTGGGAATTGCCGACGATCCGGAAATCAGCGTCGTCATTCACCACAAGCGCGTTTGTCGGTACTGATCCGACGGACGAACCGATAACTTCCGGATTGCCCGTCATACGTCCACAACCGCGGCAAGCGTGCCAACGGAGCCGCCAGTTCACAGACGGGACTTGTCATCGAAGGGATGAGTGCCCGTGCCAAGAAGCACTTCGACACGCCCCTACCGGGACGACGAGCAACCCTTACATGAGAACTGTGGAAGTCAAGTCTGTCGAATTGAGCGCAGCGCTTAAGAGCGCGCTTTTGGTTGCTTTCCTTTCGCGCTGACAAATCGCTCCAGTCATCGAGTATTCGCGCCCGCCGCACCCCCTGCACGTTGAGTTCCGTCTGACTGGGCGGACACGTGAAAGACCTGAACGCGGCTATTCTTCGTATCGGCTACATAGATGCGGTCGGTCGGATCGATCCATACTCCGGATGGAGCATTGAAGTCCTCGGTTCCCACGCCCTGCCTCCCCAGCACGCCTCTTACCTGACCATCTCGGTCATAGATCCGGACCGTGGAGCCACCCAAATTGCTCACGTAAATATTGGAAGAGCTATCCAGAGCAAGTCCCATCTCAGTCACAAGCGGTGGGTCGCTTGCAGTCCAAATCGTGAATGCCTTCAGGAAGTTACACTCCAGATCAAAAACCTGGATGCGCGAACCGGCTGCATCCAATATCAGTAACTGGTCATTTCCCATCGCGATCTCTGTGGGATAGTCCAGAGCCCGGTTCTCTTGGCTTCGCTTGTTTCCGATTCTCTTGAGGACCCTGCCTTCGAGGTCCAGCATGACCAACTGATGAACCGGCGGGTCGAGAACGTAGAGATGGCCTGCTTTGCGATCGAGCGCGATACCCAAAGGGCTTTGGAACATGCTTTCGCCCCTGAAGCTTCCGATATAACGGAGGAACCGTCCTTGCGGATCGTAGACAAGTATGATTCCCCGCTTGGCGTCTGCGACATAAATGTTGTCGGCAGCATCGACGGCCACACCGTTCGGCATTCGCATCCGGTGTTGCGGTCCCCCGGCGATGCGAAACGAATTCTTCCCGGTGAGATCCAGGACATGCACCGCGGGCAGACCCGGATCGGCGATGATAAGGCGCTGCTTGGAATCGGTGGTTACATGAGTCGGCGCTTGCAGGGCTCTTTCCCGGCCGTACGCGAACGTAACAAGAGCATCGCGCAGGGACGCGATGGGGGAGCGTCCTTTCGCCGCCCTGATCGCGTGCGCCGAAGGCTCATAGTCCTCGACGATGTGCTCGATTGGGTGCAGATCGACCGAAGGTGGAACCTCGGCGGGCCTCAGACTCTCTCGCGATGGCCCCGGATCACTTGCGCGTGCAAGCTTGGAGATCTTCTTGAATCTCCCGTCGGGTCGGTAGATGCCGACAAGTTCCGGTTCGGTATAGCCACCTCTCGCTTCGCTCTTGGAGGCAGGTGCCCGGGATGCCGCGCCACCGTTTAGAAGGGCGGCGTAGGGGTTTTGACCGCTTCCACAGGGAGGCCCCAGGGTGGAAGCGAATAAGAATACGAGAACCCCTCTCAAACGGCTCAACGAGCGAAGACTCACAATCTTCTCAGTATTACGATATTACGATTAGCTCTGCTCCAGGTACGGAGCATGGGGGGACTAACTCACTCATAACACCACCCATACCTTCGGTCAATGTCCCTTCATCGTGACCGCGTGGAGAATCCGAATTTCCGTTCCAAAATGGGACTTCCGCAATCAAGGGTTAAGGGTGTTCTTTATCTGCCAGGCGGTTTTTCATAACAAATCCGAACGGAATGGTACCAAAGCATAGAAGCTCGGCCGCCCGTCCCATTTTGGGAAAGAACGAGGGAACGCGTTGCTGGCAATCCCGTTGACCAGCCCACCATCCAGGGTGACCATGAAGCTGTGGAGCGAAAGCACTGCCTGGGAGGGGAGGTTCTTATGCACAGAGCAAGGTCGGCTATTCGCTGCATAGCCGCAGCAGCTTTCGTGTTCCTTCCATTCGTCCGTGCACAGACCTCACCGCAAGCCGCAGCAACGTCAGCGCAGACGACCCCTTCCGTCGAGAAGCCAGCGACAATGGACTCAATTACCACGCAGTCGACGCCGAACCAACCGGCAAGGGTCCTTATCTTCGCTCGCTCCGACACCGTCTACATGAAATCGGCTACCATTCGTTCCTGGCTCCAGCGTGCGCCCGAATTCGACCAATTAAGGCTCGCCTTCACCGTTAATCAAGGGCAAGCCGACTATTACGTGGAGGTCACGCGTCCATTGTTCACTTGGGACTGGACCTACTGCGTGGTGAAGACGAAATCTGGCAGGATCGTAGCTTCCGGAAGAGTTACTGCGGCCACAGCCGAACTTGTCGCCAAGGCTTTGACTCCGAAGATAATCCAGGCTCTTCAAAGCGAAACGTCGGCTTCCGGGCGGATGGCAGAAGTAGTAGGCTCCCCCAATTCAGCCCCGGGCGGAATCCT
>JAIQEU010000024.1 GCA_020073665.1 Terriglobia bacterium
CGGAGGGACACGCTTTATACTTTGGCGAAAAACGAGTAGAGTACGGCTGCAGAGCAGTGCCGAGGGAAGCAGCCGATGGCCGCACCTGGAACCGCACACGAGGAAAATAAAGCGATGGAATTCAGTGTGGGAAAGTCATTCTGACTTTCCGGAAGAATTTCACCCGATTTGACCAGGCCTATGACGGGCCTCCGCCGGAGTGATGGGGCGGGGGCGGGGTGTGTTTGCGGTCAAGCCAAACTGTGGAAAACCTTGTGGACGTGGAGACTTGGATGCAGCACGGCTTCGCGCTCGACCGTTCGGTCGGTTTGCCGGAGGGGTTGAAAATGATCGTAAGTCATACGACATAAGGGAGGTTAGTGGCTTCTGCGCGGGGGAGCACGCGGATGGAGCGGGGGTGGAGGATTCCGTGCAACCTTTGAGATTTGCACATCCGGTAGGACATGGCCGGCGGGGAAGAGGCGACTGGGCGCAAGGTTTGGGCTTTGGCAGAGGGAATTGAAAGCCTAAAGCGTAAACGGTAAACCGGGCCCTCAAGGTCCTTTCCGGTCCTCCCCGAGGAGAGTCCGACTCGCCTAATAGAGTTTCTTGTTGACCAAGCGATTTGCGGTCAGGAACTCTTCGACACTACTAAACGCATTGAAAAATAGCGGGGTACCAGCAAATGACAGTGGGCTAACGGGTCCGATTGTCATGAAGGAATACTGTCGGCTTGCGGTATCGAACGACGAATGCGGATCTCGGAAGAGCTTGTACAAGTCCAGGGCAGTCTTACCGGAGGAACCTACAAGCTGATCCAGCGCGTTAAATTCCTGGCCGAGTGCCAGTCCGAAGCCGAAGAAGAAAATACGAAGCTGCTGGAGAATTTCGGTGTGCAGGCTCGAAAGCGTTTGGCTGATAAAGAGCCATCCTAGTCCGTATTTTCGCGTTGTTCGGGCCGCATCTACCAGCACTGACCGAACCCCTAGCGCAGCCTCATCATCGCGTTGCAAGTCACGCGACGCCAAGCGGTGTGCCTCGTCGATTACAACCAGGGTGTTGAGACTCGCCCCCTCTTTGTAGAAATACTCAGCCGTGTCTTTGAGGCCGTCAAGCAGACGCTTTATGACCAACGCTTGTATTCTATCGTTCCAGAAGAGACCCTTAGCCTGTTCTCTCGAGAGGTCAATCACCAGTATTGGGCGATTCGCTGCTTCCGGGTTCAACAACCACGCCAAGGCTTGGTTGATTGTCCGAGCATCTTTCCTGTCCTCGCGAAATAGCTCGGTTACGGGGCCCCAGTAGTCCTTGAAGAATTCCTCGGCGGCAGCCTCTTCCAGAGCCCCGGCGAATCTTGCTCTCGATGCTTCAGTTCGATAAAACACTTTCTGAACCTTGTCGTCGCCGAGCAACTTCCAGGCCTTATCGAACGATTCGTGCGTCCATAGGTCCTTGAGCTTGATGCCAGCTTTCTGCAGCTTATCGGCGAGAATGTTGCATGCAAGCTGGCGGTTCTCTCCCTGAGGGACCGTTAGTCTCTCGAAAAAACGTGATTCGCACAAAATCTGCTCGAATAGTTCCCACCGGTCCAGCACGAGATTGCGAACCGTCATCGGGTAGCTTTGTTTGCCGAGGTCGCGAGCAATGTCCCCTAACGGCAGTGCGAACTCTCCACTAGAGCCCCCCTTCCGAAGATCTCGCGCGAACTCTCCTTGTGGATCAATCACCAGAAGCGCCATCTTGGGATAACGTGCGTATGCGAGCAGGATCATCTTTGCCAGAACCGACTTTCCTGAACCAGTTTTGCCGAAGACCCCTATGTGATAGGCCTCACCGGCACCGTCGGCCCCCCGGTCAAAGTGTTTGAACCATAAGGGGAGCTTCGGGGCTGAACCATAGACCTGCCCGAGATAAAACAGTTGCTCCCGATAGGGTGATAGGAGCTCGTCAAGAACACTGTCGCTGACCGCATTGATGAACGTGCCCGTCGGCGGGACTGTGCCCAGAATACTGGGCTGGTAGCGGCGTTCGCCATCGCTGCGGAAAACCGCGCTAATCACCATCTGCCCGAGATGAGTGTCCTGGCGTTCACTAACTGCATCCACGCGACCACGTTGTCGTATCAAGCTGCGCATCGTAGGGTCTTCGTGCCAAATGTTTCTCAACTGGACCTCCGTGATCTGCCCAAGCGCGTAATGGGGATGGGAGTCCTGTGAAAAACGAAACAACGCTAGCTCGCCGACGAGCTTTCGTGCGACGGCTGACCCTAGAATGTCCAGTGCCAACTGCGCCGTGGAAGAAGGCGACCCAACCACGCCAAACTTCTCGGCGGCGTCGAGCAAGTGATCTAGGTTAGCCGGGGCTGATGGCATGCGATTATCCTCCGGACTCCGTCCTGTAGCCGTGCATGGCGAAGAAAACGTCACCAATATCGCCATCGTATTGTTCCGAAATTCGCTGGGTTGCTACTTGCCGGAATGTGGGCATAGCTCGTGCCAAGGCTTTCACCGTTCGATCGGCTAGCCAAATGGGATATGGCTCTAGCATGCCGGCAGTGGCACACTGGTGCTTTAGTCCCTGGATGATCGGCGCTAGCCGATGATCGTTCGTGGCGCTAGGAAACCCGGCTTCAACTCGGATGGCTGGCAACCAAGGATGCGGCTTGTAATGGAAGACATAGAGTCCATCAAGGGACGCCACGATATCCTTCGCTACTTGTTCACTGTGGGCGCGCAGTTCGCTAGGCAATTGACCGAGGTTGAAGTGCCAAGCCTGATCAGGTTTTTCGAGCGGGACCGGCTTGGTAAACTCGCCCGGTTCAAGAAGATGCGTTAGGAAACTTCGGTCGTCCTGCTCTCCTGGCCAGTCAAGCAACTGGCCCAATTCGCGCCGCGTCGAGTACTTTGGAAGGCCAATATAGTTCTTATCGGACCTCTCAGCACGAAGCAGATCCCGGTATGCTTCAAGATAGTCTTGGCAACAATGAAGGAACTCTTGAGCGCAGCGCAGCCCACGGCTGTTAGGAGCCTGATTCAGTGCCTGGTTGAAATAGATGATGGGAAGGGTGAAGGTCATATCCAACATGACTAAGTCGTGCGGAGCCCTGCTAGCGAGCAGGAGTTCGCGACCTAGCATGACGGCACGAAGGACGGTGGCTGTGTCCGCATTGTGAGACTCTGCGACGATAAAGGTCGAATGACGAGGTTCGTCCCAGTGGCGCTTTTCCGACGGGGGAGTCAACCCCTCGACTGCAACCGCAGCCGCCGCAGCCAAGTCGGAACTGAGCAACCGTTCCACCGCATACGACCCATCAGTCGCACAAGTGGTGGGGAGTGGCGGATATCCTAAGGATGATTCGTGGCGAATCATCCCGCTTAAGACCAACTCTTGCCTCCGGGCAGCACGCGTGTCCTGCAAATGCCGGAACGACGCCAACAGCATGTCACCCACTGCGGTGGTTTGATCCAGTACCTCTTCGACCAAACCTGCCGGGAGGTCGGCGAAGGGCCTGGGGTCGTCAGGCATTGTGCGTCCCCGTTCCCCACAGTCGATAAGAGCTGGGATCGAATTCCTTATAGCGCGTATCCCACGATGCTCGGGGGAGCAACCATCGAGTTCGGAACCAGGCGAACAGATCCTGAGTCGATGAGTTGTACAGCTTCAGCCTAGATGTTTCTCCACGCAGGAATTCACGCGTGTTCTGCGCAAGGGGAACTGCAAATACCTCTCTCTGAATACCGTGGTAGAGCAGTTCGGTAGAAAGGCCAATCTTCGCTAAAGTTTTTCGTATTACTTCGCGCCGGTTTCGAAAACCCACACCCCACCGACTCTTCTTAGCCGTTGCGTCGCAGTATCTGTCTGCATACTCAAAGATGGCGCCGTACAAACCATTAGAAAAATGAAATTCCCCGGAGCCCCGGCTATATCCAAGACTCTGGAATACTAGGCGATCCTCAAAGCGTAGCCGGTTGTAAACCGATGACCTGCCTAAAGCTGACATTGTCGTCACAAGTGCGAGTCGGCCGTCAGTCAACTGACGCCGAATCAGCGAGCGGCGTGATCGATACTTCCTGTTGAATGCTTCGCGTACTTCACGGCTTGAGACCAGCATTGCCACCAGCTTGCCACACAGCAGGTACGAGTAGGGGGGCACTGCACCGAGAACAAAAGCATCCATGACATTTCGCAGGTGTGTTCGGTGAGCTTCCTTGTTCCACCCGATCCAGCTATCACGCACCGCTAAATTGAATACCGGATCACCGAGGCCGATGACGCCAATCAACTTCTCGTGGTGCTCGTCCATGACCAGGAATCTGATTCGACGACCGTAGCCAGAGGACACGGGGATCGCCCAATGAAGGGCTACGTAACGGAATAGCAACTCATTTTCTGAGTCAGGCAAAACCTCAACAAGTGATGGCCGAATCCGCGCGGGATCGAAACTGTCGCCGGACGCGATGTGCTCTAAGAACTTGTCTTCGTGGCCGCGTAGACGTGGCGCGGATCGAATCACCTTGTGCTCCACTGCCGTGGAATGAAGGCTCCGAAGATGATCTTTATCGCTGGTTGAAGGAGGAACAATTAGACCATTACGTCTGCGGAATCCCTGCTCTTGCAGAGAGCGGAGGATCATTACCCGTAACTTTTCGCGGTTCATCAAAAGACTGCGAATCGTATCCGCCTATTCCTAGTGTTGTCAGATTGTAATCCGAAGTAGCCTGCCGCAGCAGCTAAATCAGCAACAAGGTGGCCTCCATCTGGTTTTCAATCGACCCATGGCTGGAACGTGCTGAGATGAGTGTGAGGGCGGGTTCACAGTGGTGCTCAAAATTCTCGGTGGATGTAGGGTCCTTCGACTGCGCCCGCTTTCAGCGGGCTCCGCTCAGGATGACATTGGGGGAGGGCGGGGAATCAGGCGAGGTCCGTGGCGATGCACGCAAACCCTAGTACCCCTTCGACTCCGCTCAGGGCAGGCTCTCGCTTCGCTCGGGATGACAAATCAGTTTAGATACGGATGAACTGCTTGGATTTCGAAATTGGCTTCATCGTGGCCGGCGTGACGCCAGGCGCTAACTTCGCGGGCGAGTCGCCCGCGTCCACACGGGCCGCAACCACACGAGCTTAGCTGCCTTCGCCTACTTTTAGTACTGCCAGGAAGGCTTCCTGAGGGATATCGACTCTTCCTATGCGCTTCATTCTTTTCTTACCTTCTTTTTGTTTCTCCAGCAGCTTGCGTTTGCGAGTGATGTCACCTCCGTAACACTTGGCTAACACGTTCTTGCGGATGGCGGGCACTGTCTCTCTTGCGATGATCTTGGCTCCGATGGAGGCCTGGATGGCTACTTCGAACATCTGGCGGGGGATGAGTTCCTTCATCTTGGCGGCGAGGGCTTTACCGCGTTCGTAGGCGAAGTCGCGGTGGACGACGATGGACAGGGCGTCGACGGGATCACCGGCGACCAGGATGTCTAACTTCACCATCGGCGATTCCCAGTAGCCGGAGAGATGGTAGTCAAGCGAGGCGTAGCCGCGGGAGACGGTCTTGAGACGATCGTAGAAATCGAGCACGATCTCGTTCAGCGGCAACTCGTATTGCAGCATGACCCGCGAGGAGCTTACGTATTCGAAGCTTTTCTGCTTGCCTCGTTTTTCTTCGACCAGCTTCAGGATGCCGCCCACGTATTCCTCGTTGGTGAGGATGGTGGCTAAGATCACTGGCTCTTCGACTTTGGCGATTTCGGATTGCGAGAGCCACTTGGAGGGGTTGTCGACTTCGACCACATCGCCGTCGGTCTTGGTGATGCGGAAACGCACTCCGGGGGCGGTGGTGATCAGCTCGAGGCCGAATTCGCGTTCCAGGCGCTCCTGGATAATCTCCATGTGCAGTAGGCCGAGGAAGCCGCAGCGGAAGCCGAATCCCAGGGCGGCCGAGCTTTCGGGCTCGTAGAAAAAAGACGCGTCGTTCAGGCGAAGTTTTTCCAGGGCCTCGCGCAGCGCCGTGTGCTCGTGGGCGTCTACCGTGTACAGGCCGGCGAAGACCATGGGCTTGATTTCTTCGAAGCCGGGCAGGGCTTCGATGGCGGGGTTGGCTTCGTCGGTGACGGTGTCGCCGATTTTGGTGTCGGCTACGTTTTTCATGTTGGCCATGAAGAAGCCGACTTCTCCGGCGCGGAGTTCTCCGATCTCGACCGGCTTGGGGGTGAGTACGCCGACGGTCTCCACTTCGAATACGCGTCCGTTAGACCACAGGCGGATCTTTTGCCCTTTGCGGAGCGTGCCTTCGAAGACGCGGGTGAGCACGATGACGCCGCGATAGGGATCGAACCAGGAGTCGAAGATCAGGGCTTGCAGACGGTTGTCGGGATTTCCCTTGGGCGGCGGGACTCGTTTGACGACGGCTTCGAGCACGTCGGGGACTCCCTGGCCGGTCTTGGCGCTGATGGGGACGGCGTCGGCGGCGTCGAGGCCGACAGCGCCTTCGATCATTTCCTTGGTGCGGGCGATGTCGGCGCTGGGCAGATCGATCTTGTTGATGACGGGAATGATTTCGAGACCATTGTTGATGGCAATATAGGAGTTGGCCAGGGTCTGGGCTTCTACCCCCTGCGAGGCGTCCACTACCAGGAGCGCGCCTTCGCACGACGCCAGCGAGCGGGAGACTTCATAAGAGAAGTCCACGTGACCGGGGGTGTCGATGAGGTTGAGCTGGTAGATCTGCCCGTCTTTGGCGGTGTACATCATGCGGACAGCATGGGCTTTAATGGTGATACCGCGCTCGCGTTCCAGGTCCATGGAATCGAGCACCTGGGCCTGCATCTCGCGCGCGGTCAGCGACCCGGTCAGTTCCAGCAGGCGGTCGGCCAGCGTGGATTTGCCGTGGTCAATATGCGCGATGATGGCGAAATTACGGAGAAACGCGGCGTCCATGGGCATGAGGGTACTATCGATTCTAACAGGGGAGAACAGTTGTCAGTTGCCGGCTGCCAGCGGTCGGTTGTTGTCGGGTACAATGGCTCGGCTCAGATCTCAAGTGGGGATTCGGGATGAAAAACATTCTTCTTGGTTGCGTACTGCTGGTGGCGGCTGTCGGCATGGGGCAGACTCTTTCTCCTGAAGTTCAACGATTCGTTAAGGTTAATTCTCCGGTTGTCGCCCTCACTCATGTGCAGGTGATTGATGGGACGGGCGCGGCGGCTAAAGCGGATCAGACGGTGGTCTTGAGTGGCGGGAGGATCGCGGCGCTGTCGGACGCAGCGGCGGCTTCGATACCGAAGGACGCACAGGTGCTCGATCTGCATGGCTACACGGTGATTCCCGGGCTGGTCGGCATGCACGAGCACATGTTCTATCCGGCGGGGGACGCGATCTTCCACGAGATGGCGATCAGCTTTCCACGGCTCTACCTGGCGGGCGGCGTCACTACCATACGCACTACTGGAAGCATCGAGCCCTATACCGACTTGCTCCTTAAGAAGGGCATTGACGGTGGCGAGGTTGCTGGGCCGCACATGCATGTTACCGGACCTTACCTGGAAGGGCCGGGGAGCTTCACTCCGCAGATGACCGAGCTTAAAACTCCGGAAGAGGCCGTGGCGACCGTCAACTTCTGGATTGACCGCGGGGTGGACAACTTCAAGGCCTACAACTTTATTTCGCGAGCGGTGCTGGGGGCGGCGATTGAGGCGGCCCACAAGCGCGGTGTTAAGGTGACGGGGCACCTGTGCTCGATTGGATTTCGCGAAGCCGCTGCGCTGGGCATTGACGATCTGGAGCACGGGTTGGACGTGGATACGGAATTTTTCTCAGGCAAGAAGCCGGACCACTGTCCGGATGAGAGCGCAGTGGTTGCGGAATTGATCAAGATGAAGGTGAGCGATGCGCCGATCCAGGATATGATTCGCGACCTGGTGGCGCATCATGTGGCGATTACTTCGACGCTGCCGGTGTTCGAACTTTTCGTCGCTAATAAGACCCCGCTGCAGCGGCGGGTCCTCGATGCTATGTCGGCTGACGCCCGCAACGATTTTCTGGAGAATCGGGTACAACTCGATTTGCCGCGGCACGATCCCAAGACCGGCGCGGTTGTGCCTCGGCCGTGGGCGCAGGGCTTCGCCATGGATATGGAATTCGAGCGCGCCTTCGTGAAAGCTGGGGGCCTGCTGCTGGCCGGGCTTGACCCCACCGGCATCGGTGGAGTGATTCCCGGTTTTGGCGATCAGCGCGAAGTCGAACTGCTGGTGGAGGAAGGGTTCACTCCGGTGGAGGCCATCAAGATCGCGACCTACAACGGGGCGCAGTATCTGGGAGAACTCGATCGCATCGGCACAATTACAGCCGGTAAACAGGCCGACGTGGTGGTGATTAAGGGCGATCCTTCGACCAAGATCGACGACATTGAGAACGTCGAAATCGTGTTCAAGGATGGTGTCGGCTATGACTCGCCGAAGCTTATCGAGTCGGTGCGCGGGTTGGTCGGGATTCGCTAGTCGGTACCAGTTACCTAGTGGAAACGTGCTGTTGCCTGGAGCTGACTTCGCTATTTCACGTTAGTTTCCTGGATGTAGAGGACCTTCCACGCGTTGCCGCGGCGGACCCACACTTCGCTGTAGACGGCTTTCTGGTGGATAGCCTGGCCAGCGGCGGTTCCGCTGTATTCTCCGGCATAGGTGACTAGGATGCCGTCGGCTCCGATCGGCTGGACGTTGAAGTTCTTGAGCGTGTACTGGGTGAGGGCCATCTGGTCCATCTCGTCGATTTCGGCTTTCTGGTCGCGGGCGCCGTCGCCATCGTCTTCTACCTCGCGGAAGCCTTCAGCGAGGTCTGCGGCGAATCCAGTTTTGTTCTTGGTTTTGAAATCCTCCCAAGACTTCTTCACCTTGGCTTCCATCTCGCTGGCGGAGGGGGTTGCCGGCTTGCTGTGCTGCGCCGACGAACTGGCAAGCAGGGACAGGCATACGGCGGTGATCAGTAGTGTCGTTCTCATTGGGCTCCTCGAAGATCACGGAACAGTAACGGACGAAAGTTGCAAAGTCAATATGGAGCAATGTGTCAATTACTGTTGGGTGTGACGCAGCGGTGGGCGGTTTCTGCGGGCTGCTAGAATCGGAAATTGCCGGCGGCCGCCGGCGCTACCTTATGCTTGTGCTTGCATCGGCATCGCCGCGTCGTCAGGAAATCTTGCGCAACGCGGGTATTTCGTTCGTGGTGCAGGCTACCGATATTGCAGAGATTCCGAAGCCAGGGGAACCACCCGAGGATTGTGCGCAACGACTGGCGCAGGAGAAAGCCCTCGAAGTGTTTCGGCAGCGGCCGGATGACTTGGTTTTGGGTGCCGATACGATTGTGATTGTGGATGGCGAGATCCTGGGCAAGCCGCGCGATGCCGAAGATGCGGCGCGGATGTTGCGGCTGCTTTCAGGACGGGACCACCTGGTCACGACGGGTGTTTGCCTGGTGGGAAGACAGTTGCCAGCGGCCGGTGGTCAATCGCCAGTTGCGAATTCGGAGTTCATCGACACTCGTTCAGAAACTACTCGGGTCAGTATGAGTGTGCTCTCCGAGCAAGATGTTCTTTCTTACGTTGCGACCGGCGAGCCCATCGATAAGGCCGGGGCTTATGCCATCCAGGGGATAGCGTCGCGATGGATTCATGAAATTGAAGGAGATTACTTCAACGTCGTGGGACTTCCAGTTGCGCTGGTGTGGCGGATGCTGAACCGCAGTCAGTGGCCAGTGGCGGGGAAGAACTGACTACGATTTCTTGTTGGTGCCTTCTTCGCCGTCTTTTACCGCCGACTTGAAGTTCTTGATGCCTTCGCCGAGGCCTTTGCCCAGATCAGCCAGCTTGCTGGGTCCGAAGATGAGCAGGGCGATGGCCAGAATCAGCAGAATCTCAGGCAAACCCAATTTTCCCGGCATAACTAAGGACCTCCCGCGGGGTTCGCCAGGTGCCCTGGAGAGCGCGTTGTGATTGCGCAATCACCCCTGTGGAAATTCTAGGCCAGTCCAGAGCCAGAGTCAAAGAAGGGATAACCCCGAAGTAACCAACATAGTTGCCAGGTACCGGTATCCAGTGGCCAGAGATGCACTGCGGCTAGGCCTCCTCGATCAGGGCTGAGAGCAGGGCGGCTCGACGGGGTAATTCAGAAATCAGGATGGACTCGTGGGTGGCATGCGCGCCATCGCCCACGCCTCCGAGGCCGTCCAGCGTGGGGATGCCCAGGCCGGCAGTAAAGTTCCCGTCGGAACCGCCTCCCACGGCGGCTTCTTCGAGCTTCCATCCCAATTGTTGGGCGATGTGGCGGGCGCTCTCGTAAAGCGCGGCCACGCCGGCGGTGCGCTCCATGGGAGGGCGGTTGACGCTTCCTTTGAGTTCGAGCTTGCACTTGCGATTGAACGGCTTAAACGCGCGCAGCTTGCGGTCAATTTCGGCGGCATCTTTCATGCGTGCGATGCGGACATCAATCGTGGCCGTGGCCTCGGCGGGAATCACGTTGACGCGGGTTCCACCCTGCACCAGGCCGACGTTGAGGGTGAGACCGCGTTTCAGGTCAACCAACTTGGGAATCTCGAGGATTTGACGAGCCAACTCGACTACGGCGCTCTCTCCTTTTTCGAAGTCGAGTCCGGAGTGAGCGGCTTTGCCGGTCACCTTCAGGGTGTACTCGGCGACTCCCTTGCGAGCGGTTTTCACGGCACCCTGTAGACCGTAGGAAGGTTCGAGTACCAGCACCGCCTGAGACCTTTTGGCCACGCTTTCTGTGATGTGGCGAGAGGAATCGCTGCCGACTTCTTCGTCGGACACCAGCAGGACGGTGACTGGGCGCGGGAGAGTATCTCCGTGCCATGCGCGGAGGGCTTCGATGACATGGAGCATGAGGCCGATGCCGGACTTCATGTCGAGCGTGCCGGGCCCCCAGAGGCGTCCGTCGGCGACGCGACACGGCATGGTAGCGAGCGTGCCGACGGGGTAGACGGTGTCGTAGTGTCCGAGTAACAGGACGGGTTTGCCGGCGCGTTTGCCGGCGAAGTCAACCTGCAGGTGATCTCCGAACTTCTGGGCGCGGTGAAGCTTGGAATGGCCTCCGAGAGCTTCGAAGCGTCCGGCGAGCAGGTGGGCGAGGCGATCGACGGCCGGCTTGTCGTCGCTGAAGGATTCGAGTTCCACCAGTTGGCGGATGGTTTCGACGATGCGGTCGCGGTGCTCTTCGAAGTAATGCAAACGGGCGCTAAGCTTGCTGTCGCGAGGGGTGGCTGGACCCTTGGACTTGGCTGCCTTCTTCGCCGGTTTCTTCCGTACCTGCTTGATTGCTTTCTTGGCCATGCCGTCCTTTTCCAACTTCGGTGGTGCGGTACAGTATAATCTTCGCGCTTGGTGAGACCAGCATGAGCGATACCGCCCAACCCACCATCGAGGCTCCAGCCAAGACTACGCTGGACATCAACGAGATTCTGCGTATCCTGCCGCATCGCTATCCGTTCTTGCTGATTGACCGGGTGATTGATCTGGCGCGGCGGCAGCGCATTGTGGCCATCAAGAATGTGACTATCAACGAGCCGTTCTTTGCCGGACACTTTCCCGGCTTGCCGATCATGCCGGGAGTGTTGATTGTGGAGGCAATGGCCCAGGCCGGCGGTGTGCTGTTGCTGACGGAATTCGGCGATCGCGATGAAAAATTGGTGCTGTTCACCGGGATCGAACGGGCGCGCTTCCGGCGTCCGGTGGTTCCGGGTGACCAGTTGCGAATTGAAGTGGATGTGACGGTTTGGCGCGGCAGCGCTGGACGGATGGCGGGCAAGGCCTTCGTCGGCGACAAGCTGGTGGCCGAAGCCAGCGTGAGTTGTCGCCTGGTAGACCGCAGCCGCACCCGCAGGGGAGCCACGGATAGTCCGGCGGCTGGGGCGGAAGGCTAACCGCTCGCTGTGGCCGAGAAGTTCACAACTCGTTACTCAGGGCCAGGTATTCGCACGCGATGAGCATTCACCCCACCGCCATAATCGACGCTCAGGCCAAAATCCATCCCTCGTGCGAAATCGGCCCCTACTGTGTGATCGGGCCGCAGGTGGAACTGGGAGAAGGGTGCCACCTGGTTTCGCACGTCGCGATTGCGGGACCAACCAGGATCGGGGCGGATAACGGCTTCTTCCCCTTCAGCTCGATTGGCATGGCGCCGCAGGACATCAGTTATGCCGGCGAACCCACGCGGCTGGAGATTGGCGATCACAATGAAATCCGCGAGTTCACGACCATCAATCGCGGCACGGTCAAAGGCGGCGGGCTGACCCGGATTGGCAACCATACGCTGGTGATGGCCTACGCGCACGTGGCGCACGATTGCCAGATTGGCGACCGCGTGATCCTGGCCAACGCCGCCACCCTCGGCGGGCACGTTACGGTTGAAGACTGGGCGGTGGTCGGCGCATTGTGTCCCGTGCACCAGTTTGTGCGGATCGGGGCGCACTCCTACATCGGAGGCGGCACCACCATCACACGGGACGTTCTCCCGTTTTCCAAGACGGTTGCCGCACGGGATACGCACGCCTATGGCATGAATGCTCTTGGCTTGGAGCGCCGTGGCTTCAGCAAAGAACGCGTGCGCAAGATTCATCACGCCTATAAAGTCCTGCTCGCTTCAAAGCTCAATACCACGCAGGCGCTGGAAAAGCTGAAAGCCGAGCCGGATCGCGGGGAAGATGTGGAGATGCTGATTCGGTTTATTGAGTCGTCGGAGCGAGGGGTGATTAAGTAGCCGTCAGCATTCGGCATTCAGCCCTTCCATCTCTCATGAGCTCCATCCCACCCACTTCCAACTTTGCTGAGCGAATGCTGACTGCGGAATACTGAGTGCTAGACTGTCTCCGCATGGCTGGAGCTAAAGAGAAACTCGGCTTGATCGCGGGCAACGGGCGGTTTCCGTTTCTGGTGCTGGATGCAGCTCGGGCGCAAGGGTTTGAGGTGGTGGTGGCGGCGATTAAAGAAGAAACATTCCCGGAGATCGAGTCCCGAGGTGCGGCTGCGGTTCATTGGTTGTCGCTTGGGGAATTGTCGAAGCTGATTGAGACTTTTCAGCAGGCTGGCGTGCAGCGCGCGGTCATGGCCGGGCAGGTGAAACACAAGCAGATTTTTTCCAGCATTCGTCCGGACTGGCGGCTGGCCAAGTTGCTGCTCTCGCTCGGGACGCGCAATACCGACTCTCTGTTGGGAGCGGTGGCCAAGGTGCTGGCGGACGAGGGTATCACACTGGAGAACTCGACTTCATTTTTGGAGCCTCTACTGGCCAAGGCGGGTGTACTGACCAAGCGTGCTCCCAGTGAGCAGGAGAGGAAGAATATCGTTTACGGGCGAGATGTTGCCCGGCATCTGGGGCAATTCGACATTGGGCAGACGGTGGTGGTCGCGGAAGGTGCTTGTGTGGCCGTCGAGGCCATGGAAGGAACGGACGCGACTATCGAGCGCGCGGGGCACATGATGGCGTCGCTGGAGTCGGGCCCTTCGACGTTGAGCCGCGCCCTCACGGTGGTAAAGATTGCCAAGCCGAATCAGGACATGCGCTTTGACGTGCCGGTGATCGGAGTGAAGACGATCGAAGTCATGCGCAAGGCAGGTGCCACATGCCTGGCGGTGGACGCGGGGAAGTGTTTACTGCTGGATGGGCAGGCAGTGATCGAGGCAGCGGATAGCGCCCAGATCACGCTGGTTGCCGATGCAGGTTAGGGATGTCTTTCAGAATGGCTCGTCGCTTGGTGTAGACCCAGGTTTGCGCCAGCTCCGATTCGGTCCCCGCAGCCCCGCGTTATAATCCTCCCCGACATGACACTCACATCCGGCAGCCGTCTCGGCCCCTACGAGATCGCAGGCCCGCTCGGCGCGGGCGGCATGGGAGAGGTCTACCGTGCGCGCGACACCCGCCTGGCGCGCGAGGTCGCGATCAAGGTTTTGCCGGAAGCCTTTGCCCGAGATGCGGAGCGCCTGCAGCGCTTCGAGCACGAAGCCCGGGTGCTGAGCACCGTCAACCATCCCAACATTCTGGCTATCCACGACGTGGGCGCGCAAGGAGATATCCACTACCTGGTCTCGGAACTGCTGGAGGGCCAGACGCTGCGCGAAAAAATGAGTGCTGGCCCGCAGTCGCAGCGCCGCGTAACCGAGTACGCGGCGGAGATGGCGCGCGGGTTGGCGGCGGCGCACGAGAAAGGCATCGTGCACCGCGACTTGAAACCGGACAACGTCTTCATCACCAAAGACGGCCGGGTCAAGATTCTCGACTTCGGGTTGGCCAAGCAAGCGATTGGCGAAGCCGCACTCTCCGGACAGAGCGCGACCATGACCGGACCTTCCCCGACCCAGCCGGGGACGGTGATGGGCACGGCGGGCTACATGTCTCCGGAGCAAGTCCGGGGACAAAACGTCGACCACCGCTCCGATATTTTCAGCTTTGGGGCAATTCTGTACGAAATGATCTCGGGAAAGCGCGCGTTCAAGGGCGACACCAGCGTCGAGACCATGAACGCCATCCTGAAGGAAGATCCGCCCGAACTGAGCGAGAGCGGACTGAATGTGACGCCCGGACTGGACCGCATTGTCCGGCACTGCCTCGAGAAAGAGCCGGGGCTGCGCTTCCAGTCGGCCCGTGATCTGGCCTTCGACTTGGAAAGCCTGTCGACGCTCAGCAGTTCGACGAAACCGGTGGCGGGATCACGACTCGCTAGTGCCGCGCGGTTTCGCACTCCGTTGCTCGTGGCGATTCCAGTCCTGCTGCTGGTGGCCGCTGCGGCTTTCTGGGCGGGGCATGCGACACTGAAGTCTTCTGCGCCGGTTTTTACCCGTCTCACCTTCCGCGGCGGTCACGTCGATTCCGCTCGCTTCTCTCCCGATGGCCATACCTTGGTGTATAGCGCAGCGTTTGGCGATGAACCACTGCAGATCTACACCACGCGTCCGGATGCGCCCCAGTCGCGCGAACTCGGGCTGAAGAACAGCAGCATCCTGGCAGTGTCCCGGCAGGACGAACTCGCAGTGACTCTGAACCACGCCCAATTGGCGGCCAATGTTGGGGGTGGAACCCTGGCCCGGGTGCCGCTCACTGGGGGTTCGCCACGCGAATTGAACGAAGCCGTAGGCAGCGCCGACTGGGCCCCCGACGGCCAGTCCCTGGCTCTGGCCGCCCTGACCGCCAACGGGGCTGTCTTGGAATACCCCCAAGGCAAGCGGTTGTACGAAACTCAGGGCTGGGTCTACAACGTGCGCGTTTCACCGGATGGAAATCTGGTGGCCTTCGTCGATCATCCCATACTCTGGGACAGTCTGGGCACGGTCATGGTGGTGGATCGTCAAGGCAAGCGCCGGGCGCTGACCGGCTCTTTTTCTGATATCCGCGGCCTGGCGTGGGCGCCTTCCGGCAAGGAGATCTGGTTCACGGCTTCCACCGTCCACCTCTCCAGCAATCTGTTCGCTGTGGATCTCGACGGGCACCAACGCCTGGTGTGGGCGGGTGCGGGTGGGGTTGTGCTCCAGGATATTTCCTCCGATGGCCAGGTGCTGTTCATTCGCGAAAACCGGCGGCGCGGAATCGCCGGGCTCTTTCCCGGCCACGACTCGGAAATCGACATGAGTTGGCAGGACTGGTCGTTGCTCACTCGGATTTCTCCCGACGGCAAGTGGATCTTCTTTGCCGAGGAAGGGGACGGCGGCGGCCCCAAGTACTCTGCCTATATGCGTGCGACCGACGGCTCGCCGGCGATTCGCCTCGGAGATGGGGTGCCATACGGGGTATCGCCTGATCTCAAATGGGTGGCCTCGATAATTCCCGGAGAGCTGCAACAATTGTGGCTGCTGCCCACGCGCGCCGGGGAACCGAAGAATCTCTCGCAGCCGGGGTTCGACTATGGCTTTGCCGTGTGGCTGCCCGATGACAAGCACCTGCTGGTTTACGGACAGGAGCCCGGGAAACAGGTGCGAACCTACTTGACCAGCATGGACGGCGGACCACTCACCCCAGTCACCCCAGAGGGCGTGCAAGGCTTTCCGGTCGAAGGCGGGAAAGAACTCATCTCGCGGCACGGCGACATGCTTACGTTCTATCCCATGGACGGCGGACCACCGCGAAGTGTCAAGGCGAAAATTCCCAATCTCGCTCTCCCGTCGAGCGGATCAACCGGGCGCTATGTCATTGGATCGGAGCAACAGGAAGTCCCCCTGAAGTTGTACCGTTACGACACCGTGACGGGCGAAAGAAAACCCTGGAAGGAAATGGTGCCGGCGGACCGGGCGGGGGTCTACGTGGTCCACCTCTTTGACATAACTCCGGACGAGCGCTGGTATGCGTATTCCTATGTGCGCGACCTCTCCGACCTCTACCTGGTCGAAGGCTTGCGCTGACATCACAGCGGAGATTTTTCTTCGCTCTCGAGTGATGCAATCTAGTACGACTGGGGTAGGTCTTTGTTACGGTCGGGACGACCAAGCATTAGGAGAAGGTCTCATGTCTGAAACTGCCCGTCTTGCCGATCAAATCAAACGCGCTTTCGATGGAGATGCATGGCATGGCGATTCTGTCCACGAATTGCTGGCGGATGTGAGGGCGGCAGAAGCCGCGGCACGGCCGATCAAGAATGCGCACTCCATCTGGGAAATTCTGTTGCATATTGCCGCGTGGGACGATGCTGTTATCCGCCGAATTGGGGGCTCGGCTGTGACTTTGAGCGACGCGCAAAACTTTCCACCGGTGAAAGATCCCAGCCCGGCCGCATGGCAGCGTGCCGTGAACGCAGCGAAGCAAACTCATGATGACCTGGTGAAAGCGGTCGCGGCTTTCCCGGACTCGCGGCTGGGGGAGCAGGTTCCGGGGAAGAAGCAGAGCTACTACAACTTTTATTACATGTTCAGCGGGATAGTGCAGCATGAGCTTTATCATGCCGGGCAGATTGCTCTGCTGAAGAAGGCGCGAAGGTAGCAGGCTGCAGTGGTGGGCGAGTCCCCTTCGGCTGCGCTCAGGGCAGGTGCGCGCCCACACCAAGCTGGTTTTGTGGTTAAATCTTGCTTCGCTTGGCTTCCGACAACATCATTAACGTGGCGGTGATTGGGGTGGGGGCGTTTGGACGCAACCATGCCCGGGTTTATCACGAGTTGCAGCAGCAGGGAGAGCCTGTCGTTCTGACAGCGGTGGTTGACGCCGACGTGGCTCGGGCCGATGCTCTGGCGCGGGAATACGGAGTGCGGGCTTTTGGGTCGGTGGAGCAGATGATCTCCACTCGCGGCGAGATCCAGGCAGCTTCCGTTGCCGTGCCTACGGCAGGGCATTTGCAGGTGGCTCGCACCTTGATGGAAGCGGGCGTTGACGTTTTGATCGAGAAGCCGCTTGCCGCGTCGATTGGGGAAGCTGACGAATTGATCCAGTTGGCCGGGAGCCAGGGACGCGTGGCGCAGGTCGGGCATCTGGAGCGCTTTAATCCCGCGGTGCGTGCGACCGTGCCGTTGATCACCCAGCCCATGTTCTTCGAGGTACACCGGCTCAGCGTGTTTACTCCACGGTCGCTGGACGTGGACGTGGTTCTCGACCTGATGATTCACGATCTGGACGTGGTGCTCGCGTTCGTGAATTCTCCAGTGACCGAAATCCGCGCGGTCGGCCTGCCGATTCTTTCCGGTAAAGTGGACATCGCCAACGTGCGGCTGGAGTTTGCTTCCGGTTGTGTGGCCAACTTTACCGCCTCGCGGGTGTCCACGGAGCGGGTACGCAAGCTGCGCTTCTTCCAGCCCAAGCAATACATCTCGGTGGATTACGGCCGGCAGGACGTGCTGGTCTTCAGCGTCGACCGCGAAGGTGGGCTCCCGGGGACTCCTTCCATCAATCCGCAGATCAAAGTGGCCAAGCCTCCCATTACGCAGGAGGAACCGCTGCACGCCGAACTGAAATCGTTCCTTCATTCCGTGCGCCACCGGTCGCGGCCGCTGGTTGCGCTGGAGGATGGGCGGCGCGCCCTGGCTTTAGCCCTGGATATCGTGGCCACAATCCAGCAGCACCAGGGGAAAATCCGCCTCGACCAGCTGTAAAGATTTGTAAAAGCAGCGGCATCCGAAGCGTAAGCCCGTACCCTTTCAGTTTGCGCAGATTTCGGGGAAAGGTGCGAAAATAGACTCATTGGCGTTAAACCCGGCGGATTCAGCACAAATGGGAAATCCAGCCCTTGGTGTTGAGTGGGGTCCGCGCTCATGCAACCCAGGCCCGCCGTTCGTGTCTAAGTAGGCAGCGGTTCGATGTCGACCACGCAAATTCCGCCCGGAAGTCCCGCCCCTCCGGTAGCGCGCCCGGATGGCGGCGACCTTTATGACCCGCGTCATTGGGAGTCGGCCTATCTGGAAATGCACGATGTTCCCGCGCTGTTGATCCAGCTGCAGGACGATTTGTCGCGCTCGCGGATGCGGGAAGCGTTCTGGCTGTCGGTGATTGTTCACCTGCTGCTGGTGATCCTGATTGTGAATTCGCCGAAGTTTGCCGGGCTGATCCCCAGGCGGGCGGTAATGGTGGTAAGCCCGAATGATATGTTGCGCAACAAGGAGCTTACCTATCTTGAGCAGCCTCCCGATGCTCAAAAAGTCACCAAGAAGCCTGAGACCGATAAGATTTCCGACAAAGACCGGATTGCCACTTCGAAATCGCCTCAAATCAATCGGGAAGAACTGAAGAAGATCCTGGATAGCGCGCGGGCGGGAGCGCCGGGCGCGGGAGGGCCTCCGGGGCAACCGCAGCCGCAAGCGCCGCCACCGGAGCAGGCCGCGCAAGAAGCTCCTCCCCAGCAGCCACAGTTTCAGACGCCGAATCAGGACCAGGTGGCGAAGCTGAACGCTCCGCCGGTCGACCGGCCGAAGCCCAGCTTTAGGACGCCTAATCTTTCGCCGGGATCGCAGATCGCGCAAGCCGCGCAGGCCGCGCTGGCGAATCGCGGGGCGGGTTATGGCGGCGACGGTGGCCAAGGCGGAGACTACGGATTGGGGCAGGGGCGGCAAGCTACGAAGGCGGTCGGCGAACTGGATGTCTTGAGCGACACCATGGGCGTCGACTTCGGGCCGTATCTTTCCCGCGTGCTGCACGACGTTCGGCAGAACTGGTACAACCTTATTCCTGAAGTGGCGCGCGCGCCCATCATGAAAAAGGGAAAAGTCTCGATCGAATTTGCCATCATGAAAGACGGCAAGGTGGCAGGTATGCGTTACGTCAGCAGTTCGGGCGATGTGGCCCTGGATCGGGCTGCCTATGGCGGTATCACGGCTTCCAATCCCTTTCCACCTTTGCCAGGAGAGTTCGGCGGGCAGTACCTCGCATTGCGCTTCCACTTTTTCTACAATCCGGACAAGTCCGACTTGGAGTAATACCCATCACATTTCCAAGATTGCTCAGTGGTGGCTGGCGAGACGCCGGCGCCGCGTTTCACCTGATTCCGTTGGGATAGACCAGAATCTTGCTGGCCTCGCCAGTTTTCAGACGCTCCATGGCTTTGGAGAAGTCTCTCATCGGAATGCGATCGGTGATTACTGGGTGCAAGTCCAACTTGCCCGCCTTGAGCAGGGCGGTCATCTGGTACCAGGTCTGGTACATGCGGCGGCCATTGATGCCCTGAACAGTGATGCCCTTGAAAATGATGTCTTCGGAAAAGTTCAGCGAGATTGGTTTGGAGGTGAGGCCCAGGAGGGAAATGCGTCCGCCGCGGCGCACGATGTCGAAGGCTGTCCGGATGGCGTCGGGATGGCCCGCCATTTCGAGCACGACGTCAACTCCAAGGCCGCCGGTTTTCTCCATCACGATGGCGCGGACGTCGTCTTTGGTAGGGTCGAGGGCGAAGTCGGCTTTCATCTCTTTGGCCAGGCGGCGGCGGTACTGGTTGACCTCGATGGCGAACACGGTGGTTGCCCCTACCGCCCGCGCCACGGCAATCGAAAACAGTCCGATCGGCCCGCAGCCGGTGATGGCGACGGTCTTGGCGGCAATTTCCCCGGCGAGCACGGTGTGCACCGCGTTGCCGAGAGGATCGAGGATGGACGCGTACTCTACCGGAATTTCCGGGCCGAGCTTCCAGATATTCGATTCCGGTATGACCACGTACTCGGCGAAGGCGCCGTCGGCATCTACCCCGATGATTTTCACGTGTTGGCAGATGTGGGCTTCGCCGGTGCGGCATTGCAGGCACTTGCCGCAGGCTACGTGCATCTCGGCGGAAACGAAGTCGCCTTCTTTCACGCTGGTGACTTCATCGCCAAAGGCCACCACCTCGCCGCAGAATTCGTGGCCGGGGATGAGCGGCGGATGGATGCGGTTTTGCGCCCAGCGGTCCCATTCGTAGATGTGCAAGTCGGTTCCGCAGATGGAGGCCACCTTCACTTTGACCAGCACGTCAGTGCGGCCGAAGCTGGGAACCTTGACTTCGCGAATCTCGGAACCAGGCGCAGCTTCCGGCTTCACCACCGCCAGCATTGTCTTGGGCATGGACCGCCACCTTATGACTTCGGGATGAAATGCAAAACGTCTGATTTTAGCACCGTGCAGTAAGCAAGCGGCGGCACGCTGGAAGAACGCTCCGTTCTCCTCTGCCGTGCGGCCCGGCTACAATCTGGACGATGCTGATGAGCTCAGGGCCGGCGAGATGGTGGTCTAGACGCAGGCTATTGGCGGCACTCGTGGCATGGTCCGCGGTGCAGACTGTGTTTGCGGCTCCGGTCTCTCACCAAGAATTTACCCGGAAGCTGGTGGCGGCGGCGGTGGAGCGTACCCGCCACCAGGTACGCTACGATCCTGCTTACGTTCGCATCCCTTATCCAAACGGTGACGCACCGGCAGGCACGGGCGTCTGCACCGATGAGGTCATTCGCTCCTACCGGGCGGTGGGTGTGGACCTGCAGAAGGAAGTTCACGAGGACATGCTGGCGAACTTCGCCGCGTACCCGCAGAAGTGGCGCTGGCTGCTGGGCAAGCCGGATTCGAATATCGATCACCGGCGGGTGCCGAACCTGATGGTCTTCTTCGGTCGAAAAGGAGAAACCCTAGCGATCTCAGGGGGGACCGAGGATTACCAACCCGGCGACCTGGTGACCTGGGATTTGGGTGGCGGCGTACCACACATCGGGATCGTAGTGGATCGAAAGGCTCCCAGCGGGCGCTACATGATCTTCCACAACATAGGCCAGGGGCCCCGGATGGAGGATGTGCTTGTCAACTGGAAGATCACCGGCCACTACCGGTACTACGGGCCGCAGCGTTAAGCCCCGCGTTCCGTCTGCGTTCCGCAATCCTCGGGTTGCACTCTCGCTTTATTTCAGAACCGTAGTCTGCTGCAAGGCGGCGAGGAACCAGCTGCCGTTATGTTTTACGAAGGTTTCGGTGATTCGCGAGAAAACCGTGGTGACCCGTCCGTTCTGCCGGGTGAGAGCGCTGAGATGGCCGGTCAGGATGGCGGTGTCGCCATACAGGCGGACTTGAAGTTCCTCTGGGATTACGTCGAGCAGCTTGCTCTTCCCGGAGCGGAGGTCGGCCAGAACTTCAGCTTTGGTCTTGACGTCGCCGTTGTTCTCGGTGCGCACGTAATCGTCGGAGAGGCGCGCCGCATATTGGTCCCAATCGGCCTGTACCAGTAGCTTTGCCAGATCGGCCTCGGCTTTCTTGACTTCGCTTTCGGCGGGTGGGTTGGCGTCTGCTTTCAGGGTGGCGTCCTGGGCCAATACGGGCAGGCTCAGGGCGGTTAACAAAATCAGTGCGAAATAGAACTTTGCCATGCTGGGGCCTCTACTTTGGTTGTTTTTGTGCCATGCGGGCGTTGAATTCTTCCGACTTGCCCCGGGGAACGCTGAGCGACGTCCACTGGCTCGAGCGGAAATGCTTGCCCAGGAAGACGATTTGTCCCACGTGATAGGCGTAGTGGGCCACCTGCCGGTTCAAGGCTTGCAATACCGTGTGGGGCTCGCCGCGAACGGTTACTGTCCGCATCACGTCGTCCGGTTTCAGGCCCTCAATAGCGGAGAACACGCGTGTCCAACCCTCTTCCCACCAGTGCATCACCTCGGCGCGGGTAGTTGTGGGATTGAGTTCAAATTCCTGATCGCGGTGGCGGTCCGGCTTCTCGCCGTCGGTGGTCAGGAAGTCGGTGAAGCGGGAGCGCATGTTGCCGGCCAGGTGCTTGACGATCACGGCAATGGAGTTTGCCTCGGGGTCGAGCGCGACGAACAGCTCTTCGTCTTTGAGTTGGGCGATGGCGCCCTCGCCGAGACGCTTGTAGCCGCGGAACTGGCGGCGGACTTCGTCGAGGTAGTGGGGAGCGAGTTCCATAGGAATCCTCGGGCTCTTTCGCCCCTAAAGGGGCTTGATCATTTGATGCTTCCTACCCACGGCTCGCGCCGTCGGCTTTCTTCTTGCACCGCTCCGCAGCTGGGATCGCGGCTGGCTTTTGCGGCTTGCATCTTTCAGGCCTTGCCAAAACCGCCGCCGCCCGGTGATTCAATCCGGACTCGCTCTCCTTTGCGCAGGCGCACGTTGAACTTGCCCGGCACGTGCTCGATGGTGCCATTGCGACGGAGGATTTCGGTTTTTCCGGGGGCCCCACTGGCCCCACCACTTAGCCCGTAAGGCCCGCGTTTTCTGCGGTCGGCTAACAGGGTGACGTCCGCGTCGGTGAGCACTTCGATTTCGCGGACGATGCCATCTCCGCCACGGTATTTGCCGCGACCGCCGCTGCCGGAGCGCAGGGCGTACTTCCGTACCCGCAACGGGTAGGCATACTCCAACGCTTCGGCGGGGGTGTTGAGCGAATTCGTCATGTGAGTGTGTACGCCGGAAACGCCCGCTTTGGTCGGACGCGCGCCCATGCCTCCAGCCACGGTTTCGTAATAAGCGAAGGGTTGGCCGGTCCGCCGATCCATGCCCCCGATAGTCAAGTTGTTCATGGTGCCCGCGGCTGCTGCTGGGATGCGTTCGGGGATTGCCTTGGCCAGCGCGCGCAACAGCACATCGACGATGCGCTGCGAAGTCTCCACGTTTCCACCCGCCACCGCAGCCGGCGGACGCGCGTTCACAATCGTGCCTTCCGGCGCAATCACGCGAATGGGGCGCATCAGTCCGGCGGTGGCGGGCACATCTTCGGCGAGCAGGCAACGGAACACGTAGAAGCAGGCCGAATAGGTGATGGCCTTGACAGCATTGATGCTGCCTTCGACTTGGGGATCGCTCCCAGTGAAATCCACGGTGACAGCGGAACGCGGGCGGCCGCGCCGGCCAACATCGTGGAACGTGACGGCTGCGACAATCTTCACTGGCTGATCGCTGATGCCGTCATCGTCCAGAAAATCTTCGGCCCGATAGGTTCCCCGAGGCACGCCTTGGAGAAATGCGCGCATCATCTCCTCTGAATATTGCAGCAGCTCGCGGGCGGCTCGCTTGGCGCGAGCCAGGCCGTAGCGGGTGCAGACTTCGCGCAGCCGCTCAGCACCGGTGTGACAGGCCGCAACCTGCGCCCCGAGATCGCCTTCGCGCTCCTCGGGAGTGCGGACATTGTTGAGCAGTAGCGCGAGGACGTCAGGCTCCATTTTCCCGCCGCGCATAATCCGGACCGGCGGAATGCGGAACCCTTCTTGATAGATTTCGCGGCACAGACCCATGGATCCGGCGTAGGCGCCTCCGACATCCGCGTGATGGGCGCGGGAGGCTACGTAAAAATCCGGGCGGGGGCGCCGGCCTCCCACATACACCGGCGCTACCAACGTGATGTCAGGCAGGTGGGTGCCGCCACAGAAGGGGTCGTTGAGCATGACAACGTCGCCCGGTTGCAACTGGAAGCGAGCGATCGCGGCCCGCACCGACATCGGCATGGAGCCCAGGTGTACCGGCATGTGGTCGCCCATGGCAATGACTTCGGCGTCGGCGTCGAACACAGCGCACGAGTAGTCGCGCCGCTCCTTAATGTTGGGGGAAAAGGCGGTCCGGCGCAGGGCGGCGCCCATCTCCTCGGCAATGGAGTGATAGATGTTCTTGAAAATTTCCAGTTCGATGGGGTCGCGACGCATGACGAATGCCAGCAGTGTACTGCAGTCGCTGGCCTTGGGTCGCCCGGAAGGGAACCCGCAAGTCGCAGAATTATGTTGACTTTGCTGCTAAGACTCCTCAATATCTTGTGGTAAGAGACGTGCCCATGCAAAGGCTTGGGCTACGATTTGCAATTAGGGCCCTGTTCCAGGACCTTGCAAGGGAAAATCGTTCACGGAGGAAAACTTCAATGGCCACTAAGAAAAAGGCAGCGAAGAAGAAAAAGAAACACTAACCGTCTGCGAGACGTTACCTCGCACGGACCCGTAAGTTTCGAACCGCCTCTCGGGAGAAGCACCTCACGAGGGGCTTTTCGTTGAACCCGCCCTCCCCCGGGCGCTCGAAAGTGCCGGCGCGCAAAAATGGTGGTTGTCCCCAGCGCCGGGTCGTGCTAGAAACGCGGGTGGGAGATTTGCCGCGCTCCCGCCATTTACGCCGCTTTCGGATGCCGATGAGCCCCCGCAGCAAACAGACCGCCAAGGCCTCGAAGACCACCGACGTGGTCATTCCGGAGAAACTTTATTTCCGCATCGGGGAAGTGGCGCGTTTGTGCCGCCTGCCGGCGTATGTTCTGCGTTTTTGGGAGACCGAATTTCCGCAACTGAAGCCGGTGAAGAGCAGCACCGGCCAGCGCATGTATCGGCACAAGGACGTGGAGAACGTGTTGCACATCAAGAAGCTGCTCTATGAAGAAGGCTTCACCATCGCCGGGGCGCGTCAGCACCTGCGGTCAGAAGTGAAGGGCGACAAGAAGCAGCCACCGTTGCCATTTCCGGTGCAGTCGGTGGCCGAGATCAAACACATTCGCCAGGGTCTGCAGGAAATCCTCACCATGCTTTCGGCGCGGCACTGAGGAACGGCAGCCGACTGCCCTACACCTTCAACTCCACCACTGTGGCCCCGCCTCCGCCTTCGTTTTGGGCGGGCTCGGCGATTGACTCTACCTGGGGATGTTTCTGCAGGTACTGGCGCAGGGCTTTGCGCAAGATACCCATGCCGCTGCCGTGGACCACGCGCACGCGCGACAGGCCGGCGAGAAAGGCGCGGTCGATAAATTTCTCGACTTCCTGGGTGGCGTCGTCCACGGTGCGTCCGATGACGTTGATTTCCGAAGGCACGCTGGCGTTTTCGCTCTGCAGCGAGACTGAAATTCCCCGGGCGCGGGCGGCCTTCACCGGGGAATCGGCGGCCCGGCCGATGACTTCGGCGATGTCATCGCGCGCAATCTTCATTTTCATGGCACCGACTTCGACTTCGAAATGATTGTCGTCAACTCGTCGTGTCACTACGGCCGGACGGCCGACGGACTTGAGTTTCACCGTGTCGCCCTCGGCGACATGTTTCACCACCTGCGGCTCAGCGTGAGGGTCGCCCTGGTCGGCCCCGCTGGTGTGGCCGACGACGGTGGAGTCGAACTGCTCGCGGAATTCACGGCGCAGCTTGGCGATGCGCCGCTCTGCATCTTTCGACAGCTTCTGTGAGGCCGCCCGATCCTGAATGGCGCTGACCGCTTCGCGAGCGTGGTACTCGAAATCGCGCAACACGCTCTCCAGCTTCTTCTCCATCTCGCGGATCTTGGCTTGCTGGTCTTTGCGTCCTTCGGATGCCAGGCGGGCCTTCTCTCGCTCCAGTTCTTGCTCGCGGGTGCGCATTTTCAGGCGCTCGGCTTCGGCTTCGCGCAACTCGGCGTGCAGGCGATCCAGAAACTGGCCTACATCCCGGGCCTGCGTGCCTAGCCGCGAACGCGCTGACGCAATGATTTCCGGATTGAGTCCAAGCCGCTGCGCGATGTTGATGCCCGCAGATGCCCCCGGCACGCCCACACGCAATTCGTAGGTGGGCTGCAAGGTAGCTTCATTGAATCCGACCGAGGCATTCACCACGCCCGCGGTATTTGCTCCATACACTTTGAGCGATGTGTGATGCGTGGAAATGATGGTGACGCAGCCGATGCGGCGGAAGTGCTCGGCGATGGCGACGGCCAGTGCGGCGCCTTCTTCGGGGTCGGTGGCGGAGCCGAGTTCGTCGAGCAGCACCAGCGACTGCGGCGTGGCCGTGCGCGAGATGAAATCGATGTTGGTGACGTGTGCCGAAAAGGTAGAGAGATTCTGCTCGATGGACTGGTAGTCTCCGATATCGGCCAACACGGCATCGAACACCGCCAGTTCGGCGCGGTCCGAGGGTACGGGAATCCCGGCTTGCGCCATCAGCACCAGCAGGCCGGCGGTCTTGAGCGCTACTGTTTTGCCCCCGGTGTTGGGACCGGTGATGACCAGTCCCCGCCGTTCGCCTTCGAGTTCTAGGCTGACGGGAACAATGTGGCCGTCCTTGAGCTTGAGGTTACGCTCCAGCAAAGGGTGGCGCGCGTTGCGCAAGATCAGGCGAGCGTCCGAGCCTGCGTTTGAAGGCAGATCAACCTGTACGCACTGGTATTGATCAGCAAATTTGGCCTTGGCGAACTGCACCTCGAGCTCGGCGAGGGTCGCCATGGCTTGGAGAATCGCACCGGCATGCTCACCGATGCGGCGGGTCATCTCCAGCAGGATGCGGTGAATCTCGGCCTGTTCTTCGTCCAGCAGGCGAACCAGTTCGTTGTTCTGCTCGATGGTTTCCAGGGGTTCGACAAACACGGTTTGCCCGCTGGAACTGGCACCATGGACGACGCCTTGCACGCGGCGTTTCTGCTCCACCTTAATCGGAATCACGAAACGCTCGCCGCGGATGGTGACCAGTTCCTCCTGAACCGCTCCCCCCTCGGAGAGGCGGCGCAGGTAGCCGCGCAGCGAATCCTGGATCAGCCTTCGTTGTTTTTCAATCTCGCGGCGGATGCGCGCCAGTTCGGGCGACGCCCGGTCTTCGAGTGTGCCATCGGGCTGGATCTTGTTCCGAAAGCTGCGCAGGAAATCGGTGAAGTCGCCAATCGCAGAAGAAAGTTCCGCCACCACGCGCCATTCGGTCTTCATGGCCGCCGGAGGACGCAGCGAAATCTCGCGCCATTCGGCGGCCCGGTCGACGATCAGAACCACATCGCGGATTTCCGTGGTTTCAAGCGCTGCGCCTTCGATGCGGGACCGCTCTACGATTCTCGTAATGTCCATGAGTCCCGAGAACTCAAAGGCTCCGCCCACGCGGCGAAACTCGCGAACCTCGGTGGTCAGCTGCTGCTGGTTGCGAATCCAGTCCGGGCTGGTGGAGGGGACGAGAGCCGCAATTTGCCCCTGGCCAAGGGGGGAAGACGCGTACCCGCACAGCAAGTCGCGAAGCGAATCGAATTCCAGCACGCGGGCGCTGGTATGGGTAAGCGGCTGGGGAGGCATCCGGAATTATGGTACAGGAAGGGGATGGATTCGCTACAGAGGTGTAGTGCGAGCAAGAAAACTAAAACTAACGAACCAAAGAGGGCGAGAAGAACGGAGAAATCTGCTATGCTTTCGCCGCTTGTGCGCCGAGCGCGGACTGCTCCCGGGCCACGGGAAAACGCAACACGAACACGGCTCCGCCTTCCGCCCGGTTATAACAGCTGATCTGGCCGTGGTGGTCCTGCACCATGCCGTAAGTGGCGCTCAGGCCCAGGCCGGTACCTTTTCCGATCGGCTTGGTGGTGTAGAAGGGATCGAAAACGCGGCGCGGTTCGCGGATGCCGGGGCCGGAGTCGGCAAACTCCAGCAGAATTTCATCCCCTTCGCGGCGCACGCTGGTCGTGAGAACTCCGCCTCCCACTTCTTCCAGAGCGTCCAAAGCGTTGCCGATGATCTGCAGGCAGCACTGCAGAAGCTGGCTGGAGTTGCCCCAAATCCTGGCGAGATCAGGTTCAATCTGGGTCTCAACCCGGATTTTCCTGGTCTCCAGGTTCAGCATCTCCATTTGGATGGCCCGCTGCAGCAATGCCCCAACTTCCACCAGGGTCTTCTCTCCCGGTGACTGCTGGGCAAAACTCAGCAGGCCAGAAACCAGGTCGCGAGTGCGTCGAGCCTGGAATCCGATCTTGCGGGCCATAGTGATCTGGTCGGAACTCAGCGAACCGGTTGTGGACAGGAGCTCAGAGTAGCCAAGAATTGCCGCCAACGGATTGTTGATCTCGTGCGCGGCGCCGGCCACCAGCTGCCCCAGCGATGCCAGCTTCTCCTTCTGTACCAGCTGGCTCTGCAGCCGCTGCAGGTTTTCCAGGCTTTGGTTCGACGACTCCAGCAGCCGCACCAGTTGCCGGTCCAGCAGGAACTGCCGGATAAAAACACAGGCCCCCAGCACCAGCATGGCGGCTAGAGTGACCAGCACCCGGAAGTAGCGCAACTTGTCCGGTGCTTGGGCGAGAAACATGGCATAGAACCCCATCAAGGGCAGAGACAGAATCGCGACCATGGCCAGGCGTGGCGCCAGGGCCAGCCAACGATTGCTGGTTTGTGGCGCCGGCTCGCAAACCGGCTTCAGTCGCAGCGCCAGCAACCCTACCCAGACCAACCCGCAGAGCGAAGCCACAAAGGGGACGTCATACAGGCTGCCGCTGAAATACTGGCCGGCCGCAATGGCCATATTCATGGTTTCCGAACTGAAGGCATAGAGCGCATTGGCAGCGAACAGGCCCAGGTAGATTCTCTTCCACGCGCCCTTGGTGCTGATGGCCAGTGCTCCCAAGGAGGCCAGCAGGACCAGATTTTCCAACAGGTACAACAAATCAAAATTGCGGCTGTAAACCGGAACGTTGGTGGCAATGTACTCATCGGGAAACACGATGAAGGTGTAAAGAAACATCCACCAGATCAGCAGCATCAGAAAATTCAGGGTGGTGAAATAGAGCTTCTGTTCCTCCTGCGGGCGGTGAGGACGCAGGGCCACGGCGGCCATGAACGGCACTACATGGGCAAAAAGGATGATGTCGCCCACGAAGGGATCTGGCAGTTCCCGGCGCAGGAAGGCTTCGTAGACTGTCCACAAAGATTGATTGATGGTCCACAGCAGGCAACCCGTGGCCATGAGCGCCCAAAAAATCCGGGTCTGGCCGTGGTTGCGCACCGCGTTGACTACCATCACCGCAGTAGCCAGGGCAATCAGTAGCAGGGCTGTAAGATCCCCAAAGGTATACAGCGCCACGCCACGTGGCGTGGTTAGAAACACCGCCGCACAGGCCAGGACCAGAACGGCCGAACCTGCCAGCCACCAGTGTTGACGAAAAGTCACTCTCTTAATTCTAGTGTTCGAGGACATGCCTGACAGGTCCCAACGGAGACACCCGGTTACTTCGGTACCCATTTTCTTCCCGCAGTTTCCCGCGCTGGCCTTCTTGCGCCGGCTGAGGTCTCGATAACACTCTGAAACTAAAACAGTCTGTGATCCGCGTCACTCGTCGCGTTAGACCGGAGATTCTCCCGGGCGCTTTCATTTCCTGGGGAGCGGGCAGGTTTCTGCTCTGCTAGAATCACCCATACGGGCGGGCATCCTTACCTGTCTGCCTTCGGTTGACTATGGCCTTTCCTGTCACACGCCTGCGCCGTCTGCGCCGCTCAGAGCCGCTACGTTCCATGGTGCGGGAGACGCGATTGACCCCCGAATCATTCGTTTACCCGCTCTTTGTCTGCCCGGGCGAGGGAGTGCGCAAGGAAGTCCGCTCCATGCCGGGAGTGTTCAACCTCTCGTTGGACGAGGCGGTGAAGGAATCTCGCGCGGCGTTTGGACTGGGTGTGCCGTCCATCATCCTGTTCGGGCTGCCGGAGAAAAAGGATGAGGTGGCCACCGGCGCCTGGGCCGACGATGGCATCGTGCAGCAGGCAGCCCGCGCTATCAAGCGCGAAGTCCCCGATCTGATCATCATGGGCGATGTTTGCCTGTGTGAGTACATGTCGCACGGGCACTGCGGCATTGTGCGGGCCACGGCAGGCCCGCAGTCGCTGGGGGCCGCCGCCAGAGACGCGATGAACGCAGCCCGCGTGGTCGCGGTCAAGGGTCGTAAGGAAAAGGAAAAGGCGATCGAGAAACTGGCTTCCGTTGCTGCTCGCGCCGCGCAGGCCGACTATGAAATCGTCAACGACGCCAGTCTCGAACTGCTGGCCCGCACGTCGGTTTCGCTGGCCCGCGCCGGGGTGGACATCATTGCCCCTTCGGACATGATGGACGGCCGGGTGGCCGCGATTCGCAAAGCGCTGGATGACGGCGGGCTGATCAATACTCCAATCCTTTCGTATGCCGCCAAGTTCGCATCTGGCTTCTACGGGCCTTTCCGCGAAGCCGCCGACTCCGCGCCCGCGTTCGGAGACCGCCGCTCCTACCAGATGGATGGCGCCAACCTGCGCGAGGCCATGCGCGAGATTGAACTCGACATCGAAGAAGGCGCGGACATGATCATGGTCAAGCCCGCCATGCCGTATCTCGATGTGATCGCCGCCGCCCGCGAACGTTTCGATCTGCCGCTGGCTGCCTACCAGGTTTCGGGCGAGTACGCCATGATCGAGGCCGCCGCCCGCAACAACTGGATCGACCGCGAGCGGGTCATGATGGAGTCGCTGCAGTCGATTCGTCGGGCGGGAGCCAGCATCATTCTCACCTACTTTGCCAAGGATGCGGCGAAGCTGCTGGCATAGCTCATCCCGCGAATATACGCACGCTTGGTCATTCTCCCCGCCTGTTCTAGAATCAACCCTTTGCTTTGCTTCATCTTATCTAACTGAGGACTACACTTTGCCAGACACCATCTACGATGTAGCCATCATCGGCAGCGGGCCGGCCGGGTACACCGCTGCCATCCGCGCCGGACAATATGGCTTAAAGACCGCCCTCATCGAGAAGGATAACGTTCTGGGTGGCACCTGCCTTCACGTGGGCTGCATCCCGACCAAGGCGCTGCTGTTCAATGCCGAAATCTGGGACCACCTGAAAGACGCCAAGGAATTCGGCATTGACGGCGTGGACGCGCGCAAGCTGAACTGGGCTGCCATCCAGGAGCGCAAGGCGAAGATCGTCGCCAAGCACGCCAAGGGTCTCGAGTTCCTGATGAAGAAGAACAAGGTCGAGACCATTCGCGGCTACGGCAAGCTGACCGGACCGGCGCAGGGCGGCATTCATACTGTTGAAGTGAAATCCGCTGATGGCAAGGTGAGCCAGGTCAAAGCTAGGAACGTAATCGTTTCGACTGGTTCGGAAGCGCGCATGCTGCCGGGAACCGAACCCAGCGAGCGCGTTCTTACCAACATCGAAATCCTCAGCCTGAAAGAAATGCCCAAGTCGCTGGTGGTGGTGGGCGCGGGCGCGGTGGGCATGGAATTCGCTTCGATTTTCCGTTCGTTCGACGCCGAGATCACCGTGCTGGAGATGCTGCCGCGCGTGGTTCCAGTCGAAGACGAGGACATTTCGAAGGAACTGGCGCGGGTCTACCGCAAGCGCGGCATCACTTGTCACACCAGCGCCAAGGTAGAGAAGGTCGAGAACACCAAGTCAGGCATTGCCGTGACCTTCACGGTGGACGGTAAGCAACAACGAATCGAAGCCGAGAAGATCCTGATCGCCGTGGGACGTAAGCCGCGCACCGAAGGCATCGACCTCGAAAAAACTAAAATTCGTCCCGACCGCGGCTTCATCAAGACCAATGGCTGGATGCAGACCGACGAGCCTGGGGTTTACGCCATCGGCGACATCGTCCTCGGAACGCCGCAACTGGCGCATGTGGGCGCAATGGAAGGCATCGTTGCCGTGGCCAAGATCGCGGGCAAGCCGGGCAAGCCTATCAACCCGCTGCATATTCCGAACGCGACGTATTGTCATCCGGAAATCGGCAGCGTCGGCCTCACCGAAGCCAAGGCCAAGGAACTGGGCCACACCCTGAAGGTGGGCAAGTTCCCCTTCACCGCCAATTCGCGGGCTTCGATCGTCGGGCAGCACGAGGGGTTCGTCAAGATTGTGTCCGACGCCGAATACGGCGAGATTCTGGGAGTCCATATCATTGGCCCGCAAGCCACCGAGTTGATCGCGGAAGCTGTGGCCGCCATGGAACTGGAAGCCACCGCGGAAGACTTGATGTGGACGATCCATGCCCACCCAACGCTGGCCGAGGCCATGCTGGATGCTTCGAACAGTGTGTATGGTATGGCGATAAACGCGTAAATCAGCCAAGGATTGGCGCGAATATTACGGATAATGAGAGTACTGTGATCCGTGCTCATCTGCGGCGAAGAAGTCGTGATCTCCGTTCTCCAACTCGGCACCATTGACTACGCTACCGGCCTGCGCCTGCAGCAGCGGCTGGTCGAGCTGCGTAAAGCGGGACAGATTGGCGACGTGCTGCTGCTGCTTGAGCACACTCCGGTCATCACTTTGGGCCGCAACGCCAAAGCATCCAACGTGGTTGCCTCGCCCGAAGTGCTTGCCCAGCGCGAGGTCGAGCTTTTCGAGTGCGATCGCGGCGGCGATGTCACCTTCCACGGGCCCGGTCAGCTGGTGGGCTATTCCATCTTCGACTTGCGCGGCTTTCCTTCGGATGACAGCAAGCGCAAGACGCTGGGGGTGGTCGAGTATGTGCGCCGGCTGGAAGAAGTGCTGATTCGCACCTGTGCGGATTTTGGAATCGCCACCGAGCGCATCCCTGGCCTGACCGGTGCGTGGACGATCCCGGCTGTAGCGTACGAAGCAGACCGTGTGGACGCGGGCGACTCGCCCGCGCAGCCAGCAGCCAAAATCGCGGCCTTGGGAGTCCACATCTCGCGCGGCGTCACGTCGCATGGGTTTGCTCTGAACGTTGACACTGATCTCGACTACTTCGACCTCATTGTCCCGTGCGGAATCGCTTCGAAGCCGGTGACCTCCATGGCGAAGGAACTGGGCACGCAGATTCCGTTGCAGGAGGTCGCGCATGCCGTCTCACGCAACTTCGGTTTGGTCTTCGAGAGCCAGATCTTGTGGTTGGAGACGCTAGATGCACTCCTGGGCCAGTCGGTCGGCGTCCCAATGCAACCGCCGGCCGAGCTGCGCCGACTGCACGAGGAAGAAGATACATTCTGGGCGTAGCCGGCTCATGTGGACGCGGGCGCCTCGCCCCGTGTTTGGCCAAATCGGGCTGTACGAGGTAGCATTCTCTAGCACCTGGCTGCTGGCGATTCCCAAGAATGGCGAAGAAGAAAAAGGCTCTCAAAGCTCCTGCGCGCTCCAGTTCTAATGGGCGCAGCCGAGGCTCGACCGCGCCGCAGGCCGCCTCTCAACGCACTTATACCATCCTCGACTACCGCCTCGAGAAGCCGGCATTCACTCTGCGCCAGGTCCGCGCCGGCGATGAAGTCCGCTACGAGGTCAAAGGCGACCTCAGCGCGCCCGTCCCACCCATCCGTGAATCGAAATATCTCGACAAGAAACAGTCCATTGAGATTTACCGCTGGATGCTCCTGAACCGCAAAATGGAGACCGCGCTGGAAAATCTTTACAAGCAGGGCAAAGTCGTCGGCGGGGTCTACTTTGGTCTCGGCCAGGAAGGCTGCTCATGCGCTTCGGCCTACGCGCTCCAGCCGGACGACTGGATGGGCCCCATGATCCGCAACCAGGGCTCGATGCTGGTGCGAGGCTTCTCCGCCCGCGACATCATGATGCAATACATGGCCAAGGCCGGCTCGCCGACCAAGGGTCGCGATGCCTCTTCTCATTTTGGCGACATCGCAAAACGCAACGTGGTGGCGCCAATCTCGACCCTGGGCGATCTTATTCCGGTGCTGTCCGGCGTGGCCCTCGGCGCGCGCCTGCAGGGGCGCAACATCGCAGTCATGACTTACATCGGCGATGGCGGTCAATCCACGGGCGTCACCTACGAAGGCCTGAACTTCGCCGCGGTGCAGGATCTCGGCCTGGTGCTGTTCGTCGAAAACAATCTCTGGGGATACTCCACTCCTGCCGATATGCAGTTCCGGGTGAAAGACCTGGCCGAACGCGCCATCGCGTATGGCATCCCTGGAGTGATTGTCGATGGCACCGACGCCTGCCAGGTTTACGATGCCGCCCACGAAGCTTGCGAGCGTGCCCGCCGCGGCCAAGGCCCCACGCTTATAGAAGCCAAGATGATGCGCATGAAGGGCCACGCCATCCACGACGCCGCCGAGTATGTGCCCAAGCCGCTGTTCGAATATTGGAAGAAGCGCGACTGCATTGCGCGGTTTGAAAACTACTTGGTGAGCGTGAAGAAGTGGCTGACGGGGGAAGAGAATCTTAAGCTGATCGCAGATGTGGATCGCGAATTGGAAGCGGATCGCGACTTTGCGGTGGCTTCACCGATGCCTGAACCCGAGTCCGCCGCAGGTGGGGTGTACTGCGGAGCGGGCTGCCACGAGGTCAAGCCGAAGTATGGGACGCCGAAAGTGCGAACTGGAAACACCGCCGGCCTCAAGCGAACCGAAGCAGCTGTGCATTTGAAGTGACATCTGTTATGCCCCAACTCACCTATCTCGAAGCCATCCGCCAGGGAATCTGGGAGGAAATGGAGCGCGATCCCGCCGTCTTCTGCCTTGGCGAAGACATCGGCGTCTACGGCGGCGCCTTCAAAGTCACAGACGGCTTCATTGACCGCTTTGGCCCGGAGCGCGTGATTGACACGCCCATCGCCGAGTCGGCAATTGTCGGAGCGGCCTTCGGCGCGTCGCTTACCGGCATGCGCCCCGTTGCCGAGTTCCAGTTCATGGACTTCATCGGCTGCGCCTTCAACCAGATCGTCAACATGGTGGCCAAGGCCCACTACCGCTGGGGCGCGCCTGCGCCGATGGTTATTCGCGGGCCCAGCGGCGGCAACGTGCACGGCGGCCCCTTTCATTCGCAGAATCCGGAGATGTGGTTTGTGCACGCGCCCGGACTGAAGGTTGTCTGCCCGGCCAGCGCCTACGACGCCAAGGGGCTGATCAAGGCCGCAATCCGCGACAACAATCCGGTCATCTTTTTCGAGCACAAATACCTCTATCGCCGCATCAAAGAAGAGGTGCCGGCTGAGGACTACATCGTGCCGCTGGGCAAGGCCCGCATCGCCCGTGAGGGCCGCGATCTGAGCGTCATCACCTACGCTGCTATGGTCTACGTTGCGCTGGAGGCCGCAGAGATCCTGGCCAAAGAAGGCATTGACCTGGAAGTGGTTGACCTGCGCACGGTGTCGCCCCTGGATCGCGAGGCCATCGCCCAGACGGTGCACAAGACCAGCAAAGTGATCCTGCTGCACGAAGATGTTCGCACCGGCGGCCTTGCCGGCGAAATCAGCGCCATCATCAATGAAGAGGCTTTCGACTCGCTCGACGGCCCCATTGTGCGCATCACCGCACAAGATTCGCCGGTGCCGTTCTCGCCTCCGCAGGAAGAATATTTCCTGCCCAAAGTGAGCGATGTGGTGCGCGAGGCACGCCGGCTAAAGGCATACTAGTACTGCCAACCGCTCAAGTTGACCGGTTGTTCGGAGGGGAAATGCGCAACATCATTCTGGGAATTGTGATCGCCGTGGCGTTGGCTGCCTTGGGAGGCATCGCGTTCCTGCTGCTTGGCTTCATGCCCACCAATGCCGACGCAACGCCTCCTGACCTCGAGCGGCGCATTGCCACCAGTGCGATGGACGCCTCCATGGAGCGGCAGGCGCCCCGGGTTAACAATCCTTTGGCGCCCACCGACGACAACCTTATCGACGGCATGAAGATTTACACGATGAATTGCGCGCTGTGTCACGGTGGGCTCGACTTGAAGCCCAGTGCGTTGCAGCATTCGCTCTACCCGCCAGCTCCTCAGATTGTGCTGGAGCCGCTCGACGACCCCGAATGGCACATTTACTATTCCATCCGCACCGGGATCCGTTATACCGGTATGCCTGCCTGGGGCAAGGTGCTGAGCGAACAGGACATGTGGAAGGTGACCGGCTTCCTCTCCCGCATCGAAAAGCTGCCGGCCGGAGTGCGGGAATATTGGAAGAAATCGTTTGGGGTCAATCCCCCGTCGGCAGCTTCGCCTGGCGCCGGGAAAAAAGAGGGCCAGGACTAGGACTAGCTTCCAGCGAGCTCGCAACTCCTTATATATAATCGAGGATTGCCAATGGCTCAGGATTCTTAACCGGAGCCATGTGGAAGGGACTTATGCCGACTGACATCGTCATGCCCCAGATGGGCGAATCGATTTTTGAAGGGACCATCACCAAGTGGCTGAAGAAGCCCGGCGAAAAGGTGCAGCGCGACGAGCCGTTGTTTGAGATTTCCACCGATAAAGTGGACGCTGAAATTCCCGCGCCCGCTTCCGGCGTCCTGCAGGACATTAAAGTTGCCGAAGGCGCCACCGTCCAGGTGAATACCGTGGTTGGGACCATTGCCGCTGATGGTGAAGCTGCCGCTGCTCCGGCCAAGGCCGCACCCGCAGCTCAGGCCGCGCCCGCTGCCCCCGAGAAAAAGGTGCCGGTTGCCGAGAAACCGGCCGCGCCTGCAGCCGAAGCCAAAGACATCAGCGAAGAGGAAGAGGGCGATCACGCGCGTTCCTCGCCGCTGGTGCGCAAGATTGCGCGCGAGAACAATGTCGACCTGTCGCAAGTTCCGGGAACCGGTCTGGGTGGCCGCATCACCAAGCAGGACATCACGAGCTTCTTGGAACGGCCAGCCGCCGCTCCCGCAGCCGCGAGCAGTGCTGCGGCTCCATCGAGGCCGAGTGCGCCACCTGCGCCGGCGCCCATTCCTGGCGATCTGGTCCCTCTCACCCAGATGCGGAAGATCATCGCTCAGCGCATGATCGAGTCGCGCCGCACCAGCGCGCACGTCCACTGCATGTTTGAAGTGGACCTGACCCGCATCGTCAACCTGCGCAACAAAATGAAGTCCGGCTTCGAACAGCGGCATGGCGTCCGCCTCACTTTCATGCCGTTCTTCGTGCGCGCCGCCATCATCGCCCTGCAGCAGTACCCGATTGTCAATGCTTCGCTCGAAGGCGACAGCGTTCGCTATCACCGCAACATCAATGTGGGCATTGCAGTGGCTCTCGATTGGGGATTGATCGTGCCCGTCCTGAAAAATGCCGGGGATCTGAATTTTCTGGGGTTGCAACGCGGTATCACCGATCTCGGCGAGCGCGCCCGCACCAAGAAGCTGGTGCCGTCGGAGGTGGAAGGCTCCACTTTCACCATCACCAATCCTGGCCAGTTCGGTGCGGTGTTCGGGCTGCCCATCATTAACCAGCCGAACGCGGCCATCATGGGTGTGGGCGGAATCACCAAGTCTCCGGTGGTCGTTACCGACAAGGACGGCAACGATTCCATTGCCATCCGTTCCGTCGTGCACCTGACGCTCGGCTATGACCACCGGCTGATTGATGGCGCCGTCGCCGACCAGTTCATGGCCTACGTCAAGAAGACGATGGAGAACTGGGGCGAAGACGTCGGGTAGGCCAGGCTCGTCTCAGAGCCCGACCTGCTGCTTCCAGGCTTCGATGGCTGCGATCGTGTCCGCGTCAGCCGCCAGCCCAGCCTTGATGGCTCCCGCCACGTTTGCCTGCTCGTCCGGCCCCAGGGTGAGCAGCGACTCCAGTTTCAGGTAGAGATCGAGACCGGCGGGACCCACGGCTGTGATCGCCGCCAGGATCTCCGCGATCAAATTCGCAATTCCTGCTGCATCGAGTTTTGCCATGTTATTTCCCCTCAGCCAACTGGTAGTCGGCCAGGACCACGCTCGCTAGGCTGATGATCACCTGCAAATCCTGGGCGAACGTCTGCTGGCTTTTCGGATTCTTGATTCCCAGTCCGCCTGACTGAATCAGGGCCGTCCCCTGGTTCTTGATTTCGCTGAGCAGCGCCTGAATCTGGATTGACTGGCCTGCCGCCTTAACGGAGCCGGCGGCCAGAATGTTCTCCAGCGCGGTATGGTCTTTGGCCACGAGTTCCTGGTAATTCAGAATCGGCGCCGCCTGCTGTGCCGAGATCGCACCTGCCTGCTGCGCTGCGATCAGGCCCTTCGCGACGTCCTCATTGATCTGCGCTAGCGCGGCCATATTCACGTTGACACGTTCCCACGGCGAAACCGGCCCGGATTGCTTGTGAATGCAGGCCGCCGTGATCACCGTCAGAAGAACGACTAAACTGGTTCCTCGTTTCACGTTGCTCCTCCTCTTGAATTTCTGTTTCCCGTAAACCTCAAGCCTGCGAACCTTGAGGCCTAGGGTTGGGTCTTTGCCCAGATCGATGAGTTGAGACATTCCACTGTCCCGTCGATCACCTTGGATAAACCCTCCTTGAACTTGACCTCGTCCACGATTTGCCGGTTGGTGACGGCATCGGAAATAGAAAGTGCGGCTTGCACAAAAGACATTGCCGCATCTTTTTTGTCGGCACCCGACCGTCCGCCGAACAGGCCTTCAATCGCGCTGACCACAGCCGGGACAAAAGAAATTCCCTGCAGCAGCTTGGATAAGAAATTCATTGCTGTTCTCCTCGATTAAGTTGTTTTGTTTTGGATTTGATTTTCCGAACTTGATGACCTAAGGCGGAAATGGGAGGTAGTGATCCGCCGACTACCGACTCCTTACTATTGACTACTTAACCCACAAATGGTCATGCATCGCGATGGCCGCACTGATTACGAACGCAATGGCGGCGTTCACCAGGCGATCATAGACGCCACGTCTAACGTCGCTTTTTTCCAGCACCATGAGGCGATCCTCGGCGGCCTTCATCCGGCCCGGCTGGGGACCCCCTACCAGCATCTCCATCTTGGCTTCCAACCGGCTCAGTTTTTCCAGCACCTCACGCTGAAAGTCGCTGTCGGTGACTCGCAGGACGAGGGACTGCTTGCTCAGGACTTGCTTGCCGATGATTTCGTCTTCCAGCGTCATAATGGATTCCCTGACTGCCAGTCCACGCCGTTTCCGGTACACTGCATCGTAATGTTCAGATGCTTCAGCCAACCCACCGCGTCCCCGTTCGCCGCGAATGGGCCGGGAGCCGAAATCACCGGGTCGCAGCGCGTCGCATCACAGCGCACCCCGTAGTTGGAACCACTCGACCCCAGCGCGGTATCCAGCCCGTCCAGCAGGAAAGCCTCATCGCCATCTACTTGGACGTAGCTGGAGAAATACGCGCCGTTCGCCGCTGCTCGTGTAGAGACATTGAAAATCCTGGTCTTGAGCGCATTGACCTCGATAAAAGGTTTACTGCCGTTGACCACCATCGGACGGCCTCGGGGGTTGACCAGCGTAATGCTCTGAAAGGTTCCCGAGTTATACGGGTCGCCGGCAAATATGCAGGTGTCCGCCATGTGGCACTCCACGATGGAACCAGAAAAATCCACCGTGACGTTGGAAGCCCGGATCGAAATCCTCGCGTACGCCCTCAACTCACCCGGCGGTGCGATTACTTTTCCCGATTGGGAGGTTCCCGTCGGATTCGTGGGCACGATGCGCGCCGCGATCAGCGCTTCCTGCAACCCGCTCGACGCACTCGATATGCTGTAGCCGGCCGGATGTCCATAGGCGGTGGTGAATTGCAATGTCCCAGGCGCTCCGTCTCCATTACACGTGCCGCCGCTTACCTTGACTGCCTCCGGCGTTCCCGTTCCTGAGATGTAAACGTAATACTCCGGCTCCGATCCCTTAACCCCGGGCCCGCATCCGGCCAGGCTCACGGTCTTCGCTCCCGCCCCACTCAGGTCGGTGGACGGCGTTTGCGTCCAACTGAAGTCCGGCGCGTACTTCACCGCTTGCATGCCGGCGGTGACTCCGCCGCCCGGCTTCGGCTTGTACTTCCCACTCACCGCCTCATAAGTAATCACTTGGTTGTCAGAAGGTGCGCCGGCATCCACCGGAACGTTCTGAATCGAAATTGCATTACTGCTTCCGCCGCATGCTCCCCAACTCGAGTCCCCCTTCAGGCAGAGCGTGCCATCGGAGGCTCCGTTGCCTAGCTGGCTCGCGGGCACGACTCCCGCCACCAGGTTCGCCTTGGCCGCCAGGCTCGTGTCCACGTAATGTCGATTAGAGGCGTGGTTTGGTGCTGTGGGATCCCCGCTGAGCATCAGTGGGCCGGTCATCGCGTCGCCGGCCTTGCTCACGTAAGACCCGCTGCCCACGTTCGCCACGGCAACGTCCACGTACGCCTTGTTGGCCGCGTCCGTCGGCTGCAGCGGCGCGGGCACGCTCGGCGGCGCGGCGAACTGTTTCGCGCCTGCGATAGTCTCGCTCCCCAACAAATGGACGACCACTGCATCGCTGGCCTTGCCTGCTACCACTCCATCCACATACTGCCGCGTCGCCATCTGTGCCGCCGATCCCGTCTGGCCTAGCGTGGTCCGCACCGCTGCCAGCGTGGTCGGAGACGTCGTCGGGACTGCCCAGTATTCGGTCTTCACTCCGTCATCCAATTGGAAAACGACGGTATAGAACGTTCCTGCCGGACTGGCGCCGCTGTTGGGAGCCAGGTCCACCGCCAGCACTCCCTGCGGTCCCAGGGTCACGCTTTTCGTTCCTGCCGCCACCGCTTGCCCGCCCGCCGTGCTGAACGTCGGCCACGAAAGCAACAGAGTCCCCGTGGCTGGCATGCCGTCCGCTCGGTACACGACATCACTGATCGTGGTCATCGCGGGTCCGGACCCTGCGGCTTGCGCCAGCACCACCAGCCCCAGCACCGACAGCAGCAAGTAGAAAAGCCGCCCCAACGGGCGGCGCGCGTCCAACATAATTCCTCCCTCGCTCATTGCCATTTCCCCATCTCGAACTGGCCATCAAGGCACTCGGCCTGCAGTTCGCGAAGCGATCAAGCACACCACCGCGTCACTGGGCCAACTCATCCGCTGCCCAGCTAAGAGATCAAAACCCGATCCCGCGCTCAATGTTGTCTTTGGATTTTACTGCGACCTGCGACCCGTGACTTGCTGCAAGCGACCTGTAGCCTGCTATCTACACCCGCGATCTGCGACCTGTCCCCTGCAACTCCAGAAACCGCTCCACGCTGCGCACGTACACGTCAGCGAAGTCCGCCACCGGGCGCCGCGTCTCGATCAACTGGATGGCCTCGCCTAGCTTCCAACTGAGCGAACACAACACCGCCAGCGCCATCATCGGGGCCCGGTGCACCCCGGCGGCGCAGTGAATAAACAATTTTGTGCCTTCTTCGTCCAGAGCTTCCAGCGCAAAATCCACGCCCCGCTGGAAGACCTGAGGCGGCTTCGGCTGGAAATCGTCATCAACGGGATTCCATAACACCTTGATGCCGTGCGGGTCGGCCAGCGCCGTGTCGTCGAACTCGATCTGCATGTCGATGATGTGCGTCACTCCCGCACGCCTCACCGCCGCCATGTTGTCCCCGTTCCAGATTCCACCCCCGACCGCGATCCGGCCGGTAACCCATGTCATGTCCATTCGGCTGTCCAACCGGGCGCTCGCTTCCAAGTCTGTGTCGAGGTTCGCCGGCCTTTTGATCTTTGCCATCCTCGCAAAGACTTCGCGGCTTCTGCCCCCAAACGCATTGGCGGACGCCTGCTCCACGAAGTCCGAGGCCGACGATTTCATTCTACGGCATCCTCGGCCGCCACCATCGGCTCTGGCTTACCCGCATTCGTTACTTCAGTTTCCACCCTGGGATCTTCCGGCAGTCCAAGACGCCGAATCAGCCGGCTCGCGATCGATTCTCCACTCCCCGCCTCTTCCTTCCCCGTCGTCGGATACAGCCCGATCATCTCGAACAGGAATTTCATCGCGGCGTAGTGGCCCTTCTCTACTTCCGCCATCGTGGTTTCCACCATGCTGACGGCCTCATTGCCTACCAGGCCGGTGATTTCCTTGCGAACCGCTTCCAGATCAACTGGCTTCCGCGCCCTAGTGGCCCGCGCCTTTGCCTTCGCGCCCTTGCGCCCCGTCTTGTTTGCGGCTTTCTTCATGGTTCCCAACTCGCCCCCAGACATTTCTGCGGAAAAAGGAAAGGGCACGCTCTAGAGCGCGCCCTGTATGAAACCCGCTATGAATGCCGTTTGCTCGCCTTACTCCTGAGCTATTGTTACTTTCTCTACCCTTTCTTTTAGAATATCACATCCGAGGGGTAAACTCCGCCACACTTTTCACAATTATTTTCGAGATTATGCACTTGACACAAGGTTGCCAGTCTGGTACTATTCCTCATGATGATTTCTTCTGTGAAACTGGTTTTAGGTCGCGATTATTTTGGCCCTTTACGTGCTTACGGATTGCCTTCACGATCTCAGGATGGAAGAGGTGCTTCAGTGCCTCTTCGTCCGTCATCTCCATCGGATGCTTCTTTGATTTCTTTTTTGGCATGGTGACCTTATGACAGAAGCAATTGACCTCTGCGAGTTGGTAGAACGGTTCCCGGATGACCAGCGCTGCCGCACATACCTTGAACGTTTGCGCTGGCGTGATGGCGTGCGCTGCCCGAAGTGCGGGAGTGAGCGTATCTCGTCGATCTTGAAGCGCGACCAGTTCGATTGTGATTCATGCCGCTATCAGTTCTCGGCCACCGCTGGCACCGTCTTTCACGATACCCACCTGCCGCTGACGAAATGGTTTTTGGCTGTGTATCTGATTTGCCAGTCCCGCAAGGGAATGTCCGCAAACCAGCTTAAGCGCATGCTGCGAATCAACTATCGCACAGCTTGGTATCTCTGCCACAGAATCAGGCACGCAGTTGAGCAGACCGGAGAGCCGAAACTTGATGGCACCGTGGAGATGGACGAGACCTACGTAGGCGGAAAGAAAATCGGCTGGGGCGTCTATGCTGGCAAGAAGGCCAAGGAAGTAGTAATCGGAATCCGTGAGCGCAAAGGCCCACTCCGTTTCTTCCATGCGGAGGACGCGAAGTCCGGCACGCTGGCGAAGTACATCCAGGAGAACATCAGCGGGAACGTGAGCGTAATCGTTACCGACGATCTCGGCGTATACCCGTTCGCTATGAAACACGCTGGCGTACCGGCAGAGAAACATCACTCCGTCAATCACAGCAAGAAAGAGTACGTGCGCGGTGACTTCCACACCAACAGCGTGGAGTCGGCCTTTTCTCTGCTCAAGCGCGGGATCGTGGGCACATGGCATAAAGTTTCCGCGAAGCATCTCGCGGCCTATCTCGACGAAATGGTATGGCGCTTTGACAATCGAAAGAACCCGTTTCTGTTCCGTGACACCATGATGAAGCTCATTCAATCTGACAACCTCGAATACAAAGAACTCACGGCTGCTTAAATTTCGCACCTGTTCCACACGAGATCACGTGTAGCCGTATCATGACCAGGCGGCTGCAAGATGGCGCACTCCGAAGTGTCCAGTCGATGACCTGTCATGGTTTTCCACTGGGCATAGCCAAGGACGTAGAGTTTGACCTTACCAGTCTCGATGGCATCCACATAATCTTGGTCAATTGGCCCGAACGAAAGGGTTCCCCACGTGGCCTTCCCTACTCCGATTTCAGTTCCCTTCATCCCTTTCGCTTTCAGTTCTGACTTCCACGGCTTCACGACTGTCTCATCGAAGTTGGCGACCACTTTCTTGTCCGTCCACTGCGGCGGCTTTCGCTGAAGATCAATTATGGCCAGACTATAGACTGCACTTGCTTCCTTCACGGGCTGCTGACTAGCATTCCGGGCATAGACATTGAAAGCAATCGGAGCGTTAGCGGCAAGCAGAGGATCATGCGGAGTGATCTCGGCTATTTGCAAAAATCCATCGCCAGATTGAAAGCCGTTTTGCATATGCGGCAATTTCTTTGTGCTGACAGGGCTGCCAATAGATGTTGAGGCCTGAGATGAGAATTTGTCCTCCCATTGTTGCTGCATCTCCGTCAACTTCTTTCCTTCGGCGGTTTGCCCCCTTTTGATCTCTGCTATATCCGCCCCTATGTTGGCACCTCTATACGCGACCAGGATTGTGGCCACTACTCCGAGAACAGCGAAGCCTACGAACATCGCTTCATATATGTTCTTTTGCTTCTGCGTTAACTCGTGTGTGGTCACTCGCCACCCCAGAATCCCGGTCGCCGCCTGAGTGATAGCAGCGACTGCAACTAGTAAAATGTCAATGAATGAAGTCCAAGGCATGATGCACACTCCTTCGCCTGACTCGCCTTATGCGAAGCAGTGTACCTTGCTTCAAATGCATAATCCCGATTATTTTCGCAATCAATGCAGCAACTTGAGAGATTTCCACAGCCTTCCCCCTCTTGACAAGATTTCCCCGGCTCGGTTTTCGCGTCCACCAGCGCGTTCAGAATCCCGCCCCGCAGAAACGTTTCGCTCAGCCGGTCTAACGCTTCCGGCAGGCGGCGTTCAATCGTGCGCATCCCGCAGTTCAGCAACCTCGCCGCCTCCTGGCGTGAGTACTCCTCCAAGATGATGGTCGCCACCAGTTCCTGTTCGAACCGGTCCAACTTCTCCAGGCTGCGCTCCACGTCGTGCACGAAGATCACCGTATCTTCGAAGGTGGATGCCTTGTACGACGTCACTCGCGAGCGAAAAAACTCTCGCCCCAGCAGCGAGGGCAGCCGTCCAACTTCCACTGAAAGATGCAGATACCTCTTCAGCAGGGCCACCGTCCGTTCCCGGTAAAGCCACAATCCCGGATCCGCCGGAACGTACTCGGCCGCGTACGGTCTCGCTGCTTCGCCCTCCGCTGGCGACGGCTCAGGTGTGCCCGCCACGGCTATGGCTTCCTCTTCTCCCTCCAGGAGCACCGCCACTGCGGTTAAGTCAGGAATCACCGCGCTAATCATGCATTCCCTCCCTCGCCGCAGATCAGTGCCCGCCGGTTGTAGAAGCCTTCCATGTCTGAGTAATGTTCCACCTCGCTTTGCCGTTTGATTCGAAGCCGGTGCGCGGCCGATTCGGACATCTTCGCCACGCACGTCTCGCAATACACCTCCTCGGTCCCTTGCTCGCGCAGCCACAAGTTGCCGCAGCGCTCGCAATATTTCAGTTCCAAAGCAACAATTTCCACTTCCATGATTGCCTTCATATTGCCTCCATAAACGCGATAGATGAGTCCTATGAATAAGTCATGAATTGCGTTGTTCTGACGACCGACGACGAGCAACTAAAAAAGCCCTGCGCCGATTGCTCGGTCACAGGGCTCGTTTCTCTTACGATGGCCTGCTTGGATTATTTAGTTATGAGTGCCTTATGCGACGAGCGCGGTCCTAAACCGCTGCCTCCGATCGTTGCCGGAAATAGCCCTCCTCGTAGCCGGATTTCAGCACGCGGCCGTTCTGCACCACGACGCTGACCCGGCCGGTGAACTGGATCGACTTCAACAGCTGTTCCATTGCAGCCGAAAGCACTTCCGCGGCGCGCACCTTGCGGCGAAACTCCACGAACCTGCTCCCTTCGTTCTCGGATTGTGAATTCGTGACCATGCTCTTTCCTGTACCGCCAAAATATGAAGTTATAAATGTCGCTCATCCTATAGCTTATGAGATACCTAAGTCAAGAACACGATTGTGCATT
>JAIQEU010000025.1 GCA_020073665.1 Terriglobia bacterium
CGGGCCCAGGCTCCGTCCTGCGGTTCGACGAGGCCCAGGATTATTCGCACCCGATCCGCCGCCCCCAGAATGGAATCAGGAGCCATTGGCCAGTTTGCGGAAAGAACCGGCGGTCACGGTGCGAGGAGAGTGATGCAGCCTTGAAAGAAGGAATGCCGCGCGGAAACTGCGGGACGCCAGAGTCTTGAGCGGACCGGTGGGGGCGCAATAGGGAAATTGCCATCGGCGGACATCAGGCGTCTCGTCTGGCTAGTTGTCGGTAGACCTCTCGGCGCGTCGAGATGTTCCTCGGCGCGCTGGAGGCAGTTCATGTTGCTCGCAGTAGTTTTATTCGCATCCGTCACTTTCACTTATGCCCAATTCCAGTTCACCAGCATTGACTATCCCGGCGGCTTTGGAACGCGCACGCGCGGCATTAACAACCACGGCCAGATCGTTGGTTCCTACGACACCGAAGACGGTAATCGACATGCCCTGCTCATCCAGAAGGGCAAATTCATTCCCCTGGCGCCAGAAACAATTCTGGGCACCGATTACAGTGATGCTTATAAGATCAACGATCGCGGCGACGTGGTCGGATGGGACTGTGACGATGTCACATGCCATGCATTCCTGCTCCGCAACGGGGGGGTGACGCTCCTCGATTTTCCCGGTGCTACCCTCACCTATGGGTGGGACATCAACGAATCCGGCACGGTCGCGGGTGTTTGGGATCTTTACGATTCCCAATGGAATTTCCTCTACGAGGGCGGTTTCATTTGGAAAGATGGCAACTTTACAGAGGTGACCTTTCCTGGTGCAGGAGACACGGGCCTCACAGGGATCAATGCTCGCGGCGATTTTGTGGGGGTGTGGGATAGAGGCCCAGGGGGCACGCAAACCTCTGGTTTTGTCTTCTCGAAGGGAGAGTTCACCAGCTTCGATGCGCCTTTCCCGGACGTGTTTTTGACGCAGCCACAGGGTATCAATGCCTATGGCGACATTGTTGGGGCAGGGTATGTAAACAATATCGCGCACGGTTTTCTGAAGGTAGGAGACACCTTCACCAGTATCGATTATCCGGGTGCAGCGTACTCGACGGCATGGGGCATTAACGCTGCCGGCCAGATGGTCGGCAACTGGTTTGACGATGCGGGCAACGTGCATGGCTGGCTGGCCCAACCAGCGACAAGGTGAACTATGTGAAACCATCGTCATCCACAACCAATGCCGCCCGCTGCTTGGGCGGCATTCCTTTGCACTGCGCGAAAGGTGAGAGACCGCTAACTGTCGCTAACAGGCGTTAGCACTCAAAACCCCGATTTGGGCAGCGAGCTTGGAGTCCTTCGTCCCCTGGGGGCAGGATTATGAGTGCTATGGCGATGTTACGCCAACCAACGAAGAAAGGCGGCACCCCCGCCGCCCGGGGGCAGGCAACGCCACTAAAAGGCATACCGTACCGAGAAGGTCGCGGTGTTGGCATGGAAGTAGCGCGGCGCGGTCGGTCCGACAAATGATTTTTCGTTGTACTGGTAGTAGTTCCAACCTGTATTCCACAGCACGTTGTGGCCCAGGTCCACGCTCAGGTTTGCCACCGGCTGGTGGTAGTTGTAGGCCAACGAACCGTCCGGTTGCAGGATGTTGAACTGCGGAGTCTTCCCGCCCACGCTGGTGATGCTGTAGCCGAGGTTTGCCGTCACGCGTTTGATGGGTTTGAACATGATAGTGCCCATGCCGTAATGCGTGTTGTTCACATAAAACGAATCGAGCAGCGAAGGATTGCCCGGATCCACCGGCGAACAAAGCGTATTCAGTGGAATGGGAAGAACTACCCCCGTCGGCGGCGTGTCATTGAAGCAAATCAGTGCGTTCTGCAGGACGTCGTTGTAGTTGGATGTCAGGTCCACGCCAAAACGCTCTCTTGGCGTCAGCGACGCGGTGAATCCGTAGTTGCGATTGTGGCCGCGGTAGTTGGTCAGCATGTCGTCGTTCTTGCTCTCAAGGATATTGACCGATCCTCCCAGAACCGCCCATGGCTTGGGTGTGTAGCTGGTGTTGAAGCGATACCATGCCTGCTTACGCGGCGCCATGCGGAACAAGGTGTTGTCGTTGTTGGTATGCTCCCAGTCGAAGTTCAGCCGCAGGGAGTGAGTCGGCCTTGCCCAAAATCCGGCCAGAACGGTGTACTCGTTGACGGGGATGTGGTCGATGTCTGCGGTGCTGAAATCCAGGAAATGATTTAATACTCTATTGCCGTAGCGAAAGCCGACGTGCGCTCCGACTTTCTTCGAGATGTCCCAATCCAGTTCGATCTGATTCCTTTTTAGCGTCTGGTTGAACGACGTTTGGGTCAAGCTGGGGGTTGTGGTTGGCGTGATTCCGCTGATCGGGACCAGGAGCGAGCAGGCAGGCGGGGCACAGGTTCCGCTCCCAGGAATGTTCCAGTCCGTCTCCAGGGAAGCGAAGTTCTGGGGAATTCGGTACGCCCACAGGTAGAAAGTGTCGACCAGGCGGAAACTCTTCGTCACGTTGATTGTCGCACTGGCATCCAGCACATTCGAGATGCGGTTGGCGCTCGCCGGCCCCGAAATCGTGTACTGGCGGGTGAAGGTCCGCGCGACCAGCCCGTTGAAAAATTCATTGTAGGGGGTGTTCATCTTTGCCGAACTGTAGACATACGAGGCGGTGAACTCCAGCCGTGACGTCCGGCTCCTCAGGCTGATCCGCTCCGTGGGGGCCGAGGTGCGAATTTTCTGATTGCGGTTGTAGTTGTAGTAACCGTTGCAGGCAATGTTGGTGAGCGTTCCCGTCGGATCAATCAAGCTGGTTGCAGTACTTGGTACCGAACACGGCAACCGGTTTACGGTATCGAACGGTAAGCCTAGTTCCACGCAGTTTCCGAAGCCCGGAACGCAGGGCACAGTCGTATCCGTCCCACCCGGCAAGAGCGCCCGCCTGGCCGCGGCCAGCTGCCAGCTCGTATCTCCCTTGAAATAGTCCAGAGACTGGTCGTAGCTCAGGACCGTATTCGGCGCAACCTTCCAATCCACCCCCAGGCGGTACGAGTTCACAGTGGTATTCCAGTTCTGGAAGAGCAGCACATCCGTGCCTTCATGGAAACTGTTGAAGGAAGGCCCGGTCATGTTGTTACGCGAATACCCCAGGCGGAAGCTGAATTTCGACTGCGGAAGCAAGGTCAGGTCAACATCGCTCATGCGCCGTCGGGTCTCAAACTGGTGAGGAGTATTGAGCACCGGCACCGAAGGAGTCGAGGTCGACGGATTCAGTGGATTGGCCAGCAGGTTGTAGTCGAAAGCATTCTGGTCGCGCCGGAAGTTGGCCCGGAAATCGTACCACTTGTTCTTGTCCACCCGCATGCGCAGGACGTTGTTCGGGTCGCCGCCCCAACCGAAGCTGCTGATGAACAGGTTGTCGAACAGCGGAGCCTCGTGCGTCTGCGATCGCATGGACAAGGTTTGCTCCAGCACGCGTGGACCGCTGTGCAGGTTCACCAGGGTGTCGTACATGCCGTGGCTTCCAGTTTGATCGGTATAGCGATACCCGAGTTCGATAGACTGGTGAATGGTGTAGCCCCCGCTGCTGACGCCTTCCTGCGCCTGCGACGAACCGCTGGCGGCTCCCGAAGACTGCGCCAGAACGAATCCTGTCACCACTAACATCACGCCCAGCATCCAGGCAAATCGATAGCTGCTCAATAAAATACGAGGCCGCCGCCCGGCAGGACCGGAAGAACCCGCCAGGGTATGAATTGCACGTCTTTTTGGCGCAGTCATATGTTCTCCCTTACTTGAGAAAGGCCGTGTTGAAATTCGAGCCATGAATGGCCTCATGGCACAGGGTGCAAGCCTGATATTTCTGCGACTGGTTGTGCACCGGTCCCGATGGTGGCGACAATGTGGGGAAGGTGTGGCATTGCAGACAGAGCAAGTTGACCTGGCTTACCCGCAGCAAGCGCGGGTTGGTGGACCCGTGCGGCGTGTGGCAACTGCTGCAGCCCTCGGTTTTCACCGGGACGTGCTCGTAGACGAATGGCCCTTGCTTGTCAGCGTGGCACTTGTAGCAGACAGCATCGCCGCTGGGCAGCGCCCGCGTTTGCCGCAAGGTAGCGCTGCCGTGCGGGTTATGGCAGTCGTTGCATTCCACCAGGCCTTCATTCACGCGGTGGTGAAAGGGCTTGGCAAAGTCCGCTTTAGCTGCAGTGTGACATCCATAACAGAGCTGTGGCGAACTCTTGACCAGCAGATACTGCTCTTCATTGGCGTGGTGCGGAGAGTGGCAGTCCACGCAACCCACACCACTACTGGCATGGACGGAAGCGGCAAAATGGGATTGTTCCCGGCTCTCCCCGTGACAACTCAGGCAGCGGGAATTCGACTGCTCCCGCGACAGGGCTTTGAAGCTCACGATCTTGGTGACATCTCCGCCGCCCGCGATATGTTGCGCGCCTGGTCCATGGCAGGATTCGCAACCGTGTCCGTCTTTCAGGGTGGTTTTAAAGTGTGGGGTGCCTTCGAACCCGTTTTGGTAAATGGCCTCGTGGCAGGTCTTGCAGGCATCCGAGCCCGCATACTGCGATGGCGGCTCAGTGGGCGTTTTGTCGCCCGCGCTCTGTGCCCAGGTTGGCACACTGGCCAGTAACAGCGCCCAGCCACCCAGGAGCAATCCCGCCGCACAGCGTCTACGTTTCCCAGTTTTCTTCATGGGTAGTCTCCTCACTTCAAATTTGCCCCGCGTGAGGTCCTGTGCGCTAACGCAACACTTGGAAAGCTATTACAGGCATCGGTATGTTCCTTGTGATAGCCATCACAATGGGGTTCCCAAACACTCGCAGTCCTGCGACCCAAGCGCATCCAAAAGTAACTCTCCCGGACTCAGTCAACGGCGTTTTCCGCGGACCTGGCGGGAGCGGGCCTCTGCGCAAACGAGCCCCAAGGGTTTCGCCCTCGAGGTACTCGAGCACAAGATATTCGGCACCTCATGCTTGCCGATGTCGTACAGAACACAGATATACGGATGGAAGAGCTGGGAAATGGCGCGGGCCTCGCGCTCGAAGCGTTCCCGCAGTTCAGGGTTTGCGGAAAGATGGTCGGCTCACCCACGCCCCCTGCGCCGGCGGAGGCAACAATCTCGTTGGGCCCCGACCGCAGTCCTGGAGCACGCAGTCCTGGAGCAAGCGCCATGAGAATGATCCAATCGCGACGAAGATTATACCCTGCACCCGCAATCTCAGGCACCAGTGGTACTCGTCCGCGAATTGGCGCGACTCATCCTGCTTCAATTGACCTGAATTTCCGGAACAACTGGACTAAATAGGCGAACAGGGGATGTCGCAATTCCCAACGTCTTTTCGCTTGGTTCCGAGTGACAGACAATCCAGAAGTAATGCCTCCGCATTGGTCCCGATAAACGCCCTAAGAGTGATTGACAATTACGGGCGATAAGCCGACTTCTCGTTACTAATCGCGGCGAGCCGGCGTCAACCGCTTATAATTTCAACTCGCGAATCGCGTCCCCAGCGCCGCTGAGGTTGGCAAGCCGCATCTCGGAATACTTTCGGGATAGAAGCACACCGGGCGCGCTGGCGCGAAAAGCGGCCAGAACTGCTTCCTTTACGCTTTGTGGCGTGGACTTGCTGTTATTGGGCTCGGTCGGAATATCGATATCTATGCCTGGCCAGATCCGAGTGTTCGTGCCGGCAACCCCCTCCAGCGCGCGTTTTGTCTCGCGGTAGACATAGTCGGCCGAAAGTCCTGTGTGAGGAATCTGATCGTAGCTGCCTTCCTTGAATCCCATCAGCGAATAGTTCAAATCGATCAAGCCTTGTTTCGAGAGATCTCCATAAAGTGTCGAGCCGATATTGTCTGTATACAGCGCCATCCGCTCGCCGCCGCAGTTGTTGTACATAACGATCTTTATAAAATCCGAATAATTCGAGAGATCATGAAGGTCCTGTTCCGCGCGGTAGATCGGATTGAAGGAATTGTTGTGCCAGATGTGCCAGCCCACCGGCACTGACGGTTTCGCTGCTTTTACGGTTTTGTATATTGCGGCGTAAGTTTCGCGAAGACCGTCAGTGAATAGCATTTCCCAAGCAGCCAGTTCGGGATACCGCAACAGGAGCCGCCAGAATTGAACGTAGTAGCCGTCCACGGGGCGCTTGCCGCTGCGCGCCGAGCGAACGAATGTTTCCAGCTCGAGAAATCCCAGCCTGGCGCGCTCCGCACTGATACCGCGCTGCTTAGCCTTGGCCTGACAAAACTCACAGAAGCAGGTCACGTTACCCGGATCGATCGGCGGTGTGTCATGTGTGGCCCCAAGACTGTCCGAAAGCGCACCCTGCCGCTCGGATCCCCACATGATCCCGTCGATGTCATAGGAACAGGCATAGTCTTCGACCAGGCCGGTAAAGAAATTCCGGTAGTCGGGATTGTTGACGCATAGCGTCTCGGCATTTCGCCCGTAGAGGTCCCGCTCCTGGACTTTCCCGATGTTCGGCAAGTCATTGCGAAACACGTCCTCGAGCCAGCAGATGACCTTCATGCCGCGCTTCTTAGCCGCCGGGAGCACTTCAGCCAAGATATCCAGGTCGCCGTGGTCGGGCGCGCGAGTGTCCTTGATCACTGTGTTCTTGTAGTACTGGGAATGAGCGGTGGCGAAGTTCCCGCCGTGAAAATTGAGATCGTATTCCTGCTTGCCGTGATCGGGCAGCGGCTGGCCCGGAATCTGTCTTCCGGCGATGCCGCGACCATAAGTGAATACCGCAAGAAACAGGGTATTCACGCAGGCTCGTTCCTGAAGCACATCAAGGACTCTCTCGGTACCTTCATCCACAAACGAAATTGCTCCCACCTGGATGCCGATCATTTTGGAGGAGGAGACAGCAGTATGTCCTGGAGTTGGCATGGCCAGGGCGGCGCCGGCCCCAGCAGCGATCTTCAGGAATTCGCGACGATTCACGTCCAGGCTCAAGGGATTGCTCCTATTGTCTTGGTAGGACTGTCAGCCGCTTGGGTCGAAGGCGTGTAAAGCAGATGACATTTCGGCAAGCCCTATGCCTCTACACCAACGGCTGATCAGGTTTGTAATTGTGGCGCAGCGTCAATGAGCCATCCGAATTGACCTTCTGCCGGCACGCCCATCGGACCGGATGACGCACGCCCTTAACTTCGATCTCGGCTTTCAGCCGCAGACCCTGCCATTGGACGCCTGCAGGCAGCATCACCATGGCTTGATGAACGCCCGTAGGCTTCGGATACCCAGGATCGACGCAGCCTGATACGTTGATCTTGTTGTCCTCATTGAACACGGCAAGGCGCAGCACTCCAGGAACGGGAGTGATTCCATCGTTTGCGAGTCCGATCACCAGACCGTTAGCTCCGTCCCGCTTGAAAGTCCAGATAAACGACGGCCGGATGCGGTAGCCGATCTGGCGGGCCATCTCATCGATTGGCCCCGAAAACCTCTCGTAGTAGCTCAAAATGCTGCGGGCCGATTGGTTGTGCCAACTCCACACCGATAGATAGTTGACGCCGACATCGGCTGCGTGAGAAATGATCTGCTCGTTGTAGGTAATTCCGTCTTCGTCGGTGCGAAGTTCTTTCGCATCGCCGGTGGTGAAGCCAACCTCGCAGATCGCCGCGGCCCAAGGCGGACGGTAGCTCAACGCCTCGATCTGAGTGTTCTCAATGAAGATCGTATCCGTACGCAGCCAGTTACCGGTGCGCATCGTGCGATCCAGCATATCGGCGTTGCCCACGTTACTGAAGTCGGGCTGCGTGTTCGTAGCCAGCGGGATTTTGGTCCAGTGTTCGAGTTGCATCTCGAACATGGACGCCCAGGTCTGTTCCGCGACCAACTGGCTGGGGAAGGGATTGCCTTCGTATGGCCAGGTGTGCCCTTCGCCCCAAAAGCCGTACATCATCGTATCCATGAACTCGACCTGCGGATGTCCGTTGAGCTCGGCGGCCAGCAGCTCATTCAATTCACGAAACGCAACCTGATACGCCGGGTGATCGTAGCGCGGCACCCGGTTATCTTTCTTGTAGCGCATTTCCGCGGGGTTGCCCTTCCACTCGCCTTTGAGCTTTACGTAGGGAACCTTGTTGAGGAGAAAGTCCGGCATCCCCGGCTCGGGAACGTCGGGATTCTCCAGCTGGACCCGGAACCCGATGGGCTTGTCGTAGCGGCGAGCCAGATCGAACGCAATCTTCCACCACTCCGCGAAGTCGAGCCGGCCGGGCTGCTTCTGGACCTCACGCCAGTTGGGACGGAGGTAGACTTTCTGCACGAAGGGTAGCTTGATCAGATCCTCCAGAGTTCGTTCCTGGGTCTGACCGGGGATGTTGAGCGGTCCAGTATCGTCGGAAACATAAACGATGAGACCCATGCCGTAATTGCTGACGATTTCCCTGGATGGCGAAGTAATCATCGAGACATCGCTCTCGGGAACAACCGCGCAGGGACCGTACTGTGGGAAGGGCCCCTGATAAAGCCGGTCGGGAACCGGAGGCCCTGATCCCCAATCGTATTTGTCCCAGTTGTGTTCAGGGATGGAGGCGTTGGCGCTGGCCTTGAACAGACCGACTGTGAGTCCTGTTGCGGTGGCGGATTTCAAGAAGCTGCGTCGATCCATGAGCTCTCCGGCAAGGGCGAAGTTCGGCAACTAGCGCGCGATACCGGAGATAATACATCAGAATCGAAACGACACGAAAGTGTAAGAAATAATTCGTAAGAATCGGCTGGTGGACGGTGAGGCTGAAATCGGCATTTCGGGGCGACACCGCAACAGGAACCGGAACTTCGAGTTATCCGCAATCCGTGGATAAACAGCTGGCGGGACTATTGACCGAGCGACCGCCTAGGGGCAAACTTGCTCAAGCGGGGGTTGCTCGTTTGGGGGAATACGGGTCCATACCTCTGTTCTCTTTGTCCGTGTCGCAGACCCTGCAAAAGGAGAAAGCTATTTCGATACGGTAAACGTCTGGGGTTCCAAAGGCGGAGTTAGGGTGCCGGGTTGCGCCATCCCCCGACATCCGTAGCGAGGCCATCAGCTTCTTGAGGCCCCCACGTTCCCGGATTGTAGGTAAGCAGAGGCACGGCGTTGTTAAGAATCGGATCGACAATCGACCACGCAGCCTCCACTACATCCTCGCGAACGAAAAGCAATTTGTCCCCGTGCATGGCATCGGTCAGAAGACGTTCATATGGGCTCTCTTGCCCAGTCTTGTCTTTTTTGACGGCGGAAAGCTCCACTGGCATAGGCAGCATTTGCGGACCTGGACGCTTCACTTGTGCTCCTAAGTTCAACGAAAAATTAGGGCCCAACCGAAACCGCAAGTAGTTGCTGTCAGAAATCTGTTCTCGCAAGGGAGAAGCCTTCAGTCTTACAAACACCTCGGTTGCGTCCATTGGCAGGCATTTCCCTGCTCTGATCAAAAAAGGCACGCCTGTCCAGCGCCAGGAATCAAGATGCAAGCGAACCGCTGCATAGGTCTCGACCTGGGAATCGGGAGCCACACCGTTTTCATTGCGGTACCCTGCGAACTGACCCCGAACGGCATCGTCGGCTGCAATGGGCGTGATCGCACGGAAGACTTTGAATTGTTCGTCATGCAGAGCTCGGGGTGTCAACTCCGTGGGAGGTTCCATGGCGAGAAGAGCCACGACTTGAAGTAGGTGATTTTGTACGACATCCCGAATGGCGCCACTCTCCTCATAGACCCGTCCGCGTCCGGCGACGCCGAAAGGTTCGGCCATGGTGATCTGCACATGATCGACGTAGTGACGGTTCCAGATCGGTTCGAGGAAGGTGTTGGCAAACCGAAAGAAATACAGATCCTCCACCGCCTCTTTCCCGAGGAAATGATCGATTCGGAAAATCGCGGATTCAGGGAACACCGAATATAGGGTCGCATTCAGTTTTCGCGCCGACGCCAGGTCTCGCCCGAACGGTTTCTCAACAATGACCCGTGTATTCCCCGCATAGTTGGCTTTTCCTAGTGCCTGTACAACCGATCCAAAGAGGTCAGGAGGAATTGCCAGATAGTGCAGTGGACTGCGCGCTTCACCAAGAGCCTTGGTTAATTTTTGAAAGGTCTTCGGATCCTGGTAGTCGCCGTCGATGTATTGAAGCAATTGAACGAGCTTGGCGTAGGCTTTTTCTTCAATTCCACCGTGCTGCGCTAGACTGTCGTGCACTCGCGCCTGTAACTGCGCAATCGTCCAACCCGATTTCGCCACGCCAATGATCGGCAGATTGAAATTGTCGCGGAGGATCATCTGCTGCAACGCGGGAAAAATCTGCTTATACGCCAAGTCTCCGGTCGCGCCAAAGAACACAAAAGAGTCAGAGGTTCCAGCCTCTCGTGATTGCATGTGGGACGCAAGTTGCTGTGAGTCTGTTTTCATCGTCAAGAAGGCTCCAGGTTCATCCGAGGTTTCTTCTTCTCTATTCTGAGCGGATAATGGACGGAGCGGTATCGATTGAGATTTTCCGTTGGTTTTGGATCTACTCGATCGAAACGTGGCTTCTCGTATCTAGCTTCGTCGACCACAACCGGTAGCCGCCGATGAATGCATTCCCATTCGCGCCCAAACTCGCTTTTGGCGGAAGTGATTTGATTGTTTTGGCTTTTCCACCTCCCAGTACGACGTAGTCCGCCTCTAACGCCGACTGGAGTTCTTCCACGACGCGAGCAACATACCGGCGCCATTTCTTTTTTCCCATCCGCTTGAGACCTTTCAATCCGAGGTAATCTTCGTAGGTTCTTCCCTTCTTGTAAGGAAGATGGGCTAGCTCCATTGGTTCGACGACGCCATCCACAATCATTGCCGAACCGAGTCCGGTACCGAGCCCGAGAAAAAGCATCCGGCCTCCCTTGTATGAGCCAACTGCTTGCATGGCGGCGTCATTAATTACTTTTACGGGACAACCGAGCCCTTTGGCATAATCAAACCCGACCCAACCTTTACCCAGATTGTATGGTTCACGCACGGGCTTATCGTGCACCACGGGGCCCGGATACCCGATCGCGGCGACGTCGTATGGCCAGTCGCTTGCTGCCCTCCTCACCCAGTTGCACATCAGACGGGCTGTCATCTTTCGTCCCGATTTAACCTTCCGCGGCGTCTGTTGGCCGGTCGCAAGAATCTTCAAGTGAGTCCCACCCACGTCGACCACAAGAACCTTCTGAGCCATTCATCCCTCCGTTCTCTTCTCACCTTCAGTGGAGGCGCCGTCGAAGAGGTCTCACTCACGGTTCTGAATCTCGAAATCGGTCGCCTAACTTTTTGCCTCCGCTGGGTCGGCGACTCCTTCTGACGGCAAGAAATTTGGGACATCAAGGCGTGCCACCCCAATCCGGTAGTCGGCCATCCCATAGTAGACGTCGAAGCGGTTCGGTGAGCCGAGATCGTCGCGCCGGTCGATGCCCGTGGGAAACACTGCGTTGGCGATGATGCCGTGGCGTTCCTGCGGCAGCGCCGGCGTCAACACCGGCTCCGTGCAGCGATAGCGAATCACTTGCGGATGCTGTTTGGAGAGCACCATCACTCCGGCCGAGTAGCACAGTTCAGCCACTCGGCTCGGATGGTCATCGCGATCGCTAAGTATCCACGCCTCGCCGCCAGGGCCGCTCGGCAGAGGTGCGGTGAGCAGGTCGCCCAAACGCCGGCCGCCCCAAAGTCGATACTGATAAATCGGTTCGAATCGCAGGGGATACAGAAGTACTTGACTAATGCCATTCCTCATTCCTGTCATTCCTCGCCGGCAGTCCCTTTTTTTCCCGAGATGTGCGAACGTGACGATAGAAGCCGGCTGCCCTTGCTCCTGGGGTATGTGATGCGACCGTGTCGCACGCGTCCAAAAGAAGTCAGACGGTGCAACGTAGAGCGGTTTTTGCTCATGATGTCCTCAACGCGGATCCCGAGCACAGTCAGCGCATCCGCGATGAGGGAACGGTGGCAACGCAAAGGCACGGCTTCCGCGCACATCAATGCACTCCGTTTTTGCCGAGCCAACTTGATCAGCCTCTGTAACCCGGCGTCGAATTCCGAGGTTTGCATGTAGTCGGCAAATCCACGAAACGAGCTATTACGCCACCCCATATTCGAAGAATCGCGTCGCGCGTGGCGCAAGCCTCCGAGCTTTTGCAAGTGCACGTAGCCGATCCTCGCGGCCCGCAGCTTTTGTGCGCAGGGTCTTCTGGTTGAACTGCGGATTGTGTCGTGAACGCGGGATACTACGCACATCTATCACACGCTCTACTCGGTGTGCTCGCAGAAGGTCGAGAAAGACTTTCCACGTGCGCGTGGAATGCCCAATCGTCAAGACAGTGCAGGTACAAACCTTTTGAATCAGATCCCCGCCTCCTGGCTGAAATACTGGTAATCCTCCCTCCAGCCGCCTTGGCCCTGGCCAATGGTTTTGTAGTCCTCAATAAACTTGATGGCGCGAATGTACTTCACCATGGTGAATCCGAGCTGCGTTTCGACTCGAAGTCGGAGCGGTGCTCCGTGCAACATCGATAGGGGTTGGCCGTTCATTTCGTAGGCAAGAATCGTCTGCGGATCTTCCGCCAGCTCCAAGCGAATGGTGCCATAGAAGTACCCCGGCCCTTGGGCATGTGGCTCCGATGTGGATTTGTTGTCGAACGCGTAGAAAACGATGTAGCGGGCGGTTGGAAGCGGATGGCAAAGTCCGACGATGTGATGCAGCGATACGCCGCCCCACTCCGCAATGCCTGACCAGCCCTGGATGCAGCAATGCTTGGTAATTTGAACCTGTTTCGGCATTGCGCGGAGGCCAGCTAGCGTCAGGCACAGGGGCTTATCAACCAATCCGCTGACTTTCAGGTTGTAGTTTGCGAATTGGTCGCGTGCCATTGCCAAATAGCTTTCCTCTTTTGGCGGGCGACCGTTCACCCAGAAGTAAGGCGAGATGTCCGCAGGTGAGTAGTGCTGCGCGGAGATCTCATGGCCGAAAAGTAGCGTGCGCAATGGATCGGTGATCGACTGAGTGGCTTTTTGAACGAAGCGGGGGCGGCGACGCGAACACGCAGTGGTAACGACGTGGATGGCTGCGATGCCCGTCAACCCAGAAAGCCAGACCACGAGCGCCAGCGTCAGGTGTGGATTGTGCGTCTGGCCTAGAACAATCAGCGCCAGCTCTCTCCGGAAACCATGCAGAGCCACGATCGTGACGTGTCCGATAAAGAATACGAGGAAGGCGCAAAGGGCCAGTAAATGCAAGCTCCGTGCGCCCTGCCTTCCGTGGAAGATTTTGATATACCACGGGAAACGAGCGGCTACTGCTGGGGACATCGCTACTCCCGTCGCAATGCTGAACGGAGCGAGCAAGAATATGACTGCCGCGTAGCTCAACTGCTGTAATGCGTTATATGCTCCCGGCGTTTCAACGACGTGGAAGATTAGATAGCTCAGCATTGCGTGCCATGCGTCCGGGACAATCTGCCAGGAAGTCGGAATCAGCCGTCGCCACTCCGGCGTGACGAAGAGCATCACCACGTATACCAAACCGGTCAGTAGCCACGCGAAATCCGCAAGAAAGTGCCAGTGCCGCCCGAGACCTAGATTTTCGTGGCCCGGCAGGGCGATCGCGGACGGGAATGAGGTTTCCTCGTCACTCGCCGTCCAGAGTCGGTCCTCAGGTCGCTGCTTGTTGGTGAACTTGAGCCATTCGCTACCCGGCCTGCAGTGATCGTTCCAGTAAAATCTCGGATGTGCGCTCAAGATCTCAAGGCCACTGCGGATGAGAAGCGAGAGGAGGAGAAAATTGAAAAAGTGCGCCGCTCGAAGCCATAATGGGAAGTCCAGAATCCTCACTAGGACACACTCCCGAATCCGGGCTGACAGGTTCTCACGTAGTGCCTCTCGCAGAAATGTCGCGCACCTGGCCCAAGCAAATCTTTTAATCTCGGTGCAACTCACGCAACGCGAGTAGCCCGACTTTCGCTCGTTCGGGCTGCCTGACTCTCAAGCAGCGCGCTGCGTTTCTTGTTCAACGACGCCAGCAGTTCGTCCAAAGAATGAGTGAAGGCGGTGATGCCCTCGGCCAGGAGCTTTTCTGTGATTGCTCCGAGGTCAATACCCAACTTGGCCAACCGAGCCAGTGCCTGTTCGGCATCTTGCTCTCCCGCTTCGAGAGTTGGCTGCACCTGGCCGTGATCACGGAATGCATTCAGTGTCGCGGGGGGAATCGTATTGATGGTGTGTGGCCCGATTAATTCCTCAACGTATAAAACATCCGAGTAAGCTGGGTTCTTGGTTCCGGTGCTGGCCCATAGTGGACGCTGGAGTCGTGCCCCTCGACGCCTGAATTCCTCGAAGGGAGTTCCCAGAAAGATTTCGCGGAAGCGACTATAAACAACCCTGGCATTTGCAATCGCAATCTTTCCCCGCAGCGACAATGCCTCTGGTGTTCCGATCGCCTCAAGTGCCCGATCTACCTCGGTATCCACGCGGCTGACAAAGAAAGAGGCCACCGACGAGACTTGGTGCGGCTTCGCGTTCCGCTTCAGCCCGCGCAGATAGGCCTGAGCCACCGCGTCGTAGTGAGCAAGCGAGAACATCAAGGTGATATTGATGTTGATTCCCTCGGCTATCAAGACCTCAACCGCCTGAACACCCTGCACGGTGGAGGGGATCTTCACCATCAGATTGGGCCGGTTGACGGCCTTCCACAAACGTTGGGCTTCCGCGATGCTTGCCGCCGCGTCATAAGCCAGCCGTGGGGAGACTTCAATACTGACAAAGCCATCCGCAGCCTCAGTTTGATCGTAAACTGGCCGCAAGATGTCCGCCGCCATCTGGAGATCCTGGATTTCGAGACTTTCGAACAGCGTCTGGGCGTCGCGGTCAGGATCCGCCGATAGCAGCAAGCGCAGTGCATCATCGTAGGTGGTCCCCGCTGCAATGGCTTTGTCGAAGATGGTGGGATTGCTGGTGACACCATGCACGCCATCTTCCTCCACTAGTCGCTGGAATTCACCGCTGGTGATCAGATCACGACGAATGTAATCCAGCCAGATGGATTGCCCACAGTCTTGGAGTTGTTCTAGTGAGTTCATAGTTTCTCTCCGGACGCTAGCGAAACAATCAACGACCACGCCTCCAGGCAGACTCGGCCGTGGCAGGTCGCCGTTCCCCGGTATTTCAGTAGCCGGCAAACTCTTCTGCCCGAATGTCGTCCTCTTCGACCCCGGCGCTTACAAGCGTCTGCCGCATAGCCACGACCATGGGGGGCGGGCCGGCAATGTAGTAGACGGGCCCCTGCAGAACGGCCAAATGCCTGGACAGCATCTCCTTGTCTATCAGAACCGTCTCGCCCTTCCATTCTTTCTTAGATTTCGACATTTCTGTCATGGTGCAGATCAAACGGAAGTTGGGATTCGTCGTCTCCAAGGTCTGCAGAGTATCCAGGAAGGCTGCGTCTTCCGGCCGCCGATTGGAATAGAAAAGATACAACCTGTGCGGGAGGCGGTCGTGATCGGCTTGCCGCACGATGCTGAGAAAAGGCGTGATTCCGATTCCGCCTGCGAGGAACACGGCTGGCTTTGCCGGATTCTTGTGTAGGGTGAAGGAGCCTGCGGCTGAGCCTATCTTCACGTCCGTGTTTAGTGGCACTTTCTTTAGCGAGCGCTTAAAAGCGGTGTCACGCATCCGGGTGGTGAACACTAGCTCGTTTTCAAACGGAGGACTCGCGATGGAAAAGGTGCGTGTGTTTCCCTCGGCGTCAGTTTCCGGTGGGTCAGTGAGTGTCACATCGGCGGACTGCCCTGCTTTGAAGTTGAATCCGGACGGCTTCTCGAAGTGAAAGGCCATCGTACCTTCCGCAACTTCTCCCCGACGCGTCAGCTTGGACGTTTGACCTGCCATCAGGACCGTTTCGGCAGCCATGGCTACCTCCTTAACAGAGCGTGTAAATGGATGCGGTTACAACCACCGGCGCCAACCCGTGCAGCAGGGCTCTCGTTGTGGAGTTCACAAAACAATCTAGCTGCCAAGACCGGCCTTCCTTGCCGCACCGGGTGGGTTCACAGCAGCAGCATCAGGGGCGCCACCTTCATCATCCATTCGCGACACAGCCTCTTCGTCCAAGTGCTGCTGAGCGGATGAAAAGGATTCTGATCCGTCACTCTTCTCTCTTCGCCAAGAGATGGTCAGCAAGAAGGCACTCTCTTCCAGCGCTTCGACGTCGTGCAGTACGCCGCAGTCCAGCACCAACAAATGACCCGCCGACACATTCACCTTTCGATCGGCCAAATGGACACAGACCTGCCCCTCCAACTGTTGAATAGAGACCCTCCCCTCTGCTCTGTGCTGGCGCATTCGAGTGCCGCTCTTCATCAGAATTAGAACGATTCGGAAATCTGGATACTTCGCGAGCGTTTTGGAACTCCGCCCCGTTTCCCGCTGCCAGGAGTCTTCTTGCCGCAGTTGCTGCAGCTCTCGTTCTAAGTCGATTTGCAACCGAGGTTCCGCTAACCCGGGCAATCGATTCAATGCCTGAATGCCATCGCCAGGATGGCAGGCGCTAAGATTTGTAGCCATGATGAACACCTTCTCCCCGTGCATCTCCGTCGTGATTATGGGCTGACCGTTGATCTTGAACTACGGAGCGGGCGCCGCCCACGTCTGAAACTTCGGCAAGCCCCAGATAACGATGATCGACGATGTGTTGCGGCAGAACTGGTCAACATTGCACAGTCTCTCCCTGGATCTCTAGCTACTGCATTCCGCCAAAGCAGCCCGACGCACCCAAGCTAGCGAAAGGCGAAGGAAGCTGAAAAAACTCTGGATGGAGCGGCTACAGTTTCAGAGCCCGACCGTCACTGCATTCTCGCCCTGGAGTCGTCCGTGTTCGAGACGTGCTTCTGAATTCTTTCAAACACATTCTTAACAACTCGATCACACCGAACGGCATGAAAATTGAATGCTTCTTTCCTTTCCATTCCAGCACGCGCGTACAGACTCTTGCGCAACAACGCCCGCGCTCGATGGAGGCGGACCTTGACATTTTCTTCGGTGATCTCGAGGACCTCCGCGGCATCGGTCGTGCTCATGTCCTCCACGTCGCGCAGCATGAAAATGGTTCGGTAAGCATCCGGCAGCTTTTCGACCGCTTCTTCCAGCAACCTGCGAATCTCCGAGTTTGACGCTTGCTGTTCCGGATCCGGTGCCAAAGAGGCAAACCTATCCATGGGGTCTCCCTCCCGTTCTGATGTTGGTTCCAACTCCTGATAACGGTTTCCGCGATGCTGTCGCGCTAAAGCTTCATGCACTGCGATGCGTGTGAGCCAGGTGGAAAACTTTGCCCTTCCGGCAAACTGATCCAAATGTTCGTACGCGCGTACGTAGGCGTCCTGCATTACGTCTTCAGCTTCGTTGTCGTTGCGCAGAATAGCCCGAGCCACGCGGTAGAGGCGCTGGTTGTGACGGCGCATGACGATTTCAAACATCGCCGTCTCGCCGGCCAGGACTCGAGTCACAACTTCCTCGTCAGTCAAGGGCTCTTGCGAAGTGGCCACTTCCGCTGGGTTGACCATACAAACTCTCCATATGATGGAGTCACGACAGCAATAAAGGTTACAGATCAAACTGCCGCGGTTCAGGCAGAGAAATGGGCGTGCCTACCCTGTAACCGATTCGCTCCTGCCAACTCTATTCTCGTGAAGGAGACAAACATGCACAAGGGACTTGATTCACGATTGGACCAGGCTTGGTGGGTGCTGCGGATCGGGCTTGGGGTCGGACCCTTCCTGGCAGGCCTGGACAAGTACTTCAACCTCTTGACCAACTGGACCGCATACATCAGTCCGCTGGCCCTGAAAATACTCCCGTTCAGCGGACAGACGTTCATGCACATCGTCGGCGTCATTGAGATGATCGTTGGACTGGCGATTTTGACCAAGTGGACGCGGCTGGGCTCATATGTTGCTTCGGCATGGCTGCTGGCCATCGCCATCAACCTGGTCTCGACGGGAATGTTCTTTGATGTCGCAGTGCGAGATGTAGAGATGGCCTTGGCGGCTTTTGTGCTTGCACGCATGACTGAGGTTCGCAGGGATGTTCTCCACAGTGACGTCCCCCACGAACGGACCGCAAACACTGCTGTTGCCGCATGATGCGAACGAGCGCACGTCATGTCCGGTGATTCATGTACAGCACCCCCGGTTTCCAGAGGCCAGCGGTTTGGAGTGTGAGAAAGAGATGCAAGGGATCCTTGCACCCCAGTCGTTAGCCAGCACCAGCTTGCAGGAACTCACGAGGGAATTGGATCTGAAAGCGGGATCCATGAGGGGATGTGGGGAATTACAGGCGTAGAAGAAAGAGTCGCACGACCGCTGGTTTGATTCCGTTTCTCACTCGGCGTCCGAGTTGCTCTCGGCCCAAGTTAATCTGGTTGCGCTCTCCACCGTGCAGCCCTGAGCATACGCGTCCTGTCGTCCGCCGCCAAACCGGCGGACCCTGCGAACCCAATTCGGTTTCGGGCAGTAATCTCGACAATGGCTGTCCGGGCCTGCTGCTGCAGACACCATGTGCACCACCACGATTTCCTCGGACTGGTCAGGCAGGCCCGAGCACAGGGACCGGGGTAGACATCCAGAGTGGGCACTCTACGGCGTCGGGATCACCGCCTGCACTTCGTTCGAGTACGCGCTCTCATTGTTGCTGTTGTCGACCGCGGTTGTGACGTAGTAGTAAGTCTGACCCGCGGTGACCGAGAGATCGGTATACGTGGTGCTTCCATCCAGTGCGGTATTGATCTTCGTGTAGGGCCCGCCAGAGGTGCTGCCTCGATAGATGTTGTAACCCGCAAGATTGGGAGTGCTGTCACTCCAGGACAGGTCCACACTGTGCTGCGGCGGCGTCGTTCCCGTGCCGGTAAGTGACTCGCTGGTCGGGGAATTTGTGGCATTGCTGATGAACGAAGCTGTTGCCGACGCTGCCCCGCTGGCCTGCGGGGTGAACGTTACGGTGAACGATTTACTCCCGCCAGCGGAGATGGTGAAGGGGAACGAGAGCCCGCTCAGAGCGAACTCCGAGGTGCTCACGCTGGCGGAGGATACGGTCACGCTCGCGCCCGTGGCGTTCAGCGTTCCCGTCAGACTAGCGCTCGATCCGACAGTTACGTTGCCGAAGTTCAGCGTGGCCGGCGTCACCGACAACTGTCCCGCGGCAGTGCCTGTACCTGACAGGGGGACGGACAAGTTCGGGTTTGACCCGCTGGACACGACAGCAATGCTTCCGCTGACCGCCCCCGCCGAAGTCGGCGCGAAGGTAGCGCTGAAGGTAAAGCTCTGTCCGGGGGTTAAAGTTAGTGGAGGGTTAATTCCGCTCACGCTGAAGCCGCTTCCCGTGACCGTAACCTGAGAAATGGTCACGCTCGATCCGCCGGAGTTGGTCAGCGTCTCGGATTGGCTGGTGCTGTTGCCCACCTGCACGCTGCCAAAGTTGATGCTTGACGGGTTTGCCGTCAGGGCACCGGCCGTCACGCCCGTGCCCGAGAGAGGAACGTTGAGGGTGGGGTTGGAACCGTTGCTGATGATGGCCACGTTTCCGCTCACTGCGCCCGCCGACAGCGGAGTAAATGCCACGCTGAACGTCTTAGTCTGACCCGGCGTCAGAGTGAGCGGCAGACTCAGCCCGCTGATGCTGAAGCCCGCACCTGTCGCGGTAGCTTGCGTGATCGTGATGCTGGATCCGCCCGAGTTGGTCAGCGTTTCCGATAGGGTCTGGCTGCTGCCGATTTGAACGCTTCCGAAGCTTAGGCTTGTCGGGTTTGCGGTCAGTGTCCCCGGCGTCACACCCGTTCCGGAGAGAGGAACGTTGAGGGTGGGGTTGGAACCGTTATTGACGATTGCCACGTTTCCACTCACGGCACCGGCCGACTGCGGAGCAAATGCCACGCTAAACGTCGCACTCTGACCCGCTGTCAACGTCAGGGGCAAGTTCAGCCCGCTAACGCTGAAGCCTGCGCCAGTCGCAGTAGCTTGCGTGATCGTGATGCTGGATCCGCCCGAGTTGGTCAGCGTCTCCGATAAGGTCTGGCTGCTGCCAATTTGAACGCTTCCGAAGCTCAGGCTTGAAGGGTTTGCAGTCAGGGCTCCCGGCGTTACACCCGTGCCCGAGAGAGGAACGTTGAGGGTGGGGTTGGAACCGTTGCTGATGATGGCCACGTTTCCGCTCACTGCGCCCGCCGACAGCGGAGTAAATGCCACGCTGAACGTCTTAGTCTGACCCGGCGTCAGAGTAAGCGGCAGACTCAGCCCGCTGATGCTAAAGCCCGCACCTGTCGCGGTAGCTTGCGTGATCGTGATGCTGGATCCGCCCGAGTTGGTCAGCGTTTCCGATAGGGTCTGGCTGCTGCCGATTTGAACGCTTCCGAAGCTCAGGCTTGATGGGTTCGCGGTCAGGGTACCCGGCGTCACACCCGTGCCCGAGAGAGGAACGTTAAGAGTGGAGTTGGAACCGTTGTTGACGATTGCCACGTTCCCACTCACGGCGCCCGCCGACTGCGGAGCAAACGCCACGCTGAAGGTTTTAGTCTGACCCGCCGTCAAAGTGAGAGGCAAGCTCAGCCCGCTTATGCTGAAGCCAGTACCTGTCGGAGTAGCCTGCGTGATCGTGATGCTGGAACCGCCCGAGTTGGTCAGCGTCTCTGATAAGGTCTGGCTGCTGCCAATTTGAACGCTCCCGAAGCTCAGGCTTGATGGGTTTGCAGTCAGGGCCCCCGGCGTTACGCCCGTGCCCGAGAGAGGAACGTTGAGGGTGGGGTTGGAGCCGTTGCTGACGATGGCCACGTTTCCGCTAACCGCGCCCGCCGACTGTGGAGCAAACGCCACGCTGAAGGTCGCACTCTGACCCGCTGCCAAAGTGAGGGGCAAACTCAGCCCGCTAACGCTGAAGCCCGCGCCCGTCGCAGTAGCTTGGGAGATGGTGACGCTGGCGCCGCCGGAGTTGGTCAGCGTTTCCGATAAAGACTGGCTGTTGCCCACCTGAACAGTGCCAAAACTCAGGCTGGCTGGCGTCGCGGCAAGCTGCCCGGGTGCGGTACCCGTGCCCGACACCGGTATGGTGACGGTCTGTGTATTGCTGTTCGCATTCGCCCTCTTCAGTCGGGACTTACCTGCGGTCAGGGAGACATCGATCATCACCGAAATGGTTCCGCTGGCAGCGCCGGTCACTTTAGGAGAAAACGTCACATTGAAGACCGCGCTCTGTTGCGGGGTCAGGGTAAGCGGAAGATTCAAGCCGCTGATCTGAAATTCATTTCCGCTGAGCGTCACCTGCGCAATGGTCAGGCTGCTGCCGCCGGAGTTGGTGAAGCTCTCCTGCTTGGTCTGGCTGCTGCCCACCTGCACCGTCCCAAAACTGACACTCCCGGGATTGGCATTGAGCACGCCAGCCGTCACTGCAGTCGCGGAGAGGTCAACCATTGCAGTGGGGTTGGGGGCGTTGCTGGTAACCAATACCGTCCCGACGGGACTGCCGGCGGCCTGAGGAGTAAACGTAAGGCTCAGCGTCGCACTTTGGCCCGCTGCCAAGGTCAGGGGAAAACTTGGCCCAACGATCTGGAAGCCGTTCCCCGTCACCCTAGCCTGGCTGATAATAACGTTGGACGCGGTCGAGTTGGTCACAATGTCCGTCAGAGACTTGCTGGCACCGATGACCACCGTCCCAAAGTCGAGATGCGGCGTGGTTACGGTCAATCCCCCGTTTTGGCCGGGGCTGGAGGACGCGCCACTCAATGCCTGGCAACCCAGCAATCCACCGAGGGCGAGCAGAACCAGGATGCTACTCCACAGCGTGCCGTGAGTTTTCACATGACCTCTGTCAAGCCCCAGGTTGTTTTTCCTGTGGCAGGCGATGTTTACAATTTCGTTAACTGCAAATTCGCCCACACAGAAGGTCGGGAGAGGTTGACTTAGGAGAGTCTGCGTCCAAGGCTCGATTTGGGGTAGGTCTCGGAAGGGCATGACGATCACGGCGGAAGGGCTATCGCCCGTGAGAGCGCCCGACTGTTGTAAATTTCAACACTTGAGTTTTAGGCCACTATCCGACTGTTCAACCACGGGTGTGAGCTAGCGGTTGCGAGGTTCGAGGTCGTGGTCGGCGGGTGCGCGCAGGAAGGCCGACGGCGGGTCGAGCGAACATCTTTTCAGGAAGGCTTGCTGGGTTAGGGATCCGTCCTCCCAAAGCCGTATGTCATCGAGGCTGGCGGCCGCTACTCCGCCGCGCTGATCGAGGAAGATGACCACGATTCCCGCCCAGGGATCTTGCGAGCTGTGCGATATCTGACGATAGCGCTCCATGAAGATGGACTGCGCGAATTCCAGCTTGTTGCCGGTTTCGTTGAGAGTGGACCCCTGCGGCCGTGCCCAGACGTAAAGGGCCCTCTTGCCTTTCAACGGGCTCCAGTCGCCGGAAAAATCAGAGGGCATCTCGCGAATGATGGTGAAGCTGTCTGCAACGGGCGCTTCCGGCTGCGCGGGAGCATTGGCGACGGCCGCAGGGACATTAGACTGCACCAGCGATCGCCTGACCCAGCCGCTACGCGAACCTTCCAGTGACACTCGCAGCCATTCTCCCCGGTGTTCGAGCACCTGAAATTCGTCCTCGCGCTGGGCTCGTACCAGCACTGAGGCGTGATCGGAGGGGTCGTTCAAGACCGACACCCGCGGCTTGATCACGGTGACGAACACGGTATCCGCAACCGTGGCTGGGGCCTGCAAGTTACGCAGTTGCTCCTCAAGTTCGGCCAGGTGATGCTCGGCCTCCAGTCGTTGCGCCCGGATCGCCGCGATCCGCTGGGTCATGGCGGCGGCATCCGCCGGCTTGTCCTGGAGATAGTCATTCAAGCGCTCCAGTAGATCACCTTCCAGGTGCCCGTTCGACTCCAGGGAGCGGTAGCCCGAGTCTTTGCCATCCCGCGCCCCCTGCCAGGCCGTAACGTTGGCTCGCACTCGAACCAGAGTCTTGTCGGCCGACGAGGGCACCAGTTCGATTTTGAATTCGCAGTAGGGACGCTGGTATTCCTCGAGGTGCAACCCTTCTTGCATGATGAAGCCTTCCAGCGTGGGCAAGCGGATTCCATCGTACGCACCGATATTCTTGAGCGCTGCTTTCACCGCGGCGAGAGGAAAGGGATACTCGCGCTCCTGCACGCCCTTCACGTCTTGTGCAGAACTCAAGGACGCAATTGCGAGCGCAACTGCCGCCAGAACTCCACCGAAACGGGGCAGCGGCTTCACGGCGACACCTCAAGCATCAGCCGGTAGATCCAGCCTTGTTGGCCGTTGGGAACCTGGACCCGGTACCAGCTGCGGGTTTCGAACAGCACGGTAACGGTGTCGCCTTGCGACAAGGATTGCAGGGTCGAGGAACTATTGTAGGGCGAGGCTTTCAGGTCCGCGCTTCCTGTCTTGATATGCCCGGCGCGGCCGCGCTGCAGTTGCTGGATCTGACTCTGGACCTGCTCCTGCCTGGCGGTTACCGCGTTTAGCTGGGTTCTTTCCTCATCCAGTTCTTCCTGCAGCTTGCTCAACTTTTGTTGTTGTTGCTCGGTCGCGGCGTCCACTTGCTGCTGGCGCTCGCGGTCGTCAATGTCTTTGAGCCGGTCCGAGATCACCAGAAATTCGGCGTTCTCGGGAACGCCATCGGAAGCGTGGGAGCGCCGCAAATTGTCCTCCACGAAAACGGCGTCAATGCGCAGCCGGGTTGATTTGGGACCGAGGGACTGCACGACGTAGCGCACCGTGACCGTGCCCTTATCGTTGCTTTCATGGAAATGCTCGGGCGAAAGGGTGTCGGGCCGCACCTTGAACAGCACAGTTCCGCCTCCGCCGGAGCTATGGAACGCGGTCGAGGATTTCGCGGGGATGGCGCCATCCAGTTCGCTAGTGTCCTTGTACTGGGACGTGCCGCGGATGATGCCGTCTTCCGTGGTTTCCTTGACGACTTCCAAGACACGGTCATAGGGCTCGTCCAAGTCGATGGAGAACCCATCTCCCCAGTGGGTGTGCCGGGAGCCCGCATTACCTGGAGAGGAAAACAGTAAGACGCTGGCTGCGAAAAAGAGTCCCACGGTGAACAGCCGCATGATCCGGAGGGCTCGCCTGCGATTGGGACAACGGAAGCGTAACAACCTCTGGACCTCCACAGCAGAAGTGGTTTCACGCCGAGGCCGGGACGGCTCAGCGCTTGGAGACCATCAACACCGCAAGCGCAATTGGCAAATAAATCACCGAAGCATGCAGCAGGCGGCTCGCCGAGGTTTTGGAACTCGATTGCGCCAGTTTGAGGCCATAGTACAGGAAAAATATCCCAGCCCCCGACATGCTGAGCAGATAAAACAGGCTGTAGTTCCGGCCAATACCGGGGAGCAGAGTCGTGACGATGAGGACAATGGTAAACACGACAATCTCTGCCCGGGTGAAGTGCGAATCCAGATCAAAGCGCGGCAGCATGCGGAAACCCGCGCGCTCGTAGTCCTGACGGTACATCAGGGCAATGGCCAGGAAATGGGGGAATTGCCAGAGGAAGAGCAGGGCAAACAGAAACCAGGCTTGACGATCCAGGGTAGCGGAGGCTCCCGCCCATCCGATCAGAGTCGGTGCCGCCCCTGGAAAAGCGCCCAGCAGAGTGCACAGAGCCGTCTTCCGCTTCAGCGGCGTGTAGATGAGCAGGTACGACAGCAGCGTGGAAATGGCCAGCAGGGCGGTTAACGCATTGACAGCTAACCAGAGATACAGGCCTCCGACCACGCTGAGCGTGACTCCGAACAGCAGCGCTTCCCGGGGAGAAATCCTGCCGGAAGGCAGCGGCCGGGCGGCGGTACGACGCATTTCTGAATCGTGAGCCCGTTCCATGAACTGGTTGAGAGTGGCGGTGCCGCTGGCTACCAGCAACGTGCCCAGTACGGTGTTCACCAGTCCCGCCCAGTGCATGGCGGAATGGCAGCCCAGGTAGTAGCCCGCTGAAGTGGTCATCACGATCAGCAGGTTCACTTCCGGTTTGGTGAGAATGTAGTAATCCCGAAGCTTGGAAGTGAGCGTCTGCGGAGAGGTGGGACTTGCCATGGGGTAAGTGGTCGCCATTTTACCAGTCTTGACCGGATTCGCCAGCGGACTCGGTCCGCTTAAATTGATTGCGCTTGTGATGGACAATGAAAATCATCCCCACCGACATAGCCGTGGGGGGAATGATAAGGATCAGGATGCCGCTGCGCAAGGCCTCAATCATACGTGCGCCGGCCGAGGCTGCCTGGGTATAGCAGAGCGAGCAGCTTTGAGAGAACGCCGGGACGGCAAGCGCGGCCCATGCCAACAGGACGAACGCTACCAGCCGAACTGATCTCCGAACTCTCATGTTGCTCTCACTGCCCTCAATCTCAATGCGCAAACGGCGCGCCGTTGATCATGCGGAAGCTGTCGGTCCATCCATATTGCATGGTCGCCAGGACGAAGAGGGTAAAGACCGCGATGAACACCACCAGGCTGCGCCGTTCGGAACTCAGGTGCATAAAGAACAGAACGGCGACCAGGGCCTGGACCGCAGCCACCACCAGCAGGCGCGCAAACAACCCTTCTCCGGCGCTTCCCGTATAGGCCAGAACGATCTGCAGGCCGGCCATGCCCAGCAGGCAAAGATAGATAATAATGTCCTTGCCTAACCCGCCGCTTTGCTTTTCCGCCGTATTCATAGAACGTTCCCTCCGCAAGCTAGCGCGCGATGTTCAAAAGATAGATAAGCGGAACGACGAACATCCAGACAATGTCCACAAAGTGCCAGTACAGACCCAGGATCTCGATGTCATCCGCATTGTAGCGGCCGCCCTGGTAGCGGACACCCACAGCCAGCAATGCAATCACGCCGCTGGTGACGTGCAGCAGGTGCAACCCGGTAACGCTAAAAAAGGCTGCGCCAAACAAACCTGAGCCCCAGGGATTGTGGAACAGCGTGACGCCCTCGCCAATCATCCCCATCCATTCCCGGAGATGCAGCAGCGCGAACACCGCGCCTGCCGCCGCCGTGATCAGAATCCAGCGGAAGGCCGCAGCCTTGTTTCCCGCCTGCGCGTTGCGCAAGCCCATCAGCATGGTCAAGCTGGAACTGATGAGGATGAACGTCATCAGCATCACATTGACGATGCTGGGCGAAAACTTGAAAGGAGTGGGCCAGTTGGCGGTGCCATTACGCAGGAATAAATAGGCCACCAGGCAAGCGGCAAACGTCATTGTGTCCGCGATGATGAACAGCCACATCGCCAGCTTCTTGGTGGGAATCGCAAACGGCGAGCCTGACGTCAGACCCGCGGAGTGTCCTTCCATGGTCAAATCGGCGTGGCTCACGGCGCCTCCTGGTTCTTGATCGCGTTAGAGCTTCATCCAAAGCAGCAACAGCAGGTACACCCAAAGACCGCCCATGAAATGCCAGTAGTGCGAGGTCGCATCCAACGTACTGCGTCGCAGGCGCGACTGGCCGAGCTTACGCAGGACATTGACCATCCCGCCCAGGCCCCCCATGACATGCAGCGCATGGGCGGCAGTGAGCACGTAGAAAAAAGAACTGCTGGGATTGGTGGCGAGATAAAACCCCTCGCCCTTCAATTGAAGCCATGCGGCGTACTGACCGGCCACAAACAGCAAGCCGAGACCCAAAGTTACGTACAACCAGCGGGCCGGGCTCCCAACCTGGCTTCTTGCACCGCCCATGAAACTGGCGACCCGGCGCCGCGCCATCTCCAGGGTGGCGCTGCTGGCCAGCAGCACTGCAGTATTGCCGTAGAGGATCGAGGGTAATGTGAAATGCCGCCAATCCAGCGACGAGCCTTGACGAACGATCAAGGCGCTGGTGAACGCCGCAAACGTCATGGTGATGGAGAACAGCACCACCCAGATGGCCGTGGAAGACGGCGGCGGGGCGTACTGCACCGCGCGCGGACTTCCCTCGCTCGGAACCAGATTCCGCCAACCGCCATTCCCCGGCGGCGCCTTAACGATCTGCGGCGGTTCATGGATGGTCGTTGCCATAACCTAGACTCCCCTCATCCTGGCCCAAAATCCGTTTCTGTCACTTCTCTTCGTGCGGCGTCGCCACTTGCTCGGGCGAAGCCTGCATCACGTAATCGCCGGTGGAACTCTTTACTCCATACTGGTAAGGATCGTGGTAAACCACGGGAAGCTTGTCGCCGAAATTGTTGTGCGGCGGCGGGGTGGTGGGCGTGCTCCACTCCAGCGAAGTCGCTTCCCAGGGATTATCCGGCGCAGGCTTGCCCTTGAACCGGCTGTGAATCAGGTTATAGAGAAAAATGAACTGGGCACACCCGGTGGCGATGGCAGCGACGGTGATGAATTTGTGGACCGGAATCAGCCGCATGGTGTAGTCATCCACGAACGCCGAGTAGCGGCGCACATTCCCGGCCATTCCCAGGTAGTGGAATGGCATGAAGATGCAATAAGTGCCCACGAAGCTAAGCCAGAAGTGGATCTTCCCCAAGGTCTCGTTCATCATTCGTCCGGTCATCTTGGGGAACCAGAAATAGGTTCCGGAGAAGATCCCGAACATGGCTGCGACTCCCATGACCATGTGGAAGTGGCCAACCACAAAGTAGGTGGCGTGCAGCATGATATCGATCGAAGGTTGGGCCAGGAAAAAGCCACTCACGCCTCCGCTGACAAACATGGAAACAAAACCCAGGGCAAACAGCGAAGCCGCTGTGATTCGCAACTTGGAGCCGTACAAGCTTCCAATCCAGATCAGCACGATGATGGTGGAGGGGATGGTGATCATCAGCGTGGGGAAAGAGAATGCCAGAGAAGAGACTGGATTCATACCGCTGACGAACATGTGGTGCCCGTAAACCATGTAGCTGAGCACCGCCAGCGCCCCCATGGAATAAATCAGGACGCGGTGGCTCAGCATGGGCCGGCGCATGCTGGTGATCAGCACATGGGAAACGATGCCCATGCCGGGCACGATGGCGATGTACACCTCCGGGTGTCCGAAGAACCAGAACAGGTGCTGCCAGAGCAGCGTCGATCCGCCGGAGTGCGGCTGCAGTTGATCATTGAGCACCAGGTTCGATGGCACGAAGAAACTGGTTCCAGCGACATGGTCAAGGATGAGCAGGATGCATGCTGGCATGAGAACGGCGAACGCCGTCAGACCCATGCAGGAAGTAATGAACCATCCCCAGGCGCTGAGCGGCAGGCGCATCAGGCTCATGCCTTTAACCCGCAAGTCGAGTGTCGTGGTGATGAAGTTTAACGAGCCCAGCAACTGGCCGACACAAAAGATCGCAATCGAGGCTGCCCACAGGATCACGCCAGTGCCCTGCCCCGGCCCCGCGACCTTGCCCACTGCGCTCAGCGGTGCGTATTGCGTCCAGCCTCCCAGGGTCGGTCCGTCAGGCACGAAGAAGGACGCCATCAGCACCAGGAACGCGGTAAACGTTACCCAGAACGACATCATGTTGAAATGCGGGAACGGCATGTCCTCGGCGCCCACCTGGATGGGCAGAAAAAAATTGCCGAACGCGGCGAAGGGCGCGGTGGTGAGCACAAAAAAGACCATGATGGTGGCATGCATGGTCATCAACTGCAGGTAGTACTCCGGCGTAATCACGCCGGCCGGGGCGCCGTTTTTCGAGAGCAACTCCAAGCCCGGGATCGGGGCGGCCCCCCATGCCAGGTGGATGCGCATGAGCCAGGACAGCACCATGCCGGCGAAAACGGCGATCAACGCCAAGCCGTAGTACTGCTTGCCGATCACCTTGTGGTCCAAGCTGAAAACGTGCTTCCGAATGAAACTGGTCGGAGGGGCGTGGTGTTGCGCAGCGTGTGCCGACATATCGTGCATGGGGCGTTCCTCAAAAGACCTGTCTCCGTCCACACGCGATGGGCGTGTGGACGGGCCGGGCTACTGCATTGCCGCTTCCTTTTTCAGCCAATCATCGAAGTCTGCCTGGGACATCACTTCGAGGTAGGCCTTCATGTTGTAGTGTCCGAGACCACAAAGTTGGGTGCAGACAATTTCGTACTTGCCGACCTTGGTGGCCGTGAAATGCAGTGAGACATCCAGGCCGGGAACAAAATCCTGCTGCACCCGCAATTCGGGGACATAAAAGGAATGTCCAACATCCTTGGAGTGCATGAGCAGATGGATTTCCTTATTCACAGGAATCGCCATCTCGGCGGCCACGATGTCGTCCTTGGAGTCCTGGTCATGGTCGGGATCGAGGCCGTAGAAGTTCTGCGAGCCCTCATTGATCAGATCGGGGTGAATGGGACCAAACCTCCCATCCAGCCCGGGGTAACGGAAATAGAAAGCAAATTGGCCAGCCTGGACCTGGACCGCCATGGCGTCGGCCGCGGGTGGAGTGAAATATTGGGCTGCCCACGCCTTGGTTCCGAAGATTCCCAGGGCCATCACTTCCGCTCCCACTAGAACCAAGGCGGCAATCACCAGGCCCTTGGCACCGCCGGGAAAGGTCTTGATCCTGGCGTCCGGCCCGGGGTTGGAGAACTGCCAGATGAAAATAGCCAAAATGATCTGCGCCGCGAGAAACGAGATTCCCGCCTCCAGCATGGTCTCTGACATTTGCTCGTCAATCAACGCGCCATGAGTCGAGATGTCGGCAGGCGCTTCCCAGGTGTGCATCACGATAGGGACCGCGGATGCCACTGCAATCAGGATGATGGTCACCGCGAAAAATTTGGCCATGGTGCCTCGTTTGTCGCCGGCTACGCGAGCCAGCCGCTGCGCTGGGTGGCGTCACCGCAGCAGACACTGCGGCGGCGTCACCATTCTCTCGACCGCTACTTAGCTTTGAACGTGAAGTCGGCCGTCGTGGGCTTGCCGGCGGCAACAGTTATCTTCTGCGTTTGGGTCCCGTAGAGTTCCTGCCACGCGCTCACCGTGTAGGAGCCCGGCGGGACGCCGTCGATGGTGAACGAACCGTTTTCGCCGCTCACCGCGTAGGGCCCCTTCACCACCGCCATGTAGCCATGCATCCATGGGTGAATGTTGCACTTCACCGGGACCGCCACCTCTTCGCTGTTCCACTTCACCACGAAGGGAGGCGTCCCCGGCGGCTGCGACTTGTTCCATTCCTGGTTCCCCGCACCAGGTTTCGGCTGAGGGTGAATGTTGTGTGAGGTCTGGTCGCTGTTCACGACTTTGAAGCTCTGCCCCACGTCGAGCGCGATCACGTGAGGAACGTATTGGCAACCAGTCTGATTGAACTCGGGCTGCTCGGACGGCACCGCGTTGGCGGCGGCGCCGCTGAGACCTTCCGAAAGGTACACCACCACGTACTGCAGTGCTCCGTTGGCACTCACCACAGTTTCGGTGGTGATGGGGTGACCGGCGTGCTTGGCTTGGCACGACGGCTCTTTCGACATGTCGATGGGCTTCTGGTGAGGGGGCGTGCCATCCAGCTTGATCGTGCCGGTGATCTTGCCTTCTCCGGCGGCGCTCACCTTCTGGCTGACTATCAGCCCCGCACCTATCACCAGCAGACTTGCCGAAATCATTGCTGCAAATTTGCACCTGGTTTTCATGAAATCGTTCTCCTCGCAATACAGTTCACTTGTTGTCGGTTGGGTTAGGTGCGTTGGGGTCGATTGGCTTCAGGCCCATCTGCTTGGCCATCTCCTTCTCCCTGGTGTGCATCTGGAAGGTGCGGAGATAAAACACCAGGTCCCAGGCCTCGTCAGGCTTGACGTTGTCGGCGAAAGACGGCATGGGCGTGCCATCCAAACCGGTCATGAAGATCCGGTAGACATCCTGGTCGGTTACGCCGCACTTGAATTTATGACCTGTGGTGAAGTCGTAGGGAGTGATCGGACGGTCCTTGTCGTCGGTCAAGGTGGCGGCGGACGGTCCATTGCCGCGCCCCTCGACGCCATGACATTTCCAGCACTCCAGCTTTTTGAACATTGCTTGCCCGGCCGTAATCCTCTCCGCCGTCACCGCGGGCTCGGGCGGGATCTGAATTGGGTCGCCGGGCTTTTCCTTCTTCCACCTGGGGGAGAAGGTCTTGATATAGGCGATCAGGTCTTCGCGGTTCTCATCGCTCAGCGGCAACCAGGAAGGCATGTTGCTGCCTCGGATCCCGCGCTCGATGGTGTGGATCAGGTCGGAATCGAGCGGCAGAGTGCCGGTCGGAGTGGAGCGGCATTTGAAGGTCGCTACCGTGAAGTCGCGGGGCTTGGGATCGATGTAAGGTGCGTTCTCGCCCTCGCCATCGCCGTATTTTCCATGGCAGCCCACGCAGTAGCGCAGGTAGAGACCTTTTCCTGTTTGTTGTTGGGTCGTCAGGTCATCCTTCGGCACCGGATACCCGCTGGCCGTTCCTACGCCCTGAGCGACCGTGACGCCAGCTCCAAGGATCAGGCCGGCGCAGAGAAGAATCGTCTTTTGAGTGGTTCGCATTCGATTTCGCTCCTCTCAGAACGCAAAGTCAAATCCCATGAAGTAGCTGCTCACGCGCTGATCAGCGCCTGTGTTTGACGTACCCTTCGTGCGAATGCTGGCAAACTCCTGGTGCCAGGCCAGACCGGCGCGGCTGTGCATGAACGGGTAGTAGCGATAGCCGATGGTGAAGGCATCCAGGTTGCCGAGGTCGCTGGCGCTAGTGTCAAAAATTTGCTGCGACACCCGCACCAGTTCGTAGCGGCCGATGATGATCAGTTGGGGTGAGTAGGTGTAGTGGGCTTCGATGGTGCCGGTGTTCCATTGCGGCGAGTGCGCCCCGACCGGCAATGTCGTATTCGCCGGCGTGGCGGTCGCCAGGTAAACGTTATCCAACGATCGCTGGAACACGCCGGTCACATCGAACTTGCCGAGATACATGCTGCCGTAGACACCCGCCCGATAGTACGAGCGATTTCCCCTGCCGGCTCCGACTATCGGGGCACCGCCGAAAGTGAGGAAGTAGGTTGGCTCCAGTCCAAAGAATCCATACGCGCCTACTCGTTGTAAGCCAAGATGGGGTACCAGGAAAGCTTGGCTCAGGTGCAGATACCCGCTGTAACTTCGGCCCGTGGGGAGCCCTAATCCGCCGTCTCCGCTACTCACGAGGGTGGCGGCGTAGCGGGTATGGTCGTCAGGAGAGTGGCCGGAAAGCTCGACCCCGAGTTGGTTGTCGCCCTGGCTAGTCAGGTTAAGGTCGGTGATCGTGCCCGGGCCGGAAAACGGGGTGTAGTGATACAGCTGGTAAAAGCCTCCGCTGCCCGACAGCGTCAGAATGCGCTTTTCGGAGAGCACATTGTCCAGTTCGAACTTGCCAAACTTCAAGTTCAACCACTTCGATCCCCACAAATCGTCCAGGCGCAGGTTCGCCGACTCAAGGCCGACGGTCCCGTCACCGGGGTCGATGGAGGGAACCAGCAAGAACGAAATGTTCTTGGCCAGAGTTCCCGCCGTCAGGATGTCGACGCCGGAGAGATCGAAACCATGACTATTGATGGTCTGTTCGACCGACGGACTCGTCCCATCTCCGGGTATCGAATCGATCGTGGTGTGGCCAGCGCTCTCATAATGCCAGTGGGGGGTGACCCGCAGCGCAATCGGCCAATAGGAGGCATTTTGAAAGATGGGAGCGTCCTTCTCGTTGCCTAGCTGGTAGCCGTTGTCTTTGAAAGTCTGTCCAAAGGTATTCAGCTTGGGCCACGCTTCGTGGCAAGCCGAGCAAGGAAGGCCGTACTTGCGGGCGAACGCGGGGATGGCCCGGGCCTCTTGGGCGAATCCGAAGAAGAGGAATAGCAGCAGCAAACCACCTGCGAGACTCCTCTTGGGAGAGGTCATTGGAGTCCTCCTGGTGCAAGAATCAACTCAGCTGCTAGAGCTTTATAAGACGAGAAACCGTACTGGCTCATGAAGATGGAACTCAGCCGCAATAGGCTGAACGCCCTGCTTCATGTTTAGCGCTTCCCCTGTCGTGTGCTCGCCCCCCACAAGGGCCAAGCCGCAAAGGACTTCTTTTCCACAGAGGAGATAAACCCCACAAATGCGTGCGGACGCACTTAATATCACTTCGCCAAAACACAAGTCAAGTGGAAAACGATTTATTGGCTGTTTTGTTGCAGCGCGGGGACTAAACGATGGGGCTGGCGGCCGTGTCGTACCGCGAGTGCGGTATTGCTTTGGCGGCTCGGCTGAGGACGCTACATCGCGCGATGCCGGAACAGAGGGATGCGGCCGGCGCCGGATCGGCCGTTTTCAGGGTGTACCACTCCCTAAGACATTGCCCCGTGAGGCACAGAATGGTCAAACCGGCAAGCACCCTACTTGGTGACCACGGCGCAGGCGATACGGTCGCCGGCATTTCCCGCAGGATCGGTTTTCAGATCGTCGGCATTGGCGTGGATCACGATCGCTGTCCCGCCATTGCTGAACAAAGAGTGCGCGTCATCTCCCATATTTACTTCTTTGTTCACGATCTTGACGTTCGCGTTCCCACTGGCATCCACGGTGAAGTTCTTCATATCGCCGGCGTGGTGTCCCTCGGGGTTTTCCAGGCCGTGCTTCTTGCCGTCGGGATTGAAGTGTCCCCCCGCCGACTTGAAGTCTGGAGCATCGCACTTGGCATTCTGGTGGACGTGCACCGCGTGCTCGCCCGGAGGCATGTTCTTCAAGCTGAGACTGATCTCCACGCCACCCTTGTCGGGCTTAATCATGGCCCAGCCCACGCTGTTGCCCTGGGCATCTTTCACTTCGGTCTTAATCGGTTTGGACTTTGCCGCGCTGCTCAGCGACAGCGCAAGAATAGTCAGCGGCAAAGCAACGGCCAGTAGAATCTTGTTGGTCATGGTGGAGGCATTATAACCAAAGCTTGGGGGAGAGACACTATGTGGAATTGACCCAGTGATTGGGCGGAAGGTCACCGCTCGCGACCAGCCAGTCCGGACTTCAAAGATCCTCGACCCTTTTCTGCAAATCCCGCGCAACTTGCTCCCGGTCGGTGCCCTGCGCAAACCGGACCGGCTGCCCGATGTTGACAGTGATGGCACGCGGGCGGGCAACGCGCTTGCCTGCCTGTTTAAGTTCAAACAGGCCGTCAATCCGCATGGGTACAACTGGAATTCCCAGGTTGTTAGCCAGTAGTCCGATCCCGGCGCGAAACCGAAACATCTTCCCGTCCAGGGTGTGGCGGCCTTCGGGAAAGACCAGCACGCTGTAGCCACGATCCACCGATTCCCCGGCGTAAGCGAAACTGTCGCGGAAACCAGCTTCCCGCGGCAGGGGGAACAGATTGAGCAAAGCCACGCCCAGCGTCCACGTCACCCGGTCAAGCAGCCCGACTACAGAACTTCGCCCTGGCGGCGGAGTACGCAATGCTTCCAGAGCTTCGCCTCCGGTCGCAGTTGCCAGTCGATGACGCAGGCGCGCAGGCAGGGCTGTCAGCACAAAGCCAACATCCACGTGGCTAATGTGGTTGCAGATCACCAGCACGGGTCCACGCACGCCGCGCAGGTTCTCCCGGCCGCGAATCCGAGGCCATCCCAGAACGAGCACCGCCGGCAGCAACAGCACGTAATCGGTGACCATGCGTATCCAGGTGGTCGGCCAGCGCTGCACCCAACGCGGGTAGTGGTATTGCGCCCTGGGGGCCGGCTGGCCTTGCAGCATTCGTTCCACATCGCCTACGGTGTTCACTGCAGCGAAACGGGTCTCGCTGAGATCCACCTGGTAGCGGTCTTCGAGCGCACCCAGCAACTCCACGCGGTCGAGCGAAGTGAGATTCAGATCAGTCTCCAGGTTAGTGTCTGCCGAAAGAGTCGAAGCCGTGCGCCCGGTGATGCGCCCCATCAACTCCGCCAGCGGCGTGGAAGGCGCGCCAGCGGCGGGCTTCCCGGATGGTTGTGCCAGCACGGTGTCCAGGATCTCCCGGACGCGAGGCTTCTGCGTCGAAGTTCGGGGGAAGTCTTCATCCGGCCAAACAAACCAGGAGCGCATGCGCTGGTACTCGGCCAATGCCTGGTTGGCGCGCCTCATGACCGCCTCCACATCCGCGCCAGCCTGCAGGATCACAACGGCGCAAGCTTCGGCATTTCCCTCGCGCGGCAGTGGAACGATCACACAATCTTTCACCTCGGACTGGCGGCGCAATTCCGCTTCGAGATCCTCGGGATACACCTTCATTCCGGCAGGGGTGACGATGACATCCTTCTTACGCCCCTTGAAGTAAAGGTTGCCCTCAGCATCCAGCGCGCCTATGTCCCCGGTGGGATACCAGCCCTCTTCGGTGACCACCGGTTTGAGGTCGTGCCCGGTCCAGTACCCGGTGGCCACCCCACCCCCGCGCACCAGGATTTCCCCATCCGGCGCCAGTTTCACCTCGCGTCCGGCCAGCACTTTGCCAATGGATCCTTTACCCAGGTGGAAAGGGTGGTTGACACTAACCAGCGAGGTGGTCTCGGTGAGCCCGTACCCCTGGATCGCCGCATAGCCCATGCGTCCCCAGAATTCTTCGGTGGCGCGGTCGAGCGCGGCCCCGCCTGAGATGAAGGCCCAGAACTTCCATCCGAATTTGCGATGGACACGGCGGAAAATCCACCAGCGACGTAGAAAGTGTTTGCCTTCCGCGACCCGGAAGTCGCGCCGGAATGATTCCAGGCGGCTTTCGTCCGCGAGGTCCCGTTCGATTTTTTCCTTCAACGACTGCAGCATGCGCGGCACCGCCACCAGCACCGACACCCGCTCGCGCCGAATCGTGCCGATCACCTCCGCGGGTTTCAATGCGCCCTGAAACACAACCGTTCCCGCCATGATTTGGGGAAGGAAAATCCCCAGGAATTGCCCGAAGACATGGCTGAGTGGAAGCAGGTTCAGGAAGCGCACGGGATGTACCAGCCGTTCCCACTTGAGGTACTTGCGGATCTCGGTTTCGAGCGGTGCGACGTTATTGAGCACGTTGCCATGCGTGATCACGACGCCCTTGGGCTCGGCAGTGGTTCCAGAGGTGAAGACAATCTCCAGAGTGTCGTCGGGGCCGATTGCCACTGCGGGATAAGGAGTGGTTGAGTGACGCGACACAGTCTTCGCCAGGTCGTCGAGGATTAACGTGGCAACTGAAGTCTGGGCGTGTTCGCGCGAACTGACCAGCAGACGCGCGCCCACCTGCTGGTGCACGCGCAGGGCAAAATCGGGCGAAGCTACGTCGTCCATGGGGACAACAATGGCGCCGCGCAGGGCGCAGCCGAAGAAAACCGCCACCCATTCCGCGGAGTTCGGCCCCCAGACCAGGACCCGATCGCCCTTGCCGACTTCTCGCGCTGTCAGCTCACGGGCAAACTGGAACGCGGTTTGGGCGACTTGCTCATAGCTCCAGCGCTCCACGCGGTAGCCGCGGCGCTGCACGTATGCACACTCGTGCCCCCTGGCAACAAAGTTAGCGAGGTACTCGTTCAGGGAACGGCGCTCCATCTACACAAATGTAGCCCTTCAGGGCTTCCGCGCGCTCGCACCTTTGACCGCAAAGAAGAACAGGCTCACCAGGAACACGACGGGAAAGCTCCACACGGCCAGGGAAAAGGCTGCGCCGGCAGGCACATTCACTTCTTCGTGAGTGACTTGCAGTCCCCAGAGCAGCAGGTAGATGGCGATCGAGGCGGCCAGTGAAAGAGCCAAACTCAAGCCAACGCTTCGTTTCAGCTGCGGTTCCATGTCAGCCTCCTGAGAGTCTGCACGTGGCCTACTATAATTATCCGCCTTTGGGGGATGCGCTGGCGCAAAACTTCGTCCACCAGTTCCTTTCGGCACTGCCTGTACAATGCTTGCCGGGCCAACCGGGATTCCATGCGTTCCAACAGGGTTCTCTCCAAGCTCGCTTGCCTGATCCTTCTGAGCGCGTGTGGGGTTGCGGTCGGATGCCGGCAGCCCGAGAACGGCGCCATCCAACCGCCGGCCGCAGCCGCTGGCGGCCAGTCCAATTCCAGCCGTGATCTTGGCCAGGATGAGGCTGCGGGCGGGCATACCCTGAAGAAGCACGTTGGCCGCACTGACGGCCAACTTCGCGAACGACTCGACCGCGAGCGTAATATCTCGGCTGCATCCACGTACACCGATCGGGAAACGGCCGAGCGCGTCGTAGGGACAGCTCTCCAGGAGAACCAGGCGAAAATCCGCCGCTGGCTGGAGCGCGAGGGTGGCCATCCCAACCTGGTGCTGGACTACGACGGCGATGAGGCGCATCCTATCGGGCGCAGCCTGCGCCGCGGCGAGGACCAGACCCAGCCTTGTTCGCATGCCGTGGTGGTACTGCGCTGGGTGAGTCTCAGCGATTATTACGTTCTGACCACCTATCCGGAGTGTCGTGGATGAGTTCCAAGCACAACAAGAAGCCCGCCCAGGGGATTTCTGCCGCCGACTTTCCGGCGTTGCGCCAGTTTCTACGCGGCTACTTCCACCAGGACATGGCAGACGAATATGGGTCCGCGGAAGGCGCCGCGCAGCAGTTCTGCAAGGATGCGGACGCGGGGCAACGCAAAGTGGTGGCGGAAGAGTGGGCGCGACTGGTGGAGCAGGTGGCCACTCAACCCCTAACCGCAATGAATGAGGTATTGACGGAAAAGCTTGGCAGCGCGTCTACCCTCGAACAAGAAGAAATCAAGAAGGTATCCGCGGTGTTCCGGGCTTCGCTTCGTTAGGTGCGATTCAATCCCGCCCCACGCCCAGCGCATCGGCCACGCGATTGATGTAGTTGAACCATGAAGCGATCAGGGTGATCTGCAAAATCGCCCGGTCGTCAAAGCCTGCGGCCCGGAGCCGTTCATGGTCATCCTTCCAGACCTTGGTCGCGTCCTTGGTCAGCTTCACCACGTAGTCGAGCATCACTCTTTCCTGCCCGGTAATGGGAGCGTTGGTGTAGTCCTTCTTCAGGGCTTCGACCAGCGCCTCGTCCAACGTCACCCTACGCAGAAACTCTGCGTGTGACTCGATTCAATACACGCACCGGTTGGTCACCGAGACCATGGTGGTAATCATCTCTTGCTGCCGCCGGCTGAGGGGCAAATCCGGCGACATCAGCACTCCGAAGGTGGAAAACGCGTGGCGGAGCGCCTCGGGAATCAGGCTGTGGGAGGCCACGATGGCCGCGCTGCCGTCTGCGGTGGCATGCACCGGCGTGGCGTATTCCTTGGGGTAGAGCGCCATCTGGCTTTCCATCGCCAGACGCAACTTTTCATCAGCTTCTGCAACGGGAATGGTGCGAATCCAGGTCATAAAAAGAACTTGCCTTGGGCCACGTAGTTTGCCGTAGAATTCGGTCGTCAGTTAACTTACACGGAAAACTCTTGGTGTGCCAAGCCCCATTGCCCGCCCCGGCGGCCGGGAACTTGGCCGACAGATTCATTCGCGGACTCCCCCGCGCGGAGGATCGGGTCGATGAGCATCATGATGTGGAAGATCATGCGCAGGCTGCCCAAGCCTCTGTTGCTGGTGGTGCTGTTTTTCCTGCTGGCGGCCATCGCGCGCGCCTGATCCTGACGGCTCCGATGCCCCCTGCCCGGGCACAAGTGAGTGTGACCCGGGTCACTGCCAGAAGCGGGCATTGCCACCACAATCGTTCTGGGTGCGGTTGCCCTCTATATATAGTAGTTGCGTCCGGCCCTGCCTACCGCCAACCTCGGTCCCCGGGGCAGCCTGCATACCCAATATTCGGGCCTTCGGCCACGGGGTTCCGGCCCCGCGATTCCGGCTAAGGAGAGTTCGCTATGTCGAAAGAAACATTGACGATTACCGACAATCGCACTAGTCAGAGCTACACCCTCCCGGTGGAGCACGGAACCATCCGCGCCATGGACCTGCGGCAGATCAAGACCGGTCCTGACGATTTCGGACTTATGACCTATGACCCGGCCTTCATGAATACCGCCTCCTGCCGCAGCAACATAACCTTTATTGACGGCGACCGCGGCATCCTGCGTTATCGGGGGTATCCCATCGAGGTGCTGGCGGAACACTGCACCTACCTCGAAGTGGCCTACCTGGTGCTTTTTGGCGACCTGCCCACCGAGCACGAACTGAAGGAATGGGTCACCGAGATCACCCATCACACCATGCTGCACGAGACCACGAAGAAATTCATGGAGGGCTTCCGCTACAACGCCCATCCTATGGCCATGCTGGTAAGCACCGTAGCCGCGTTGTCCACGGTTTATCCCGAGGCCAAGGAAATCCAGGATCCCGCCAACCGCATGCACCAGATCAAGCGGCTGATTGCCAAGATGCCCTCCATCGCCGCGCTGGCGTACCGTCACAGCCTGGGATTCCCCTACGTCTATCCCGACAACGACCTGAGCTATCCTGAAAACTTCATGAACATGCTGTGGAAGATGGTAGAGCCGAAGTACGTGGCCAACCCGGTGTTGGCCCGCGCGCTCGACATCCTCTTCATCCTGCATGCCGACCACGAGCAGAATTGCAGCGCCAACACCATGCGCTGCGTCGGCAGCTCGCACGCTGACCCCTATCTGACCACGGCGGCCGCGGCGGCCGCGCTGTCGGGACCGCTGCATGGCGGCGCCAACGAAGAAGTCCTGAAAATGCTGGACGAGATCGGCTCCAAGCAGAATGTTCCGGCGTATGTGAAGAAAATCAAGGAAGGTCACGGCAAACTGATGGGCTTCGGGCACCGGGTCTACAAGAACTACGACCCGCGGGCCAAGGTCATTAAGTGGGCCGCGGAGCGAGTCTTCGAGGTCACCGGCCGCAATCCCAAGCTCGATATCGCTCTCGAACTGGAGCGCATCGCGCTCGAGGACGAGTACTTCATCAAGCGCAAACTCTATCCCAACGTCGACTTCTATTCCGGGATCATCTACCAGGCCATGGGCTTCCGGCCGGAGATGTTTACGGTCCTGTTTGCCATTCCGCGCACCGTAGGATGGCTGGCACAGTGGCAGGAGATGTTGACCGACCCCGAGCAGAAGATTGGACGTCCACGCCAGGTGTGGACCGGACATGAAGTGCGGCAGTTCGTACCGCTTAAAGGGCGAAGTCCGGTAGCCGCTACAGCTCGCTGAGGCGGTAGCCTAGTCCGCCTGCAAATTTGCCCCTACCGGGGAATCCCCTCCGGTAGGGGCACTCTTTTGTGGACTCAGATCAGACCGTCTTTCACCCGCCGCAGAAAATCCTCGGCGTCGCTTCGTGCGCGCTCGATCTTCGCGGGATTACTGCGGAATTCCAAGGTCAACTCCTGCAAGGTGATCTCGACGGCATCTTTGGGCTTGAAGCCGCGGACCACCAGTTTCCGGGCGCGCTGGGCAAAGCTATTCGCGTCCACTTCCGTTCCCTGGCTTCCATGCTCGGCACAGTTGTGATCTTGAAATCTTCCCGAGGCCAGCCGGTCGTACGCGCTCTTGGCCTCGGGGTCCTTCAGAAGGGAAGGGATAGGGAACGTCCATCCACACTGGGAACAGGCCCAGCCTTGAAGCCGTTCGTCCGAAACCCAGGTTAGAAACCTCGCCATGGTGCTCTTCTCGGGGCTACAGAAACGTTGGAAGTACCTCAGGGCCGGTGTTCGGTGCCGCTGCTACCTGCCAGGGGGAAAGTACTGCGAAAGACGGCAAATTGAGGTAAGAACGCAAAACCCGCCGCACTCCTCGGGGCGGCATTTTAGCAGGAACCGGTTGGCCAGCACAGTGACAGTGTGTGAACTCGAGGCTCCCACCGGCGGAACCCAGCAGTGAAGCACGTCGGGAATCGCGTCGCACGTCCTTGCCGGACGTTACCGGGAATGTGGTGTGAAACGAGCCGTCGGCGGCGGCAACGTCAACGAATGTTGGCGATGCCGACGGGCTTCTGCGCCGACGACAGACCGAATTTCCCCAAGGTGCCTCTGGTAACCCGTCGGTACACTCCCTATTGGTAACCCTTAGTAACCATACGAATCCTGGTAACCAGCCTTACAATGACCATGTCCGTAAGGCCATCCTCCGAGTCGGCGAATGCCGAGGGATGGTTGACCGTCAGGTGAACATTCCCAGGAAGGAGCGTTCTTCGGCGGCAGCGGAGCCGGAGTCCGCACTTATATGGCGTTTGGTTTCGGGTTCAACAAGCAGAAGGTCCTCAGTACTGCGGAGAAGTTCGTCCAGCAGGGCAAGCTGCCGAATGCCATTGCTGAATACGAAAAAATCCTCAAGGCTGATCCCAAGGACCTCACGGTCAGCAACACCGTGGGGGATCTGTACGCGCGCCTTGGCCAGAACGAGCAGGCCATCGAGTGCTTCAAGAGTGTCGGCGATGCCTATGCCAGCCAGGGCTTCACGGTCAAGGCCATCGCCATGTACAAGAAGCTCACCAAGCTGAAGCCCACGCTGGAAGGCGTGCTTCGCCTGGCGGAACTCTACACCCAGCAGGGCCTGTTCAATGATGCTCGCGCCCAGTACCTGCAAGTGGCGGAAGAATTCCTGCGCGCCGGTGAACTCGAGCAAGCAGTACGAATCTTCCAGAAGACGCTGGAAATGGATCCGGAAAACGTGGCTATGCGCATGCGCCTGGCCGAGGTCTACATCCGGCTGGGAAAGAAAACCGAAGCCTGGCAGATTTTTGCTTCCGCGGCCGAGAGCCTGCGTTCCCGCGGCCAGCTGGGTCCGGCAGAAGAAATCCTGCAGCGCATGCTCACCCTTGATCCGGGCAACAGCTACGCATTATTGCTGCGCGCGCAAACCGCATACGACTCAGGCGATATAAACGCCGCCGTGCAGTACCTGGAAAAGGTCGCGGACCTGGACTCCCATCCTGATGGATTGCGACTGCTGTTGCAAGCCTACCTGCAAACCGGACGCCTGCCCGAAGCAGGCACGCTTGCGGCCAAACTGTTTACCGTACACAACGATAGTGGCGCCATTACCAGCTTTGCCGATGCCCTGATGGCGGCCGGCCACTACGAGGAAACGCTGCAGGTGTACCAGCAGTACGCCGATCGCCTGCTGGCCACTGACTCAGCCAAGGTGCTGGATACCTTACATTCCATCATCGGCCACGTGCGCGACAACACCACCGCCATGGAAACCTTGCTGGAACTGTTCCACAAGGCCGGCGAGAACACCCACGTGACCGAGGTCTACGAACTTCTCGCGCACGCCTATGTTCAGTCCGGGCAACTCGAGAAGGCGCGTGATTATTACCTGAAGTTGACGCAACTGGAGCCGGAAAACCAGCTGCACGCCCGCAATTATCAGCAAGTCACGGCCCGCATGGGAGGTACGACGCCGTCCAAGCTCATCACCGCGGAAGAAGGCGCGGTGCTGGTGGACGAGCTGGAAGCTACGGCGCCCAGCATTGATCAGCGCTACGCCGATGACATCGCCCTGGCGGTGCGCGCCGCCTTGACTGACGCCGAGCTTTTCGTCTCCTACAACATGCCGGCCAAGGCCCTGGGTCCGCTGCTCTCGGCGCTGCCCCTGGCGCCACAAGACTTGCGTTTGAACCAGCGTCTGGCGGCTTTGCACACCCGGGCCAGCCGCTTTGCCGAAGCCGCTATTTGCTGTCGCAGCCTGCAGGGCCTGTATCACGACGCCGGATATCCCGACGAGGCCAACCGCTACGGAGAGCTGGCCAGCAAGTACGAAGAGCGAACTTCCGCCAGCCCGGCCGAGTTGGTTGAAGCAGAAGCGGCGCCGATGGAACCCGAGATCGTCGCTCCGGTGGTTCCGCCCCCGGCTCCCCGGGCGGCAGCAGCCGCCGCAGCGGCGCCGCAGACTACCGGCCTGTTCTTTCACGCTCCAGCGACGGCCTCGCCAGCCCACGGACGAGAGCCGGCTGAATTCGAGGTGCAAGCCACGCCCCCGACCGAAAGCGAAATCGATCTTTCCGAAGAGTGGGAAGGCGGCATCTCGGACGAACCCGCGCCCGCCGCTGAAGCCGAGACCGAAGCCGCCGCGCCCGCCCCGGCGGATGAAACCGCGGTTGCCGAGACCGTCGAAGAAATCCGATTCTACCTGGCCCACTCGATGGTGGAGCAGGCACGCGACGCTTTTGGCAAGCTGGAGAAACTGACCAACGATGCGGCTCAGCTTGCGGCCATGCGCGACGAGATTGCAGCCGCCAGCGCTCATCCCCAGGCAGGGGAAGCCGCGATCGAAGAAATCGAAATTGAGGACGTGGACAGCATCCCTGCAGTGGAGGAAGCCGAAGCGGAGGTTCCTCGTGCTCCCGAACCGGCTCCCGAACCCAAGGCCGGGGTTCTGGACGAGTTTGTCAGCGACCTGGAATCCTCACTGGGAGAAGACTTCCTGCCGCAAACCGCGGCCCACTTGGCTCCGCCGGCGGTACCCGAACCCGTGACTCCACAGTATGCCGAAGCCACCGCGTCTGCGGAACACGGCTCGCTGGGCGAGTTCGTTGCCGACCTGGAAGCGTCCCTGGGTGACAGCTTCCTGCCGGAAGCACCTGCACCAGAGCCGGAACCCGAGCCCAAGCCGGTGGCGCGTCCTGAGATTGCGACCCCAACGCCAGCACGACGTCATGCCGCGGCTCCCATGGCTGGGGGTGCGGCGGCAGCGGCCGCACCGGCCCCGGAGAAACCGGCGGCTGCAGCCACGTCTCCTACCTTCACTTACCAGCCGACGAAAGTGCGGCCCCTGGCTCCTGCCGCTGCAGCCGCCACGCCACAATTCGATTCCGGCGCGGGTGTCGACCTCGCCGACATGTTCGGCGACCTGAAGCACGAGCTCGAAGAGGACGCGGCCAGCGCAGAGGAAGATCCCGAAACCCATTACAACCTGGGTGTGGCATTCCGCGAGATGGGCCTGCTGGACGAAGCCATCGGCGAGTTGCAAAAAGTCTGCCAGTACGTGGAGCGTGGCAACGCGTTCCCGCAGATCATGCAGACCTACACCTGGCTGGCGCAGTGCTTCCTGGACAAGGGCGTTCCGGAAGCCGCCATCCGCTGGTACGAGCAGGCATTGAAGCTTTCCGATCTCGATCAGGAGACCCGCATGGCGCTGCATTATGAGCTGGGCTCGTCCTACGAGACGGCCCAAAACAAGCCCGCCGCGTTAAATCATTTCATGGAGGTATACGGCAGCAACATCGACTACCGTGATGTGGCTGAGCGCATCAAGGCCCTGAAGTCGTAGAATGTCGAGATGGGGCTTCTCTCAAACTCTGGGGTGCGCGGGGAAATAATCGCAAGGCAAGTGTCCGCGGCTGCGCTCAGGAGCGGGGCGTGAGCGCCGACCCCAACGCACCTCTAAAAAGGATTCCTCCCGGCTCCCCGGGTTCAAACTTGTCGCCATCGGAAAGCACACCGGCAACGGTCCTGGATAACCCGCCAGTGGAGCCGCAGCCGGTCCACTACACCGGGTTTGCGCTCTGGCTGCACCGCGCGACAGTGTTGATGTTCGTGTTTGTCTGCGCCAGTATTGGCGTCCTGCTGGTGATCCTGCCCTGGCGCCCGGAATGGACTGACAACCATTTGCTGCTGGGCAATCCCAGCCTGCGGGCATTTGTGGCCAACGGCTTTGTGCGTGGTCTTTGCAGCGGATTGGGCTTGCTCGACATCTGGATCGGATTCTGGGAAGCGGTCCACTACCGTGAGGACAGTCCCCCGAAGTAACTGGCCCAACCTCCGATTGCAGTTTTTTCCTGGCCTTCGCTTCAGTATTCTGAATCACGGACGGAGCACAACCCGTCTGGAAAGACAGCACGAGCATGAGTGACAGCAAACTAAGACCCGCGCCTCTGGCGTACCAGAACGAACCGTTTCTCAACAGCCCGGATGGGCGCATCCTGCGTATCCTGTCGGAATACAGCGAACCGCTTTCGCGGTTTCGTCGCGAACAAATTCAGGACACAGTGGTGTTTTTTGGCTCGGCCCGTTTCCATAACCGTTCCGATGCTCAAAACGCGCTAAACCGTCTGGACAAGGGTTCATCGCTTCCTCCGACCGAGCAGCAGTCGGCACGGAAACGGGCCGCGGCTGCCGTGGACATGGCACGCTACTACGAAGACGCTCGCCGCCTGGCATTCCTGCTTTCCC
>JAIQEU010000011.1 GCA_020073665.1 Terriglobia bacterium
GCGATTCTGCGCAAGCCGCCACTAGCACCTGCCTCTCTCAATCCCAGGGTGTCTCCGGAACTGGAGCGGATCATCGGGAAGTGCCTGGAGAAGGAACCGGAGAACCGGTACCAGTCGGCCAAAGAGCTGGCGGTGGATTTGCGACGGCTGTTCACCCCGAGCACAGTCGCGCGCCCGCTCCCGAGGCGAAGGTTCGGTGCGGGCAAGACCATCTCGCTGGTCGTGGCCTGCGCGGTCGCGCTGGTGCTCACCTTGGTGGGGCTTAACCTTGGCGGGGTACGAGACAAGCTATTCAGCGGAGCGGCTCAAGCCCCCATCCGTTCCCTGGCGGTTTTACCGTTAGCAAATCTCTCTGGCGATCCGGAACAAGAATACTTCGCCGACGGCATGACCGAAGCCCTGATCACGGATCTCTCCAGGATCAAGGCCCTGAAAGTGATCTCGCGAACCTCGGTGATGCAGTTCAAGGGCGGCACCAAGCCGCTGCCGCAGATCGCGCAGGCGTTAGGAGTGGACGGCATCCTGGAGGGTTCGGTGCAGCGCTCGGACGGACGAGTCCGCATCACGGCGCAGCTCATCCGGGCCGCGACCGACACTCATCTCTGGGCCGAAAGCTACGAACGTGATACCCGCGATGTGCTGACCTTGCAGGCCGAAGTGGCCCAGGCCATAGCCCAAGAGATCAAGGTTGCGGTGTCGCCGGAAGAAACCAAGAGCCTGGGTCTCGCCAGCGCAGTCAATCCCGATGCCTACGAGGACTATCTGAAGGGTCAGTCACACTGGTACCACCTCTCGCGCGAGCACCTCGACGCCGCTCTGGGGTATTTTGAGCTGGCGCTCCAGAAGGACCCCAACTACGCCCGCGCGTACGTGGGCGTTGCGAACGTCTGGATGGCGCGCGGAGATTCCGGATTTATGCAGCCCCGCGAGGTGGTTCCGAAAGCCAAGGCGGCCGTCTCGAAGGCTCTGCAACTTGACGACACGCTCGCCGAGGCTCACATCGCCTTCGCGAATATCGTAGGCCCCTACGACCACGATTGGTCCACCGCGGAACGGGAGTTTCGGCGGGGAGTTGAGCTCAACCCCAACAGTGCGGATGGCCATTTCATGTACGCGGATTTTCTGATCTCGATGAAGCGTACGCAGGAGTGGAATACGGAGGTTCAGCGGGCCCTGGAGTTGGACCCGTTCAACCCCTTTTTCCCGTGCTTCTATGGTTGGCACTTGGTGTACGTGCAGCGCTATGACGAGGCCATCGAGCAGTTCCACAAGGTTCTGGCAACGGAACCGGACTTTTCGTCGGCGCACATGGGTCTTTGGGGCGCCTTTTACAAAGCAGGAAGGCACAAGGAAGCCTTGGCGGAAGCCAAGAAGTTTTTTGCGGTGCTGGGCGACCGTGAGGTCGAGGATGCCATGACGCGCGGCTATACGGCTGGGGGATACACCACCGCGATGCATCTTGCAGCGGAGGTGCTGGCAGCGCGGTCCAAGCGGACCCATGTTCCGGGCGTGCGCATTGCGCGATTGTATGCGCACGCGGGAGAGAACGATCAAGTCATGAAATGGCTGGAGAAAGCCTACGAGCAGCGTGAAACCCCGCTGGTTCACCTCAACGTGGCCTGGGATTGGGACAGCGTGCGGCATGACCCGCGCTTCCAGGATCTGCTGCGGCGCATGAATTTCCCGCAATAGGGTCGTCGCCCTCGTCTTGATCGAAACGCAGGTCAATCCTTTGGTCCGAGTCCCCCTTTCAAGCGCCCGGATTATCACGGTTGGGTACGCCAATGGAGCGCGAGGAAATGGGCACACTCACGAAAATGCCGGCAATATTTGCTTGCCAGCCTAGTTCTCATGGTCTTTAATCCTCAGGTCTGCTTTGCTGCATGGGGTGAGGAGCAATGCGTTCAGACCTGCCAACGTCTGGTCCCGTCCCAGCTGTTCCGACATCCCTTTACCAGCCCACTCAGAACCTGCGCCGAATTGGACTGGCGCCATTTGTTGCCATTCTTTTCGCTTACTGCGCGGGTGGGCCGTTTTCGTTGGAATCGATGGTCTCCTCGTCGGGGCCGGGACTGGGGCTGACATTCCTGATCGTGGTACCACTGTTGTTCGCGGTCCCGATTGCACTGGCGACGGCGGAGATGACCACGCTGATGCCGGTGGAGGGCGGCTTCTATCGCTGGACGCGCGCTGCCTTGGGGGATTTTTGGGGATTTCAGTGTGGATGGTGGAACTGGACGGGCACGTTCCTGATGAGCGCGTCGTACGGGGTGGCGATGGCGGACTACCTGGATGACTGGCTGCCTCTGCATTCGCGGACGGAGCACTGGGTCGTGGCTTTTGCATTCCTGCTGGCGGTGGCCTACCTCAACATCCGCGGCATTCACCTAGTGGGCAAACTCACGCTCATCATGCTGCTCATCATGGCCGTACCGCTGGTGGTTTTTGTTGTGCTCGGCTTTCATCATGCGCATTTCAACCCGTTTCAACCATTTTTTCCGACGGGAAGGCCCTGGCAAGGGGCTTTCGGAGTGGGACTGGCCATTGCTTTGTGGTCGTATGCCGGGTACGAACAACTCTCCACCGTGATTGAGGAAGTGGAGGAGCCGGCGCGGAATTTTCCGATTGGTTTGGCCATCGTGGTGCCGCTGGCGATCGGCATTTACGTGGTCACGCTGGCTGCAGGGCTGACCGCGCTGGGGAACTGGCGGGAGTGGGAAACCGGATACCTGGTGACGGCGGGGCGGCTGATTGGTGGGAACGTGCTGGGGACGTCCATCTTTGTGGCGTCGGTGATCTGTAACTTCGTGCTGCTGGACAGCACATTGCTGTCGGTGGCGCGCATCCCGATGACCATGGCGGAAGACGGTTACTTCCATCCGGTGTTGGGAAAAGTTAGTGAACGTTTTGGGACGCCGGTGCGGTCTATCCTGCTGTCGACGGCATTTTGCGCGGCGTTAGCAGTCTTCACCGTGCCTCAGCTGATTGCGGTGTACGCGTGGACGCGCATGGCGACATCGATACAGACCATGTTTTCGTTTTGGCAACTGCGGCGCCAGTATCCGGATGCGCCGCGGAGTTTTCGCGTTCCCGGGGGGACGCTGGGAGCACTCGCGATCGTGATTGCTCCTACTCTGCTTTTCGCGTGGGCAATGATCTACAGCGATGTGGGCACGCGAAAATGGGGGCTGCTGAATTTGGCTTCGGGGCCGGTGGCATACCTATGGGTGCGGTATCGCCGCGGGCGGCAAGCGCAAGCGCGATCCGATGCGATGGTTGCTGACTAGGAAGAGGAAAGCCACCTGCAGGAGTCAAAGTCCGCGATCCTTTACACGTGGCTCATTGCGTGATGGGGGTGGCGTCGGTGGCGATGCAGACCCAACGGCCACCTTTGTAGACCCAGGTATCGATGAAGCGTTCGCGGCGCACGTAGGCCTTGCCGTTTTCGACCCCCTTTACGCGCATGACCCCGGTGGCGACCGCGGTGTTGTTGCTGAACACGTGGACGGTCGTGGATTCGGGAGCGACCTGCTGCTGTTGGCCGGTGGCATGAGCATTGGACGATTTCACGCTGGCTAGAAAATCAGCCTTGGTCTGAACCGAACCGTCGTCGTTCACCAGGACAATGGCCTCGTCGAGGATCTGGTCGAGCGCTTTGATGTCCCCTGCCTTGTACGCCTGGTTCCACAATCCCTCGAGCGCGGCGATTTTGGTCTTGGTGGAGGAGTCGGCATCGTCTTGCGCGGGAGCGAGCAAGGTGATGGCGCAGATCAGGAACAGCAGAAGGCGGGCAGGTCTCATGAGCACCCTCCGTAGGCAAATTATCGGCGTCCGGACGCTTCCAGGGGAGTAAGTCGGGTGATTCCGGCAAAGTGGGAGGTCTTGGTGAGGCGGTTTTGCAATCCGCAGTTTACCTCGTGCTCGAGTGGCTGCACCGCTCCTGGGGTCGTGCCTCTCCCAAAACAGCACTGCAGCCACGAGTTTTTCAGCCGCGGCTAAGGCATTTCGGCCAGGGGCCGATAAACTAGAAGTTGAGGGCTGAACTGTTCCAGTGAAGACCAGACTCATGCGGGCGCTCAGGTCGCGGCGGTTGGGCTTGGCGCGAGGGTTGAAGCCGGAGGTGTCGCAGCCGCCACAGCTCACCGACCCGTTGCGTTCCCAGGTGCCGGTTTTGCGGCAGGCGGAGATAGCGGCGGTCTACCACACCCAGCGCGTGGCGGGCGATTTCTACGAATTTCTGAGGGTGGGGCAGTCGCGGGTGCTGTTTGCGCTGTTCGACATCGCCGGGCGGCGGGAGGACACGCGGGACATCCTGATCGCGGTGCAGCGCACCTTCCGTACCGTGGCGCCGGAGCTTTTCGCCCGAGAAGACTTGAATGAGCCCGAAGCGATGATCGAGCTTTGCTACCAGATCAACCGCACCATCCTCGAATTTGCCGGCGGAGTGCGCAGTTGTCCGGCGTTCCTGGGTTGCTACCAGGAGGACCTGGGTACGGTGTGCTACGCCAACGCGGGCCACACTCCGGGGTTGCTGCGAGACGGCAGTGGGATCACGGCGCTGGAGGCTACCGGCCTGCCGCTGGGGCTGTTTTCTCATGTCACGCAAAGCGCCTCGACCTGTGCCCTGGTGCCGGGCGCGGCCGTGCTGATCGTTTCTCGCGGGATTGTGGAGGCGGAATCGAATGACAAAGACTTCGGGCTGGAGGGCACCAGAGAAGCTTTCCAGAGGGCTTCTGCGGACACGGCCGAGGGCCTGTGCCGGAACATCCTGAGCGCGGTCCAGAACTTCCTGCAGGCGGCTCCGATCCATAACGATGTGACCGCGCTGGCCCTGTCGCGGACTAACAGCGCCAAAGGCCGCTCAGAACGACTTTCCTGAGAAACCTCGACCCCTCAGAACGAAATAGAGCGCAGCCGCCCTCAAGATTCGCATGATGCTGCGCCGCCTTAACCTTTCACGCACACTACCTGGCGCAAGGTGTGGACGACATCCACCAGGTCCTTTTGCGCTTCCATGACGGCATCGATCGACTTGTAGGCCATCGGGGTTTCATCGATGACGTCCTTGTCTTTGCGGCATTCGACCCCGGCGGTGGCCTTCATGTGGTCCTCTACCGTGAAGCGGCGCTTGGCTTCCGTGCGCGACATGGCGCGTCCGGCTCCGTGACTGCAACTCATGAAGCTCTCCGGATTGCCCTTGCCGCGCACGATGTAGGAACGCGCTCCCATGCTTCCGGGGATGATGCCCATGTCGCCCGCGCGGGCGCGCACCGCTCCTTTGCGCGTGACCAGCACGTTCTCGCCGTAGTGGTGCTCCCAGGCCACGTAGTTGTGGTGGCAGCTGACCACCTCCGATTCGGCGGTGAAGGCGGGCACCAGCCCCGACTCACGGACGACGCGGACGATATTGCGCATCATCAGTTCGCGGTTTGCCAGCGCATAGTCCTGTGCCCAGTGCACCGCGTCGACGTAGTCGTCAAAGTGCTCGCTGCCTTGCGGCAGGTAGGCAAGGTCCTTATCCGGCAGGTTGATCATCCGCTTGCGCATGTCGTTCTTGGCCAGTTCGATGAAAAACGTTCCGAAACGATTGCCTACGCCACGCGATCCCGAGTGCAGCATGAACCAGACGTGGTCGTTTTCGTCGAGGCAAATCTCGATGAAATGGTTGCCGGTGCCCAGTGTACCCAGGTGATGGACGCGCTGCTTGTGCTCGAGCTTGGGATACTTCTCGGTGATTGCCCGGTAGCGCGGCTCAAGCTGCGCCCACACTTCCGCGTGATGCTCAGGCGCATGCTTCCAGGCGCCACGATCGTTCGGTCCACCCTGGTCGGTGCGGCCGACCGGTACAGCGCGCTCGATGGCCTCGCGAATGCCATGCAGATTGTCAGGCAACTGGCTGGCATTGAGTGTCGTCTGCACCGCCATCATGCCGCAGCCGATGTCCACGCCGACGGCCGCGGGAATAATTGCGCCCCGGGTCGGAATCACGCTACCCACAGTCGCTCCGATGCCCCAATGTACGTCAGGCATCGCCGCCACCCACTTGTAGACAAACGGCAACTGCGCCACGTTCAGCAACTGCTTGCGGGCCGCGTCTTCGAGGGGGACACCCCTGGTCCAGGCCTTGATGGGAACGCCGATCTCAGGAGTAATGAGGTTGTAGATGCTTTCCGACATGGCGCTCTCTCTGTATATATTGTTACGCAATCCGGAGGAACGGGCGAGGACGTCCGTCCCTCCCTCGTTCAATTCACCCACTGCGTCTCCTCCAGCGCGCGGATGTACTCGACCACCGACTCGCTCCAGCCGTCGATGTGGGTCCACTTGCCGTATCCGATCCCGTTCTTGTAGCTGGCCAGCTTGACCACTGACCCTGTGCGGTTAGGGCTGGGGGAATAAGCGCAGGCCGCGGTTTCATCGCCTGTCACGCGTAACTGCCGCTCAGCGAATCGGCTGAACCGCGAATCGTGGGACAACTCCAAATTGGCAAAGGAGATAAAAGCGAGCTGCGAATTTGGCTAACTGGGGAAAGAGCGGCCAGTCTATGCTTACATCCAGCCCAGGCACTCGGAGTCATCATGAAGAAAACACTCGTTGCCGCATTTTTGGGAGTCTGCTCGTGCTTGTTCGCCCAGGACTCCAGCCTGCTTCGCCACTTCGACTACGACCAGAATGCGCCGCTCGACATCAAGGATGCCGGGGTCGAGAAGCGTGGCGAGGTTGCCGTCCACGATGTCTCCTATGCCAGTCCCAAGGGTGGACGGGTTCCCGCCTACCTGGTCGTGCCCGCAGGGAAGGGGCCGTTTGCGGCGGTGATCTGGGGACACTGGTACTGGGATAACTCGGCAATGCGTAACCGCAAAGAGTTTCTGGACGAAGCGGTGGCGCTCGCCCGTTGCGGAGTGGTCTCGCTGCTCACCGATGGCCCGGTGGCGCGACCGGGGCACGTGGAGGACCAGACGCCCCTGAACGAGCAGCAGATGACCGACTTGCTGCAGCAGGTCGTGGACATGCGGCGGGGAGCGGACTTGTTGCTGGCTCGCAAGGATGTCGATCCGACTCGCCTGGCCTACGTTGGGCACAGCTACAACGCCGGAGTGGGAGGAATCCTCAGCGGGGTGGACAAGCGCTTCCGGGCGTTCGTCCTGATGGCGGGTGGGCTCTCGGACGAATTGGACCTGAAGACAAAGGAATACCTGGACTATCGCCAAAAGGTGGGCGCGGAGAAGTTCGACGCGTTCGCCGCCAAGTATGGCTGGCTCGATGCCGGAAAGTATGTCTCGCACGCCGCACCGGCCACGGTGTTTCTGCAATATGCTTCGCAGGAAAAGTTCCTGACGCCGGAACGGGCCCGGCAGTACGAGGCCATCGTCAGCGAGCCCAAGCGCTTCAAACTGTACGACGCGCCGCACGCCCTCAACGCGGAAGCGCGACGCGACCGCATCGCGTTCCTGGCGGAGCAACTTAAGTTCAAAGCACCCACGGCCGCGGAAATTGCCAGCATTCCCGACCTGGTGCAGCCGCCGGAGCCGACGCCGTAGTGCTTGACATTTCGCTTTATATTCGCCCATAATTCGCCTATGGCGATCACCCGGCGGCAACGGCAGGTGTACGATTTCATCTCTGATTTCGTACAGAAGAACAACTACTCTCCGTCCTTTGAAGAGATCGGCGAAGGATTGGGATTGAGTTCGCTGGCCACGGTGCACAAGCACATCTCCAACCTGGAGAAAAAAGGCCTGCTCACGCGCGACTACAACCGCAGCCGCTCGATTGACCTGCTGCCGCCCAAAGGCAGGCTGAAGCAAGCCATGGCAGTCAACAGCGGCATGGTGCTTCCGCTGCTGGGCCGGATCGCGGCCGGGCTACCCATTGAGGCGGTGGCCAACAACGAGACCATTTCGCTGGCGGATTTCGTGCGCTCGAAAGAAGTGTTTGTGCTCGAAGTGCGCGGCGACTCCATGCAGGACGAACACATTGTTGACGGCGATTACGTGCTGGTGGAGAAGAGCAAGACCGCGCACAACGGCGATATTGTGGTCGCCCTGGTGCAGGGAACGGATGCCACTCTCAAGCGCTTCTACCGCGAGGGGGACAATATCCGCCTGCAACCTTCGAACGTGAGCATGCAGCCGATTATCGTGCCCGCCGCTTCGGTGGAGGTGCAGGGCCGGGTGATTGGGGTGCTGCGGAAGTATTAAGAGCAGTCGTCCCTTGTCCGGCTTCAGTCGTCAGGACTCCACGCTTCGCCGCTGGGAATCTCCTACCTAGGCAGGCGTTCCTTCATCTGGGGCGCCGTGACGGCGCAGCAGTTGCGGCAGGTTCTGCGAGAAGGCGGAGCGCGGCAGCACCATGTCGCATCCCACCTCGTGAGCCTTTTGTTTCAGGTCGCCTTGCACGTGGGAGAGGAATCCAATGATGGAAGTCCCCTTCTTAAGCTTGGTTTTGAGCTTGGGAATGAGGGTAAGCGGCTTGGCGGCGACATTATTCATGTCGAAGATGATGAGCGAAGGCTTTTCTTCCCCGTTCTGTTTCACGCGATCGATCAAGTCTTTTTCGCTTTTCACAAACTCGACTTTCACGTTGAGCTTGCGCGCGGTCTCCTGGATCTTGGCCTGAAAGAATAGATCGTCCACGAAGGCGAAGATGCGTGAAGTGGCGTCCTCACGGTGAGGTAGAGGCTCTGGTTCGGGAGGAGCGTAGGCGGGCGCAAAGCCGGGGCGGCCACCGCGTCCACCGCGGCCTCCTCCGCCACTCTGGCCCCCGCGATAGTTGTGATCCATGGGAGCGGTAAAGATGCCGCTGTGTTGCTGGCGATCGCGGCCGGGCTGTCCACCGCGATTGGGCGGACGACGTCCGCGCCTCCGTCTATTTCTTCCTCCTCCACCGCCGGAGGGGCCACCGGGTCCGACATTCATAATTGTTCTCGTTTTACAGTTCTGCCTTGTGTCCGTTTGAAGGGACATCTTTCTGCCTTGGTACAACCGCCCTCTGGGTGCCACAACGCGTCGCGCAGGTAAACGTGCGCGGAAACCCAGTGCGGTTAGAGCTCAGTTGAATGATCTTGTCCGTTGTCCGTCTAGGCGCCTTGGAGCCACTGGGCGCGGAAGGCCAGCCAGGGAGCATGGCCGCAGGGAACAATGTGATGGTACCGCCCCTCGCGGATTCGGCGCAAGTGCAAAGTCGGGATATTTTTGCACAGGAGTAACCATGGACGCCCGCCTGTCCGCGAACAGCCAGGGCAGTGGAAGGAAGTAGGGAGTAAGTGACGGGGTGGCTAGCTTCGCCCGCTGACTCCGTGTGCCCACTGTAAGGCCTGCCAGTAGAAGTCGGGCACCTCGTCTTTCCCCAGGTTGAGCAGGCGGGACAATTCTGCGGCAGCTTCCCACTCGCCCGATTCCTGGGCCAGCATCAGGCGGTAGACAGAACGCAGGTGGCTGGGTTCTCCCAGCAGTACGTTCTTGATGGGTTTATCGAGCGGGACGTGCTCCAGCAACTGGCTCATGGGCATTTGCAGGATCGTGTCCATCAGAGACATGAGCCCCATCAGAAATAGTTCGGAGTCGCCATGCCGCACCCTGGGCGCCAGCAATTCACAGAAGCGGGCGCGCACCAGGGCGGTGAATACGACTTCACTGGATTTCTGCTCGCCGGCGGCAATGATGGCGACCAACTGTATCCAGCGGCGGACCTGGCGTTCACCCAGCAGGCTGAGGGCGTGGCGCACCGAGTGGATCTCGTTTTCCAGGCAGAACAATGATGAGTTCAAGTAGCGGAGCAGCCGGTAGCACACGGAGGCTTCGCTCTTGATCAGCTTTTCGAGTTCGGGGATGTCCAGTTCGGGGCGGGCCACGGCTTGCAGCATGAGAATGTAGTTCAGCCGGTTGCTGGGGATGTCCTGGGCGGTGACGACTTCCGGCCGGCAGAAGAAATAGCCCTGAAAGTAGACGAAGCCCATTTGGCGGGTGGCCTGGAACTCGTCCCGGGTTTCGACTTTTTCCGCCAGCATGCGGCTGCGGCCGCCGAAGCGGCGAACTATTGCGGCCTGCTCTCCGGGCGTGGTGGCTCGCAGGTCTACCTTGATGATGTCGGCTAACTCGGTCAGGCAGTGGCGCGGATCGTGGGCCACGAAGTCATCCAGGGCGATCAGGTATCCGGCTTGCTTCAGCCGCTTGCAGGCGGATACCACCTCGGCATCGGGAGGGATGGACTCCAGCAGCTCGATCACCGCCTGCTTGGGCGGCAGCAGGACGACGTAGTCCTTCAGCAGCACTTCGCGCGTGCAATTGATGAACGCGTAGCGGCGGTCGCAGAGCACGTCCAGGCCCAGCAGGAGCGAACTGTCGAGGGTGCTGCGTGCGGCAGCTTCTGGATCAGTGGCGTTGAAGTAGTTTTCCACACCGTCGCGAAACAGCAGTTCGTAGCCGAAAACTTTCTCGTCGGCGGTCAGGATGGGTTGCCGGGCTACAAAACGGACGGATGGCGGCGGCAGAGGCTTAACGTCGGCAGGCTCACGAGGGTGTACAGGAGGGGCCACATTTGTTCTTATCGGCCGGATGCGGCCGATCTTGAGTGCGCGGAGACGCCGTTGCGCTCGACTCTTGACCGGCCAGCCACGGAGATGCAAGAAGTTAGAGGGGAAGCGGACCACGGAACTTTTGGTCGTCTCGGCAATCTAACCAACTAGCGAATTCGTACGTCCGAGGGAGGAATTCATGTTTAGTGGTTCATTGCGCATTCTGGTGGTGATTTCTTTGCTGTTGATGGGCGTGGTGGGATGCCAGGCGGGAGATGCCGCGGGCAAGGCGGTTCCGAGTCCGCAGGTGGATGCTTCCCTGGCCAAGAGCAAGGGCGAGCAGACGGCGGTGGTGGCCGGGGGATGCTTCTGGGGGATCCAAGCGGTGTTCCAACACGTGAAGGGTGTGATCCATGCCACCTCGGGCTATTCCGGCGGTGCGGCCAATACGGCGGAATATGAGATCGTGAGCATCGGCGAGACCGGGCACGCGGAGTCGGTCAAGATCACTTACGATCCTTCAGAGATCACGTACGGACAGTTGCTGCGGGTGTTTTTTTCGGTGGCGCTCGATCCTACCGAGTTGAACCGGCAGGGGCCGGATGAGGGCACGCAGTATCGCTCGGTCATCTTCTACGGGAACGAGGAACAGCAAAAGATCGCGCAGGCTTATATTGCGCAATTGGATAAGGCCAAAGTTTTTTCGCGTCCCATCGTGACGCAGGTGGCGCCGCTGAAGGCGTTTTATCCGGCGGAGGCGTATCACCAAGACTATTTCGAGCACCATCCTGACAGTGGTTACATTATGTACAACGATGCTCCGAAAGTGGCGCACTTGCGGCAGGAGTTTCCTGACATTTACACCGCAAATGCCGCGTTAGAAGCGAAAAAGCGTTAACCACGAAGGGCACGAAGAATCACGAAGGATCACGAAGGATCACGAAGGAAACCAACATGTTTGATTCGGACCTGGATCGGGATGCGTCGTCGGCGAAGGTCCGGCGGCGGGCGTTTTTGATTAGCTCGGCGTCGGCTGCGGCGGGGGTGTTGCTGTGGTCGCTGAAGAAGCCGCGGATACTGGAGGCGAGCACGCCTAAAGAGCCGCAGGAAGTCACCATCGTCCAGTTCTCGGATGCGGGAGCGCGGCTCAAGACCGTGCACGTACCCAAGGTGGTGAAGAGCGAAGACGAGTGGCGGAAGCAGTTGACACCCAATGCATTCGACATCACGCGGCACGCCGACACCGAAATGGCTTTCTCGGGGAAGTATGCGGAGACCTATGAGAAGGGTCTGTACCGCTGCATCTGCTGTGACAATGCGCTGTTCAGTTCGGAAACCAAGTTTGACTCAGGGACCGGATGGCCCAGCTTCTGGGCGCCTATCGCCAAGGAGAACGTGACCGACCAGCACGACACCACCTACGGAATGGAGCGGACGGCCGTGGCCTGTACGCTTTGCGACGCGCACCTGGGACATGTGTTCGACGATGGCCCGGCGCCGACCGGCCTGCGCTATTGCATGAACTCGGCTTCGCTGCGATTTGTGAAGCGGGGGTAACAGGGCCGCTGGGAAGGGCGATTGTTCACAAGAAGCCAAACCTCAGCGGCTCTAGCCGTTGAGAAGTGTTCTCCACTCCTCGGATCTCGATTCTGAGTGTAATCGCCTGGTTTCAACAGTTATGCTCAGTTCCATTTCGCCCAAAGTAAAATCAACTCATGCTCACCTTTGGATCGCAGGGCGTTTACGAATGGCTGGTCACGGACGAACGGTTCGACATCTTGCAGCTTTGCCCGGAAATCGTGCTCGGGAAATACGTCGCAGTCACCTCGATCGATAGCAGCCAGCTTATGCCTACTGACAAGGAGACGGCGGCTGGTTGGCATAGCCATGAAAAGATTGCGTACAGCCCCAAGATTCAACATGCAGAAGAGCTACCGCGTGAAGGTTGGGATGAGTGGTACATCTTCAACAATCCCACAGACCTCGGCACAAGCCACCTTGAAGAGAACATCTTCGAGGTACCACGAGGGCGCGGACACCTCAGCGTATTCGTGAACTATTGTTTTGCCTTGCATCAACCTGAGATGGAAAGCATCGCCACCCTATTCTGGCAGCAGATGGACTGGGTTCGCCCGGAGTCCTACGTGGCGGATAACGATTATCTGAATTTTGTAAGTATGAACAAGGCTCTTTTCGCCAGCGTCCATGATGCTGTGAAAGCCCTCGGCACGCGCTAATTTCCATAGTTGTTGAAAAATCGCCATTACACTCATTGACCCTGAGCCGGTTTTTTTGTGTGTAATGGCCTGATTACGTCACTCACTCTTACTGCCGCTCGTGTTAGATTTCAGCCCGGATGCTCACACGGTTGGAAGCCTCTAGTTTGTAACGGGAGCGAACAAAATGAAGATAATGCAAGTATTTGTGATCGCCGTTGTCAGTTCGCTCGGGAATGCACGGCAACCGCTTCCGTCGGCTTCCGCTTCGTTTTCCACGACCGAGACTGCGCAGGTTCCAGTGCAGATGCGTGCCATCGTGGATGCCCTAGCAGGCACATGGTCCATCACATGGACCGACAAGGATGGACGGTTAATCGGAAAGGGCGAAGAAGTTTGGAAGATCGCGCCGGGCGGTATCCCCTTTATCGAGGAAAACCGCTCGACCGTGAATGGGAAACCGGCTGAAGACTATGCAGCAATGTGGTGGGACGGTAAAGCGCAAACGGTCCACGGAATCTGGTGCGACGCTACCATCAACGACGAGGGTTGCAACGGATTCAACGTAAGCCTCGACGGCAAGGACGTGGTCCTGACTGGCGAGTGGGAATACCAGGGCAAGCGGCAGAGCTGGCGAGAAGTCTTGAGCGCCACAAGGACGGCCTTGACCCAGACGCTCTACGTTGGCGAGCCCGGAAAAGAATCGAAGCCTGCCCCAACGATCCACGGTACGAAGCGATGACGAAAAGGCTGCCTAAGCCCGCGGTTGGCGATAAATCGCGATTACACTCATTGACGCTTCTGAGCGCTATCGCCTGACCACAACAACAATCCATCTCCTACTGCGCTAAGCCCGCTACAAACAGCGGGATAAACTCACTTTAGCGGCGGAGACGCATACCAACTGGTGCTCCTGCAAGTCACCCTTGGCACGCTCCATATCGACGTTCTTATTGGCTGCAAGCTCCGTGCTGACCTGATAGTACGCAGCGGAACGGGCCTCGATGTACTTCCTGCGCTTAGACTCAAAATCTCGTTCCAGAGCCTTGCAGATTAAGCAGTCCATGGTGGTCGCTCCCGCCTTCCAGCAGGCCTACGGGTGGTGATGGATGAGATTTCTTTACTGCTCCCGCTTGAGGATCTCTTGCTCGGCACGGAGCCAGTCCTGCGCGTCCTGGCCGGGTTCGCGACCGCGGCTTTCGTACAACTCATAGGCCCGTTCTCTAATCATGTCTTGCGATGCGACAGTGTCTGTCATCATCGACACCTTGCCAGGAGAGCTTTTCGGGCCGACGAAAATCTTTGCCACCGGCCGTTTGCGAGCCTCAATCATTAGGAACTCCTTCTGGGTACTGGCGACTAAGATGAAAGTACTTCAGATGGGCTGACTTAGTTCAGAGGATCTGAAAGAGGAGAGGACTACTCACTCTAGCTCGACATTACGCTGAAACTTCGCGCACGTCCACGACTAAGTCCTAACCTCCACCGTGTCAATGCGGTAGCTCTCGAACCGCATTGTTGGCGACAAATCGCGATTACACCAACCATCGTTTGCCAGCGTTACGCCAGGATGGCGTCGTCCAGCTTCTTCTTACCCCAGTCTTCGGCCGCCTGCACGAAAGCCAGAATCAGGGGGTGAGGATTGTCGGGTTTTGACGAGAGCTGGGGTTGGAACAGGGTGGCGATGAAGAAGCGGTGGGTGGGGGACTCGATGGCGCGAGCCTCGCCTTGGGCGCCGCGGGCCACGATGGGGAACCCGGCTTCCATGGCGCAATACTCGTAATCGGGATTCAGTTCGAAGTTGCAGAAGAACTCCTCCACCACGGTGTCTTTCATATAAAACGACTGCAGGTAGGAGCCGGGCCGCAGGCGGATCTCGGGTACCGGGCCGGAAAGCATGGGCGCGCCCTTCTTGCGCTTGGGAACCGCGCAGGCCACGGGATAGATGATGATGTTCTTGGAACCGGAATTGTTCTCGGCGCTGTCGGCGTCTTTGATGCCGAGCACGTTGCGGGCGAACTCGATCAGGGCATATTGGAATCCGCCGCAGGTGGCGAGGAAGGGCCAGTCGCGGCGGCGGGCGAATTCAATCCCTTTCAGCATGCCGCCCATGCTCTTGTAAGGGCTGCCGGGCGCGGCCCACAGGCCGTCAAAGCTCTCCAGCAGTTTTTCCGCGTTGGGATCGAGGAGTGACGGGGTGGGAATCCATGTCCCCTCGACGGCGAAGTTCAGCTTGGCCGCGGCGTGGCGCAGCGAGGCGTCGATGGCGGGCAGGGTCGGAGACTTGGGGTCGAAATCCCCCAGAATGCCGATGCGAACGGCGTCGTTCACGGTGCCATTCTACTGGAGGCGGTGTGTGGGCCGTGAGGCACTGGTGGGCTATGGGGTTAGAAGGTTGGTGCGGGGAGAGAATTCGGGTTTCAGAGTTTCAAGGTCGCAAGGTTTCAGGGCAACCCTGACCAGTGTGGATCTTTGGAACCTTAAAACTCTGAAACTTTGAGACCTGCTTACTTACGCTCCCGCCCCGAAGGCCATCTTCACGTCGGCCTTGTCGGCTTCTTCCACTTTGAACATGGGTTTCGGGGCCAGCTTCATGAAGCTGGCGACGAAGGTGTCGGGCATCTGCTGGATGCGGATGTTGAAGGCGTTCACCGAGTCGTTATAGAACTCGCGGCGGTCGGCGATCTGGCTTTCCAGTTCGGTGATGCGCTTCTGCAGCATCACGAAATTGTTGTTGGCCTTCAGGTCGGGATAATTTTCGGCCACCGCGAAAAGGCTGCGCAGGGCTGAAGTCATGCTCTGGTCGGCCTGGGCTTTCTGGTCGATGGTGCTGGCTTGCTGGTACATGCTGCGGGCCTGGGTGATTTTCTGCAGAGTGTCGCGCTCGTAGTCCATGTAGCCCTTGCAGACGTCGAGCAGCTTGGGGAGTTCATCGTGGCGCTGCTTGAGCATGACGTCGATGTTGGCCCAGGCCTTGTCGATGTCGTTCTTGAGCGCCACCAGGCCGTTGAAAATGGTGACCGCATACCAGGCCACGCCCACGATTGCGAAGCCGAATGCCAGCTGGATTATTGTGTTCATGCGATTTCTCCGTTACAGCCATCCAAAATGTTGTGCCAGGAAATACACGCAAACCAGGGTGAGCGCGGGGCCTCCCCAGATCATGGCGGCCGACTTCCAGTACATGGCTTGGACGATTTCTTTTTGGCTGCGCCAGGAAATGAAGAAGTCGGGGTTGTGCGTGCCCTTCATCAACACCGTTGGCGGATGTGGGTCAAACTCTTCGACGGCCAGGCCCGTGGCGGCAGCAGCGCCGTTGCCAGGGGAGACTGAGACCTGCGCGCCGGTGCCCACCAGGCCAGCGGCGGCCCAGGCGGCAGGATTAGTGATTCCAGCCTTGGTCAGGGCGGCGGCGATCTTGCCCTGTTGAGTCATGTCTCCGGCATTCGCTGGAGTTGTACTAGTGCTCAACCGCACGACTTCCTGCTGGGTCATGGTCACCACGCCCGTGCGGGGCGTGAGCGCGCCAGCGAACATGCCGTTCATCAGGTTGGGCAATTTTGCTTGCAGTACATTCTGGTTCGCGGGAAGCGATTCGACCGGGACGGGTTTCAGCTCCAGACCGGGATTTTGGGCCAGCGTACCCAGGATGAACAAGGCGTTCTTGGGCTTGATGCAGTACTCCTCGATTTTCGTTTTCTTGTCGTCAGAAACTCCGTGCCGCGCCAGAAAGCTGGACACGTTGGCGGGGACGCCCAGGCTGGTGGAGAAAAACGAGTTGCTGAATTCCTGGTGAAAGTCGCGGTGAATGTCCATCTCGGCGCCGCGCGGGTCAACCAGCACGCGCCCGGTGTTGTCGTCGAGGAAGAAGGGCAGGTGCAGGCTCTCGTCGGCTACCTTCACCCATTCGCTGTTCTTGCCCCTCTGCTGCCATTGCCAGGCGGTGGTGCGGTAGTAGTAGCAGGGCAGGGCGCTGATGGGTGCGGGGATGGTGTAGGGCCCCACGGCCAGGCCGCTGACTTCGACCAGTCCGATGGAGGCGCTGCGAATCTTGGATGCGGGAGTATTCCGGATGAGGCGCTCGCGCTCCAGGGTGCGAAAGCCGCGGTAGAACAGATACACGCCGCCGCAGGCGCCGGCCATCAGGTAGAACCAGATGTTGTCGCTGGAGGAAAACACGAATGTCAGCAGCATAAGCACGTGCCCGATCCACACCCCTGCCGGAACGCAGGCAGATGGCGTCGGCCCGAGCGTAGCCGAGGGGTTAGGCAGGAGGCAGCAGAAAACTGGGGGTTGGGCTTACGGAAGTAACTTGGGGTGGAAGTAAGTGAGAGCAGGAGTCGGTGGAACTAGTTTCAGATCCTGTCATGCGGCTCTTCTATTCCCTCGGGCTCCTTTTATCGTTGTCCCACCCTGCTCACCGGCGACATAATGAACCGTTTCCACGAAGGGGAGAAAGTATGTTCAAGCGCTACTTCTTCACCACGCAAGCACGTGTTGCACTCGTAGGAATAGCAATCTTCTGGCGGGCTTGCTCTGTTCCTAACGTGGAGGCTGACGACAAGTTCGAACGCGGGCGCATGGAAGGCATCATGGAACTTGTGGCCTGAAGAAAGACGGCCTTGTTACTTCACCGCGGCCAACCGTTCTTTGAGTATTTCTTCGACGGCGGCGATGCCGATCTCTAACTCCTGGTCGGTGTTGTAGAAGTGCGGAGACATGCGCACGCCCGCCTTGGGCCGCCAGTCCACCAGAATGTCGCGCTTCAGCAGTTCGCGGCAGACCTCTTGCGAATCGGGCATGTCGATGGAGACGGTGCCTCCGCGCTTCTCCGGATCGCGGGGAGTGTTGACGCGCCATCCGTGACGATCGGCTAATTCGATGAGGCGGGCGGTCTGGCGCTTGGACTTCTCGCGAATTCGCTCGACGCCAACTTCGGCGATGATCTTCAGACCCGGCACTGCTGCCTCGAGCGCGGGCACGTGCGAGGTGCCGTTCATGAAGCGGAAGGGCGGATCGGTGTAGCGCATGGGGCCAACTTCAAAGCCGAAGGGATTCTGGTGGGCGAACCATCCGGTGATCTTCGGTTCCAGCTTCTTGCCAAGATCAGGACGCACGTACAGGTAGCCCACGCCGGGGCCTCCGCACAGCCACTTGAGCACGCCGCCGCAGGCGAAATCGGCGTTCAGCGCTTGCACGTCGACCGGGACAGTGCCGAGCGACTGAAAGGTATCGAGCACCACCATCGCGCCGACCTTGTGGGCTTTTTCGATGATGGCCTTGGCATCCTGAATGTAGGCGCTGCGGAAGATCACGTGCGACATCGGCACCAGCAGGGTCTCTTCGTCAATCGCATCCAGAAAGCGCTGGGTGGGGACGGTGACGCCGTCGTCGGTCTTCACCATGTGTACGCGCGCGCCGTTGGCTTGCTGGGCCTGCCAGAAATACATGACCGAGGGAAAATTCATGTCGCTGTAGACGACCTTGTTGCGCTTGCCGGAGAAATCGAAACATGATGCAACCACCGCCTGACACGTTGTCACGTTCTGATGAGTGGAGACCGAGCCCTTGGGCGCGTTCATCAGGGCGCCGATCTGGTCGCCGACTTCGACCGCAAGCATCCACCAGCGTTCTTCCCAGGCGCGGACGCCGCGCGTGGCCCAGGTATCGGCGTAGCCTTTCATGGCGTCGTACACGCCACGGGGCATGGCGCCGAGCGAGTTGCTGATGAGGTAAGTGGTGCGCTCGAGGATAGGGAACTCGGAGCGGTAGCGAAGCAGGTCGTCGGTCATGGACATATTGTAGCCGCGCGGGGGCTAAAGGCCCCAATTCAAAAAGAGGCATGGATGCAGGGCCAGAGGCCCTGCGCCACCCTGCGCGGGCCCAGCTTCCGACAGAAGGTCCCGCTCGGTGTGGCTGGCCAGAGTCTTCAGTTTCGCTCCTCGCAGGCTACGCATCATGGCCCGGTTTTATCACCAGGTAGGCGGCGGTGAGGGCGACCAGGTAGACCGCGCCGCTGATCAAGGTGAGGTGCGACTTCAGGCCCGCTTCCAGCAGGGCGACAACTACCAGGGTGAAGCCCAGCGCAGAGCCCCAGGCCCCGAAGGGCGACCGTATAGGGAGCGCGGCCAATTGCTCGGTCGAAAGCTGCCGGCGGAAGTTCACGTGGGCGGCCAGCGAGACCAGCCAGGACAGCAGCAAACCCATCAAGGCTGCACCCAGGATGGAGACGAAGGCGTCTTGCGGGGCCCATTTCTCCAGCACCAACGCCACGATGATCCCGAACGAAGACATGAGCAGCGCGGCCCGCGGTGAACCTGAGGCGTTCAGCTTGCCAAAGGCTTTGGGCGCCCATCCGGTACGCGATAGCGAAAACAGCATGCGCGAGGCCACGTACAGGGCAGCATTCGATCCGGACAAGGCGGCGGTGAGCACCACGAAGTTCATCACGTGAGTGGCGCCGGGGATTCCGGCGTGGCGGAACACGCTCACAAAAGGACTCTCGGTAACGCCGGCACGGTTCCAAGGCATGACTCCGGCCAGAACTGCAATCGCTCCCAAGTACACAGTGGTGAGGATGATGAACGTGAGGCGAACTGCGCGGGGAATCTCGGCGGGGGATCGCGATTCGCCGGTGGTGATGGCCACCATTTCGACTCCGCCAAAGGTGTACAAGGCGAAACCCATAGCGAGCAGCGGGGCGAGCGCGCCGTTGGGCAGGAATCCACCTTGGGCTGTGTATTGCGGTGTCACCCGGCCGCTCAGCAAAAATCCCGCGCCGATGACGATGAAGGCCGCCAGGGTTGCCACCTTGATCATGGCGAACCAGTATTCGAAGCGTCCGTAGTTGCCGACGCTGCGCAGGTTGATCAGGAGCAGCAACGCGGAGAAGGCGAACACCCAGATCAATGCAGGAACGGCGGGAAACCAATAGCTCATGTAGGTAGCGGAGGCTACCATTTCCGCGCCGATGGAGATAGCAATCGCCGCCCAATACCCGGCGCGGGAGATGAAGCCAGCCCAGTGGTTCAGGTAAATGTCGCCATAAAGCCCGAACGATCCGGCGGCGGGATGGACGCTGGAGAGTTCGCCCATGGCCATGGTGACCGTGAGGTTGATGAGGGCAGCCAGGGCGAAACTCAAGATAACACCGGGCCCGGCGATTTCGAGGGCAGCGGCCGAGCCCAGCAGCAGCCCGGTGCCGATGGATCCTCCCACCGCGACCATGGCCATTTGCCCGGCGCTCAGTTGGTGGCGTAAGCCCTGTTCGTGGCTGATTTCATTGCCCGCTGGCATCCGGCACGTATACCAGAATCTCCTTTTTTCCCAAAGAGTTATTGCATTGGTGACCTTCGTAATTGCACTCGACCGTTACTGCATTGCCCGGTGGGTAACCGCAACCGATAATTCAGTGGGTTACTCCGTACGTACTGGGCTCATGGCTGATACCTCCAACCGAATGGACCGGGCTGAGATCGCCAGGCGCGTCGAGCGCGCCGAAAAGCTACTGCAAAAAGGTAAAACCGCCGACGCGCTGGAAGAATATCTGCTAGTGCTGGCGGGAGATCGGGAGAACGACACCGTCCGGGCCATGGCCGCCGACCTGTGCCTTTCCCTGCAGCGCACCCCGGATGCGGTCCGCCTGCTTGGGGAACTGTTTGAGCGCCAGATCGAGACTGGTGACGCCACCCGCGCCAGCCTTACCTACAAGAAGCTCGCCCGCTTCGTGAACCCGACGTGGGACCAGAAGGTCCGCTTTGGGCAATTGCTGGAGAATACCAACCGCAAGCTGGCGATTGACACCTACGAAAATGCTATCGAAGAGCTGGCCCGGCAAGGGCGTAAGCAGGATTCGTTGATGGTGCTGAAGCGGATCGTCGACCTCGACCAGAACGAGCGAAACCTGCTGCGGCTGGGCGAACTCTCGGCGGAACTGGGGGAGAACAAGGGCGCGGCCGCGGCGTTCCTGCGGCTGGCCGAACTCACCCAAACTTCGGGTGGGAATGCCGGGCAATGGTTCGAGCGCGCTTATGGGGAAGATTCGAGCGACCCGCAGATTGCGCTCGCCTACGGGAGAAGCTTGATCGCGCAAGGGCAGGTGGGAGCAGCCATTTTTGTGTTGGAGCCGCAGGTCAGCGGCGGCGGCGCTTCGCTGGAATTCCTGGAAACATACGCCAAGGCGCTGATGGCCGCCAACCGTCTGGCCGAAGCCGAACCCTTTGTGTGGCAGTTGTTCGAACAGAACCCGGTACGGGTCCACGAAATTGCCAACCTGATTGGGTTGTTGATTGATGCGCAGCAGGATGTGGAAGCGGTGGCCCTGGCTCGCAAGCTGGAGCAGTTCCAGCGCCGCCGCGGCGAACGCCGCGCCTTCGTGGCCATGTTGCAGGAGATCACCGCGGCTCACCGGCCTTCGCCGGAGATGCTGGAGTTCATGAGCGAGTTGTTCAACGCCTCCAACCGCGAAGGCGATTACTGCCAGACTCTGCTCAAACTCTTCGACCTGCACTATGGCATGGGGAACTTCCAGAAGGCCGCCGACTGCCTGGATCGGGCGGTGGAAGTGGATGCCTACGAACCGGGACACCAGAAACGTTTTGAAATGCTGCAGGGCAAGATCGACGATGCCCGCTACAAGGTGATCGCGTCGCGGCTCTCCAACCTGAGTAAGCCCGTGTCGGAACCCGCAAAGGATGAAGGCCCGACCCTGGGCGCGGCAGCGTTGCAGGACCTGATGTTGCAGGCTGAAATCCTGGTGCAATACGGCATGCGCTCCAAGGCGATTGAACGCCTGCAGCGGATTCAGGAACTGTTTCCGCGCGAAGAAGAGCGCAACCAGGACTTGCAGCAGTTGTACCTGGCGGCGGGAATGACCCCGCGCTACTCCGGGTCGGCGCCAGTACTGCCGGCGACTCCGGTAAGCACTACGCCGTCCACACCCAGCGCCACTGCTTCGCAGGCGGCGGGAGCGCCATCGGGCGAGGTTGCAGCGGACGTCAGCAGTTTTACCCGGGTGGCGGAAATCACCCGCAAACTTTACCGGCAGGGCAATGCGGACGCGGTGCTGACAACTACGGTGAACGAAATCGGCGGGCAATGGAAAGTCAGCCGCTGCGTTGCGGCCATGCGCAAGCCTGGCCTGCCTCCTACGGCCGTGAAAGAACATTGCGCGGAAGGCACCAAGTCCGGGGACGCGGCTGCTCTGGCCAAAGTGGTGGCGGCGGTGCAGGACCTGGCGATCGCGCGTGGAACCTTGACCCTGGCCGACGCTCCGGCCGCGCCGGAATTGCAAGCGGTCCGGCAGGCCGTGGCCGACTTGGCCATCGGTTCGCTACTGGCCTTGCCGCTGACCGATGGGGCCGATCAGGTCGGAGTGCTGATTTTGATCCAGAATGCGTCGCGCGGATGGCACTCCAGCGACATCGTGGTGCTCAAGAGCATCAGCGACCAGATTGTGATTGCGCTCAACAACGCCGGCCTGCGCCGCCTGGTAAAGAATCTGTCCGTGACCGACGAGCATTCCGGCCTGCTGAACCGGGCTTCGTACCTCGATCTGTTGATGGCGGAAACCCGGCGTTCCATCCAGCAAGCCACCCCGGTGAGTGTCCTGCTGATGCAGTTTGGCAAGAGTTCCGCCATGGTGAAGGAATATGGCGAAGTCGCGGTGGACGGCGTCATGAAGCAAATTGGTCATCTGTTCGCAGCCAACATCCGCCAGAACGACCTGGCATTCCGTTACGGGCTGACCACGATTGCCATCGTGCTGGGTGAGACCTCGGAGAAGGAAGGACTCCTGGCCGTGGAGAAGCTGCGGAAACTGTTGGCCGTCATCCACCTGCCCGGCAAAGAGGAGCCAGTACACTTCTGTGCCGGCATTGCCGAAGGGGTGGTGCGGCAGCAGTACGATCCCGCGGATATCGTCACCGAGGTCATCAACCGTGCCGAACTGGCGTTGGACATGGCCGTGGCCCAGGGCGCGGGGAAAGTGGTGGCGCTCGCCGCCGCGCTCGCCAGCGCCGCGGTCGCGTAGCTCCACCTCACCTGCAGGTCCCGCGGTAGCACAAACTCCATTCCCGCTGATAAACTAACCAGTTTCCTAATCCACTCGGAACCATTCTGATCGCAGGAACTCAATGCTGAAACCTGGGGACATTGCAATCGTGAGCGGGGTACGCACTCCTTTTGGCCGGTATTGCGGCAAACTCAAAGACTTTACGGCCATGGAACTGGCGGCGGTCGCGAGCAAAGGCGCGATTGAGCGCAGCGGACTTGATCCCAAGGAATTTGACCACGCCGTGTTCGGCAACGCGCAGCAGACCTCTGGAGACGCGCTCTATGGCGCGCGCCATGTGGGATTACGCGCCGGGCTGACGATTGAAACTCCGGCGCTGACCGTGAACCGGCTGTGCGGGTCGGGCATGCAGGCGATTGTGAATGCGGCGCAGATGATTCAACTCGGCGAGGCCAACATCGTGCTGGCCGGCGGCATGGAAGCGATGTCGCAAGCGCCGTTCGTCATCCGCGGGCGCGATGGCTTCACGCTTTCGCCCGGCGGCAAGCTGGAAGACTCGCTCATGGTGGCGCTGCTCGATACCCTCTGCGGGCTTTACATGGCGAACACCGCCGAGCTTTACGGTGAGCAGCAGGGCATCACCCGGCAGATGCAGGATGAGTTCGCGCTGCGCTCCCAGCAGTGTGCCGACGAGGGGTACAAGGCAGGACGGGTGCAGGAAGAAATTGTTCCAGTGCCGCTGAAAGACCGCAAGGGTGAGCCTAGCGGCGAAATGTTCACCGAAGACGACCATCGCCGTCCGCAGACCACCATCGAAGGCCTGGCCAAGCTGAAACCGGCGTTCGGCAAGAACGGGACCGTGACTGCGGGCAACGCCAGCGGCATTGTGGATGGGGGCGCGGCGGTGGTGGTGATGTCGCTGGAGCAGGCGCAGAAACGCAACCTGAAGCCGCTGGGGCGGATCGTGAGCTGGGGAATTGCCGGAGTCGAACCCAAACTGATGGGACGCGGCCCGGTTCCAGCCACCAAGATCGCACTGCAAAAAGCCGGGTTGACGCTGGACTACATCGACCTGATCGAAGTGAACGAGGCATTTGCCGCACAGTATCTGGCCGTCGAAAAAGAACTGGGTTTGGATCGCGAAAAAGTCAACGTCAACGGCGGAGCGATTGCGTTGGGGCATCCGCTGGGAGCGACCGGGACGCGGTTGATCATTACTTTGTTGCACGAGTTGCGGCGGCGGAAAAAGAAGTATGGGTTGGGGACGGCTTGTATTGGCGGCGGTCAGGGAATTGCTATGGTCGTGGAGAGCATGAGCTAGCCACAAAGGGCAATTAACCACAGAGGACACAGTGGACACAGAGGAAATCGATAACCACTAAGGGCACCAAGGTTCACGAAGGGTCATCATCATGGAAATCAAGAAAGTCGGCGTTTTAGGTTGTGGTTTGATGGGTTCGGGGATCGCGCAGGTCGCGGCCATGGCCGGATTCGACGTCACTGTGCTCGAGGTTGAGCAGAAGTTTCTCGACAAGGGCTTTGCCGGAATTGAGAAGTCGCTGGCCAAGTTTGCCGAGAAGGGCACAATCAAAGAGACGCCGCAGGCGATTCGCGCGCGGCTCAAAGGCACGACCAACCAGCAAGACCTCTCCGACTGCGACATCGTGGTGGAAGCGGTCATCGAGAACGTCGAGGAAAAGAAGAAGATGTACGCGGCGCTCGATGGCATCGTGAAAAAAGACGCCATCTTTGCCTCGAACACTTCTTCGATTTCCATTACCGAACTGCTGACTTCGACCAAGCGACCAGAGCGGTTCGTTGGGCTGCACTTTTTCAATCCGGTGCCGCTGATGAAGCTGGTCGAGGTGGTGAAGACCATCGCCACCGCTCCCGAGGTTTACGAGACGGCATACGAGTTCGGCAAGAAGCTGGGCAAAGTGCCAGTGCGCACCAGCGACAAGACCGGGTTCATCGTGAACCGGTTGCTGGTGCCGTACATGCTCGACGCCATCCGCGCGTATGAAGAAGGCGTGGGCTCGATCGAGGACATTGATCAGGCCATGAAGCTGGGCTGCGGCTATCCCATGGGCCCGTTTACGCTGCTCGATTTCGTCGGACTCGACACGACCTACTACATTACGCACGTGATGTACGACGAGTTCAAAGAACGACGGTTCGCCTCGCCTCCACTGCTGAAGCGGTTGGTGATGGCGGGCTGGTACGGGCGGAAGTCGGGCAAGGGATTTTACGACTATGCGGACCCGGCGAACCCGAAGGCGAATAAGCTGTAAACCGGGAGCTTAGGTGGGTTGAAACGCCGGCATCGACACCGATGGTTCAACTTTTTGGAGTTTCGATGAGTTTGGACAGGTCCACTGAGGACAACGCTTTTGCCGACGTTACTCCTGAGGAGCGTGAACGCTATCTTGCGTGGTGGCGCAAATTCAAGATGTTGGATCGCGCCAGTTGGCTCGGTGTCGGACTTGCCTTGGGTAGTTATCTTCTATCTCTCCATTACTCATCGGATGATTGGGGAAGACTTGGTGTAATCGGCGTCGGTCTCTTTCTTGTGACGCGAGTCTGGATACGGGTGCTGAACTGTCCCCGCTGCGGAGCGACGTACAGTGGTGGATTGATCACGGTCATAAAGAGATTTTCTTTCTTGGACAAATGTTATGGCTGTGACTTGAGCCGAAGAGAATTAGCGGCGCTGGAACGGCGGGGATACTAGATGAGGTCTCAGCTATGAGCTTTGAAAACATTCTTCTCGAAAAGAAAAACTCGATTGCCTACGTCACCGTCAACCGTCCCAAGGTCCTCAATGCCCTCAACATGGCCACGATGGAGGAGTTGCGGGCGGCGTTCACTGACATCAAGAGCGACGCTTCGATCCGGGTGGTGATAATGACCGGCTCGGGCGAGAAGGCATTCATTGCGGGCGCTGATATCGGTGAACTGTCCAAGCATGACGCGGTCAGTGCCAAGGAGTACACGCACAAGGGCCAGTCGGTGCTCGACCTGATCGAGAACCTGGGCAAGCCGGTGATTGCCTGCCTCAACGGCTTCGCGCTCGGCGGCGGATGCGAGATTGCCATGGCTTGCACCATGCGCCTGGCCAGCAACAATGCCAAGCTGGGGCAACCGGAGGTGAAGCTGGGCATCATCCCGGGCTATGGCGGCACGCAGCGTTTGCCGCGTCTGGTGGGCAAGGGCATTGCCATGCAACTGGTGCTCGCCGGCGAGATGATTACCGCCGAGGAAGCGCATCGCATCGGGCTGGTCAACGAAGTGACCGCTCCGAGCGAACTTCTCCCGCGTGCCGAAGCCATCGCGCAGAAGATCATCGCCAACGCGCCGTTGGCGGTGCAGTATGCCATGGAAGCGGTCAACAAGGGCATGGAGATGACCCTGGCTGAAGGGCTTTACCTGGAAGCGGTGCTGTTCGGCGTCGCCTGCGCCACTGAAGACAAAAAGGAAGGGACAACGGCGTTTCTGGAGAAGCGGGCGGCGGCGTTTAAGGGCAAGTAACTTCGTCGCCGCGGATTGCACGGATTTTGCGGATCAAAGATTTCACCACGAGGCACAGAGCCACAGAGAAAAGCTTTTGAATTGAAAAACCTTGAATTGTGGTTTCTCCGTGTCTCTGTGCCGCTGTGGTGAGTGAATGTCTCATGCTCAAATCGCTCCATATCGGCCGCTACGCTACCAAGGCCGAGGACTTCAAGAAGCTGGTGGCGTTCTTTGAGGCCATCGGGTTCGATCGCCTGGCGGACGGCGGTTCCAGTCCTCGCTCGGTGGTGCTGACGGCGCCTTTGGGAATGCTGAGCGTGAACTCGCTTTCTCCGGAATATCCGCCAGAGGTGCTGGCTCGCCTGAAGGATGTAGCCAAGCTGATCGTGCTCGAAGTGAGCAATCCGGACGACATCTTCGCCATTGCCGGGAAGATGAAGCTGAAAGTTCTTTCCGATTCCAGTTCGCCGAAGACCGGGGAACGCAGTTTTTCGCTGGAACTGCCAGGGGAGATCGTGGTTACCGTGCACGGCCAGCCCGACGAGGCCCCGGCGGGGATCGAAGGCAAACTGGACGCCAGCGGCAAACGTTTTGCCATCGTGGTGAGCCGGTTCAACGCATTCATCACGGAACGGCTGCTCGCGGGTGCGCTTGATGGCCTGCGCCGCACCGGCGCAGCCAACGGTCAGATTGAAATCATGCGGGTGCCCGGGGCCTTCGAGATTCCCTCCGCGGCGCGCACTTTTGCTGAAACCGGAAAATACGACGCCATCCTCTGCCTGGGCTGCCTGCTGCGTGGCGATACCGCGCACTACGACGTGATCGTCAACGAGGTCACGCGGGGCATCGGGCAATCGGCGCAGGAAACCGGCGTGCCTCACGCCTTCGGGTTGCTTACCTGTGACACCCTGGAACAGGCCATCGATCGCGCCGGGCTGAAGATGGGCAACAAAGGATTCGAAGCGGCGCTGGCCGCGGTGGAGATGGCGAATCTGAAGACAGTCGTCAGTCGTCGGTCGCCAGTCGTCAGCAAAACCCGCAAACGCAAGGCTGCCCGCCTCAAGAAACGCGGCCGCTAGTATCAAGACCAATCTCGAACTCCTGTAAACTGAAAGCTGAAGGCTGATCGCTGACAGCTTCCCTATGGGTACCCGCCGCAAATCCCGCGAACTGGTTTTGCAGATGCTGTTCCAGGCCGACATGGGACGGCAGGAGGCGGCGGAGGTTCGCCGCACCTTCTGGAATGAGCGGAGCGCGGTAGAGGCCGAGGTGCGCGGCTTTGCCGAGGACCTGTTCCGCGTGGCCACCGACCGCGCCGCGGAAATCGATGGCCTGATCGAACGTCACGCCGAGCACTGGCGCATGGACCGCATGGCGGCGGTTGATCGCAATCTTATGCGCGCCGCAGTGGCGGAGTTGCTGGGCTTTCCGGCGACGCCCCGCGCCGTGATCATCAATGAAGCCTTGGAAATTGCCCGCAAGTTCTCCAGCCCGGAATCGGTGCAGTTCATCAATGGAGTGCTCGACAGCGTGGGTAAAGACCTGGAAAAGCAGGTGGCTGGTGGCAGGTCGTAGGTGGCGGGTGGCAGGCGTCAAGGTGGCAGGTTTCTGCAAGTTCTAGAGTCTGGTCTACGGAACTCCCAGGCACCCTATCAAAACGGTGTTATTAATCGTCGTGAATTGCGCGGGCTAAGACCTGCCCCTTACCACCTGCGACCTGCCACCTGCTTCTCTACGGTTTCACCGCAATTAATTCCGGATTGCACACCACCATCACAGTGGCACCCCCGGCCTGACCAGTTGCTGTCATCCCGGACGGGTTGTCGACGGTGAATGTCCCAGCGCCCAAGGCGGTAATGATGAAGGTGCCGTTGTTCCCGGCATCGGCCATGCCCGTGATCACTGCCTGCGAGCCGACGCGGATTGGGGTGCCGGAGGTAAGAGTGTAGGTATAGATAGTGCTGGCGCCATTCTGCGTCGCCGCTGTGATGTTGAGTGCAGCCTGAAGGCCGGCGCACAGACCCGCCTGCAGCGTATTGGAACTCACCGGGAAAGCGATCTGTTGGATGTCGAGGCCGGCCACAGTGTCGAGGATATGGACCATGCCATCGCTGGCGGCGACGTACATCCGGGTGCCGTCAAGGCTGAGGGCTGCCTGGATGGCCGTGGCGCCTCCCAGCAATGTGATCGCGGACGGCGTCTTATCCACAAGATTGAAAGCCAGTACGCTAGGCAGCGTGCTGGTCAGGATGAACACCCTCGTGCTATCGGTGGAAACCAGCAACTGGGTGGGGACAAAGTTGCCCTGGGCCAGGTTGTAGGAGTTCACGGCGCTGGTGGTCACGTCGAAAATGTCGACTCCCGTCGTAGGCGAACTCAGCAACAGCACGCTGCTGCCATCTGGGGTCGTCTTGATCAGCACCGGGTTACCTGGAGGGGAGAAGGAACCGGCGAGCCCATCGTCAACGGTCCTGTAGACGGCGACGGTTGGCGGAGAGGCGCCGAGAACATACACGAAGGCGCCGTCACTCAGGTACGAAACCCCGGTGGCAGTGAAACTCAAAGGTATGGTTTGCAGCGCGTCCTGGGTCGAGTACACGTACAGGTTATTCCCGGCTGCGATGAAGGCCTTCAGGCTGTCGGCGGAAAAGTCAGCTGCGGTGGCGCCCGTGATGGCGAAATGGGCGGAAGTACCAGTCGGCATATCGAACACAAACACCTGGTTGGGAATGCTAACTCTGTCGGACAGGACGATTTTGTTCCCGTTGGGCGAGACCGCCAGCACCTCTCCGATTTGATTGAGGAACTGCGGCACGCTGGAGCCGGCGGCTGCGCTGGGATCAAACGACATCAGGCCGCGGGTACCGCTTAGAGAAGAATCGGTGCCGAGGTAAGCGCGGATGTTGCTCGCGGTCTGGGAACTGCCGAATACCATCGAGTTGGGCGTGGAAGGCAGGCTGGTGGCGGTTCCTGCAACATTGGTTGGAGTGGAGATCGGTCCAATCAGAGTGATGCAGCCATCGATGATTCCGCAGTCCTTGCTCGAGGCCAAGACCGTACCGGCGGGTGGAGTCCCGGATTGGGTCACGGTAACAAAGAGAGGATTCGAAGAATAAATCGGCGTCGAAGGGGTAAACCCTGTAGTGATATTGCAGGTGGGCGGTGAGCAGGAGGCAACAATGGCTGCGCCGCCGGCTCCCCCAGCGGCCGGAAAACTCACGGAAGCGGTGTTCGTAACCTGGGAACTGTTGGTGCTGACGACTTGGACGACTGCAGGCTGAGAGGAACTCCAGGTCAGGGGCACTCCCGTGATGGCTGCGCCCAGAGTGTCGAGCACTGTGGCCACGACGGTTTTCGCACCGGAGTGGGCTGCCACGGTGAACGAATTTGGAGTGCCGTCGCTCAGGGCGAGGGTGATCGAATTTACCGGGCAGGTAATGAAGTCCGTAGGAAGGCCGATCACTCCCGACACGCTGGCGAAAATCTTGGTAATCCCGGGCACATTGGCGGTGGCTTGGGCCTGAGCGGGGGTGAGCCCGCTGGCGGTAGTGCTAAGGGTGGCGACTTGCGAATTGACTGCAGTCCAGGTGAACGGTCCTACCGTGGAAGTAATGTCCACCCCATGACTGAGCGCCTTAGCCTCATAGTCGAACAACTGGCCTTTCGAAACACAAGGGTTGGTCGGAGGCGTTACCGGGCTGATGGTGACGCTGTCGACGTGCTGGTGAACGTACACCGTCGTGGGAGGACTGCTTACCCCTTGCGCAGTTGCGGTGATGTGGGCCACGCCAAACTGCCCGGGGGTGCAGATCTGGGGGCTGGTCAGGGAATCCCACGAGCCCGCACAGGCCAAGCCGTTGTTGGCGACCGTGACCACGGCAGTGTTGTCCGAATGGAAGGTAATCGGAACTGTCAGAACGCGTGGAGGGTTGCTGGCATCATGGGCGGAAGCAGTGAAGGTTTGGGTTGTGCCGACATCGATACTCACATTGCTGCCGGGCGAGAGGGTAATACCGGCAGGGGTACGAAAGCCGGTTCCGGTGACACTGCTGCTGCTGCAGCCTGTCAGGAACACAAGAAGAATTGAAGATGCCAACCCAAGGACAACCGACCGACCCATGAACCCTCCCCGCCTCGTGGGTTTGCCGCGCGGCGAGCACGCTTGATTCTGGAAGTTTTCCAGTGTAGAGGCTACGAATCTTTTCAGCAAGTTGAGGTGCCCAGCGGGCGTGACCCTGAGCATGCAGAAAGGGGGCGCCCGCTGCCGAAATCCTGGGCGCGAGTGAAGAATCCCGTTGCTCTGCCACGCCGTCCCGCCGGCTGAGAACGCCGCTTCGCGGTCCCAGTCACCCTGCATTTCTCAGATGCAAGCGAAGCGGTTGACGATGTGTAACCCCAGTTGCTATATTTGTAGGGTTCCGCGAGTTAAGACTGGCTTGCCTGTACCCGGGGGTTCTTCGCTCAAGTGTGCGAAGACAGACCCGTATAGATTGCGGCTGAGCTTTGAAGGATCTACGTCTCCGGCAAGTGTCAGGAGACGCCCTCGCTGAAACGCCCTGCGCTTACCTTTCGCCCGTTGGAAGGCTATGTGGGGCAAGTGCTGGCGAAACGGAGTACCTCCCGTTAGAAGTTTGCGGGCCTGGTGCCACCGTCGCCGGCTTTAGTCAGAACGGGAACCATCAATCTCTCGCCGGGCCTTTTGGCGTGGCGGGAAGCATGGTTGGCGAACGTGCCATCCAGCCCTGAATCAGGGAAAAGCAGAAGCAGCGCAATACTGTTTTGCGCGCCTCAATCGGCGTGCGTGCGGGGATGCGCGGCTGAAGGAGCAACAAAGAGTGCCTACCTTCAATCAATTGGTGAAATCGGGCCGCAAACGGCCGCGCTACAAAACGGCCAGTCCAGCCTTGCAGGGCTGCCCACAGAAGCGCGGTGTGTGTACGAGGGTTTATACCCAGACGCCCAAGAAGCCGAACTCGGCTCTGCGGAAGGTGGCCCGCGTGCGGCTGACCAACGGTATCGAAGTCACTACCTATATCCCCGGTGTCGGCCACAACCTGCAGGAGCACTCGATTGTGCTGATCCGCGGCGGTCGCGTGAAGGACTTGCCGGGAGTGCGTTATCACGTGGTGCGCGGCACGCTCGACGCCGTCGGAGTGACGGGTCGTAAGCAGAGCCGCTCCAAGTATGGGGCCAAGAGGCCGAAGTAGCAGTCGTCAGTCGTCCGTCATCAGTCGCCAGCAAACCCTGGCTGACGGGCAGAGAATTTTGCGATCAAGGGCTCGAGCTAGAAGCTAAGAGCTAGGAGCTAAGAGCTAAAAATGCCTAGAAAAGGATATATCGCCAAGCGGACCGTGGAGCCCGATCCGGTATACGGCTCGGATCTGGTCACGAAGTTTGTCAACTCCATGATGTGGCAGGGCAAGAAGAGCACGGCCGAAGGCATCTTCTACGAAGCCTTGACCCGCCTGCAGGAGAAGGGTGGAGACGAAGCCCTGAAGCTGTTCAAAAAGGCGGTGGAGAACGCCAAGCCGCTATTGGAAGTCAAGACTCGCCGCGTGGGCGGCGCCAACTACCAGGTGCCGGTGGAAGTGAACGCCGACCGGCGCACGTCGCTGGCGATCCGCTGGCTGGTGACTTACGCCCGCGGTCGTGGCGAAAAGGGCATGATCGACAAGCTCAGCAACGAATTGCTCGACGCCGCCAACAACAAAGGCGCAGCGATCAAGAAGAAGGAAGACGTGCACCGCATGGCCGAGGCCAACAAGGCCTTTGCGCATTACCGGTGGTAGAAGAACAGCTATCAGCTCTTAGCCTTTAGCTCTTAGCCACACCGGCTAGACAGAGCTTAAGAGCTAACGGCTAAGAGCGATTTTAAGAGCCCCAGAAAGAGTAGAGAAGACCGTGTCCAGGCAAGTACCTCTAGAACGCTGCAGGAACATCGGCATCATGGCCCACATTGATGCCGGTAAGACCACTACGACGGAGCGCATCCTTTTTTATACCGGAAGGACGCACCGTATAGGAGAGGTGCACGAAGGCACGGCCACCATGGACTGGATGGAGCAGGAGCAGGAGCGCGGCATCACCATTACGTCCGCGGCTACCACCTGCACCTGGCGCGACATTCGCATCAACATCATTGATACGCCTGGCCACGTGGACTTCACCGCCGAGGTGGAACGCTCGCTGCGCGTGCTTGACGGCGCGGTGGCGGTATTTGACGCGGTGCACGGCGTGCAGCCGCAGTCGGAAAAAGTCTGGCGCCAGGCCGATAAGTACGGCGTCCCGCGAATTTGCTTCATTAACAAGATCGACAAGATGGGTGCTGATTTCGAGCATGCCGTCGATACCATCCGCAAGCGCCTCAACGCCAAGCCCATCGCGATCCAGATTCCCATCGGACAAGAAGACAAGTTCAAAGGGGTGATTGACCTGGTCGAGATGAAGGCCATCACCTGGAAAGACGACACCATCGGCGCCGAGTTCACCACTGGCGACATCCCCGCGGAACTGCAGAAAAAAGCCGAAGCCTTTCATACCCAGCTGGTCGAAACTGTGGCCGAGAACGACGACGAGATCCTGCACAAGTTCCTCGAGGGCGAGAGTATTTCGGCCGCCGAACTGCGGGCCTCGCTGCGCAAATCCACGATTGAGCTGAAGCTGTTTCCGGTCGTGGTCGGCACCGCGTTCAAGAACAAGGGCGTGCAGCCGCTGCTCGATGCGGTGGTAGATTACCTGCCATCTCCGATTGATGCCGGCGAAGTACACGGGATCAATCCCGACAACGGCGGGACCATCACACGCAAGCCAAACGACAACGAGCCGTTCTCGGCGCTGGCCTTCAAGATTATGGCCGACCCCTTCGTTGGCCAGTTGACCTTCATTCGGGTCTATTCCGGCCAGCTCAAGTCGGGCGAGTCGGTGCTCAATACCGGTCGCGGACGAAGCGAGCGCATTGGCCGCCTGCTGAAGATGCACGCCAACAAGCGCGAAGACATCAACGAAATTCTAGCGGGTGACATCTGCGCCGCGGTGGGTCTGAAGAACGTGAGTACCGGTGACACCATCTGCGACGAGAAGCATCCCATCGCGCTGGAATCGATCACCTTCGCGGTCCCGGTAATTTCGGTGGCCGTGGAACCCAAGACCAAGGCTGACCAGGAAAAGATGGGGATGGCGCTGGGCAAGCTGGCGCAGGAAGACCCGACCTTCAAAGTTCACACTGACCCGGACAGCGGACAAACCATCATCAGCGGCATGGGCGAGCTGCATCTTGAGATCATCGTGGATCGCATGATGCGCGAGTACAAGGTCGAAGCCAATGTCGGCAAGCCGCAGGTGGCCTACCGCGAGACCATCCGCAAGAAGTCGGAAGCCGAAGGCAAGTACATCCGCCAGACGGGCGGCCGCGGTCAGTACGGCCATGCCAAGATCCGCCTCGAGCCAAACGAGCCGGGCAAGGGCTACGAATTTATCAACGACATCATCGGTGGCTCGGTGCCGAAAGAATTCATCAAGCCGATCGATCAGGGTATCAAGGAAGCCATGGAAGGCGGCGTCCTGGCCGGTTACGAGATGGTCGACGTGAAAGCCACGCTCTACGACGGCAGCTATCACGATGTGGATTCGAACGAAATGGCCTTCAAGATCGCCGGTTCCATGGCGTTCAAGGAAGCTGCCCGCAAAGCTTCGCCGGTGCTGCTGGAGCCGGTGATGGCGGTCGAGGTGGTGACCCCGGAAGATTACGCCGGCGTCATCATGGGTGATTTGAGCTCGCGTCGCGGGCGGATCGAAGGAATGGAGCATCGTGCCGGCTCGCAGGTGATCAAAGCCATTGTGCCGCTGGCGGAAATGTTTGGCTACGCGACCCACATGCGTTCCAGCACCCAGGGCCGCGCCGAGTACTCAATGCACTTCGCGCGTTATGAAGAAGCCCCGCGCTCGGTGGCCGAAGAGATCATCGCCCGGGTGCAGGGGAAAACGGTAGAAAAATAGATTTTGAACACAATCGGCGTTGGTAGGCCGACGGAGCAAGGAAATGGCGAAAGAAAAATTTGAACGCAACAAGCCGCACTGCAACGTAGGGACGATTGGGCACATTGATCATGGCAAGACGACGTTGACGGCGGCGATCACCAAGGTGTTGCAGAAGCACAACCCCAAGATCGTGTTCCGCTCGTTCGATTCGATCGACAACGCGCCGGAAGAGAAGGCGCGGGGCATCACCATCGCGACGGCGCACGTGGAGTACGAGACCGCGAACCGGCACTACGCGCACGTGGACTGCCCGGGGCACGCCGACTACATCAAGAACATGATCACGGGCGCGGCGCAGATGGACGGCGCCATCCTGGTGGTGGCGGCGACCGACGGGCCCATGCCGCAGACGCGGGAGCACGTGCTGCTGGCGCGCCAGGTAGGCGTGCCGTACATCGTGGTGGCTCTGAACAAGTGCGACGCGGTGGACGATCCCGAACTGCTCGACCTGGTGGAGTTGGAAGTGCGCGAGCTGCTGAAGAGCTACCAGTTCCCGGGCGACGATGTGCCGGTGATCCGGCTGTCGGCGCTGGGGGCGCTGAACGGGGAAGAGAAGTGGGAGAAGCAGATTGATGCGCTGATGGAGGCGGTGGACAAGAGCGTGCCGCAGCCGGCGCGCGAACTGGACAAGCCGTTCCTGATGCCGATTGAAGATATTTTCTCGATTCAAGGCCGGGGCACGGTGGTGACGGGGCGAATCGAGCGCGGCAAGGTGAAGGTAGGCGAGGAAGTGGAGATTGTGGGCTTCCGCGAGACCCGCAAGACGGTAGTGACGGGCGTGGAAATGTTCAAGAAGCAGCTGGACGAAGGCATGGCGGGCGACAACGCCGGGCTGCTGCTGCGGGGCATTGGCAAGGAAGACGTGGAGCGCGGGATGGTGCTGGCCAAGCCGGCATCGATCACGCCGCACACCAAGTTCAAGAGCGAGGTGTACATCCTGACCAAGGAAGAGGGTGGCAGGCATACGCCGTTCTTCAAGGGCTACCGGCCGCAGTTTTACCTGCGGACGACGGATGTGACGGGAGTGGCGGAGTTGCCGGCGGGGACGGAGATGGTGATGCCGGGGGACAACGTGAGCCTGGTGATCGAGTTGATCACGCCGGTAGCGATGGAGAAGGGCCTGCGCTTCGCCATCCGCGGGCGAAGCAGGAAATCAAGAAGCCCGGTAAGTATGTGGTGTGATCGCCACACAGGAAGACTTTAGAGCTAGAAGCTAAGAGCTAGAGGCCAGGAGCTGTTTTCATGCCCCGAGAAATCATTACGTTGCAGTGCGGTGATTGCAAAGAGCGGAATTATTCGACCACCAAGAACCGGAAGACAACCCCGGATCGGATCGAGTTGAAGAAGTTTTGCCGGCGTTGCCGGAAGCACACGCCGCACAAAGAAGTGAAGTAGATTGGGCGATTTTTTCATTGGATCATTGAGAGATTGAAAATCGCTAAGTCCCTCAATGATTCAATCGCTCAATGAATTCAGGGGCGTAAGCTCAACGGTTAAACTGTCGGTCTCCAAAACCGAACTTGGGGGTTCGAATCCCTCCGCCCCTGCCAGAATTTTGGGCGTAGTTGGAAACGGCGAGCAGCTTCGGCGGAACTGGACCAGCAGCGAAGTACGAAGGGAAAGCAGGAAAGGTTGATGGCGACGATCGTGGAAGAGAACGCACTCACAACCACCATAAAGGCCTGGCCGGAGCGGATCAAGACCTTCTACAACGATGTGCGCACCGAGATGAAGAAGGTGACCGCGCCGTCGTTCAAGGAAGTGCGCGCCACCACCGCCGTGGTCATCATCACCGTGTTCCTGTTTGGGTTGTATTTCTGGGCGATTGATAACGTGATCGGCAAGGGCATCGATTACGTATTCCGCAGCCTGTCGCATCGTTGAGGTCAAGGAAGGAAGCTGCTGTGGTGAGCAAGATGCAGGAAGAAGAAAAGAACGCGGGCGGAGAAACGCCGGAAGCCAATTCGCCGGGCGGCGAAGCTGCCGCCGAAGGTCCTCGCAATCCCAACATGAAGTGGTACATCATCCACTCCTACTCGGGATTTGAGCGCAAGGTGAAAGAGTCGCTGGAATCGCGGGTGCTGGCGTTCGGGCTGCAGGAGAAGATCGGCAAAGTGCTGATCCCGACCGAAGCCGTGACCGAAGTCCGCGGTGGCAAGAAATACACCAGCGAGCGCATGTTCTATCCCGGCTACGTGCTGGTGGAGATGGACATGGACGACCACGTCTGGCACGTGGTGAAGTCGACGCCGCGGGTGACCGGATTCGTGGGCACCGGGCAGCAGCCCACCCCGCTCTCCGAAGAAGAAGTTCAGCACATCGTTTATCGCGTGGGCGAGGCCAAGGACAAGCCCAAGCTCAAGGTGAAATTCGAGAAGAACGAGACGGTGCGCATCACCGAGGGGCCGTTCGCCAGCTTTACCGGCATCGTGGACGAGGTCAACGAAGACCGCGAGACCCTGAAGGTGATGGTTACGATTTTCGGCCGTTCCACACCGGTGGAATTGGAATTCAACCAGGTGGAGAAAACGGCATAAACCCGGTGGCTGGTAGCTGGTCGCTGGTAAAGACGGAAGAGAGATCATGGCGAAGAAAGTTACAGGTTCGGTGAAGCTTCAGATTGCGGCGGGCAAGGCCACGCCGGCGCCTCCGGTAGGACCAGCTCTCGGCCAGGCGCAGATCAACATCATGGAGTTCTGCAAACAGTTCAACGCCCGCACCAGCGCCAAGGAACTGGAAGGACTGATCATCCCGGTGGTGGTGTCGGTCTACAACGACCGTTCGTTCACCTTCATCACCAAGACGCCGCCGGCCTCGATTCTGCTGAAGCGCGCGGCCGGCATCGCCAAGGGATCGGGAACGCCCAACAAGGACAAAGTGGGCAAGGTCACGCTGAAGCAGGTCGAGGAGATCGCCCGGCAGAAGATGCCCGACTTGAATGCGGCGTCGGTGGAGGCCGCGATCAAGAGCGTGAGTGGGACGGCGCGGTCGATGGGAATTGAAGTCGTAGGCTAGTACCGAGTACCCAGTACCTAGTACCGAGTTTAAGTCGAAGACTACGGCTCAGCGGAACAAAGCTGAGCGGTGGGAGACGAGGAGCCAATGCGAAAGACGGGAAAGAACATCACTAAGTCGCGGTCGGCGGTCGAACCCCGTGCCTATACGCTGCAGGATGCGGTTCCGCTGCTGCAGAAAGTGAAGTACGCCAAGTTTGACGAAACCGTGGAAGTGACGCTGCGACTGGGCGTCGATCCCAAGCACGCCGACCAGATGGTTCGCGGCACCGTGGTTTTGCCACACGGGCTGGGAAAGTCGAAGAAAGTCCTGGTCATTGCTGCCGGCGAGAAAGTGCGCGAGGCCGAACAGGCGGGCGCCGATTTCGTGGGTGGAGAAGATATGGTGGAGAAAATCACCAAGGAAAACTGGACTGATTTCGATGCCCTTATCGCCACCCCGGACATGATGAAGTCGGTGGGCCGGCTGGGCAAGGTGCTCGGCCCCAAAGGCCTGATGCCCAACCCAAAGACCGGCACGGTGACTTTCGACGTGGCCAAGGCGGTGCAGGAAGTGAAGGCCGGAAAAGTGGAGTTCCGCACCGACAAGACGGCGCTGATCCACGTGCCCGTAGGCAAGATTTCGTTTACGCCCGACAAGTTGATTGAGAACGCCACTACCGTGATCACCAGCGTGGTGAAGGCCAAGCCGTCGGTGGCCAAGGGCAAGTACATCAAGGGTTGCTACCTCAGCTCCACCATGGGCCCGGGGATCGCACTCGACACGACGGCGTTGGAAGCCGCGGCTAAGGCGTAACGGCTGCGCGGGCGAGTCGTCCGCGCCCACACGAGCAGAGAAACTGAAAGGGATCGGATCATGGCGGTTACCAAAGCGAAAAAGCAAGAACAAGTTGAGAAGCTGAGCAAGGACCTGAAGAACGCGTCCAGCGCGATCGTGGCCACTTACAGCAAGCTGACGGTGGCGCAAGACTACGAACTGCGCAAGATGCTGCGCAGCTCCGGCGCCAAGTACAAGGTGGTGAAGAACACCCTGGCCGAGCGGGCTGCCAAGGGCACCAAGGTGGAAGAGGTGTTGAAGAGCCTCTCGGGAGTGACTTCGATCGCGTACACCGCAGGCGATCCGGTCGCCCTGGCCAAGGCCATTTCCAAGTATGCCAAGGACAACCCGGAGTTCACCTTCAAGGCGGGTGTGGTCGAAGGCCGCGTCATCTCGATCAAGGATATCCAGGCGCTAGCCACCATGCCGTCAAAGGAGGAGATTTACTCCAAGCTGCTGTTCCTGATCAACGCTCCGGCGCAGCGCCTGGTGACGGTCATGAACGCCGTGGGCAAGGACTTGGCGGTGGTGATCAACCAGGGCGTGGAGAAGAAAAAGTTCAAGGAGGCCTAGGCCTCCAAACGGTTTCGGGACGGTTTGCCGTCCGGAAGGATTTAGCTGTCGGTAGCCGAGGGTTGCGCGGTTTTCGTCCGCAGCGTGTCTGGCGCGGGGGATGGGGAGCCTGGTCGCACTGGAAACTTTGGCCGCAGACGGCAAAATCAACAATCTGATACCTCAAAGTGGAGAAATGGACATGGCGGATCTGCAGCAGTTGGAAGACTCGATCGTAGGCTTGTCGCTGCTTGACGCGGCGGCTCTGGTAAAGAAACTGGAAGAGCGTCTCGGTGTCTCAGCGGCAGCGGCGGCCCCGGTCATGATGGCCGGCGGCGGTGGCGCGGCAGCTGGGGCGGCAGCGGCCGAAGAAAAGACCGAATTCAGCGTCATCCTGAAAGAAGTGGGCGCCAATAAGATCAATGTAATCAAGGCCGTCCGCGAAGTCACCAGCCTGGGCCTGAAAGAAGCCAAGGACCTGGTGGACGGCGCCCCCAAGCCGATCAAAGAGGGCGTTGGCAAGGATGAGGCCGAGACCATCAAGAAGAAGTTCACCGAGGCCGGCGCTACTGTTGAAGTGAAATAGCGGCGTTTTCCGGCACGAAATCAGGCTCCGGCCGGTGCAAGTCCGGCCGGGGCGAACGATCCTACTGGTGAAGCTTTCGAAGCGGTGTTAGCATCTAATTACCACACCGCTTCCTTTCACCAAAGGTTACGGCGACTTTCCCTTCCCACGGCCCAGGGAAGCGGAAAGGGATCGCTGCTAAGGGTTGGCAAACTGTTCCGCGGGGCAGCGGGACGGGAACAGGCCTTACGAGACTGGCGCGGAAAGACACAAATCAAGAATGGCCAAGCGCTGCAACGGGCGCCTGCGGGGAGTCTTGTCCCCACGGGCGCATACGTGTTTTCCCGGGTTTTGGGAGTTCATTAAATATTGCGGCGCGCTGACGCGCCTCCACATACCGCCCTTTTGTCGCAGCCAGCGGCTGCACTGAAGTTTGGGAGTTCTGAATGCCGATGAACAAAGACAACAACACCTTCCGTCACCGTTTCGATTTCTCCAAGATTCCCGCCACCATCCAGATCCCGAACCTCATCGAGGTTCAGAAGCGCTCCTACGACCGCTTCCTGCAAATGGACCGCTTGCCCAGCGAGCGCGATGATGCCGGCTTGCAGGCCGTGTTTCAGTCGGTGTTTCCCATTACCGACTTCCGCAACGTATCACAACTTGAGTTTGTGGATTACGCCATTGGTAACTGGGAGTGCAAGTGTGGTCACCTCAAGGGACTGCACCACCTGCGCACCACTTGTAAGAATTGCGGATCCACGGTCATTACTGACCCGTTTCATCCCGGAGAAGTGCTGTGCCAGAAGTGCGGCACCTACAACGCCAATACTCCCGACTTCTGCAACAAGTGCGGCGACCCGGTGGGGTTGCAACTGAAATATGACGTCAGCGAATGCGAAGAGCGCGGCATGACCTATTCGGCGCCGCTCAAGGTCACCATGCGGCTGACCATCTTCGAAAAAGATGCCGAAACCGGGAACCGTTCCATCCGCGACATCAAGGAGCAGGAAGTCTTCTTCGGCGACGTGCCCCTGATGACGCAGAACGGCACGTTCATCGTGAACGGCACCGAGCGCGTGATTGTCAGCCAGTTGCACCGTTCGCCCGGCGTGTTTTTCGAAACCGCCAACAACCGCACCTACTTCCTGGGCAAGATCATTCCCTACCGCGGGTCGTGGGTGGAATTCGAGTACGACCAGAAGAACGTGCTGTACGTCCGCATTGACCGCAAGCGCAAGTTCCTGGGGACGATTTTCCTGCGGGCCCTCGGCCTGCGTTCCGGCGAAGACATTCTGCGCACCTTCTACACCGTGGACCGCCTGGTGATCCGCGACAAGAAGCTGTACTGGACGCTCGATCCGAACAGTGAACAGCCCACCAACCTGCTGGGCATGAAGCTGGCCCACAGCATCAAGTCGAAGTCGGGCGAGGAGATCGCGCATTCCGGACGGAAGATCAATGCTGCGACGCTGAAAGAAATCCAGAAGGCCAAGGTCGGCGAGATCGAGGTCGACATCACCGATCTCGAAGGCGCCTGGGTGGCCAGCGACGTGGTCGACACCACCACCGGTGAAGTACTGCTCGAAGCCAACTCCGAGCTCGCAGCCGACAAGCTGTCGAAGATCCTCGACGCCCCCGGCGTGGTCGAGCTGAACGTGTTCTTCCCCGAGCGCGACGATGTGGGTACGGTAATCAGCCAGACCCTGAAGCGCGATGCGGTGAAGACCCCGCAGGAAGCGCTGATCGAGATTTACCGCAAGCTGCGTCCGGGCGATCCGCCGACGCTGGATACCGCCACGGCCCTGTTCCACGGGATGTTCTTTGACCCGCGCAAATACGATTTCTCGCGTGTGGGCCGGCTGAAGTTCAACATCAAGCTGTTTGAGAACCAGGACGCGACCAAGCTCGACAACCGCACCCTGGAGCCGGAAGATTTCTACGGCACCATCCGCTACCTGCTGAAGCTGCGCAAAAACATCGGCGCCGTGGATGACATCGATCACCTGGGCAACCGCCGCGTACGCGCGGTGGGCGAGCTGCTGGAGAACCAGTTCCGCATCGGCCTGGTCCGCATGGAACGCGCCATCAAGGAAAAGATGAGCGTGTACCAGGAGATGTCGACTGCCATGCCGCATGACCTGGTGAACGCGAAGCCGGTCATGGCGGCGATTCGCGAGTTCTTCGGATCGTCACAGCTTTCCCAGTTCATGGACCAGACCAATCCGCTTTCGGAAATCACCCACAAGCGGCGTCTGTCGGCCCTGGGGCCGGGCGGCTTGTCGCGTGAGCGCGCGGGATTCGAAGTCCGCGACGTTCACCCCACGCACTACGGACGTATCTGCCCGATTGAGACGCCGGAAGGTCCGAACATCGGACTGATCTCGTCGCTGAGCTGCTATGCCCGGATCAACGACTACGGCTTCATCGAGTCGCCGTATCGGCGAGTGAAGAACGGCCGCGTGCTCGACTACGTCAGCGTGGTGAACGCCGGCGACAGTGATCATAAGGTCGGCGACCACATCGAGAAGCACGAGATGGAGAAGACCAACGCCGAATTGAAAGAGCGTCGCAAGCGCCCGGCGGAGATCGAGCCCTACTCGTTCTACCTCTCGGCGTGGGAAGAAGACCGGCACGTCATCGCCCAGGCCAACGTGGAACTGGACGAGAAAGGCCGGGTGGTGGCCGAACTGGTGAACGCCCGCAAGGCCGGAAACTTTGTCCTGGTCAGCCGCGATGAAGTTGATTACATCGACGTCAGCCCAAAACAGCTCGTCTCCGTCGCCGCGTCCCTGGTGCCCTTCCTGGAGCACGACGACGCCAACCGCGCGCTGATGGGCGCGAACATGCAACGCCAGTCCGTGCCGCTGCTCCGCGCCGAAGCCCCCATCGTGGGGACCGGCATGGAGGGCGTCACCGCGCGCGATTCCGGCGCCGTGATCCTGGCCAAGCGCAACGGCATCATCGACTCGGTGGACTCGGAGCGCATCATTGTGCGCGTCGAGGGCGAGCACCATCCCGGACAGCTCTCGCGCGAGGTGGGCAGCGACATCTACCAGCTCACCAAGTTCAAGCGCTCGAACCAGAACACCTGCATCAACCAGAAGCCCACGGTCACCCGGGGCCAGCGGGTGGTGAAGGGGCAGGTCATCGCCGACGGTCCCTGCACCGACCACGGCGAGCTGGCGCTCGGCCGTAACGTGCTGGTGGCCTTCATGCCCTGGCGCGGCTACAATTTCGAAGACGCGATCCTGGTCTCCGAGAAGCTGGTGAAAGAGGACTACTACACCTCGGTACACATCGAGGAGTACGAGATCGAAGCCCGCGACACCAAGCTGGGACCGGAAGAAGTCACCCGCGACATCCCCAACGTCAGCGAAACCATGCTGCGTAACCTGGATGAAGCCGGTGTCATCCGCATCGGGGCCACCATCAAGCAGGGCGACATCCTGGTAGGCAAGGTTACGCCCAAGGGTGAAACCCAGCTGACTCCGGAAGAGAAGCTGCTGCGAGCCATCTTCGGCGAAAAGGCCGGCGACGTCCGCGACGCCTCCCTCTATTGCCCGCCGGGCATTGAGGGTGTCATCGTGGATGTGAAGATCTTCTCCCGCAAGGGCCAGGAGAAGGACGAGCGGGCCAAGTCCATCGAGGCGGCCCAGATCGCCAAGCTGGAAAAGAACCTCTCGGACGAAATCCGAATTCTTACCGACGAGCGCCTGAAGCGCCTGGAGAACATCCTGGGCGGCAAGGAAGTGCAGGCCGATCTCCACGACGAGCGCACTAACAAGCGTCTGCTGACCAAGGGCAACATCCTCGACCGCGACACCATCGAGCGCATTTCTACCCGCAACCTGAAGCGCATCAAGTACGCCGACAAGGACCCGCGGGTGAATGAGCAGATCGATGAGATCGAGGAAATGACCTCGCGTCAGATCGACGTGCTCAAGAAGATCGTTAACGAGAAGAAAGACAAACTGACCAAGGGAGACGAACTGCCGCCGGGCGTAATCAAGCTGGTGAAGGTCTACATCGCCATGAAGCGCAAGCTGAGTGTGGGCGACAAGATGGCCGGCCGTCACGGCAACAAGGGCGTCATTGCCCGCATCCTGCCCGACGAGGACATGCCATATCTCGAGGACGGCACCCCGGTGGAAATCGTGCTCAACCCCCTGGGCGTACCCAGTCGTATGAACGTGGGACAGATTCTTGAAACCCACCTGGGCTGGGCCGGACACAAGCTGGGCGAGAAGGTGACCAAGCTGCTGGCCGAGAACACCCGCGAGGACGCCATCCGGCGCGAGCTCAAGGCTCTATTCAAAGACAGCGCGCTGGCCGACACCATCGCCGGACTCAGCGACGACGAACTCCCGGCCGTGGCCCAGACCTTGACCCGCGGCGTGTTCATGGGCTCGCCGGTATTCGACGGCGCCCGCGAAGGCGAGATCAAGGCGCTGCTCAAGCAATCGGGTTTGCCGGAGTCAGGAAAGACCTATCTGTATGACGGTATGACCGGCAACAAGTTCGAACAGCCGGTCACGGTGGGCTACATCTACATGCTGAAGCTGTCGCACCTGGTCGACGACAAGATCCACGCGCGTTCGATCGGGCCGTACTCGCTGATTACCCAGCAGCCGCTGGGCGGCAAGGCGCAGTTCGGTGGCCAGCGCTTCGGAGAAATGGAAGTCTGGGCGCTGGAGGCGTACGGCGCAGCCTTCATCCTGCAGGAACTGTTGACGGCGAAGTCCGACGACGTATACGGCCGCACCAAGATTTACGAGGCCATCGTCAAAGGCGAAGCTGCCATGGAGCCCGGCGTGCCGGAGTCGTTCAACGTGCTCATTCGAGAATTGCAGTCGCTGTGCCTGGACGTGGAGTTGATCAAGGCCGGAGAAAAGAAGCCGGTCGCGCCCGTGGCAGCAGACTAACGTCAGTGCCGGGTACCTGGTACCCAGTACCGAGTTGCGTGGTTATCTAGCGACGAGATTGGAAGATAAAGTTTCGCAGGGTTTAGCGCTCTCAGACCCGGCGGAACACAAACAGGCAGTCCGTACTCGGTACTAAGTACCCGGTACTCGTAACCGCCGTTGAGAGCAGGAAGTGGAGGACCACCTTGTATCGTTCGAGCCCCTTTGACATGGCGAACCCGATTGCCGATTTCGATGCGATCCGCATCAGCCTGGCATCTCCGGAAAAAATCCGGAGTTGGTCGCATGGTGAAGTTACCAAGCCCGAAACCATCAATTACCGTACCTTCAAGCCCGAGCGCGACGGCCTGTTCTGCGCCCGCATCTTTGGCCCGGTAACCGACTGGGAGTGTCTGTGCGGCAAGTACAAGCGGATGAAGCACCGCGGCGTGATCTGTGACAAGTGCGGTGTGGAAGTCACGCTCTCCAAAGTACGCCGCGAGCGCCTGGGACACATCGAGCTGGCTTCTCCGTGCTCACACGTGTGGTTCTTCAAAGGCCTGCCCAGCCGCATCGGGCACCTGCTGGATATCTCGCTGCGCGACCTTGAGTCCGTGCTCTACTTCGAGGCCTACGTCACCGTGGAACCCGGTGAGGCCCCGGTTAAAGACCACGAAGTCATCAAGGACGAAGCCAAGTACCGCGAACTTGACCAGCAATTCCGCCCCACCGGCTTCAAGGCCATGATGGGGGCGGAAGCAATCAAGGAACTGCTTAAGCGCGTGGATGTCGAAGGCCTTTCCAGCGAACTGCGCGAGAAGATGAAGAACGAGAGCTCGCTGCAGAAGCGGCTCAAGTATGCCAAGCGCCTGAAAGTGGTCGAAGCGTTCCGCAAGAGCGGCAACAAGCCCAATTGGATGATCCTGGACGTGATCCCGGTCATCCCGCCGGAACTGCGCCCCCTGGTTCCTCTGGATGGCGGCCGCTTTGCCACCTCCGACCTGAACGATTTGTATCGCCGCGTCATCAACCGCAACAACCGGTTGAAGAAGCTGATGGACTTGCACGCGCCGGAAGTCATCGTGCGCAACGAAAAGCGCATGTTGCAGGAAGCCGTGGACGCCCTGTTCGACAACGGACGCCGTGGCCGCGTGCTGCGTGGCGCCAACAACCGCCCGCTGAAATCACTTTCGGACACGCTCAAAGGCAAGCAGGGTCGATTCCGTCAGAACCTGCTGGGTAAGCGCGTTGACTACTCCGGCCGCTCCGTCATCGTTGTCGGTCCCGAGCTCAAGCTGCACCAGTGCGGGCTGCCCAAGAAGATGGCTCTGGAACTGTTCAAGCCGTTTATCTATCACCGCTTGGAGCAGACCGGACACTGCACCACCATCAAGCAAGCCAAGGAAATGGTGGAGCAGCAGGAGCCCATCGTTTGGGACATCCTGGAAGAAGTCATCAAAGACCACCCGGTGCTCTTGAACCGAGCTCCCACGCTTCACCGCCTGGGCATTCAGGCTTTCGAGCCGGTGCTGGTCGAAGGCAAGGCGATCAAGATCCACCCGCTGGTCTGCACCGCGTTCAACGCCGACTTCGACGGCGACCAGATGGCGGTACACATCCCGCTGTCTCCCGAAGCCCAGGTCGAAGCCAGCGTGTTGATGTTGTCATCGCACAACATTCTGTCGCCGGCATCCGGCCAGCCCATCACCGTGCCCACGCAGGACATGGTGCTTGGCCTTTACTACCTGACCAAAGCCAAGCCGGGGGCCAAGGGTGAAGGCCGCGCGTTCGCCAACATTGAGGAAGTGCTGCTTGCCCTCCATGCGGGGGAAGTGGAGACGCTTACCCCCATCCGCTTGCGCTACACCGGTGAGGTCATTGACCTGACCGCCGCCTACGACGATCAGGACGTGACCCACACCGAACCGGTGCAATACGAGCGCCAGTTCCTGAACACCACCGTAGGCCGCGCCATCTTGAATGACCACTTGCCCAAGGGAGAGCCTGGCAAGAACAACGCCATGCCGTACATCAACGGACTGCTCAAGAAGAAGGGCATTGGACAGCTGGTCAGCTACGGCTATCTGCGGTTCGGATTGGAAACCACGGTCAAGATGCTGGACGAAGTCAAAGACCTGGGTTTCCGCTTCGCGACCCGCGCGGGACTGTCCATCGGCATCGACGACATGGTCATTCCCGACAACAAGAAGGTCCTGGTGCGCGACGCCGAGAAGCAGGTGGTCAACGTCCAGCAGCAGTACCTGGATGGCGCCATCACCAACGGCGAACGCTACAACAAGGTCATCGAAATCTGGTCGGCGATCACCGAAAAGGTCGCCGATGAGATGTTCGGGCAGATGCAGCAGCGCGACAAGGAAGGCGCCATCAACCCCATTTACGTGATGGCCGACTCCGGCGCCCGCGGATCGAAACAGCAGATTCGCCAGCTCTCCGGCATGCGCGGTTTGATGGCCAAGCCTTCGGGCGAAATCATCGAAACCCCTATCACCGCGAACTTCCGCGAAGGGCTGACCGTGTTGCAGTACTTCATCTCTACCCACGGCGCCCGTAAGGGTCTGGCGGATACCGCGTTGAAGACGGCTGACTCCGGCTACCTGACTCGTCGCCTGGTGGACGTGGCCCAGGACGTCATCATCAGCGAATACGACTGCGGCACCGTCGACGGCATTTACGTGCAAGGCATCGTGGAAGCTGGCGAAATCATCGAGCCGTTGCGCGACCGCATCGTGGGCCGCGTCTCGCTAGAGAAGCTCAAGGACTACGACAGTAACGTAGTGGTTGACTTGAACCAGGAAATCACCGAGGAACTCGCCGGAGCTATCCAGGCTGCCGGCATCGAGCGGGTGAAAATCCGCTCCGTGCTGACCTGCGAGTCCAAGCGTGGTGTCTGCGTGATGTGCTACGGCCGCAATTTGGCGTCGGGCCGCCTCGTCGAACTCGGCGAAGCGACGGGCGTGATCGCGGCGCAGTCCATCGGCGAGCCCGGAACCCAGCTCACCATGCGTACCTTCCACATCGGCGGCACGGCATCGCGAGTCTCCGAGCAGTCGCGGCTGGATGCCAAGAGCAACGGCATGGTCCGCTTCATTGGCCTGCAGACGGTCAAGGCGAAGTCGGGCGACCTGGTGGTGATGAACCGCCAAGGCTCGATTGCCGTGGTCGACGACAAGGGCCGCGAACGCGAGCGTTACGCGGTGGTGTACGGCGCCAAGCTGAAGGTTTCCGATGGCGATGCGGTCCAGCTCGGCCAGGTGATGGTCGAGTGGGACCCCTACACTTTCGCCATCCTCACCGAAATCGGCGGCACCGTGCAGTTCAAGGACCTGCAGGAAGGCATTACCCTGCACGAAGAAGTGGACGAAGTGACTGGCTTGTCGCGACACGTCGTAGCGGATTCGCCCGACGAGAAGCGCCAGCCGGCCATCGTGATCAAGGGCAAGGCCAGCAAGCGCTACCTGATGCCTTCCCGCGCTCACCTCATGGTGCAGGACGGCGACACCGCATTCCCCGGTGACGTGCTGGCCAAGATCCCGCGCGAAACCACCAAAACCAAAGACATCACCGGTGGTCTGCCGCGCGTGGTCGAGTTGTTCGAAGCCCGCAAGCCGCATGAGACCGCAGTCATCAGCGAGATCGATGGCACGGTCAAGTTCGGCGAGGTCTCCAAGGGCCAGCGCAAAATCTACGTGGTCGCCGACAACGGTACCGAAAAAGAGTACTCGGTGCCGCGCGGCGTTCACATCAACGTGCAGGAAGGCGAGCGCGTCAAGGCGGGCGAACCGCTCATGGACGGCCCGCTCAACCCGCACGACATCCTGGCCGTGCTCGGCGAAAAGGAATTGCAGTCTTACCTGGTGAACGAAATCCAGGAAGTCTATCGCCTGCAGGGTGTGAACATCAGCGACAAGCACATCGAGGTGATCGTTCGCCAGATGATGCGTTGGCGCAAAGTGGAAGACGTTGGCGATACTCAGTTCCTGCTGGAACAGCAGGTGGACAAGTTCCGCTTTGCTGAGGAGAACGAGCGAGTGATCAAAGAGGGCGGACGTCCGGCGACTGGCCGGCCGCTGCTGCTGGGTATCACCAAGGCTTCGCTCTCCACCGACTCGTTCATTTCGGCGGCGTCGTTCCAGGAGACCACGCGCGTGCTCACCGAAGCTTCCATCCAGGGAGCGGTGGACCACCTGCGCGGCCTGAAGGAAAACGTCATCGTGGGTCGTCTGATTCCCGCCGGCACCGGCATGGAATATTACCGCAACGTGCGCCTCTCGCCAGAAATGGAAGAGGCCGCGGCCAAGGTGCAGGAGGAGGTCTCCGCTGCGTACGAGGAAGCCGAGCGCGCGCTCGAGCTGATGCGGCACGAGGGCGAGACCGAGGAACTGACAGCGGAGTAATGGAAGGAACAGTGAAAGGGGCGGCGCAATCCGCCCTTTTTCGTTCCTGCTTCCCCCATGCATGCCAACCCCAAGCGATTGAAAGATCAGGAAACCGGCAACATTTACCAGTTGCGTCCGGTTCCCCGGGGCAATACTCTGTGGCCACTGATGCTCCGCTTCCTGCGCCTCTTGCGGCTGGCCTTCTGGCGCGCGTTTCAGCATGACGCGTTCGCCATCGCCAAAGCCTCGGCGTATTCCTCCATCCTGACCTTCTTCCCCGCGCTGTTGCTGACAGGCTCCATGCTGGCCAACTCGCGAAAGATGGAAGCCTACCTGCGCGAGATTTCCTACGCGCTGGGCAAGATCCTGCCCGCGGGCAGCGCCACCGCGCTGAACTACTTGAAAGGCTCAACCCAGCGCTCCCTGGGTGTGCTCATCTCGGCCTCGTTGATCACCCTGTGGACGGCCTCGGGCGTCATCGTGTCCTGGATGGAGGGCTTCCGCCGCTCCTACCAGCTTCCCAAAGTCTGGGGCCTGTTGAAGGAGCGCCTGATTGCATTCTCGCTGGTGGTCCTGGCCGGGATCCCCATGACGTTTGCCACCGTGCTGGTCGCTTTCGGCAGCCGCATCGAAACCCGAATCCTGTTTCATCTGAACCACGAGTTTGGTTTCTACGTTCTGCTGATGTGGACCGCCATTCGCTGGCTGATTGCCACGCTCACCAGCATCGCGGTAATCGCGCTCATCTACCACAACGCCGTGCCGCGCACCCAGCCCTGGCACAGCGTGCTGCCCGGAGCTACTCTCGCCACAGTCATGTGGTTTGTCGCCACCGCAGGATTCGGCTGGTATTTGCAGCGCTACGCGGATTACAGCATCATCTACGGGCAGCTCGGCGTTGGCATCGCGCTCCTGGTCTGGATGTACATGATCTCGCTGGTGGTCCTAGTGGGCGCGGAATTCAATGCCATGCTTTTCCCCCGGGCTTTTCTGGGAAAAGAGCTCACGGAGTCGAGCAGCTCAGTGGTAGTCCGCAAATAGCTGCCGCTGGGCATGCGCCGAACCTGCTGTCGCCGTTTCACACAAGAGGAGCAACTTGAACGAAGGCAAGCTGGACCTGGTTTCCGGCAGCTTCTCCGCCGCAACTGACGTGGCTAGTTCGCCATCTGCCGCCCGGCGGGCCAAGATTATCTGCACCATCGGGCCGGCGTGCAATTCCGAAGCGGCCATCCGCGACCTCATGTCCCTGGGCATGGATGTTGCCCGGCTGAACTTTTCTCACGGCTCGCACGCCGAGCATGCCCGCAACATCCAGCGCCTGCGCCGCGTCGCCAAGGCGGAACGCCGGACGATTTGCATCCTGCAGGACTTGCAGGGCCCCAAGATTCGCACCGGCCGCCTCAAAGGCCACGAGCCCGTGGTCCTCAAGGCCGGCTCCCGCGTCACCATTACGCCGCGTGACATCCCCGGTACCCCGACCCTGATCGCGACCACATTTCCGGGCTTGGCGCGCGAACTCAAAAAGGGCGGACGCGTTCTGCTCTGCGATGGGCTGATCGAATTGCGGGTTATCCGGGTTCGCGGAGGCGACGTGCAGTGCGAGGTGGTGAACGGCGGCAGCCTGGGAGAACACCAGGGCATCAACCTGCCGGGCGCCGCGCTCAGCATTCCTGCGCTCACCGAGAAAGACCGCGCCGACCTGGAGTTTGGACTGAAGCACGGGGTGGACCTGGTCGCGCTGTCGTTTGTTCGCTCGGCCACTGACGTTCGCGGGATCAAACAGGCAATGGCCGATCACGGTTGCGAAGTCCCAGTGATAGCCAAGCTGGAAAAACCTCAGGCCTTGGAACAGCTGGAAGAAATTTTCGAGGCCGCCGACGGCGTGATGGTCGCGCGCGGCGACCTGGGCGTGGAACTGCCGCCGGAAAAAGTCCCTCCCATCCAGAAACACGTGATCCGCCGGGCGGAAGAATGGCGCAAGCCGGTCATCATCGCGACGCAAATGCTGGAGTCAATGATCGAGAACCCGCGTCCCACCCGAGCCGAGGCCAGTGACGTGGCCAACGCCATCTTCGATGGCACCGACGCGGTCATGCTGTCAGCAGAAACCGCCAGTGGGAGCTATCCCAGGGAAGCGGTCGCCATGATGGCCAAGATTGTCATCGAGGCCGAAAGCAAAATGGCGGAATTCACCCAGCCGCGCCGCCGCCACCAGCGGAAGCTCACCATCGCGGAGACGATTTGTGAGTCCATCGCCCATGCCGCCGAAGACCTGCCCATGGGCGCTATCGCGGTGTTCACCGAAACCGGCAACACCGCCCGCCTGATTTCGAAATACCGTCCCAAGCCCGTGATCTACGCCTTCAGCCACAAGCCCGCGGTGTGCAACCGCATGAATCTGTTGTGGGGCGTGCACCCGGTACAACGCGAGCAAGTGCGCTCTGCCGAAGGCATGGTGACCACCGCCGAGCAGCACCTGCTGCAACGCGGCAGAGTGAAAATCGGAGACGTGCTGGGCGTTGTCGCCGGCACGCAGAGGGCCTCAGGTTCGACTAACTTCATGCGCTTGCACGTGGTGACCGCCGACGAGGTTGCCAAAGCTGAGCGCGGCGCCAAGCGGCCCGGCAGGAAGGCATAATGCCGCAAGAAATATTTTCGATCGCCATCTACGAGCCTCTTCCGGGCAAGGCCGAGGATTCGCTCGCCACCATGCGCGAACTGATTGCGGCGCTCTCCAGCGGCGGGTATAGCCGCGACCAGCTGTATCAGGATGGCGGGCAATTTGTGCTGCTGCGCTATTGGAAGTCGGAAGAAACCCGCCGCGCGGCTCAGGAAGACCCCGCCATCCAGCGATGCTGGGCGAAACTGGCGCATGAGATTCGGATTGTGAAGGTGTATGAGCGGCTGGAGGAGGCTTTGCTGGAGCAGCGCTGATCTCAGATTAGGATTAACCTCCAACGAGGACCTGCGTACACTTGCCTACTACTGCGTCACATAGCATGTCACCGCGTTGTAAAGTAACTGCTTGTCATTTACTCCACCTCTATACTCAGGAAAGTTGGAGATATAGATCGCTGTGTACGTTCCCCCGTTGAACGTGCTTACGATGCCGTTGAAAACATCGGATTCAGCGGCAATGGAGGCACCGGCTAAGGCGGCTGGCCACGGCAAGAGGCTAATGGGTCTTTGAGTTGATGGATAACCTTTAGATCGCCAGTATCCACCTGAGAGCCCGGAAAACAAACACTGGTCCTCACCTACTTTCTTGAACAAATTGGAAAGTGACACAGCGAACGTGTTGTAGGCGATCTGAGAGCTTAGACCAAATATCGGAGCGAGTCCACGATTGTCGGTCTGGTACCACTGAAATACCACAAAGGTGCCTAACACTACGTGGCCTGTCGAAGCGTATTGGGCAACAGCATCGATCTCGTCCTGCGAGTAAACTTGTAGACCTCCTGCCGGGTCGCTAAGGACAATAACATCGGCCCCTGAGTCCACTAAATCCTGGTACGTAAAATCTCTGAACAGAAAAGTCCTGTCATCGATTACGATGGGCTTGCTTCCGTACTTGGGCCACTCGGTCTTCAATTCATGCCAACCGCTCGTCTCTCCATATGATTTGAGGAGCACGACCTTGATTGACCCTGGCGTGCTGTTCGTTGCTTCAACCTCAAGCCTAGGTACCTTTGTGCGTGCGCGGAAAGGGGGGACGTCTCTTGGGCGATTACATGAAGAGAGAACAGAGCTGTCAGTAAGATGCAACCACACAGCTTCAGCCTATTGGCCATATGAACCTCCCAGGCTTAGGACGGACTATATTGCTGGCTTGCCTCGGCATGGGCGGGGAACGGAGGCGGGCCATCAAAGACGCAGGAAGTCTGCGCCCCGCCAGGATCCTTGTCAAGATGAAGCCGATTGTTGGTTCGGGTTTGGAAACCGGCGGAAGCGCTCCAGTCGTGCTATGAGGATGTAATTAGCATTTCCACCACCTATTCAAAACGGCCATTCATGAGATAGCTTTTATAGAGAGTTTTGTCCCATGCCGAACCCTCCAGATAGCGAGCCATTCGCCGATACCTCGCACGACCCGCCAGTCCGCGGCTTCCTGCATCGTCCAACAAAATCGAACCATAACGGCTTGGTGTTCACCCACGGCGCCGGAGGCAACGCCAAGGCTGGCCTGCCGCTGGCCCTGGCGGAAGCCTTTGCCGGCGCGGGTTTCGTCGTGCTGCGCTGCGATCTACCGTTCCGCCAGAGCCGGGCGTTTGGCCCGCCGCGTCCGGGTGATGCGGCCCGCGACCGGCAAGGCCTGAAGAACGCGGTCGCAGTCATGCGCAAGCTGGTCACGGGGCGCGTGTTCCTGGGAGGACAGAGCTACGGCGGGCGTCAGGCCACCATGCTGTGCGCGGAAGAGCCGGGCCTGGCCGATGGCTTGTTGCTGACGTCCTATCCGCTGCATCCGCCGGGGAAGCCGGAGCGGTTGCGGGTCGAGCACTTTCCCAAGCTGTCGGTGCCGGCCCTGTTCGTCAGCGGGACGCGCGATCCTTTCGGATCGATCGAGGAAATCACGCATGCGCTGAAGCTGATTCCTGCAAAGACGCAGTTGATGGTGGCCGATGGCGTGGGGCACGACTTGGGGTTCAGCGGAAAGAAGAAATCAGCAGCGTTGCCCGCGAAGATAGCAGAAGTATTTCTAGGGTTCTTTAAATAGGAAGATTCTTTCGATCAATCGGCAATCGGCAATCGTTAATTCCTAGTTCACCCAGCCCGACTTCGACCCGCCGTTTTTCTTGTCCACATCGTCTGGCGGTACGTAGTTGCCGTGTTCGTCGAAGGTGACTTCGCGGTTGTGTTGTTTGCGCATGTAGACTTCGAACTTGCGGGCAGCCCGGCGTCGCTTCCAGCGGTAGTAGGAATTGCGCACCCCAAAATAACTTTCACTGGCGCCGTAGGCGATGCCTTTGCGGGGCATGAACTTGACGTAGATGAATCCGAAGAGCAATCCGCCGAGGTGAGCGAAGTAGGCGACATTTTCGCCGTGGCCGGGTGTGCCGGCGCTGATTGCACTTACCAAGGTTAGGAGAACGTAGCCGGCTACCAGATACTTCGCCCGCATGGAGAACGGTATGGGAAACAGGAAAACCTCGCGGTCGCCATACAACATCCCAAAGGCGATCAGAATGCCGAAGATTCCGCCCGAAGCTCCAACGGTGCTGGTCATGGGCGTGACCCCGCCAAAGCCGGTGTAGGAGACCGCAATGTTGGTCAGCGCTGCGCCCACGACACAGAAGAAGTAAAATTCCAGGAATCGCTTTATGCCCCAATCTGACTCGATCTGCGAGCCGAACATCCACAAGCCAAGCATGTTGCCTGCCAGATGCCAGAAGCCCTGGTGCAGGAAAGAATAGGTCACCAACTGAAAGACCCAGCCGTGCAACACCAGGTAGGGGACAAGCGACAGGGCGGTCGACACCAGGCGGCCCAACTCAAGATCCACCGCCTGTAGCAGTGTCAGCAGCAGGAGCATTCCTGCATTGATCAGGACCAGCCACTTCACCGCCTTGGTGAAGGGAGGCAAGCTCAGCGAGAAGGTGCGTCCAGGAGGCATGGAAGCAGTCGTCCGTCGTCGGTCATCAGTCGTCAGCCAGAAGTGGGGGAACGGAGTGGCTAACCGCTGAAGTCGAGATCCTCAGCAATCTTATCAGGTGTCTCATCGCTCGGGCAGGGGGACAACCGGCAAACTGCGGTGGCCTTCTTTGTCTACCGCCCGCACCGCAAAAATCACATTGTCTTTGGATTGCGGCAGGGTCGCGCGGGTTATATCGCCTACGGACTTCCCCTGCTCCCAATCAGGGGCAGACGTGGCGCGCCAGAGCACTTCGTAGCCGCTAGCGCCCGGCGAAGGCTCCCAGGTCAGCGTGGAGTCGTTCTCCAGTTCCTTGGTCTGGAGACGAACCTTGCCTGGAGGCGCCGGCGCTGAGGCCAGCGACGCCAGGGTTGCCGCATTGAGCCGGGCCACGTTGGCGACGTAATCGAAATTCACGAACTTGGGCAAATCCCCGTATTCGATGCCTTTCTCGGTACGCACGTTCTGGTGCTGATGGTTGTAATCCTCGCGGTACTCGGTGAAGCGCACCGCCGCAAAACCTTGCTGGTTGAACGCGTAATGATCGCCGCCGCGCAGGTAGCGGTCGAGGCGGAATACCGGCAGCGGCTTCACCCCAGCCGCGTAAGTGCGGCCGACCTCGGCGACGTATCGGGCCAATTCGCGGGAACTGGAATCACTCTCGCCGCCCAGGCCGCGAATCATGCGCAATTCCGCTTCGGTCGCGGCCACGGGTACTCCTTCGGAGAAGACTCGGACGACGCTGGCATCCTGCTGCGGGCTGCGATCGCCCCCAACGATGTCGTTGTTCAAGACTGCCTGCAGCTGCCAGCCTTCCGCCTTGGCCATCTTGGCGAAGTGCTGGCTGCCGTTCAGGCCCTGCTCTTCGCCGGCCACGGTCAGGAAAATAATCGTGGCGGGAAACTTCAGTTTGCTCAGTACCCGGGCGCACTCCAGGCTTACGGCGGTGCCGCTGCCGTCATCATTTGCTCCCGGAGCGTCGCCGCTGGCATCGAAGGTGTCGCTGTTGCGCGAATCGTAGTGCCCGGTCACCAGCACCATGCGCTTGGCGCCTTCGGGGTCGGTACCCTTCAAGACCGCATAAACATTGGTGATGACGGTGGGTTTGGGGATGCGGTCCGCGGCTGGTTCGGTAAAGGAGTCGGTCTTGACGTCCAGGCATCCGCCGCAATCTCGCGAGTAGCGCTCGAACTCGGATTTGATCCATTCGCGCGCGGCGCCGATGCCACGTCCCGCGGCAATCGAAGCCGGATCTTGAGCAGAAAGCGTCAGCCGGGTACCGAAACTGACCAGCTTTTCTATGTTGGACTGGATATGTTCTGCCGATATCTGCTTGAGGGCAGCCGCAATCTGGGGATCGGGCTGGCCCCCGGCCGGTGTGTCCTGGGCCGTCGCGGACGCGGCCGGAAGCAGGCAAAGTATGCAGCACATCCAAAGAGCGAAACAGCGAGACCAAAGGTTGCGGATATGAAGTAGAAGTGTCACCTGTGATCCTCCGGGATGCTGGGGTGGGCGGCCTTTCCGGACACGTTCAACCCCGGTTGCGGCAAAGGGTGCGAACCACTTGACCTAAACCTCGAGAGAAACTAAATATTAACAGGGGCTTTTCATCAACGGAGGCAATTATGGTTTATTGTCCAGAGTGCGAGACCAATCTCGACGTCGAGGAAGACGAGGTTGACGAAGGGGAAATCGTCTCCTGTCCGGAGTGCGGCACCGACTTCGAGGTGGTCACGGTCAATCCTCTCGAACTGAAGCCGGTCGAGGAGGAGATTATCGACGAGGATGAAGAAGAGGAACTCGACGGTGACGATTCGTAAATTCCGGGCTCCGGCATCTTCCTCGCCGATTTGTGTTTCCCGCCACGCGTGCCAAAACCTCCTGCTCGGGTTCCTTACCTTCCTGCTGTGCCTTCCCGCGGCGACTGCAGGGGCAGCCAGCCCTTCCGGCGACAAGAACCACGAGAAACCCTACGCCCTGATCTTTGGCACGGTCTGGGGGCCCGGAGACCACCCCCTCTACGGGGTAAAGGTCAAGATTCGCCGGGCAGACCAGAAAAAGGCCAAGTGGGAGCTGTTTTCCGACCATAATGGCGAATTCGCCGTGCGGGTGCCGCCGGGCCCGGCTGATTACCTGGTTACCGCCGACTTGAAGGGATATAAGTCCCCTAATGGCAAGCAGTTACAGGCTGGTGAAGAGGTCAAGGTCCACATCGACAACGACGAGCGCGCGGACGTCGGATTGCATCTAAAACAGTAGCAACGGGTAGTCTGGACTGTAGAGGCAGAATGGGGAGGAACGTCATGAAAAAGCTTTACCTGGTTGCTCTCGTCCTGCTCCTGGTGGGCCTGGCCGCCGCGGCGGGCCCCTCCTATGCCGCGTACTATGCCAAAGACAAGAACGATGCCGGCCGCCTGCTGACTGGCCGGGTCATCGATCACCAGGATAATCCGCTGCCCGGGGCAGTGGTCTACCTGTCCAACACCCGCACCCGCGCGGTCAAGACCGCGATTGTGGGCCAGGATGGTGGCTATCGCTTCCCAGCCCTCTCGCCCAACATCGACTACGAGGTGTACGCGCAATTCAACGGCAAGAAGAGCGACACTAAGACCGTCAGCCAGTTCGACAACCGGCAGCAGGTGAACATTAATCTGCGGATTGACGCGAAGTAGGCTGGGACCGTGTGGGCGCGGGCACTCGCCCGCGCATGTGGTTTAAGTCCAGTCCGGCAAACCTGAGCTTCTCACATCACAATAAGAATGGGCCGCCATTTCTGGCGGCCCTAAAATCTGCGCGGGCGAGTCGCCCGCGCCCTCACACTCAGGTTAGCTAGTTCTGGTCGTTGCTGGCCCTTTTCCACGACATCAGCTCACCGATGGTCGAACCTCCCGTGCTGGAGACCGGCTGCTTGTAAGCTTCCACTTCCGTACGCGAAGCTTCTTCGCCCACGGCACGGATGCTCAGGCCGACCTTCTTCTCTTCCGGGTTCATCTTGATGATCTTGAAATCATGCTCGACGCCCGGTTCGAGTTGCAGCGGCTGCCCGTTGGCATCCACCGCTTCGGAGTTGTGGCACAGGCCTTCGATGCCCTCGGCGACTTCCACGAACGCGCCAAAGCTGGCCACGCGCAACACCTTGCCGTGCAGGACGTCTCCCACATGATGCTGCTGGAAGAAGGTTTCCCACACGTCTGGCTGAAGCTGCTTCACCCCCAGAGACAGGCGGCGCTTGTCGGGCTCAATCGCCAGCACCACGGCTTTCACCCGATCGCCCTTCTTCAGCACTTCTGAGGGATGCTTCACCCGCTTGGTCCAACTCAGATTGCTGACGTGGACCAGGCCGTCAATGCCATCTTCGATTTCGATGAATGCGCCGAAGTCGGTCAGGTTGCGCACACGGCCTTCTACCGTCGCGCCTAAAGGATATTTCTCGTGCAGTGCGTCCCAAGGATTCGACGCCAGCTGCCGCATGCCCAGCGAAATGCGCCGTTCCGTCGGGTTCACGTTGAGCACCACGCAGTCCACATGGTCGCCCACGTTCACAAGCTTGGACGGGTGCTTCATCCGTTTGGACCAGGTCATCTCGCTGACGTGGACAAGGCCTTCGATGCCCTGTTCCAGTTCCACAAACGCGCCGTAGTCAGTCACGCTGATTACTCGGCCGCTCACGTGAGCGCCAACGGGGTAGCGATGTTCCGCGTCCAGCCAAGGGTCAGGCGTGAGCTGCTTGAAACCCAGCGATACGCGCTGCTTGTCTTTGTCGAATTTCAGCACCTTGACCTGGATCTGGTCGCCCACGTTGACCAGGTCGCGCGGGTGGGTAAGGCGTCCCCACGACATGTCCGTGATGTGCAGCAGGCCATCGATTCCGCCCATGTCGACAAACGCGCCGTACTCGGTCAGGTTCTTGACGATACCGGTCAGGACAGCGCCCTCGGCGAGGTGCTCCATGGTCTTCGAGCGCTTTTCGCTCTGCTCTTCGTCCAGTACCTGCTTGCGCGAGACCACGATGTTGCCACGCTTCTTGTTGAGCTTGATGATCGACACTTCCAGCGTCTGCCCCTTGAACGCGTCCAGGTTGCGCACCGGACGAAGGTCCGCCTGGGAGCCGGGCAGGAAGGCCCGCGCGCCATGGATATCCACCGTCAAACCGCCCTTGATGCGCTCGACTACCACCGCGCGGATGGGCTTCTTCTCGTTGTAGGCCTTCTCAATCTCGTCCCAGGCGCGCAGTTTCTGCGCTTTCTGGTGCGACAGGTTGATGTAGCCTTCCTCGGTCTGGCCCTTGTCGCGCATGACGTCGATTTCGTCGCCGGCCTGGAAGCGAGGCTTGCCCTCGTGGTCCAGCACCTCGGCCAGGGGTAACATGCCCTCGGACTTGGCTCCTATGTCCACCACCACGTGGGTGGGGGTCAGCTTCAGCACCGTGCCTTTGATGACGTTGTCACCGCTGGCGGCTTCCTCGGTCTCGGTGGTGAAGTTTTCCAGGGCCGAAGCGAAATCTTCGGCGGTTGGGATCATGGCTTTTTCGTCCTGACTGGGGGCAGTCTGGACGGGCTGCGGCGTGTTGTCTGGGGTCGAGCCCTCAGTGGGATTCGCGGCGTGCTCCGCTACTGAAGTGGAGGTCGCTGAATCCAGGTTGTGGGCAGTGTTGTCGTCGAACAAGGTCATAGCCTCTCGGTGTGCTCTTGACGGATACGGGCTGTTTTCGTGCGGACTGCTGGCGTGAGTCTTAGGTTGTGTTGAGCCCGTCCTGGCGAACGGACTTGGACAATCCCAGCGGTCGGACTGCTAAAAGCAAACCCGCGTCCCAAAGGCGAACTCTTCGACTATAGCAACCGCTTGTAAACAGTGTCAAACCCCAAAGTCGGGTCCGCTCGGGGTCCTCTCCTGTTTTGGGCCATGGTCGCGATTCGCCGTCTTAATGCAGGCTTTGCACCCACGGTTGCTCAGGCACCGGTTCCGCAAGCGGCTTCAATCTGCTACCCTGCCCTGCCATGGACTATCTCTGGACCCCGTGGCGTTACGCCTATGTCACGACCGCTGAGAAAGCATCCGGATGCATTTTCTGCGATCTTCCCAAGCAAGGGGACGATGCCAAAGCCCGCATCGTGTTCCGCGGACAACACTGCTACATCGTTCTGAACACCTATCCCTATACTCCCGGCCACGTGATGATCGTGCCCTTTGCCCACCTCGACGAACTGCGCAAGCTCCCGGTCGCCGCGGCGCACGAGATGATGGACCTGGCCCAGCTCATGGAGACGGTACTGCGCCAGCTCTACGCTCCGGACGGCCTCAACTTGGGAATGAACATCGGCAAAGCGGCCGGCGCCGGAGTGGCGGGCCATATCCACATGCACGCGCTGCCGCGCTGGGTGGCGGATGCCAATTTCGCGTCGGTAATTGGTGAAACTCGCATCTTGCCGGAAACCCTGGAAGTGACTTACGAGCGGATCAAAGGGGCGCTGGCGAGCTAAAGTGGCGTTTGCGGAGATTAGGCAGGGGTGCGGCCTCTTGCAGCCATCATCCTGGGCGAGAAGGGCATCTCTCCCAGGATGAGGCTGAACCCAGGGGCACGTGCTGGGAACTTCACTGGGCCGTGATACTTCCAAACCGTCCGTGAGCGTAGGCGTTCGGTCCGGCGGTGAAATAGAGGACGTTCTTGCTGCCTCCCAGGCCGCCATTGCCGAAGGTGATGGCCCACAGGCCGCTGATCTTGATTGGGGTTCCGTTCGCGCTGCTAAGCGTGCCCAGGAGCGCGCCGGTGGTGGGATCGAAGGCGTTAATTTTTCCGTCGCCCAGATTGCCAACCAGCATGTCATTGGCGAACGTGCCGAAGGTAGACGGCGCGATGGCCAGGCCCCAGGGAGCATTCAGCTTGCCCTTGGACAAATAGCGCTTCACGAAGTTTCCGTTCATGTCGAAAATGTCGACCAGGCCGAGTCCGGCGCCGAACACCGCGTCGCTCTTCTGGGCGTTCTGCTTGGCGTAGCTGATGAAGAGCTGTCCGTTGATGTTGCGGATGTTGAATGGAGCGAAACTGGCTGGCAGATGGGGATCGGTGAAGTTCCCTGACAGCGTGGTCAGTTTGAAGTTGCGATCGTAAACTTCGATCTTGCCGGTGAAGAAATTAGCCAGGTACAGGAAGTTCGCAGTTCCATTGTTGCCGATCTCCATGCCCTTGTAGTTGATGCCCTGGGCCGAATTGTCGACCGCCAGGATGGCGTTGGTGGGATCGACCATCGGGTTCCAGCCACTCATGGTGCCGTCTTCGGTGACGAACAAGAACAATGCCGGACCGGACTTGGTCCCCTTGGTCACCACGAAATCGGTGGTGCTGTTGAACACAGTGCCGTTGGGCGTGGAGGGGCCGGTACCTCCGGCGGGAGGCGGAACAGTGACGACCAGCGATTGTGGCACGCCGGTCGAGTTATACAGCGTGGAGACGCCGGTGTTGTTGTCGGCCACCCAGAAATCTCCGGTGGCGCTGAAGCTGATACCCCAGGGATTGATCAAATTCGGGTCAACATTGGGGGCTTTGCCGGTTTGATCGGCGGTCAGAAAAACGGCCTTGTACGATGCCGCACTGGCCAGGCTGGAAATAACCATCACGGCTAGCACAATGCCAACCGCGAACACTGTCTTGCCACTGAGTCGAGAGACCCGCATACTTCCTCCTTCAGAATTTTGATGATCCCGGAAAACCGGCGCGGGCGGTACAGGCGCCCGTCGGCCAAGAGTCAGACGGAAAATCGAGCAGCAGGAGCTTAGTGTAGGGTGGCAAGGCAGTTGTCAACAAGATGTAAAATCAAGCGCCTGGCGGGGCATCAGCGGCGGTAAGTTACTATCGGCTCCGTACCAATTACCCCAGCAACTCAGTCATCTCTTTTTCGCCGATCACCGCAACCCCCAGTTCCCGTGCCTTCTCCAGCTTGGAGCCGGCGTCGGACCCAGCGATCACGTAGTCGGTTTTCTTGCTGACCGAGCCCGCGACTCGCCCTCCGGCGTCCTCAATCATTTTCTTGGCTTGGTCGCGGCTGTAGCCGGCCAGGGTTCCGGTCAGAACAAACGTTTTTCCCGCGAGCTTGGTGCCGCGCTGTTTCTTGTGGCCAGTCAGAGTGAGCTTGAACTTGCGGAGCTGCTCCACCAGGTCGCGGTTCTTCGGTTCCTGGAAAAATTCTGCGATGCTCTGCGCGATGCGCGGCCCCACTTCGTTTACCTGCTGCAGCTCTTCCGGGCTGGCGTCCATCAGCGCGTCGATCGATCCAAAATGCTCGGCCAGAAACTGGGCAGTGCGCTCGCCCACGAAACGGATTCCCAGGCCGAAGATGACCCGCTCCAGCGGAAGCTTCTTGGAGGCTTCGATCTCGTCGAGCACGTTCTGCGCCGACTTGTCGCCCATTCGTTCCAGTTGCAGCAGGTCAGCCTTGGTGATGCGGTAGATGTCGGCGACGTTCTTCACCAGGCCGCGATCGGTGAGCTGGTTCACCAGCGCGTCACCCATGCCTTCGATGTTCATCACGTGACGCGAGGCGAAGTGCAGAATCGTCTCCCGCAACTTAGCCGGGCAGTTGGCGTTGACGCAGCGGTAGTCCACCTCCCCTTCAGTGCGCACCACCTTGGTGCCGCATTCTGGACAACGCTCAGGCATGTGGAACGACTTGTGACCCCGCGGGTGCGCCTTGTCTTCGACCACGCGCGTGACTTTGGGGATGACGTCACCCCCGCGCTCGACTTCCACCCAGTCGCCAATCTTTACTCCCAGGCGCTCGATCTCGTCCAGGTTGTGCAGCGTGGCGCGGCTCACGGTGGTGCCTCCGATCGGCACTGGCGCCAGCGCAGCCACTGGTGTCAGCTTTCCAGTGCGGCCCACCTGTACCAGGATGTCCTCAATCCGGGTGATGCCCGCGCGCGCGGCGTACTTGTAGGCGATCGCCCACCGCGGCGCTTTCCCGGTGTAGCCTAGTTCCTGCTGCAAGGCGGTCCGATCGACTTTGATCACGATGCCATCAATCTCGTAAGGCAGGCTCTCCCGCTTTTCCTCCCACTCCTCGATAAAGGCCCAGACCTGCGCGAAATTTTCCGCCAGTTTGCGGCGAGTATTGACCTTGAATCCAGCGGCTTCCAGCGCGTCCAAGGTCTTGGAATGCCGGTCAAAATAGGTCTGTCCGTTTACCAGCAACATGTAGCCGAAATAATCCAGGCGGCGTTCTGCGGTGACGCTGGGTTCCAGCTGGCGCACCGTGCCGGCGGTAGCGTTGCGCGGATTGGCAAATTGCGAGAGCTCTTTCTGCTCGCGCTCTTCGTTCATTCTGCGGAAGGCGGCGATGGGCATGAGCATTTCGCCGCGCACTTCGAATCCAGCGGGAATACCTGCCTGCTTGAGTTTTTCTTTTGCAATCGCCAGCGGAATGGAGCGCACAGTGCGCACGTTCAACGTCACATCTTCGCCGATGGAGCCGTCGCCGCGGGTAATGCCACGTAGCAGCTTGCCGTCCTCGTAATGCAGTGCGAGTGACATGCCGTCGAGCTTGAGCTCGCAAACGTACTCGATATCGCTGCGCCCGCTCAGTTCGTGCACCCGCCGCTCCCAATTGCGCAGGTCTTCTTCGTTGTAGGTGTTGTCGAGCGACAACATGGGGGAGGAATGAGGCGCTTTGACAAAGCCCTCACGCGGCTTCCCGCCAACCCGCTGCGTGGGAGAGTCCGGCGTGACCAGATCCGGATGTTCCCCTTCCAGCTTCTTGAGCGCATTCATCAGCTGGTCGAAGGCGGCGTCGGTAATCTCCGGATCGTCGAGCACGTAATAGCGGTATTCGTGATGCCGGATCTTTTCCCGCAGGGATTCGATTTTCTTTTCGACGTCTTTGGGCGCCATGGCCATGAGGAGAAGATTATAGTAGTGCGTATCCCGCAAATCATGGCTTCGAGAATCCATCTCGTGCCCCCTCTTCCTGTCATCGAAACCGAGCGCCTGCAGCTGCGCAAGTTCGTGCTCGACGACGTGGATGCCCTGTCCCGAGTCATCTCCGATCCCGAAACCATGCGCTATTACCCGGCGCCCTATGATCGCCCGCGTGTGTTGGAGTGGATCCAGCGCAACCTGCGGCGGTACGCGATTGACGGCCACGGGCTTTGGGCCATGGTGCTGAAGGAATCCGGAGAGATGATTGGCGACTGTGGCTTAACCAAACAGCGCGTGGACGACGTCGACGAAATCGAAATCGGCTACCATCTGCGCCGTGACCACTGGGGGAAGGGTCTGGCCACGGAAGCCGCCCAGGCCTGTCGCGATTACGGGTTTGCCCATCGGAAGGTTGACCGGCTGATTTCGCTTATTCGCCCGGAGAACTGGCCATCGCGCCGGGTGGCCGAGCGCATTGGCATGACCCTGTGGAAAGAAGTGATCTGGCGCGATCTGTCCCACTGTGTCTATGCCACCCAGCGAGCTGACCTTCCCAGCAAGTAGGCGACGTGCGCGCGGGAGCCGACTGCGGTATATTGTCCCGGTCACAGCTCCGCACGCTTCCGTCCCCGGGTAACTCAACTCACCCTACAGGAGGTCTTATGAATTTCATTCGTCAGATGGGCATGGTGCTGGTAATCGCATCGTTCTGCCTGGTGGTTGCCCTGGCGCAGGATTCCGAAAAGAAACCGGCAGACAAGGCCATGAGCAAGAGCAAAGCAGCTGCCAAATCCGAAACCATGAACATGGGGATGCCCATGGCCAAGCCGTCGGCCGACATGGAAAAGATGGCCAAAATGCTGGTGGGCACCTGGGCCACCACCGAAACCTTCGAGGTGAGCGACATGATGCCTAAAGGCGGCAAGGGCACGGGCATGGCGGTGATCAAGCCCGGCCCGGGAGGCCTCTCCATCGTAGAGGACTACCACTCGCAGGGCGGCCTGGGCGCATTCGCCGGGCACGGTGTTTTCTGGTGGGACGAAAAAGCCCAGGGCTTCAAGAACGTATGGTGCGACAACATGACACCGGGCGGCTGCACCCCCATCAACGGCATGGGGAAATGGGAGGGCAGCGACCTGGTTTTCAACGATGAGCAGGACATGATGGGCAAGAAGATGGGGATGAAGCAGGTCCTCACCGCCGCAGGTTCCTCGGTCACGCTGACCATGAGTTCCTCTGAGGACGGCGGCCCCATGAAGAAAATGATGACCATCAAATACACGAAAATGGCGGCCAAACACCAGGCGATGCCATCGACCCCGGGCAACTAGCAGGCGGAAAAAGAAACGGGCCGGCGCTTTGCCGGCCCACGCAATTTCTGCTTCGACTACACCAAGTCTTCCAACTTGAGTTGCGCACTCCCGCCTTTCCAGGAAGCCTGGAATTGCTTTTCCACGAATCCCGCATCGTAGTCGCGGCCCTGCGCTTTGAGTGCCTGGCGCAATCCGAACAGGGAACGCGGGTTCCGCGGATTGCGGTCCAGATCGGCACGGAATACCTGTTCCGCGCCGGCGGCATCCCCGTTCATGAGCAAGGCCGCGCCCAGGGACTCGCGCACCGGAAAGAACCAGTCGGGCGGCTCGCCGTACTTCAGCGTATCCTGCAGCGCGACCGCGTCGCGCAGCAGGGCAATCGCCCCGGAGTTGTCCTTGCTGGCGATGGCAATCTTTGCCCCCAGGACGTCTTCGGCGATTCTCATGATGTCCTTGGCCTTGTTGTTGATTGGCATGGTGAAGATGACGTCTTCCGGCGTGCTTTTCTCCGCTTCTGAGACGATCTTGTGTTCCGCTTCCGCATCGCTAACCTTACCGGTTCCTGCGAGTGCCATGCCCCGCGCAAAGTGCCAGAACACGGTGGCTGTTTTCATGTCCGGATCCGGTTTCGGCATCTTTAGAATGTCGTCCCACTTGTGAAAGCGCAGGTCCACCGCCATAGGGATCGTCATGAAGCCTTCGAGCGGAGGCATCATCTTGACTGCCGGTCCGACGTGGGCCGCCAGCATGTCGGCGTTTTTCTTCGACTCCGCGTAATCGCCGTTCATGGCCGCGCACATGGCGATGAAGTGCAAGTTGTGGCTGTAGTACATCATGGGGTAGATGCCCTGCGCCCCACTCGCTTTGATGTAGGCCCGGTCGACCGCCGCCGCGGCCTCGTTGGTTTTCACCGCCGCATCGTAATCGCCCGTGCGGATATAAACGTGCGCCGGCATATGCACGATGTGTCCGGCGGCCGGAGCCAGCGATGCCAGCTTGTTCGCCCCGGCCAGGGCCCGCTCCGGATTGGGCGACGCCTCTACCGCGTGAATGTAGTAGTGAATTGCGCCCAGGTGGTCGGGATCGCGCCGGATGACCGACTCCAGCGTGGCCACGATTTCCTCTGTTCCCGCTTCCGGTGTCCCGTCCACGTGCCACAGTCCCCAGGGATGCAGGTTCATGCCCGACTCGGCAAACAGCGTGGCGGCATCGAGGTCATCGGGAAATTTCTTGCTCACCTCGCGCATGGCGTCGTGATACGCCTCCGCCGCCTTGCGCCGGTCGGCTTGGGGATCAGCGGGAAAACGCAGCGCCATCGCCTGGATGTAGGCCTGCTCGCTGGGCGAGGCGCTGGCGGAAAGATCGACCGCTTTCTGAATGGCCTCATGGGCGTGCTTGAAACGCTCGTCGCTGGCGGGGTCGTTGTAGTTCGGGCCCACGGCCTCGGCTACACCCCAGTAAGCGATCGCCAGCTTGGGATCAAGCTCTGCGGCGCGTTGAAACGAACGGGCCGCCTCGTCGTGATTGAAGGCATAGATCAGCCGCAGTCCCTGATCGAAGAACTCCTGAGCGTCCCGGTTGCTGGTGGACACGGGATGGTGGAGATCCCCCAGCCCCGACATCAGGGTCGCGGGCTTGGCCTGCGTGTGCGCCGAATGGTCCTGGGCGGCAACCACCGTACACAAGGCCAGGACGAGCATAACGGAAATCCAGTATTTCATCGACAGTCCTCCCCAGAGTTTTGAAGACAGGAAAAAATAAGACCGAACCACACCCCAGATGGATAACAGCTTAGTAGAAAGAGCGGAAAGGCGCAATTGGCTCGGGTGGTTGCGCCCGGCTTACTACATCGGCGAGCCCACCTGTCGCGCCCGGAACCAGCCTCCGGCGATGGCCGACGGAGCCATGATCAGCAGCGCCGCCAACTGCGTCCACATAACTCCGCCTCCGGGACGGGTGATCAACGAAGCGGCGCCGACCGCAGCAATGACCGACGCGACCCCGAGCGAGTGCTCGAACTCGTAGCGCCGGGCCAGCCAGGCGGCCACAAATCCGCTCAGTCCGGCGAAGGCCACGCCATACAAAATGCTGAGCACCATAAAGCCGAGGCTGGCGGGAGCGTGCGGGTCGTGGCCGGTAAGCTTGAACAGAGCGATGGTGGAAGCGAAGAATATCAGGTACCCGACCAGCACCGCGATCACACTGCGCAGTATTGCCATGGTTGGAATCGAGCCGCACCCGGGGGCTGCGCGGCGTTCGAAATCGCCCCAATAATACCCGACCTCTTACCTCTAAGCGCCAAATTGTCGCAGGTGATGGTCCATGTGCAGGTACCCCCAGCGCATCCATTCCGGGTCCGACATTTCGCCGAAAATGGGGTGGGGCTTGAATTGGAAATCCCTGGGCTGCGCGGTGAAACGATCCAGCAGCCGGCGCAGCTCGCCCAGGTCGCTTTCAAAGTCCACCGGCTGTGTGCCTCCCAGCTGCGGGTCCATCTCGGGCCTGGTCTTGACGCCCTTCGGCCATGGGATGGGGACCCAAAGCGCAAACCATTTCATCATCCCGCGCGCCAGCCAATTTGCCGGCGTCAAGGCTTTCTCTCCCATCGGTCCGCGGAAGGAATCGCTCAAATGGCAAACCATCTGCAGCACCGACATTTTTCCCCACCGGCGCATGCTGGTCGGGCGTAGCGTCTGCAGCCGGGCCACGATCTCTGCCTTGTCCTGAGTATTGAGTAGCGTCTTCATGGGATGGTTACGATGATACAAGACGTGTCGGCGTAGGGGGCCTTTGACCTGGCGGTGGCTCCATGTATCCTTTCTAGATTCCGGATCGAGGTTAGTTTTCCAACTTTGGAACCCGTCACCCACTTTCTGCTCGGCGCCTCCATGGGGAGAGCCGGGCTGAACCGCAAGACCGCCCTGGCGACGGCCACGCTGACCCTGGCGGCCGAAGCCCCGGATCTGGACGTCCTCGGCAACTTCAAAGGCCCGGTTTTCGGTTTTGCCCACCATCGCGGGTTCACACACTCTTTCCTCGGGTTGCTGCTGGTGTCGGCGGCCATGGTCGGCTTCATGTACCTGGTGTGGCGCCTGCGTGGGCGCAAAACGAAAAATCCCGATTTGCCGCCGCGCTGGGGACTGCTGTTTCTCTATTCCTATTTGGCGGGCCTTACCCACATCCTGCTCGACTTCACCAACAACTACGGAGTACGCCCGTTCTGGCCGTTTTCCGAGAAATGGTATTCCTGGGACATCGTCTTCATCGTCGAGCCGGCCCTACTCATTCTGCTGGCGGGTGGCCTGGTTCTGCCGCTGCTCTTCGGGCTCATCAACGAGGAGATTGGCGCGCGCAGCAAAGGTCCGCAGGGACGCTTGGGGGCGACCCTCGCCCTGCTCGGTGTGGTGGCACTGTGGGGCGTCCGCGACTTCGAACATCGCCGGGCGGTCAATGCCCTGGACGCCCGTACGTACCAGGACGCCGATCCCATCCGAGTGTCTGCCTATCCCTATGAGTGGAATCCGTTCCAATGGTATGGGGTGGTGGAGACGGAAAATTTCTTCGCCACCACGCTGGTGAATTCCTTGTCTCCCGAGGTCGATCCTCAAGGCCGTATGCGGATTCACCCTAAGCCGGAGGAGACCCCGGTGACGCTGGCCGCCAAGAAATCGTACCTCGGTCAGGTCTACCTGGATTGGGCGCACTATCCCATGACCGAAACCGAGCAATTCGAAGCTCCGCAAGCGGGATATACCGTCCGCTTCAGGGACTTGCGCTACGACTATCCGGGACGGACTGGCCGAAGCCCACTCAGCGCCGTGGTGGAACTCGACCCCGCCTTAAACGTCGTTAGCGAAACCTTTGGGTTCCACCTGGGCCGGCCACCGAGCGCCCAGGCCGGAAGACGCGACAAGTAGAATCACCGAGAGAAACACCTTGGAGCCAGCCTCATGGTTTTGCTCGGTACTCGGTACTCGCTCGAACTTGACGTCTCCGCCCCTACGCGCAACAATCATTGCTTCAGACTGTCGAGGTGATCATGTTGGCCTACTTGTTCGTGATTTTGGCGGTAGCGGTTCGCTTGTTGATTCCGGTGCTCCAGCCTCATCCCTGGATGTTCACGCCCGTGGTTGGATCGCTGCTGTTCTTCGGGGCCCGCGGATCGCGACGCCAGATATGGATTCCGCTTGCTCTGTTCGCCGCTTGCGATCTGGCCCTGACCAAGTTCGTCTATGTCTACCCGTTCAGTTGGGACATCCTCGTGACTTGGGCGTGGTACGCAGGCATCTTGCTGCTGGGGACGAAGCTGGCCAACAATCAGAAGCCATTGCGAATCGTGGGCGCGGCGCTGGCCGGTTCGGTTTCGTTTTTCCTGCTGAGCAACTTCGTGGTCTGGGCCGCCATGGACATGTATCCCAAGAACTTCGGCGGGCTCATGACCTCCTACACGATGGCGCTGCCGTTTTTCCGCAACGCAGTGGAAGGCGATCTGTTCTTCACCGCCGCAATGTTCGCGACCCCGGTGGTGTTCGAAGCGCTGAGCCGCGCGATGAGCAAGGGCGACCATACCGCAGCCGCCTGAGGTATTTAACCGCCGAGTACCCCGAGATCGCCGAGAACTAAGATCATTTCTTCTCCGCGCTCTCTGCGGGCCCGGCGGTTAATGCGTTTGGTTTTCTTCTTCGCATTACCAGCCAGACCACCAATCCGAGTCCTACCGCTGCCAGAACCCAGCTGAAATGCTGGCGGAAGACCGTCCCTGTAACTTCCACAATCTGCGGCCCAAACTTCAAGGTCAACAAAGACAGCGCCAGGAAGCGCACCATGCGTCCGGCGAAGATGGCCAGCAGAAAATGCCAGAACTGCATCTCCGAAACCGCGGCGCCCAGCACGAAAAGCTTGAAAGGCGTAGGCGGAGGCAGCATGGCGGGAAACATCAGGGCCCAGAAGGGATGCTCGTCGAAACTGCGATGGATTTTTTCAAAGCGCTCCGGCGACACGCGTCTGCGCAGCAGCACCTCTCCGCCCTTATAGCCGATCACGTAGATGACGATGCTGCCCAGCGTCGAACCCGCCGATGCCATCAGCACGTACAGCAGAAAACGCGAAGGGTTCTGGTACACGTAGGCGGCGACGATGGCGTCGAGCGGCATGCCAACGAGGCTGGCGTCCACCCCGGCAATGGCGAAAACCCCCCACGCGCCCAGGGGCTTCAGCACCGCCCATAGAAACGCCACGTAGCGGGAAATGATGTGGGTGATGGTCTTCAAGACGTAAGACTAGCAGTGTACGCGAAATGGAAGTGGGAGGGCAGGCGTGGGCTGCCGGCCGGGTGTGGGAACAGTTCACTCATAGAGAATCACGCCACCATCCGGAGACGGAAAACTCTCGTCGCCGGCAAACGCCCAAAAAGGAGCCTTGCTCATAATTTTGCCGTTGACCCACCCTTGGAACTGGTGGTCACAGTTCGGGATAACCACGAGCGTTTTCTTGCTTGCGCCGGTCGCAAGCCCCAGAAAGTAGTCGCCAGCCGCCTTCCCGACACATTCGTCATACTCGCCAACCGCAATGTAGACCTCTCCTCGGAACTTGCCGAATGCCTCTTCGATTGCGGCCTTGCCGGCGTCAACGGAAGGAGCCAGCAGGAGGACTTTCTTGATCTGCGGATAGTCGGGAGAAACAATGGCGATGGCTCCAGCCCCCGCGGAGAATCCCATGAGGTAAAGGTCCGGTTCTCTGGTGGAACAAATGCTCTCGGCGTTGGCCAGGGCGTAGTCGATGGTCGCTCTCAGGTCAGCCACTGCGGACTTTTCGTAGAGAAACCCATACCGATAGCGATTGTCCATTCGAATCACGGCTCCAATGCCCTTCCGCTGGATCACGTCGGCCAGCGTCCTATACTTACCCTGGTAGCCGTCGATATCTCCTTGATATCCGGGATAGTTGACAATGATGACATTGGACTTGGGGCAGTCATGGATGTTGATTTCGAAGCTTATGGTCGTTTCTTCACCCCATCCTTTTCTCTCTCTCGCGGATTCGTCATCAGGTCGGGCGAGATGACTCACCGTAGCTCTCCGAAAACGGACATTTTGTGCCACTCTTGGCATGAACGCTCATTGTACTGCTGCTGATAAGACTCCCAGACTGTTGCAAAATCGCAATTACGGTTGGTGTAAACGCCTGTTTACGTCAACAGTCGAGGGAAAAGTTTAGGGGTTTTACTGGCAGCCTTCTATGTACTGTTTTGCGTCAAACCGACCTGCATAGAACCTCGTAATCTTTCCTTTGGTTGGTTGGCGCCACCAAAGTCTACTCGGGCCTGGGAGCCGACATTGTTATGGAATCATTTCACTCAAAACCCCCTCCTGGCCCGAGGTCAATGAGTGAAATCGCCTGTTTACAACAATTGTGAGTTTAGTTTCCGGTTTGCTCTTGACCGGCTGAAACCGTGGTATGCGACGCGGGGTGCTGCAGTACGCCTTTCCCAGAAATGAAAAGGCCCATCACGGCGCTCCGTTATTGGGAGGGATGATCTATCGGCTTGTGAGACGTTCGGGACTGTGATAATCAGGGGCCTATGAAAACACGGCTACTAGCCTTTACTCTGCTGGGTTGCCTTTACCCAATGCTGGCCCGCCCGCAAGCGCAAACGGAGGTCCTGCAACCGGTTTCGATCGTGGTAAAGGCCGGAAAGCTGCTCGACGTACGCCGAGGCAGCTACATTGAGATCGCCGCGATCTGGATCGAGGGCCAGCGTATCAAAGAGATTGGTCGCGCTTCGGAAGTTCAGTTGCATGCTCCGAAAGACGCAAAAGTAATCGATCTTGGACACGCGACGGTCTTGCCTGGCCTCATCGATTGCCACACACACTTGATGGCGCGAATCCCCGACACTCCCGAAGGATACGTATTCAGTCTTGCAAGCAAATCGCAGGCATTCCGCACCCTTGAGGGGGCAGCCGATGCCCGCGTCACCTTGCTTGCTGGCTTTACAAGCGTTCGCGATGTGGGAAACGAAGGCTCAGGTTACGCTGACGTTGCTCTGCGCGACGCCATCGAACAAGGGTTGGTCGAGGGCCCGAGAATGCAGGTTGCAACTCGTGCTATCGCCGCTGTTGGTCAATACAATCCGTTTGGCATCTCGCCAGATCTCACGGATTTTCCGACCGGCGCCCAGAACGTGAGCGGCGTGGAGGATGCCCGCCGCGCGGCGCGCGAGCAGATCGGGCATGGCGCAAATCTCATCAAGATTTATGCGGATTGGGACTCCGCAACGCTCACAGTGGATGAGATACATGTGGTCGTGGAGGAGGCGCATAAGCAGGGGCTCAAAGTGGCTGCTCACGCAACGACTCCTGAAGGGATCAAGAACGCGATCACAGCCGGCGTCGACTCGATCGAACACGGGCACCGGGTAGACCGGCAAGGATTAGAGATGATCAAAGCAAAGGGAGTGTTTCTGGTTCCAACTCTCGCGGCGATCGACGAACTGGCCGAGCAGAGCAATGCTGAGAAACTCACTCCCGAACAGCAGAGCCGTAAGGACAGTTTCCTGCATGGTATTGAGCAGGAGATTCGGCAGGCAATGGCGTTGGGCATCAAGATTGGGGCGGGATTTGATGCCAGTAGTCCGGGGCAGCAGGGAAAGAATGCCAATGAGTTGGTTGCGCTGACCAAGCGAGGTATGCCTCCTCTGGAAGCGGTTCGCGCCGCAACCGTCAACGCAGCGGAACTGCTAGGGTGGGAAGACCGTGTGGGCGCGCTCGAGGCGGGAAAATACGCCGACATCATTGCTGTCGAGGGAGACCCACTCAGTGATGTCACAGCACTTCAGCAAGTAAGGTTCGTGATGCAGGGCGGGACGGTAGTAAAGGATACCCTAACCCACTAACGATCGATTCCTGACAGCGGTAAGCCATCCGAAAACTATCTGAATGGTTGGCGTAACATCGCCAGTACACTCATTGACCTGGGATTCCGGCGAACAAACGGCGCCAGCTGGTGTAATCGTTAACAACAATTACACTGTTCGGTTACACTTTGCGATACTGAGTGTCGCATGAACGACGAAGCAACCGAACAGATTCAGATGGGACTCTGCCGACACTATGGCCGAGACTTCGTCTCATGTCCGCCCGGCTCTAAGCTCGGACTAGCCCGTCAAACGCTCGGCAAGATGCCAATCAACGGCTTGCGGCATCGGCCTACCGGTAGCACGAATGGATGGTTCATCTGGGCAGGCGACTATTCCGCGGAGAAGGATTTCTTCGCTCCCTTCCACGCGTCGCACTTGCCTCAACGCCTCCCACAGGTGGTCAGATTCCTAGGGCTTCCGCCCGGAAGTCGCTTTCTGTTGGCCGGAGACCATGTTGATGTCTGGTTCGACGAGTCCCTGCTAGACGTATAGAGAACGCATAACTGTTGCAAAATCCCCATTACACTCATTGACCCGGGGCCCCACGGGCTATTATTCCGAAACGTGACTGAAATCTCCAAAGCACACACGAACGCGACGCTTCGGACGGGCTTCCTCCGATCCCTTATTCGATGGCTCGTCGTCGTCGTGGTGCTTCTTTGGTCGCTTGCCGCGCTGATCCTTGGGGCAGCCCGGTGGATCGACCCACCGACGACAGCGGTGCACATCCAGCGCCGCTTGCAGGCCTGGAGTCTCCACAAGCCGTATCGCGAACAGTACAAGTTCATTCCGCTCAGCCAAATCTCTCTCGATCTCCAGCACGCTGTAATCGCCGCCGAGGACGCGCACTTCTACCAGCACCATGGATTCGATTGGCACCAGATCCAAATTGCTGCCCAGGAAGATTTGGACGGCGAACGCACTCGCGGAGCTTCCACCATTACGCAGCAACTTGTAAAAAACCTCTTTTTCGGAACAGGCCGCTCTGTCCTCCGCAAGGGCGCAGAGGCCAGCCTCGTGCCGGTGGCGGAACTTGTCCTCGGCAAACGGCGCATTCTGGAGATATATCTCAACGTAGTCGAGTGGGGCCCAGGCATTTATGGTGCCGAGCCGGCGTGTCGTTATTACGACCAAACCACAGCGCGCAACATCGGCCGGGAACAGGCGGCACGGCTCGCGGCAATTCTCCCGGCTCCTCTGAGGCGACGACCCGAGCGCATGAATTCCTACAGCGAAATCATCCTTGGGCGTATGGGCCAGGTGGGATGGTAATCGTCGCTGACAATTTAACCGAGGTGGCGGTTTTCTATTCACTCACGCACTGGGTTCTTGTGAGAGTGTCGGCTACTCGAAAACTCGAGAATGACCGTAGTTGGTGAAAACCGCCATTACAATCAACCCCCCTGGCCGGTCGATGAATGTAGTCGTCTGCCCGAAATGGCTGATATGCATTGTGGAGATAGCGTCGGTGCCGCTGCTGGTGGTTGGTCTGGTGGCTGGTAGCGCAGTTTGAACGCAAGATAATTGGCGTAACATCGCGCTTACACCAGCAACCGGCGGACATCCAGACTCAACCGTACCTGCCGTTCTGGTCTTAACTCTGTGATTGCAATCTACGGCGCGGCTGGGAGCCGCGCCCTTTCGAAACACGCGAGGTCTTGATGAACAACCCAGGCTAGTGTTTTGTATTCCCGCCCAGCAGCTGCAGCGCGTGAGGAATCAGATCAACGACCGACTCCAGCGAATCCACCGCCCCCGCCGGACTCCCCGGCAGATTCAAAATCACCGACGTCCCGCGTACTCCGCAGATGGCCCGGCTGAGCGCGGCAAAGCGGGTCTTCTTTGCACCCTCGGCGCGCATGCGCTCGGCGACACCTTCGAGCAAGCGATCGCAAACCGCGCGCGTAGCCTCCGGGGTGACGTCGCGCGCGGCAATGCCCGTACCCCCGGTGGTCACCACGAACCGGGCCTTCCCCGCGAGCCGCACCAGCGCATTCTGAATGGCGGGTTGCTCGTCGGGAACAATCTCGGTTGCGACGATGGTGAACTTATTTTTCTGGAGTGCTGCCGCCACGGCGGGCCCAGAAAGGTCGACGCGTTCGCCGCGGGCGGAGGAATCGCTGACGGTGAGGACGGCGCCGGTCAGGGCCTCAGGTGTCGAGGAGGACATCTTCCTCTTCCTCGGTGCCCCCGTCTTCTTCTCGTTTCGATTCGTCGAGCAGGCGGAGGCCTTCCATCAGCAGGCCTTGGGTATTCAGGTTGGTGGTACGCTCAGTAGTCTTGCCTTCAAAATCGATCTGGAAGTTGCCTCCGGTCCAGCGCAACACTTTGAAGACTGCCTCGTCGCCGGTCAGCGACCCGTATACCGCGTGGGTCACCTGGCCTTCGCTGACGTACATCTCGCACTTCTCGTCCCCGCGGTTGAGGGTGAGCAGGCAGCTCTTGCGTCCCATTTCCAGGGACTGCACCAGGTCGATCACGTTCATCTGCGAGAGGTTGCCACGCACCACGCCGTCGGTGGATTCCGACTTGGCCAGTTTCTCCAGCGCAATCTTGTCGATGACGCGCTTGATGCGTTGCGTGGCCTGCTTCAGGAAAAAAGGCTTCTCCACATATTCGTCCACGTCCTGTGCGCCCAGTTTTTCGCTGATGTCGGTCTTGCTGGCCATCAGCACCACTGCAATTCCAGCGGTGGTCGAGCGGCTTTTCAGGCGGTCCGCCAGCTGGCGCCCGTCCATGCCCGGCATGCGGTAGTCGCTGACCAGCAGGTCGGGAGGATCGTCGACGGCTTTCAGCAGCGCGTCGGGAGCATCGGTCGCGGTGGTGACAATCGCCAGCGGCGACAAGGCCTGCCGCAGCATCCCCAGCACCATGGGGTTGTCGTCCACCAGCAGAAGTTTGACGTTCGTCGACATGCCAGGCTAAATCTTCTTGCGACCGCGGGCGTAGTCTCCGCTCTTTCCTCCGGACTTGCGCTCGAGCACGATTTCGCGGATCTCGATTCCTTTATCCAAGGCCTTACACATATCGTACACGGTAAGCGCGGCCACGCTCGCCGCCACCAGCGCTTCCATTTCGACGCCGGTCACCGCCGTGGTGGTAACTTTCGAGGCAATAGCGACGCCATTCTCGCATAGCCGCAGGGTCACATCAACGTGCGCCAGCGGCAGGGGATGGCACATGGGAATCAAATCCGCGGTCCGCTTCGCCGCCATGATTCCGGCCAGCCTGGCCACCTCGAGCGGATCACCCTTGGGGTTTTTGGGCAGAGCCTTGAGCACTGCGGGCTTCAGCGCCACGAAGGCGCTGGCTGCGGCTTCCCGCTTGGTCGGGGACTTGGCGGAAACGTCCACCATTTTGGCCCGGCCGGCGCGGTCGTAGTGAGAAAGCTTACGCGGCATGCTGAGCAGCTATCTTACTAGGAATCTCCATCACAACCGAGCCAGCGACCGGAACTACCTCAGCAGCACGGGCACCCATTCGCCCGCCGCGATCCGCTCCCGATCAGGAGGGATCACAATGTAGCAGTTCGCGAGTGCCGTCGCCGCAATATCGCCCGAGCCCTGCCACCGTGCCAACTCTACTTCGGACCGCTCGAACTCCCCGGAGAGAATCGCAGGCAGAAATCTCTTCAGCCCGGTTTTGGTCTTGATTTCTTGCTTCAGCCTGGCACTCAGAAACACCAGCTTGCGCGGCGACAGGCCGGCCAGCGCTTCGAGGATAGGGCGGGCGAACAGCTCAAAGGTTACCATGGTGGAAACGGGATTCCCCGGCAGGCCGAAGAAATATTTCGGCTGAGCTGGCGCGGACGCTGGCGCTATCCGTCCAAACACCACCGGACGTCCTGGCTGGATCTGCGCCCCGGTGAAGAAGAACTCCGCCTGAAATTCTGTGAGCACCTGCTCCACCAGGTCGTACTTGCCCATCGAGACCCCGCCGGTGAGCAGCAGCATGTCGGCCTCGAAGCCATCCTCGATCAGCTCCCGCAGCCGTACCGGCTCGTCGGGCGCAATCGGCAGCAACATGGGCTCTCCTCCGGCGGCCTGGATCTGCGCTGCCAGCGAGAAAGTGTTGGAGTTGCGAATCTGGGTTGGGCCCGGGGGAACGTCGATGTCGACAACTTCGTCCCCGGTCGAAAGCACGGCAACTTTTGGCTTGGCGTACACCAGCAAGTGGCTTCTTCCCACCGAGGCAGCCACCGAGATCGCGGCATGGTCCAGCCGCATGCCGGGCGTGAGCAACCGTTCACCCCGTTTCGCCTCCGACCCCTGCGGCACAATGTTGTCGCCGGTGGCCACTGCTTTCTTGATCTCGACCACGTTCTCTTGGCGAGACGTATACTCCACCATCACCACGGCGTCGGCTCCCGGTGGAGCAGGCGCGCCGGTCATGATGGTGGCCGCCTGCCCGGCTGTGACCGTGGGAATGTCCGCGGACGCGATCCCTGCTTTGATTTCGCCGATGACCTTGAGCCTGGCGGGCAGCTCAGCCAGGTCCGCTGCGCGCACGGCGTAGCCATCGCGGGCAGCCCGGGGAAAGGGCGGGAAGTTGCGGTCGGCCACGACCGGCTCAGCCAGGATGCGTCCGGCGCCGTCCAACAGCTCTAGCAGTTCCTTGCCATGCGGACGCAGCCGGGCCGCTTGCTCCTCCACCAGGTGGCGAGCTTCTTCGAAGGTCAAGATGGTTGCAGGTTCGGGCTGGGCAGCCATGCAGGTGATGATACGAGCGGAGTTGGAGAAAATCTAGAATTGCAGGTTTTAGATTTCAGATTGCAGATTCAAGACCAAATCTGAAATCTGCAATCTACAATCTGAGATCGGATAGGGCTGTCGCCAGCGTCTGCGGATCCGTGGCATGCCCCAGGGCGGTCTCGGGGTCAACCACGCCCGCCCGCACCAGCTTCTCGATTTCGCCATCGAAGTGCTGCATGCCTTGCGCCGCGCCCTCTTTCATCACTTCCAGCAGGGTTGGGTTGGGCGTGCCGTCGTATTCCACGCAGGCGTGGATGCGCGAATCCACCCTCAGGATCTCGATCACGGCCACGCGACCTTGGCCATTAGCGCGCGGGATCAAGCGCTGCGAGATCACGTAGCGCAGGGTCCGCGCCAAGCGGCTGCGCATGGCGTGTTGTTCCCCGAAAGTGAAGGCGCTGACGAAGCGCTCCACCGTCTTGGAAGCATCCACCGTGTTCAGGCTGGAAAGCACCAGGTGCCCGGTTTCCGCTGCTTCCACGACCATTTCCATAGTTTCACGGTCGCGCAACTCCCCCACCAGAATGACTTTCGGCGCCTGCCGCAACGCGGCCCGCAACGCGATGGCAAAGTTCGGTGTGTCGCTGTGCAACTCGCGCTGGTGGATGGTGGCCCGCTTGTGGTTGTGCAGGAACTCGATCGGGTCCTCCACGGTGATGATGTGGCAGGTCTGTTGCGCGTTGATGCTGTCGAGCAATGCGGCCAGGGTCGAAGACTTTCCCGACCCCCGCGGCCCGGTGACCAGCACGATCCCATCGCGGAGCGTCGCGATTTCTCCCAGTTGCGGTGGCAGGCCCAGGGTGGCGAACTTGGGGATCGCGGTGGGAATGACCCGCATGACTACCGCGCAACTGCCGCGTTGAATGAAGACGTTGACGCGGAACCGCGCCAGTCCAGGCATGCCAAAGGAAATGTCGCAGGAGCCCTGCTCGCGCAGCATGGTGATGGCCTGCTTGTTGTTGCCAATCAAGTCGGAGGCGATGCGGCGGGTGTCGTCGGCGGTTAGCGTTTTCAGCCCCGACGCCTGGATCGGGATCAGTTGCCCGTACACTTCCACTTGCGGCGGCCGTCCCGGTGAAAAGATCAGGTCACTGACTTCCGCATTGGCATGCAGCATGGCGGCCAACAGGGTGTGGGTCGCGACGGGGCCGGAGCCGGACGGCTGATCAAGAGTGATCGAAATCGGGGCTGTGCCCGGGGCTGCCATGTTTTTCTTTCGCGAGAAGCCAGCGGCGCGAAGCAGGGGGGAGAAGGAATCGAGCTTGAATAGCGCCGGAAGATCCACTGTAACCAAACCCGCAGCTTAGTTCCTAGGAAGAACGTCAGGTTCATGGACCTTCGTAACTCGCGGCCGGTTCCGTTTCGAAAACGCCGTAGAGACGCAGCGGGCTGCGCTCTACAGCGCATTTGCGCGCAAACAAAAAGGGCGGCCGCAGCCGCCCATGTTCGCCACACGGTTCCATTACTTCTTCGGGGGCTTTTTCTGTTTGCCGAAACTGGTTTCGATGCTGCTGCCAATATATTGCAGCATGCCCTTGGCGCCCTCGGCGTAAGGCCCGGTCGGCTGCAGCTCCAGGTACTTGCTTAGCGCTTCCGCGGTACCGGGTGCAGCGACCACCTTGCCGGTCTTGTCGGTGGTTGCCTTGGCTACCAGGTTCACACCCTTCCAGTAATAGGCATCAGCCTTGTTGGGATCGACGGCAATCGCCTTGTCAAAGGCCTGGATCGCGTCATCGTTCTTGTTGGCGTTGGTGAGGATCGCGCCCAGGTTGAAGTAATAAGTACCCGCGCCGGCCGGGTCCAGGGTTGCTGCCTGGCCATACGATTTGATGGCGTCATCGGCTTTGCCGGCTTTACCCTGAGCGTCCGCCAGATTGTTGTAGTAGGCGGCCAGCTTCTTGTTGGCGTCCGGGTCCTTTTCGCCATTCTGCATGGCGGTCTGTTTGGATTGCAGGGCTTTCTGGTAAGCGTCGACCGCGGATTCAAAGCGTTTGCTCTTCTCCGCAGGGTCGGTCTGTTTTGGTGCGGACAGTCGGTACGCGTCTCCCAAGTTGGCCCACAGAATATCCCGCGTGGCGTCGACTTGGGTGGCCTCCGTCATCAGCGCGATGGCCTGGTCGTAGTTGCCCGCTTTCAGGGCGTCGCGTGAGGCGGCCAGTTTGTCGTTCAGCGACTTGACGGTATTGGCTTCCTTCGCTTCTTTCTCGGCCGCTTCCTGCCGCCGCTTCAACTCTTCCGGGCTTATGCCCTGGCCTTGTGCTTGTGCGGCCAGTTCTTTCTTCAGATCGAAAGGGAGCTCCTTTTCCTCGACCGACATCGCCACGCCGGTGAAGTGGTACAATTCCTTGCCACCCTGCGTCAGGCTCACGTTGTACTTGCCCGGCGCGATGCCCAGCGAAAAATACTCGCCCTTCTTGTTGGTCTTCAGTTCGTATTTGCGCCCGGTTTCGGGGCTGTACCAGACCACGGTCGCACCCGCGATTGGGTTCCCTTGCGTGTCGGTGCAGACACCTTTCACTGAGCCCGTGGCCTGGGCGAAAACTGCCGGCACGTACAGCGCAGCCAGCAGCGCGACCAGCACCAGCACTAGATAACGTTTCATTTTCTTGCCTCCCGGCTAATAAAACGATTCTTAAGATTGCCGATTTTCGACTGACGGCACACCAGGTTCTTCATCGTCAATCGCAAATCGAAAATCGTAAGTTCCTTCAAGTCCGCTCTGCCGTTTGCAGGTACGGCACCGGGTCCACGGTCCCGGCTTCCTGAAACGCCCGCAGGCGCAACACACAGCTGTCGCAGACGCCGCAGGCCTGATCCTCCCGGCTGTAGCACGACCACGTTAAATCGAAAGGAGCGCCTAATTCAAGGCCAAGCCTCACAATCTCTGCTTTGCGCATGGCGATGAGCGGGGTCACCACTTCGATCCGTCCCTCCCGGGTCCCCGCTTTCACCACCTCATTGAACGCCTGGTAGTACGCGGGACGGCAGTCCGGATATCCGGAACTGTCGGGCTCCACGGCCCCGATAAACACCTTGTTGGCTCCCAGAACCTCCGCCCAACTCACCGCCACGGCCAGAAAATGAGCATTGCGGAACGGTACATAGGTTACCGGAACTCCGTGGCCGATCAGCTGCGCCTCCGGCACCGCAATCGTCGAATCGGTGAGGGCCGAGCCCCCGATCGCCCGCAGCGCTTCATTGCGCACCACCAGGCGGTGGCGAATCCCCAGCCGTTCGCAAATATCCAAGAAAGATTTCCGCTCCCGCTCCTCGGTGCGCTGCCCATAGCTTACGTGCACTGCGGCCGCGTCGTAATCCCGCGCCGCCAGGGCTGCACACACACACGAGTCCATGCCGCCACTGAGCAGGACCACCGCGCGTTGTGAAACCTGTGCCATTTAGTTAGATGTCATCGCAAGCAGGATTTCTGCCCGGCAATTGGAATGAAGCACTTAGCATTTGGCATTCAGCCTTGGAGAATTGTCGAATTGAGCAAGATCCGCCGTTGGCTAAGTGCTAATTGCTAACGGCTAAGGGCTGCTTTTCACACTCCCTTCATCGCCGGGTCCCAGATGAACTTGTGCATCTGCAGGCCCAGCCTTGCCTGGACGCCGTCGGCCAGCATCCACTGCGCCAGTTCGCACGGGTCGAGCAGGCAGTGCGAGGCGTCGCGCACCCCGCTCGCGCCTTTGCGGAAGGCCGGCGAAAACAACACGGCGTTGACCCGCCGGGCCAAATCGTGCCGCACCACAAAATCGCGGGCGAACTCGTAGTCGGTGCGGTCGCTGAGCACGAATTTGACCTCGTCCCTCGCGTGGAGCGCTTCCAGATTTTCCAGGTGAAAGGTATCCGGCTCGCCCGAGTTCGGGCACTTCACGTCGACGATCTTGACCACACCCTTCGGCACCCGCTCCAGGGGACGCTCCCCGCTGGTCTCCAGCAGCACGGTGTAGCCGTCATGCAGCAGGCGCTGCATCAGCGGGACAATCTCGCGCTCCTGCAACATGGGTTCTCCCCCGGTGATCTCGACCAATCCGCCGCCGGGGCTCAACTGCTCCACTTCTTCGGCGACCTCTTCCAGGGTCATGCGATGCCCGCCGAAGAAGGTGTACTCACTGTCGCACCAGGAGCACCGCAAGTTGCACCCGGTCAGCCGCACAAACACGCACGGCAGCCCAGCATGGGTGGATTCGCCCTGGATCGACTTGTAGATCTCGGTTACTTGCACCGGAATTGGCTTCCGTCAGATTGAATCATTGACTCATCGCGTCATTGAGACATCGGGGAAATCAGAACAACGTTGAAATGATTCAATGACCCAATCCCTCAATGATTCAATGGGATCACTCGCTGTACGTCGCTGTCGTCGTATCGGTTTCGAACACAGTCACGTTCTTCACATGCACCCGGCCCTGGGTCACCTGGTTGAGCCTGGCGTTGGTCTGTTCGTAGAAATACTTGGCCAGGTTTTCGGCCGAGGGATTCAAAGTCGTAAACGGCTCCAGGTCGTTGATCATCTGGTGGTCGAGTCGCTCGATGGCGTGCTTCATGACTTCGCGCAAGTCCTTGAAGTCGAGCAGCAGCCCGGCCTTGTCCAGTTCCTTGCCCGCCAGCGTGACCCGCACCTTGTAGTTGTGGCCGTGCGGATTCTCGCACTTGCCCTTGTAATTGCGCAGGTAGTGCCCCGCGGCAAAAGAATCATCTACGGTGACTTCGAACATGGACCCTCTCTCCGAACAACAAGCGAAAACGCTGCAAACGGCAGCCTTCTATTGTACCGCTTGTCGAGAGGGCATCCCTTGTCACCCGCGTGCCAGGGCACGGAACAATGCAATCGGACCCAGAATGCCGACCGCAACTCCGTATCCCAGGTCTGCCCATACCACGCGGGCGTAGTTCAACACCATGAGTACGGCAGCCAACGGGTAGCTGATGATGGCCAGGATATTTCCGTGCCTCGCCCTCGCCGGCGCCAATTCCCAGATGTTGCTCAAGTCTTCTTTGGAGGGGAAAGCATGCATGCCGATGGATAGCCCGAGCCAATAAAAGAAATACGCCAGCAAATCGTCCACTTTCAGTTCCCAAACCGGAAGAAATGCTGCGGTGCAGAAGGTCATACAAAGCAGAGTGTTGGCGAAGAACGGCCCCATGCTCACGAAGAACAAGGCGGTAAAATTATCGGTTCGTTCGTGGATTACGTAGCCAGCGGGATTCCCCAAGCGGAAGAAGCAGACGTCATAAACCTGCAGTTTGAAAAGCTTGCAGAAGAACAGGTGTCCGGTCTCGTGGATGATGACGCCGGGAAAGGTCACGGCCGCGATCAGGAACCCCGGGATGAAGAACATGCTTCCTCCAACTACTTACCCTGTTTGTCCCCGCTGCGGAATCTGCGGTCATATTCCTGCTTGCTGATGATGTCCCGCTTGTCCAATCGGTAACGAATGCGTTCGGCGTACTCCTGGAATAGCTGTTGTTGTGTGGAATCACCCTGGATCAGCTGCTGTGACTTCGCCAACATGTCCTCGGATTGTCGCCGGAAAGGAGCATCTCCCGTCACTGCGTACTTGCAGGCCAGCGCGCTTGACAAAACGCCTGCGGTTTCCGAACTGGCGTGCTCATCCCACTGTTTCTCGGCAATCGACAAGAAGGTGTCGTAATCCTTACGGTCGAAGGCCGCGCCCTCATCGTAGTATTCCGCGGCCTGAGTGAGGCCCTGAGCTTCTGGATACATCGCGGCTGCCTGGTGCATAAGGCGCGCAGCTTCCTCTCCGTGGCCTTCTTGCTGCTCCAGTTTGCTGGCTTGGTCAGCCTTTTCAAAGGCGGCTATCGCCCGCTTCCACAATCCCTCAACCTCTTGGAAGTCACGGTCGCTGCTGTCTTCGAACCGGCCGTTGTTGTGTCCCTGGAGCGCCTTCTGAGCAGTTTGGATGTCGCCGGACAATAGTGCTGCCTTAGCGGCCAGGAGCACAGCTTTGTCCGAGTCCGGAGCTATCTGTAGAGTTTCCTGCAGGTAGGGCAGGGCATCGGCATAGCGCCCCTGTCTTACCAGGCGTTCACCAATGTACATAGTGCGGCCAGCGTGAAAATACTTGCGGCCATGCACTAGCGCAACCGCAAGCAGCAACAGCAAGCCCACGAGCGAAAGTCTCAGCCATTGCGGATACGGCCAATTCGAAACCAACGGTCCGCAAGTTGGACAGAAGGGGTGTTTCCCAACTAGCGGGAAGTCCATGCTCCCGTTGTCAGCGCCGCAACGGACGCAGACTGTATTGTCAGTGAGGGAGATGTACTCGGACGGTAAACCGCTTTCTTTGGCCTCTCGTGACGCCTTCCACACGCAGGGTTCGCAGTAGGTCATTCCATTGAGGCTGTAGAAGGAGCGGATGGACTTCGTCAATCCGCATTGACAGCAGGTGCCCTGGCGCATGGCGCGCGAATTATGCACCGGAATCAGGAATTTGAAAAGTGCTTTGAAACAAGCAAGGGCGAGGCTGGATAGTTCGAGTCGGGGCCTCCGTGTCTATGGGACCCCGAAAAATTCCTCCACCGCCCGCATGTCAGTCGTCTTGCGGTACGGCGGCAGGCTCTCCACGAATACTCGCCCGTACTGCTTCTTTAGAATGCGGTTATCCAGCAGAGCCAGCAGGCCGCGATCGTGCAGCGATCGGATCAGCCGCCCAAAGCCCTGTTTCAGCGTAATCACCGCTGCTGGTACTTGGTATTGGAAAAACGCGTTGCCGCCATCAGCGTCGATTGATTTGACCCGCGCCGCCACGATCGGATCGCTGGGCACGGCGAACGGCAGACGATCGATAATCACGCAGCTGAGTTGCTCGCCCTGCACGTCCACCCCCTGCCAGAAGGAAGAAGTTGCGAACAGCACACAGTGCGGCGTCAGGCGGAATTCTTCGAGCAGCGCCGTTTTCGGAGCATCACCCTGCAGCAGCATGGGAAATTCCAGCTCGCCCAGCAAGCGCTGATAGACGTCGTTCATCTGCGCGTAGCTGGTGAACAGCACAAAAGCCCGTCCGCGTGTGATCTCCAGCAGCCGCCGGATACGGTCTGCCGCCTTCGCCGCAAACAGGGGCGTGCGCGGATCAGGCAAGTCGGGAGGCACATAGAGCAGCGCCTGGTTTTCGTAATCGAAGTGCGAGGGCAGCACCAGTTCGCGCGCATGATCGAGCCCCAGCCGGCGGCGCATATATTCGAACTCGCCACCCACGGCCAGCGTGGCTGAAGTCAGCACCGCGCACTCCAGCGAGTCGAACAGGCAGGTCTTGAGGATGGGCGCCACGTCGATGGGAGTGGCTTGCAGAAAGACGTTGGAACGGTCGCGTCCGCCGCGGCGCCGTTCGATCCAGAACACCGTGTTGTGGTCTTCCGACTCCATCAGGAAGCCAAGCTGCACCTGCAGTTCTTGCGCTCGCCGCGCGAAATTGAAGACCTCCTCCGGCTTCGACGGCAGATTCTCGAGTTCTGCTCCCAACCTTTGCAACGACTGCTGCAGCGCGATGAACTCTTCGCCATTCTCTTCGAGGAACTCGCGCCGGTTCTCAAAGGCAAACCGTCCCTCACCCGGCGGCAGAAGAGAAAAGAAGAATCCCGAGCGTTCGCGCAAGGACTTGATTGCGCCCGACAGCGAAGCCGTGAACATCTTGTTCCGCTGCAGCGAGGCTTCCACGTCGCGGCCCAGTTCTTCCACCCGCGCATTGCTGACGGAAACCCCGAAGTAGCTGCCGGCAATATCTTCCAGTTCGTGGGCTTCGTCGAAGATCACCGCGCCCACCTCCGGCAGGATGCCCGCATCCGGCGCGTACTCGGCCTGCTGCTTGATGGCCAGGTCGGCAAAGAACAGATGATGGTTAACGATGATGATGTCGCTTTCCGTCGCCCTCCGGTGCATTTCGGTGATGAAGCACTTGTCCCAGGAACTGCATTTCTGCCCAAGGCAAGTGTCAGACCGCGCGTCCAACTTGTGCCACAGCGCACTGGCTTCGGGCAATCCCGCCAGCTCGGCCCGATCACCCGTCTGCGTCACCTTCTCCCACGCCGCGATGGCGCGGTAGTGCTCGATTTCCTCCAGCCCGCTGAGCACGGGCTGGTCAGTCAGGTCATAGAGTTTCTTGCGGCACAGGTAATTGTTGCGCCCCTTCATGTAGCAGACGTTCAGCTTGCCATCGCCGTTCGGAAACAACGCTTGCTCAAGAAATGGGATATCTTTATAGAAGAGCTGTTCTTGCAGGTTCTTGGTGCCGGTGGAAATAATCACCCGCTTACCGGAGCGGATGACAGGCACCAGGTAAGCCAGCGTCTTGCCCGTACCGGTGCCCGCTTCCACGATCAGATGGCGCTTCTCTTCCAGCGCCTGTTCCACGGCTTGCGCCATTTGCAGCTGCCCGCGGCGGAATTCGTAGGCAGGATGCGTCCGCGAAAGCACTCCCCCGGGAGCGAAGAACTGGTAGAGCGAGACATCTTTCTTTCCCGCAGGAGTCGAGGGCTGGGAGGTAGAGGCCACGGAGTCTCTATAATACTCGGTACTGAATGACCCGAATTCGATCCAGTTCGATGACCGACACCACGGTAGGCCTGCCGACGCTGGCCATCGTGGGCCGCCCCAATGTGGGCAAGTCCACGCTGTTCAATCGCATTGTCGGATCGCGGCGGGCCATTGTCGGCGATGAGCCGGGTATCACCCGCGACCGTCTCTACGGCCAGGCCAACTGGCGCGGGCGCCGCCTGCGCATTGTGGACACCGGCGGCATCATCCCGGAAGAGAAGGATTTCATCCCGGCGGAGATCTTCCGCCAGGCGAAAGTTGCGCTGGAGGAAGCCGACGCCGTCATCATGGTCGTCGACGGCCGCACCGAACTCGCCGGCCCCGACCTGGAACTGGCTCGGCTCATGATCCGCGGTGGCAAGCCGTTGTTCCTGGCGGTCAACAAAGTTGATACCGAAAAACAGGCGAATCTTATCGACGACTTCCACGGTCTCGGTATTCGCAAGCTGTTTGCTGTTTCCGCCGAGCACGGACGAGGGGTGGACGACCTGCTGGATGCCATCCTTGAGGCCCTCCCGCCGGAGCCGGAAGAAAGTAGCGCCGGCGTCCCGCCGGCCACCGTGGAGCCAGAACTCTCATCTGCGGAAGGTTCTTCAATTGCCGCCGAGGGCGGCGGTGCTACCACTGCCGAGCCGCGCGAAGTCAAAGTAGCCATCATCGGACATCCCAACGTCGGCAAGTCGACGCTGCTGAACCGGCTCACCGGAACTTCGCGGGCCATCGTTTCCCCGATTCCCGGCACCACGCGCGACGCGGTCGACGAACTAGTCGAGCGCGATGGCCACGTTTTTCGATTCATCGACACCGCCGGAATTCGCCGCAAAGGCAAGACCCATCTGATGGCGGAGAAGCTTTCCGTGGTCATGGCGCGCAAGCATCTGGAAGCCGCCGACATCGCGCTGCTGGTGATCGACGCTACCGAAGGCGTGAGCGCACTCGACGCCAGCATCGCCGGCTACGCCCACGAAAGCGGGCGCTCGGTCATCATCGTGGTGAACAAGTGGGACCTGGTGATCGCCCGCCAGGCCCAGCCGGGCAGGCCGTCGAAAGCCGGACGCATGCAGGAGAGCAAGCGTCCCGCCGACCGCGAGGCCTACGAACTGAGAGTGCGCGATGCGCTCAAGTTCCTCAGTTATGCCCCGGTGCTGTTTGTGTCTGCCTCTACGGGCGTCGGCACCGACAAGATTTGGCCGGTGCTTAACGAAGTTGCCAGCGAGCGGCGCAAGCGCATCACCACCGGCGAGATGAACCGCTTTCTCAAGTACGTGGATTTCGAACGCGCCTCGGTCCCCATGCGCCAGCGGGTGAGGATCCTCTACCTGACGCAGGCCAGCGTGGCGCCGCCCACATTCGTGCTGTTCACCGACCGCGCCGTTAAGCTGCACTTTTCCTACCAGCGCTTTCTGGAAAACCAGATTCGCCGCGCCTTCGGTTTTGTGGGGACCCCGATCTGGATCAAGAACCGGGCACGAGACTGAGTTGGAGTCCTGTTACCCGGGCTCCTGGTAGAGGCCGATCACGTTTCCTGCTGGATCGCGGAATCTCGCAGTGATTTCCGGCGCATCCGCGCCGATCGGTTGCACGATCTCGCCTCCGTTGGCGACGATTGCCCCAAGTGTCGCGGCTACGCTGTCGACCATGACGTAGATCATAAGGCCGGGCTGTGAGGCAGGCGGTCGCCCGAGTACCCAGGTGCCGCTCACCTCGCCGGTGGTGTCATCAAAGGCGATGCGACCGTCGCCGCGTTGCCGGATGTGCCAGCCGAAGGCCCGTTTGTAGAAGTCGGCTGAGCGCGCTATGTCGGTGGCGGGAATCTCGAGGTAGCAGATCTTGCCGTTCGCAAGCGTGGGAGGCACAAGTGTTCCTTCAGGGGCGTCACTCTAGCACGCTCTCAAGCTCAAATCAATTTCGACTTTCCTGCTGATGTCACGATCGGGAACTTGCCTCTAACGAAGCTCCCATCTCTGCCAGCAGCTCATCGCTTGAGACCACACGTCCGAACAACAGGTCGATGTTCTTCAACGTTGCCTGGTGCATAGCCTCGTCAAACGTCGCGTTCAGGTCGCTGGGGAATACTACCTTGTAGTCGCGCATGAAAGCCGAGCGGGCTGTCGATTCGCAGCAAGCATTGGTGGCGGTCCCGGTGATGATCACGGTGTCCACCTGGTGATAGCGCAGGATGGCGTCCAGATCGGTTTCGAAAAAGGCGTCGAATTTGTGTTTCACAATCCTGTATTCGAGTTTTCCCTCCCGCGGTTGCAGCATGCGCGGGTACATCTCATAGCTGGGCTCGCCTTGCCACAGGATGTGGTCCTCTGCGATCGGCGGAAATTTCCGCAGCATCAGCCCTCCGTAGGGAGGGCGATGATCGGATTGGGTCCAGACGATCGGGATTTTCGAGGCGCGAGCAAACTGGATCAGTTGCTCCAGGCGGGGAATCATGGTTCGGGCTGCGGGCGTCTCGAAGACTGCGCCTTCGGCAACAAAAGCATTCTGCATGTCGATGACAATCAGGGCGCAGCTGCGAGGCGCGATGGTGAAGAAGTCTCTTCCTGAAGCGCTGGGACCAGAGGACATGGGCTTCTCCTTCCAAATCTCTTAACGCATCACCGCGAAGCTTGTACTTATCGTGCCAGGCGTTCGATGGCTGATTCCAGTTCCTGCTTGCCCAGTTCGTGACTCTCCGCGATGGCTTCGATCTCATGCGGAGATTTCTTTTCCAGAGCCTCCACGGCGAGTCCCGCCAGGCTGGGCTCCGCCGACTTCATATACTGCAGGCGAACGATGTCCGGACGCGCGTAATGGCCCACCGTGTCAATGATGGCCTTCCAGACCTTGATCATGTCAGCCTGGCATTCGGCGTAGAGGATGGTGTCGCCCGAGGTCGGAGGAACCAGGGGAATGCCCAGCGGCGCGACGATCTGGCTGCCGCCATGCGCGTAATCCAGGTTCACAGTCTCACGCAGCGGAAAATCCGGCGGCAGATCGTTCGCGGTCATGTAGCCGCAGGCGGAAAGCACAAAAGCTCCGGCTTCCATGGCATGCGCACGCGTCAACGTGTGCCCCCAGAAGAGCCGGCCCTCCAGGTCAGGCTCTTCCAACTTGGGACCGGTATGAAGAGAGAACGCTCCGGGGAAGACAGAGATATGAAAGTCCTCTCCCTGTTCGATCATGCGGGCGCGAATGAGCGGCATCAGATGCTCGCCGCAAATGAGTCCGCCGATGCGGCCAATGTCGGTCTCGTACGTGACCAGATCGGTGCCATCGCCGGGTCCCCAGATTGCCCGCTCGACGAACGTGGGCACGGTCTTGCGGTGGCGGCCCAGGATTTTGCCCGTCCGCTCGATGAACAACAGAGTGTTGTAGATGGTGTGAACGCCACGCCGGGAATCCATCTCGTTGCAGCCAATGACCACATGGGCATTGGCCTTGGCCGCCGCGTGGCACAGACGTTCGGTGTCTTCACTGGGAATCAGCAGAGCCTGGTCGTAGAACTGAATCCGAACCGGAATCCAGTTCTGCAGCTTCGACTCCCAACCTTCACCCCAATAGGGATAGCCTGCTAGCCAGGTTTCCGTGAAAGCGATGAGTTCAGCGCCGTGGCTCGCAGCCTCGTGAATCTTCTGACAGGCGCGGTCTACGCTCTTCTCTCTATCCAGGTAAACCGGTGGCGTCTGCACCACCGCCACTTTGACGCTGCTGCGACCGCCGAGAACTTTGTCTGCCGGTTTCATGTGGTTCCCCTGTGCTCGAATGTCGGCGCAACTTCCCGAACGCCAGCTTAGTCAGCCGCAACCTCCTTGGGCGTCCCTTGCGCCTTCGACTTGCTGGGGCGCCGGTAGATGCCCTTGGACAGCATCATCTCCATGACCTGACGGCGAATCTCATCGTGGTCCGCGTGACGCCCGGGATGCTTCTCCAAGCCCAGGTTCTTGGGATAGAGCGCCTGCTCGTAGATGCAGCGGAACTGTTCCGTCCGCAAATCCCTGAGCCAATTACCCCATAAGGAGCGAGTGCGATACTGGCGGAGAGCTTCTATGTCAATGATGGCGCCAGCGTACGAAGGCCCGGCTCCATACCCGTGCTCGGAAAGAATTCTGCCCTGGTAGTCCACGATCATGGATTTTCCGCCGAACGTATCCAGCGCATCGCCTGATTCCTGGGTAAGGAAATAGTTGGCCGGGTTGGGCGCAACCACGTAGCAGGTATTGTCCAAAGCTCGCGCCCGGTTCTGAATCTCCCAAAGGCCGTTGGCTACGTAAGGCTCCGGATAGGCGGGCCGGTACAGCACCTCCGCACCATTCATGGCCAGGCCACGGGCGGTTTCCGGGAACGATCCTTCCATGCAGATGACGCAGCCCAGGCGTCCGATCTCGGTGTCCGCCACCGGAAAGAATGCGTCCAGGCCATCGCCGTAGAGTTCGACCCACTTGTCCCACACATCATGCGGCACGGTGGAGTGCTCCCGGGCAAAGACCTGGAGCTTGTAGTGCTTGAGAATCACCTCACCCGTGGGCGCAATGATGAAGGCGCCGTTGAAGAACTTCTTGGGGAACTCGGGATGCTTGATCTTGGCTTGGGCGATGATGTAGGTGTTGTGCTGCTTGGCTTTGCGGCCCAGGGCCTCGGTCTCTTCTCCGGGGATGTCGAGGGCCATCTCATCCACGTACTTCTCGTGGTCCCAGTCAAACACCTCGTCGGTGAAGCCCTGCAGGCAACCCTCGGGCACGCAGATCAGGCGCACCGGCAGATCAATGGCGCTGAGCCAGACGGCAGCGTCGATCAGTTCCGAAATGTGCCGGATGTTGACGGCAACTTCCGAGCGCTTCCTGCAACCACGCATGGTAGGTTGCAGCGCAAGAGCCATATATTGCTCAATCATGGTGCCCCCTATGGACGGTAGATTTTCGGCCGGGACTGGGTGCCCCAGCTACCAAGAGACTTCCGGCCGTACCCCAAAGTACTGGACTGGCATGCTAATGGCGTCTCCGGCGTCAGTCAACGGGTTTGCGAGATGGGCTCGGCAGAAAGGGACCTATTTCGGCGTGAGGTGGATGATTGTTGCCAGCATGGTGGCAATCAGCTTTTCTTCTTTACCTTTTACCGCGAAGGCGTCAGCGGTACAGACGCAAAGCGTCTTGCCCGACCGCTTCACCATGGCCCGGGCAACAAAAACATCGCCTACCGCCGGCGACAGCAAGTTCACCTTGAACTCCACGCTTAACACCTCCGCCTTGGCCGGCGCCACGCTAAGGGCGGCATAACCGCACGCGGAATCCAGGATGCTGGTGATGGCGCCAGCGTGCACAAACTGGTCCTGCTGGGTCAGTTCCAGGCTGAATGGGAGCCGGATCTCCACCGCGCCGCGTCCGACGGAAGCCATCTCCGCCCCCAAGGTCGTCATGAATTGCTGCCGCGCGAAACTCGCCCGCACCTTCTGCTCGAATGCTTCCACGTGCTTGTCTCCGGACAAAATGTGGCGCCCTGAAAGCCGCCAATGCTGTCCCAAAGTAACACGGCGCGTTTCGCTCATGCGGTTGTTACTGTGACCGCAATTTATGGAATGCACCTCCGACACGCATTCTGGTTGAACCCTGCGACAGTCCGCGTGCATCATGTAAACTGCGGCAGCGGCGCTCACCCAACCACCATCCAGCATGCGAACCCTTCTCTTGACGGCTCTGTCCCTGATGTTCGCCGTGGCTGCCGTCGGAACCGTGTACGCTCAGGATAACTACGAGATCCAGGTGTACGGCGCCGACACGGTGGACCCGGGGACCACCATGCTCGAGCTGCACACCAACTACACAGCTGAAGGCAGCAAGACCGTGATCGATGGGGTCTTGCCCAGCAACCACGCCGTGCACGAGACTCTCGAACTCACGCATGGTTTTAGCCACTGGTTCGAGACCGGCTTCTACGTTTTCACCAGCATTCAGCCCGACGGGGGCTGGCAGTGGGTCGGCGACCACATCCGGCCACGGGTGCGCGTGCCTGAATCCTGGCACTGGCCGGTGGGTGTGAGCCTCTCCCAGGAAGTTGGCTACCAGCGGCGGGACTTTTCTCCCGACACCTGGACCTGGGAGATCCGCCCGATCGTCGACAAGAAGCTAGGGCCCTGGTACCTGGCTTTCAACCCCGCGCTCGAGCGCGCCTGGCATGGCCCAAGCGTAAATAAGGGTGTGGAATTTTCACCCAGTGCCAAGCTGAGTTACGACTTCACCAAGCGGATCACTGGCGGGCTGGAATACTACGGAGCCCTGGGCCCGATCACCGGGTTTGACTCCGCCGCCGACCAGCAACAGCAATTCTTCCCTTCCATCGATTTGAACCTGTCGCCGGACTGGGAGTTCAACTTCGGCGTCGGGGTAGGAACCACGCGCTCCACCGATCACCTGATCATCAAGTGCATCATCGGAAGACGTTTTTCCTGGGGCGGCAAACGTAAGTGAAGGGAACCCATCTCGAAATGATTTTGGGAAGGGCACGGCTTCAGCCGTGCCACTCCGCGTCAACAAGGAAGGCGGCTTTAGCCGCTGCGGGAATCCCTTAACTGCCGGCCGACCTCTAGCCAATCGGCTCCGGGGGCGGCAGGGGCGGCGGCAAGGGCGGGGTCGCGACCGGAATCACCGGCGCCGGCGGCGCGGGATAAAGCAACTGCTGCAACGCCGGATAGCGCGAAGCGAAGAAGTAAATCGAATAGGCCGGAAAGAACACGATCGGCGGCACCGAGACCAGCGAAATCACGTAGAGAATCAATCCCACAAGGATCGTTCCAACCACCACCGCCAGGGTTATGGTGTAGAGGTTCCACTGCAAGCCGGCGGCCTTTCCGCCCAGCACCAGCACCGCGCCCACTCCGCCGACCGGGATCAGCAGGATCAGGATCACGATCGTAGAAATAATGCTGACGAGTACCGCCGCGCCAATCGCCATCACAATCTTCAAGCCGATGTAGCCGGCATAGCCGCCCTTTTCCGTCTTCAGCATGGGCCAGAAGCGCCGCCAGCCTTCCATGGCGCTCACGTCCTCCAACGCCATCTGCGGCACCACGAAATCCTTGGTCATGACGTGCACCACGAACCAGCAAGCCACGAACGCAAACAAAACCATGAACAGCAGCATGCCCCCGAGCACCAGCGGGACGGTGTGCCGGCTGGGTTCTTTGAGCCATCCGGCAGCAAAGGCGAAAGCCGCGGGAATTCCCACCAGAATAATCATGCCCGCCAGGAATCCGAGCAGCAGCAGGATCTGCCACAAGAAATAACGCAGACCGGGCCCTTGCCGCCGCCCCCAGCTTTTCCGGATCTCGCAGCTCTTGGCGAGGATGCTGTCAAACAGGACGAAGCGCATCACGCTGCCCACGTACAGGAACAACACTCCCAAGACCAGGGCGGCCACGATCAGCACTGCGATCAGCCCGGCATACAGCGCGGGATCAATGCCCCGCAGACCATAATCCAGCAGTTGCTGTGAGCCGCTGGTGCGCGTCGGCAACTGGAAACTCGAGGTATTGCAGCCGCCCGAACTGAGTTCGCCGGCGAGGAACCCCACCAGCGCCAGTTTGGCCCACTGGCCCACGCGGAACGGCTGCAGCAGTTGCTGTTTGGTGTGCTGGAAGGCGGGGCTCAGGGTATCGACCGCAGAAATCGGCACGCACGCACCTCGATGCCAGCAAGGTACTGCGAACGGGGGGACGGGTCAATGGAATTGCAGAATTATAGGATTTTAGGATTGCCGAATTGAAAACTAAAATCCCAACACTTCGACTTCGGTGTTCGATTGTGCCATCCTACAATCCGAAAATCTGCAATCTCCGCTCATTCGTATCGCAGCGCTTCCACGGGATCAAGCTTGGAGGCACGCAACGCCGGCACCAGGCCGCTGATCACGCCCACTACCAGCAGCACGACAGTCGAGAGCAGCACGGTAAACATGGAGATTTTCAGATGAATGTCGGCCTTGCCGGAGTCATCTTCAAACAGCGGCCCCATCAGCGGAACCGTGCCTACCGCGGCGGCGATGGCGTAGGAAAGCAGTACCCCGATGGCTCCGCCCAGCAGCATAATCAATAGGGTTTCGGCCAGGAATTGCAGCTTGATGTGCCGCTTCCTGGCGCCCAGCGCGCGGCGCAGGCCGATCTCACGGATGCGCTCGTCCACCGACACTAGCATGATGTTCATCACCCCGACGCCGCCGATGCCCAGGGTCAGGGTGCCGATAAACGTCAGCAGCACCTGCAACCCGATGGTCAGCCCGTCAATGATGGGCCGGAATTCGTCGCGGCCGAACATCTGGATCGCCTTCTTGTCAGTCGGAGAGAACTGCTGGCGGGTGGCGATGGCCGCCAGCACCTGCGCCATCGCTTTCTTTTCAAACTGCGGTGCCACCGGCTCGAAAACCATCACCGCGGCATAGCGCGTGTTCCACAAGTCACCGGCCGCAGAGTAGGGGATCCAGGCAGAATCGTCATCGCTGGAGAAGTAGTTGCTCAACTGGATCTTGCGCGCCATCACCCCGATGACGGTGAAACGCACCCCGCCGATCTGAACCGTTTCTCCCACTGCTGGACGTCCGCTGAATAGTTGCTCGCGTACCCGGCCGCCGAGGAACACCACGCGCCGCCTTTCCAGTTCATCGGAGGGGCTGATCCACCGGCCTTCGGACGGCACTTCGTTGCGCATCTCGCCGTACTCTGGACAAACGCCGCGCACCGCGGCCGTTCCCACCATGCGATCGCCATAGCCGATGCCGGGGCGCTTCACCGTTTCCAGGCAGACGTGCTTCACCAGCGGCGCGTCCTGTTTCACCATGTCGAGGTCAGCCTGCTCCAGCACCACTTTCTTCCCGGCACGCTGTCCACCCGGCTGCTCGCTGGTTTGCTGGGGCCAGCAGATGACCACACTCTTGCCGAAGGCATCGAACCCGCCGACCAGGATGCTGCGGAAACTGCTGCCGTACGCGATCAGCAGCGTGACCGTAGCGATGCCCCAGACGATCCCCAGCATGGTCAGCAGGCTGCGAGTGTAGTTGCGCTTCAACGCAATCCAGGCTTCGCGAATGATTTCCGTTAGCATGGCCGGCGCTGCCTACCCTCCCGCCTCGTACCGCAGAGCCTCAATCGGATCAATCGACGCCGCCCGTCGCGCCGGATACACCCCGGCCAGCACTGCGACCGTTCCCAGCAGCCCGAAAGCCAGCAGGCCCGACTGCCAGGTGGCCAGCAAGCCGGCAAAAAAGTCCGGCATAGGCAGCAGGTTCACCAGGGAACAAATACCGTACGCGATGCCCAACCCCACGCCCCCGCTGACCAACGCAATCAGCAGCGCTTCCAGGAAAAACTGCTTCAGAATGCTGTCGGCGCGGGCGCCCAGGGCCTTGCGCACGCCGATTTCGCGTGTCCGCTCGCGCACCGCTACCATCATCACGTTCATCACCCCCAGACCGCCCAGCACCAGGGTGACGATCCCCACCGCACCTAGGAAATATTTCATGCCGTCGGTCATCTGGCGGAAGGCCTTGGCCTCCTGCACCGTGTCCCAGATGGGACAAGCTTCCTTGTCGGTGGGATCGTAATTGTGCATGCGCGCCAGCACGGCGCGCACTTCGTGCTTGCAGGCCTCGTGCTGTTCCACGGATCTGGGAGTGACCAGCATCTGATCGAAGGTATGAGGCGTCCCTGGCGGCTTGTCGGGGAAATCGCGCCGCATGGCGGCAAACGGAATGAATACTTTTTGCACGTCCCACCCGTCGTAGCTGGAGTCCTGCTTCTTCTGCGCCATCACGCCGATGACGGTGTAGGGGAAATCATTCAGGTAGAGGGTCTCGCCGACGGGATTCCGGCCGGGAAACAGCTGCTTGGAGGCGTCGCTGCCCAGGAAGGCTACACGCCGCGCGTCCCGCTGGTCGTCCCAGTCGTAAAAGCGCCCCTGGCCCACGTCGAGGCTGCGGATGTAGGAAAACTCGGGATGCGACCCGGTCACGGTGAACGCCGCGTTGTTGTAGTTGCTGTGTGCCCGGACGTCGTTCTGCTCCAACTCTGGAATGGCGTACTGGCAATCGGGCGATTCCGACTGCACCGCGACCACGTCGGCATCTTCCCAACGCACTGGTCGTCCGGCCCGCGCTCCGCCCACCTGCAGGCTGGTGCGGCCATGAAACACGATCATCAGGTCTTTGCCCAGGTTGCGGGCCTGTTCCGCCTGGCCTTGGCGCAAGCCTTCGCCGGCAGCCACCATCAGCACAATGGAAACGATCCCCCAGGCGATTCCGAACATGGTCAGGAAGGTGCGCAGTTTGTGCGACCACAAGGTGCGGAACACATCGCTGATGAGATCGCGCAAGACCATGCGGGATGCCCTCTGATTCGACGCAGGGACCGGCGGAACGTAAGCCGGCCTAGTGCTTGATACGAAAGGCGAAGGGGTTTTGTTGCAGAAATAGTCGGGGGCGGGCGGAAGCCGGAAGTAAGAAGTCAAAATGCAGGAGAAAGGTCAAAACCAAGTGCCGGGCGGCCCCGGCAGGGGTTCGGTTTTGCTTCTGCATTCAGGCTTCTAACTTCTTACTTCGTAGCCACTAAACCGCTCGCTTCGACCCACCCGTCAAACTCCCGCAGCGCCCGCTCGCACTGCAGAAGGTGTCGCTCTTGGCGGTCTCTGACCTTCTTTTCCAGCGCTGGCAGCAGGTCAAACGTGATATTCGCCGGCTGAAACTTCTTGGGATCGGCGTGGGTGATGTAGTGCACCAGCGAGCCAAACGCTGAGGCACGTGGAGGTGGAACCAGCGCGTCGCCGGCCACCAGCGCTGCCGCATGCACGCCCGCCATCAAGCCGGTCGCGATCGACTCCACGTAGCCTTCGACGCCGCAGATCTGCCCGGCAAACAGCACCCGCGGATGCTCCTTCATCTGCAGCGTTTCCGAGAGCAGCGTGGGCGCGTTGATGTAGGTATTGCGGTGAATCTGCCCGTAACGCAGGAAGCGTGCATTTTCGAGGCCGGGAATGAGCCGTAGCACCCGCGCCTGCTCACCGAATTTCAGGTGGTTCTGAAAACCGACCAGGTTGTAGGAATCGGCTCGCAGGTTCTCCTGCCGCAACTGCACCACCGCCCACGGCTGTTGCCCAGTCTGCGGATGCTTCAGACCCACCGGCTTCATGGGCCCGAAGCGCAGGGTATCGCGCCCCCGGCGCGCGATTTCCTCGATGGGCAGGCATCCCTCGAAATAATTCAGCTTCTCCCAGTCGCGCTCCTCCACTGCCTGCGCCGCCAGCAGCGCGTCGTAGAAGCGGTCGTACTCCTCGTTCGACATGGGGCAGTTGATGTAGTCGGCCGTGCCCTTGTCGTAGCGCGCCGCCATGTACACCTTGGTCATGTCGATGGAGTCGGCTTCCACGATGGGGCTGATGGAATCATAGAAATACAGCCTGTGGTGTGGCGTGGGAGCTCCCGCCCGCGCAGGGTCGGATGAGGGACTGAGTCTCGAGATCTCCGCCGCCAGCGCATCCGAGGTCAAAGGCCCGCTGGCTATGATTGTGACCTTATCTTCGCGCATCTGCGTCACTTCCTCACGCAGAATAGAAATCAGAGGCTCCTTCGAAATTGTTTCCGTCACTTTGGCCGCGAAGGTCGCGCGATCGACGGCCAAGGCGTGCCCGGCGGGAACCGCGCACGCCCGAGCGATCTCCAACAGCAACGACCCTGCGCGGTGCATTTCTTCTTTCAACAGCCAGGGTGCGGTGTTCGGGCTATCGGATTTCAGGGAGTTGGAGCAGACCAGTTCGGCGAAATCTGCGGTCTGGTGCGCCGGAGTGGAGTGCACCGGACGCATCTCGAAGAGCTCGACCGCCACCCCGCGCCGGGCACACTGCCAGGCCGCTTCCGACCCGGCCAGTCCGGCGCCGATGATGCGCACGGGAAGGCTCACAGCGCCCTCTCCGCCATATCGCGCAATGCCTGGTCCTTCAGCAGCACCAGCTTCCAGTCGTCCAGGAAGTCGGCTCCCAGCGAGCGGTACATGTCGATGGCCGACTGGTTCCAGCCCAGAACCTCCCAGCGCATGCCGCTACATCCTTCCTCCTGGGAGAGTCTTGCCACTTTGATCAGCAGGCCCTTGCCGATTCCTTTTCCGCGAAATTGCGGGCGCACGAACAGATCCTCCAGAAAAAGTTGCCGGCCTCTCCAGGTGCTGTAGAAATCAAAGAACAGAGCATAGCCGGCGGCCTGCCCATCCCATTCCGCGAGCAAAGCGCAAAATTTCGGATCGTTTCCGAACCCATCTCTCGCTAATTCCGATTCGGTGATCAGAACCGAATCGAGTTCGTGTTCATACTCTGCCAGTTCACGAATCAATGTCCTCAGCAGAGGCACGTCATTCACGGTCGCGGGACGAATTGAGAGCATGGGCGGGAACTCCGAGAAGGCAGCGATCAACAGTAGCGGTATTATACTGGCTTTCGAAAAGAGGCCTCATGGCGCGAGTCAGCTACGTTGAACCCGGCAGTGCCCCACCCGAAGTCAAAGACATTTACGAAAAAATCTTTCGCGGCAAACCCGGCAACATTCAAAAGGCATTGGCCCACCGTCCCGAGATGCTGAAGAACTTTCTCCCGTTCTACGCCAGCGTGGGCCGCTCGCTCGACCGCAAGCTTTTTGAACTCATCTACATCCGCGTCTCCATGATCAATGGATGCCATTACTGCCTGCAGCATCACCTGGCGGCTTCGAAGCGGGTGGGAGTCATACCCGAGGATTGGCACGCGTTGAAAGCGGGGGCGTACGCTCGCTTCACCGAAAAAGAACAAACCGCCCTGGCCTACGCAGAGAAGCTGACTCGCTCTCCACATGATGTGACCGACGCCCACTTCGCCAATGTGAAGAAGCACTTCGCCGATCCGGAGATTGTGGATCTGCACATGCTGATCGGCCTGGTGAACCTGACCAACCGGGTCACCGGGCCGCTGAATTTGGAGCTGGAATTTGCGGAGGAAAAAATCTAGCTTCTAGTTTCTGGTTTCAAGTTCCCAGTTCCCTCCTTACGAATTGTCATCGTGAGCGAAGCGAGGGACCCTGCTTTCTGCCGGCGTCACGGAGAGCAGGTTCTTCGTGGACTCAACGCCCACTCAGAATGCCAATTTTATTGGCAGTGGAAACAATACTGCATCAGAGGCAGGCAGGGCCAACTTCGGCGTTCTCAGAGAATCACCCGTTCATCCCCCACCCGCCGTGTCACATGCTCCCGGTCCAGATACTCAAGCAAGGGAATGGCGTACTTGCGGCTCACCCCGGTCAGTTCCTTGAAGGCGGCCACGTCGATCTTCGGCGATTTCGCTTTGTGCGCCTGCAGGCGCTGGCGCAGCTCCGCGAGCGCGTCGGAGTGAAACACCAGGTCATCGGATAATTTCACCAAAATTTTATCGCGCAGCAGCAGAGTGACAATTTTCTGGGCGCGCACCCGGTCCACTTTCAACCCCGCCAGCACTTCCTTGAGCGCCGGCACTTTCAATCCGGCCGACGCAAAGGCGGTTTCAATCATCTTTTTCGATTCCGCTTCTTCGTCGCGCAGCACCACGCCGCGTCCCGCTGCCCGCACCTGGTCGCCCGCGACTTCGATCTGCTGGTCGCGTACCAGCGCCTCCAGAATGACGGCAAACACTTGTGGGCTCAAGTCGAGCCGCTCGCGCAGAGCTTCGCGGCTGATACCCGCCACCAGCGGGTTGTAATTGTGAAACGCTTTCACCGCGACGACGGCCTCCGAAGCCATGCTGGAGAAAGCTGCGGCCGAGAGGTAGTGGCCGTTGGTGCGAACCACCGCTGACTTGGCCAGCAGCGACGCAGCTATGGACTGCACCCGCTCCAGCGTCCAACCGGTTTCCGCCACGGCGGCTTCAATCGCCAGGCCGGCCGTTCCCCGGCGCGCGATGCGTGCCAGCAGAATCTCCTCGGGCGAGCCCTTGTCCATTTTCTCCAGGAATAGGATCTTGTCCTCGGTACGGATTTTGTTTTCCAGCGGCGCGGCGTCCAGCACCACGCCCCCGCCGATGGTCACCACCGGCGAGAACTGGCGGATGATGAAGCGGTCCCCGGGCAGCAGCAGAGTGGTCTCGGCCAGGCGCAGCTGGGCCAGCGACGTCTGTCCCGGCGCGATCTGCTTCTGTCCGTACAACACCACTTCGGCGACAGTCTCCGAGGTGTAGCTGTGCAGGTGGACACGCGAGCGGTCCTTGAGCGCCTTAGCTGAAGCCAGAAGCGAGAGCGTGACGTCAGCGCGCCAGGTGGCGTGAAAAGTGGAATGCGGCGCCAGGGTCATGCCGCGCTGCAAGTCTTCGGTGGCGATGCCCGCCAGGTTCAACGCCGTACGCTGCCCGGCGATGGCCTCGTTGGCGGTTTCGCCGTGTACCTGCACGCCGCGCACCCTTACCCGCTGACCTTTTGGAAAGACCTCCAGCTCATCGTCCCTACGTATGGCGCCCGAAACCAGGGTGCCGGTCACTACCGTGCCGAAGCCTTTCATGCTGAACACACGGTCGATAGGAAGGCGCGCCAGCGTCTTGGCGTCTTTTGGCTCGATCGTGCTGGCCGCGTCTACCAGCGCCTGGGTAAGGTGATCCAGTCCAGCCCCGGTCATGGCGCTCACCGGGATAATCCGCGCTTTGCGGCCGGCCAGAAAGGATCCGCGCAGAAACTCTTCCACTTCCATCCGCACCACGCTCAGGGTTTCGCGGTCCACCATGTCCGCTTTGGTAAGCACCACGATGCCGCGGCGCACCGCCAGCAGTTGGCAGATATCCAGGTGCTCGCGAGTTTGCGGCTTGATGCCTTCGTCGGCGGCAATCACCAGCAGTACCAGGTCGATGCCGCCCACACCCGCCAGCATGTTGCGGATGAAGCGCTCGTGCCCGGGCACATCCACAAAGCCCAGGCGAAGGATTTCGCCGTTGGGGCCGGGCAGGTCGCGGTGCGCGAAGCCAAGGTCGATGGTGATGCCGCGGCGTTTTTCTTCTTCCAGGCGGTCGGCGTCAATGCCGGTCAGCGCTTTCACCAGGGCGGTCTTGCCGTGGTCAATGTGTCCCGCGGTGCCAACGATGACGGACTTCATTCGCGGGTAATGATATCGAATTGGGATTCCGCCGGCGCCGAAGACTTCGGCGCCCGATGTAGGCAGGTCGGTGGCCAGTGCGGATTTCATGACAGGACACTCCGCTCACTAAACAGTGAAGACGTTCGAAGGCGGCGTTTTCCTAACAATGGGGTGTCTAGGGAGGGCTGTGGGCTGCGGATTTCCGGGAATCTCAATCTGAGGGGCCTGTGGAAATCTCAGCTTCGGGAAGCGCTTTGTTATAGCTTATAGATAATATCTTCGTACGGTTCGATCTGAGCGATCGCATGACGGCGGAGGATGTTTGGCATGCCCGTGCCCTCGAAGTGAGTCTGCAGGTCACCCTGACGCATTCTAGTGGCATCCCAGGCGCAGATCCAACCGCATTCGGCCCGCGATTCCGGCGGTGACGCTATGTTTTATCAATAACTTAAAGATAAGTACATGAAAACAATGAGCGATTTGGGTGCAATTTCAGAAGCCGGGCTGGGCTCGGGTCAGCGGCCTGCCCGGCCGCATTCTGCCCTTACCAGCGCCCCCGCGAAATGCGACAATAGAGCTTCCGAGCCCCTATGAACCTGTCGCCCGCCCTTGCCATTACCCCGGAAGTCGTGCAGGAGCACGGCCTCACTCCCGAAGAGTACGAGAAGGTCAAGCAGCTTCTTGGCGGCCGCGAGCCTACCCTCACCGAACTGGGGATCTTCAGCGTGATGTGGAGCGAGCACTGTTCCTACAAGTCATCGCGTGTGCACTTGAAACGACTGCCTACGCGCAGCCGCTTGGTGGTGCAGGGCCCGGGCGAAAACGCGGGCATCATCGACATCGGCGACGGCTGGGCTTGCGCCTTCAAGATCGAATCCCATAATCATCCGTCATTCATCGAGCCCTTTCAGGGAGCGGCCACCGGCGTAGGCGGCATCCTGCGTGACATTTTCACCATGGGCGCCCGCCCAGTCGCAGTCATGGACTCGCTGCGCTTCGGGCCGATTACTCCGGCCAAGGCCGCGGGCGAGGGAGCCCGCGCCACACCCGCCGAGCTCCACAAGAACCACTCGGTGCTCGAAGGCGTGGTCAGCGGAATCGCTTCTTATGGCAACTGCTTCGGCGTGCCCAACCTGGGTGGCGAAACCAAGTTCGAGCCCTGCTATTCCGGCAACCCGCTGGTAAATGCGTTTGCCCTCGGCCTGGTGCGGCGCGACCAGATCTTTTATGCCAAGGCGTCGGGCGAAGGCAACCCTGTGATCTATGTGGGCTCGAAAACCGGGCGCGATGGCATTCACGGCGCCACTATGGCCAGTGAAGAATTCAGCGAGGCCTCCGAAGCCAAGCGTCCCAACGTGCAGGTAGGCGATCCCTTCCTGGAAAAGCTGCTGCTCGAGGCTTGCCTGGAAGCCATGCAGACCGGCGCCATTGTTGGCATCCAGGACATGGGTGCGGCGGGATTGACCTGTTCCACCTGCGAGATGGGCGGACGCGGCCACGTCGGCATCGAGATTGAACTGGATCGCGTTCCGCAACGCGAGACTGGCATGACGCCTTACGAGATCATGCTCAGCGAATCGCAGGAGCGCATGCTGCTGGTGGCGCAAAAGGGCCGCGAAGACGAAGTCTTCCGCGTGTTCCAGAAGTGGGGCCTCGACGCCGTAGACGTAGGACGCGTCACCACCGACGGCAAGATGCGCGTCCTTGAACACGGCAAAGTGGTCGCTGAAATTCCGAACGAAGCACTCACCGACGACGCGCCTGTCTACAAGCGTCCGCTGCAACGCTGGGAGCCGCCGATTCCGCGCGAGAAGCCTGACGGCATCAAGCTCGCGGGGCCGGGTGATCTCACCGAGAATCTGAAGCGCCTGCTGGCCAGTCCGAACATCTGCGGCAAGCGCTGGGTGTGGCAGCAGTACGACTCCATGGTCCAGACCAATACCGTGGAAGGGCCGGGCGCCGGAGATGCCGGCGTGATCCGCATCAAGGGCTCGCAACGCGGCCTGGCGATGGCGCTCGATGGCAACGGGCGCTGGTGCTATCTCGATCCGCGGCTGGGCGCGATGCATGCCGTGGCGGAAGCCGCGCGTAACGTGGCCTGCGCGGGCGCAACTCCGGTGGGCGCCACCAACTGCCTGAACTTCGGCAATCCGGAAAAACCGTACATCATGTGGCAGTTCTCGCAGGTGGTCGACGGCATGACCCGGGCCTGCGAAGAACTGGAAGTGCCGATTACCGGTGGTAATGTCAGCTTCTACAACGAGACGCTGGGCGAGGGCATTTATCCCACGCCGGTCGTAGGCATTGTGGGGATTCTTGAGGACGTGCACCAGGCCACGCAGCCGCACTTCCGCCAGGCGGGACGCACGGTCGTGCTATTGCGCGCCGGCGAGCCAGGCGATATCACGGATGCTGAATCCGAATTTGGGTCGTCGGAGTACGCGAAAGAGGTTTTGGGTGCGGTGTGGGGTTACCCGCCGGAGTTGGAACTGGAGCGGGAAGCCGCGCTGCAGAAGGCGATCGTGGAGATGATCCAGACCGGGCTGGTGGAGTCGGCGCACGATTGCTCCGATGGCGGTCTGGCGGTGGCGTTGTCGGAAGCGGCCTTGCCGCAAGCCGTGGGCGTGAGAGTGAGCGTGGCTTCCCAGGGGCTGCCGCCTGAGTTCGCGCTGTTTGGCGAAGATGCCAGCCGCATCGTGATCTCCTGCGACCGCGACAAACTCTCCGGAATCCAACAAGTAGCGGTAAAATATGGGCTCTCGGCAGACGTAATCGGAGAGACAGTTCCCGAACAAGTGGAAATCAAGCTGGACGGCGGGGTGGTAGTGTCGGCTGCGGTTTCCGAGTTGCGGGAAGCATACGAGAGCGCGCTGGAGAAAGCATTGCGGACGGAGACCGAAGTAGTGGCGGCGGACTAGTGCAAAACCGGACGGCCGAGTCGCCCCTTCCCACACGAGTTTGGCTGAATGCTGAGTGCTGGGTGCTGAATGCTTCCTTTCGACAAATTTCGTGAAGAGTGCGGAGTGGTAGCCATCTACGCGCATTCCGAGGCGGAGAAGCTCGCCTACCTGGGGCTGCATGCCTTGCAGCATCGTGGACAGGAGTCGGCGGGCATCGTCACCTCTGACGGTATGACTCTGCACGTGCACAAAGCCATGGGGCTGGTGGCGGATATTTTTGTGGAAGACGTTCTCGCCAAATTGCGCGGCACGCTGGCCATAGGACACACGCGCTACTCGACTGCGGGTGATTCGGCGCTGCTGAACGCTCAGCCCATCCTGGTGCAATCGAACAAAGGCGCGATGGCGCTGGCGCACAACGGCAACCTGGTGAATGCGCCGGAGCTCCGTCACCGGCTGGAGAGCCACGGTTCCATCTTCCAGACCAACAGCGACACCGAGGTGATCGTTCATCTGATAGCGCTCTCCAAAGAGCAGACACTGCCCGAAGCAATGGCCGACGCGCTGCGCCGGGTGGAGGGTGCGTTCTCGCTGGTCATGATCTCCCCTGACCGGATTTTCGCGGCGCGCGATCCCCGCGGCTTCCGCCCGCTCGCTATGGGAAGGATTCCCGCGCAGTCGGGAGAAAAACGCGACACCTATGTCTTCGCGTCGGAAACTTGCGCCTTCGACCTGATTGGCGCGACCTTCGAGCGCGATGTGAAGCCCGGAGAACTGGTAGTAGTGGGGCCGGAAGGCATCACTTCCCGTTTCTACGCCACGCCCAACGCGCAATCGAGCTGCATCTTCGAACATGTGTATTTCTCGCGTCCTGACAGCCAGGTGTTTGGACGGGCGGTTCAGCAGAGCCGCGAGGAGTTGGGGCGGCAACTGGCGCGGGAAGCCCCGGTCGAAGCCGATATCGTGGTACCGGTTCCGGACTCCGGCGTGACCGCGGCCATGGGCTACTCGGCGGAGAGCGGAGTCCCGTTTCGCTTCGGACTCATTCGCAATCACTACGTGGGGCGGACGTTCATCGAACCGCGACAGACCGTACGCGACTTTGGCGTCAAGCTCAAGCTCAACCCGGTGCGCAGCCTGCTCGAAGGCAAGCGCGTGGTCCTGATTGACGATTCCATTGTGCGCGGCACCACCAGCCGCAAGATCGTGCGCATGATCCGCAACGCGGGCGCGAAAGAAGTCCACATGCGCATTTCCTGTCCGCCGACTATCTCGCCCTGCTTTTACGGCGTGGATACGCCTTCGAAAAGAGAGTTGATCGCCGCCAACAAGTCGGTGGAGGAGATCCGGGAATTCATCGGAGCCGACTCGCTGGCCTACCTTTCCCTCGAAGGATTGAAAACTGCCTGCGGCGAAGGCGAGAAAACCACCTACTGCACCGCCTGCTACACCGGCATGTATCCCACCAACTGGGTCGACGTCGAAGAGATCCAACCAGCAACGGTCAGCAAGCGGTAGCCGGTTGCCCGCAGACTCCGTTTCTGAAGCTCAACCCCTTCCGCAATGCGCAGGCAAACCGCCGCGGCAAATTCAAAGAATTGATTGTCCGCATCAAACAAGCGTCACATGCCAGTCCATGGCACTTCTGTTTTCATGCACTTACGTAAATCGATCCCGTTTATGTCGCCGATAAATTGTTTCGATTTCCATTTCTGAGTGCAGTCGTTTATCAGTAGATTGAGTTTCGGGGTTCAGACCTGGTCGCCGGTGGGATCAACGGCGCGTCAACAACCTTGGAGCCAGGAGTGAACCGAATGGCACAACAGGACAAAAAAAAATGGCGCAAATCGGGCAATCAAGGTATTAACGAGCGCGACCTCAACCAGGTGATGGATATCCTGCTGACATTGGATCGGACAGTGCTGGAGTTCTCCATGCGTATCTACAACGTCTCCCGGCGCGACCGGTTCATCATGCGCGAACAAAACCAGCGCCTGCACGATGCGGTAAGAGACTACCTACCCCGACTCGCAGTGGCGGCTCGAAGCCCGTTGTAGACTCCCAAGTATTTTGGGCGCAGCAGGTGAGCATCGCCTTGAGTCCAGGAGCGCCACCTGGGAGATTGCTTCCTTTCTTGGCGGTGCACCTCTGATGACAAGGATGTCCGGGCTCTTCAAGCGAGAAGCCTCCCCACATGAAAAAGCCCGGAGCCGTGGGGCCCCGGGCTGGAGATGCGTGCTGGCAGCGGTCTATTGCTGGTACACGCGGAGGCGGTACTTGTCGGTTTGCGGCCCGGTTTCGCTGCCATCGTCGTGCAGCTTGCCGTAAATGTTGAAGCCGCTCACCAGGATCGTCCAGTTGCCCGCTTTCGGACTGTTGACGGTTGCGGTCTCGCGGCCATTGAGCGTGGCGCCGTCGAGGATCAGGTTGCCGTCCGGGTCCACCACCAGCAGATCCAGATCGTTCGTGGGATAGTGGCTCCAGTCGTTGTTCCATGTAAGCTCGAACGTGACCAGGTTCAGACCGGATGGCACGGTGTACGGAACGGTCTGCAGGTCACCCTCGTTGATGTTGCTGTACTGGCTGAACGCCGCGCTGCCCTTCTTGGTTGCGGTGATGGTAAGGGCGGCGGAAATTCTGCCAGCGTTGGTCCAGTCTCCAACCAGCGCGACTCGCATGTAACCCGGCTCCGGGCCGTCGATGGAGAACGAGCCGGGAGCATTCACGAAGGTGTTGATGGGATAATCGCCTTCGCCGTGGGCCGAGGTCTTGGCTTGGTGTACGGCGAGGATCAGGTCATCGCCGAACAACTGGTTTTGCTGGTCGGGCGGCAGTTCAGGTTTCACCACCGTCAGAGTCACCTGAACGTTGCCGATGTCCTTGCCAATCTGAATCAGGAATTCCTTTCGCTGTCCGGGAACCATTTTGACGCCGAAGAAGTTCAGCGGGGTGCCGGGATCCAGCTTGTGCGTCACCAGGCCGAACTTCAGGATGTTGGCGGCAACGTCGCCAGACCACGCCGGGAAGGCGGGAAGCTTCCGTGCCACTTTGTGTTTCTGCAACAGGGTGAGCGCGTTGCCCACGTCGAGATAGCCGGTGCCCTGGTCGAGGCGATTCGACTTGTCGCCCAGCACGTTGGGATTGGCGCCCGCCACCAGCGCGTTGCGGACTTGCACCGCAGGCGTCTTGGGAGCAGCGTAGTTCAGCAGGGCAGCGGCTCCGGCCACGGCAGGAGCGGCAAAGGAAGTTCCGGCCACCAGCGAGATTCCGCCGTTCGCCCCTTCCACCAGGTTGAAGTAGCCCGCCGAGGTCACGTCCACTCCTCGGCGTCCGTCGGCCGTGGGGCCGCGGGAACTGAAGGTTGCGGTCTGGATGGTGTTGTTGGGACGAGCCAACAAGCCAAGTCCCACGGCACACTGGCCCTCAATGCCAAAGAGGTCCCAGAAGATGCGTTCCTGGGCGGGGATATTTGCCGCCGCCGAGGAAATGGAGCCCAGGCCAGTCGCCGGGCTGCCCACGGTCAGCAGAGCAGGTCCGGCATTGCCGGCAGAAGTCGCCAGGGTGATGCCGGCGTCGATCATCTGCTGCGTGAGCAGGTCTTCGAGGTCACGGCCAGCCGCCTCGGTGGGACCGCCCAGGCTCATGTTTACGACCTGGATGTTGAGCGAGTCGTACACGTAGGGATCATCCTCGGTGCCGGTGCCGGAAACCGGAACTGACGGCATGCCAGCCAGGAAGTTCTTCTTGATGGTGATGATGCGGTCCATGGCAGCAATGATGCGATCGTCCGGCGCACCGCCACCGGTGGACGGAAATACTTTCACCGCGTAGATACTGGCTCCGGGCGCGACCCCCACCATGGGGACGAGAGAGGTACCGTCACCATTGTCGAACACTGAGTCGGGAGCGTTGAGCTGCATCGATGGTACCAGGCAGCCGTCGTTGGAGAAGATGAAGCCGACGTGGGCCGCAATCATGGTGCCCACCCAGGTGCCATGGTCGCCATTGAGCGTGCTGGTGGCTGAGCCGACGGGGTCTTCGTCCGAGGGCACAAGGTTCTCACCGCCGATCACGGTGCCGGCAAGCGCGGGCACGACATCCGCATTGTTTGCCGTGCCGGTATCAATCACCGCCACGATGATGCCCTGGCCCAGATCGCCCGAGGCTTGCAGCGCCGTCGCGTTAATCAGCAGGTTGTTGAACAAGTAGTCGTTGGGCAGGGTCTTCGCATTGTTGATCAGGGTATTGGTGTCGAAGTTCCTTTGACCGAGCGACTGGAGGTTGACGACGCCTTTGCTGATGCCTTTCGGCGCACGCGGTGTGGGTGTGTACACCTCCACGGTCTTGCGAACCTTGAATTGCGGGTTCGCGTTCAAGGCGGCCATGGAACTGGTGGGGATGGTTGCGGAAACGGCGGTGACGTTCTGGAACTCATGATCGATTTTGCCGCCGAGGGCCTGAACTTTCTGCTTCAACTCCTGCCGCGAGCCGGTGGAACGAATGATGACCCGCTGGCTACCGGCAAAGGCGGAGAGAGTAAAGAGGAGGAGTGACAATATAGAAAGAGACACACGAATAAAACGGGAATGCATGGAGCCTCCACAGACAGGGATTTCTACACTGCCATTCTAGGGCTGCGACGCGTCGTTATAACCGGTAACCGACGCTGCAAAGTGGCCGCCATGCCCATATTGGGAGGCAAAAGGTAACTGGAGGAAAACAGCTAAATTGAGTGTGACTGTGCAAAGAGTTGCAGACATTTGCAACATATCGCTTGCCGCAGGTGCGCAAGAGATTGCGTAGCGAGCGCGGCAGCAAGATCTGCATGAGTGTAGTTCCCGGCCCGGAGCCGGCCTGGTACTACTTCCCAAAGCTCGTCCAAGGTTCAGCGCCAGGCTCGCGCACCAACTGCAAATATCTGCGTCTCAAGCGGTTGTGAGTAAAAGGACTCCATTGACAGTGCCAGTACTATGACGCATAGTTATGGACGCTTTGTTGGGGTGCATTCAGCAACTGCGAGCACAGAATCCCCGAATTTCGTGCCGTGAGCACGTCAGATAGTTCTACCGTTTTCTCTAAACTCTCAGGAGAATTGCATGAAAAAGGCCTATACGCTGTCGCTACTGATTTGCCTGCTGCTGTGGATGATCCCAGCTTCGGCACAGAACGTTCAACGCGGGGCATTCGTCATCCACGAATATCACCACGACGTCTCGCCGCCGGCCCGTGACTTGGTATCGAGCGATTTGTTCATCGGAAATCGCGCGGCATTGCTGTCGCCGATTCGCGTTCTGGGCGCAGCGGGGAATACATCGCGCGATCCAGTGGCACAACATGAAATTCTTCCGGACGTAGGGACCACCAACCTGGTCAATATTGATGGGATTCCGCACACCGGCTTCGCACCGCCCGACACCAATGCTTCAGTGGGTGGCACGCAGGTAGTGGAAACCGTGAACCTGAATTACGCGGTTTACGACAAGACGACCGGCGCACAAATCAAGGCGCCGACCGCGATCAGTTCGCTCTTCTCCGGGTTCGGTGGCACCTGCCAGACCGGAAGCACCAGCGACCCGGTTGTGCTGTGGGACAAAGCGGCGTCGCGTTGGGTGATCAGCATTCTGGCCTTTACCGGAAACTTCACCTCCACCGAGTGCTACGCGGTTTCGACCTCGACGGACGCCACCGGCACCTATAACCGCTACGGTTTCACCTTCGCTAACGGGCTCCTGGCTGACTTCCCGAAGACCGGTGTTTGGCCGGATGCTTATTATCTGACGTTCAACGGTTTTCAGGGCGGGGCGAGCTTCGTTGGAGCTGAGCCTTGCGCACTGGATCGCACCAAAATGCTTGCCGGCTCGGCCGCGACTGCGGTTTGCTTCCCGCCAAAGCCAACCAACTACAGCTTGCTGCCGTCGGACATGGATGGCACGATTGCTCCGCCGGCCGGCGCTCCGAACCACTTTCTGGAACTGGACGCAGTTTCATTCACCAAGCTCGACCAGTTTGACTTCCACGTGGACTTCGTCAATACCAACAACTCGACGTTCACTGGACCGATCGCGGTTACGATTCCGACCTGGACGCAGATCTGCGTCACTCAGGGACGTGCTTGCATACCGGAACCGTCGCCGGGCGAACCACTGGATGGGAGAGCGGATAAACTGGTGTTCCGGTTGGCCTACCGTAACTTCGGCGACCACGAAGCCTTAGTCGTGAACCACGCCGTGAAACCCAGCACCGGCACCGCTACGGCGGCAACGCGCTGGTACGAGTTCCGCTCGACACCTCCGGGTGGAGCCTTCACCATGTTCCAGGCGGGTACGTTCCAGCATCCCAAGATCAGTGTGTGGAACGGCAGCATTGCCATGGACAAGGTCGGCGATATCGCCTTGGGCATGAGTGCTTCCAGCTCTACGCTTGATCCCAGCGTGGTTTACACGGGCCGGGTTCCAACCGATGCGAAGGGCAAGATGGAGTCGCCGTTCGTCGTGGTTAAGGGTACGGGCGTGCAGACCGCCACGCAGAATCGCTGGGGCGATTACTCGACCATGAGCATCGATCCTTCCGATGATTGCACGTTCTGGTTCGCCCAGGAGTACATCAAGGCCACGGGCAGTTTCAATTGGAACACTCGGTTGAACAGCTTCAAGTTTACGGGCTGCCACTAAGGCAGGTCCGCGGAGGCCAATAAGGGGCGCCTGATGAGGGCGCCCTTTTTTTGATTGGGTTTGGCATACGGAGGCACTCGAGTTAAGCGGTCGAAGATGGAAATCAGGTGTGGCGTACGCTAGAATAAATTGCTCGTAGCCCTCCTTAGCATTGCGAAATTCCACAGCCAAGGCCGGCAAGAAAAATCGGGTTCGCTGCGTCGAACCGCGAATCAGGGTAACTATGTCACGAAGACGGATTGACTTTCCCTTTCTACTTGTTCTCTTTCTGATGTTGATTGCACCGCTTGGTATCTCAGCCAGTGGCCAGGCGGAACCGGAATCGAAACCTGCGAAGACTGACACGCTCCCATCGCTGCCCTCGACCGCAACCTTGCCCAAGAATTACCCGGTCATCACTGTCCAGGGGCGGTGCCCCAAGCCGGCCGCCAACAGCAAGACGCCGGCGAAGGGGGAATGCAAGGTCACGGTGAGCCGCGCGGAATTCGAAGCGCTGGTGAATGCGATCAACCCGAGCATGGTGAAAGGTGAACGGCGCGAACTAGCCGCCACCTACGGGAAGGCGCTGGCGCTTTCCCAGGAGGCGTCGAGGCGAGGCTTGGATCGAGATCCACGCTTGCAGGCACAACTCCGCTATTCCAGTTTGATTCTCATGGCCAACGCGATGGGCAAAGAGATCTACAAGGATTCGCTCAATGCTCCGGCTGAGGATGCGGAAAAGTACTATGCGACTCACAAGTCGCTGTTCGAACGCTTCAACTTCGAGCGCATTTACGTGCCCCTGGAGAGGCGAACACCGGTGGTACCGAAATCGGCTGACGCGAACGCTGCGCTGGAACAGAACAGCGACCTCAAAGAAAAAGAGATGAAGGACCTGGCGAACCAGATGTACGCACGGGCCGTGGCCGGGGAGGATTTTGCCAAGCTGCAGCGGGAAGCGTTCAAAACCGCGGAAATCGCAACCGACCCGAACGTCAAAGTGGAAGACTTGCGACGCGGTGATTTGTCAGAAGTCCAGAATGTGATTTTTGATCTCGAGCCGGGCAAGATCTCAGCACTGCTGACCGACCAGACCGGGTACTTCATTTACAAGATGGTTTCGAGGACCGTGCCCCCGTTTGAGACGGTAAAGCCGCAAGTGACGGTGCGCATGCAGAACGACAAATCCGCCGAAGCCGTGCGCCAGATAGAAAGGCTGTCAAAAGCCCAAGTGAACGCTGCCTATTTCGATAAGTACGATCCGCCCCCGCCGGACCAGAACGAGCCGGATATGGATACCGATTAAGGGGCAGGTAACCGGGACGCAGGTCGCAGGTGACTGGCGCGCAGATAATCCACCTGGCTTATCGCACTATCCACTCGGTGACCTCGTGCATGCTGGCGAGCGCTGTGCTGTAGGTCATAGCTGCGCAGAACAGGGTTGCCAGCACCAGAGGCGCGGCATACCACCAACGGTAAGTTGCGGGCGAAGGCTCAACGCTCCACGCGAACAGCCGCTCCACGCGCGTGCTCAAGGATCCGGGCGAAGTGTGAAGCAGCGCGGTGGTCAGTTCAGCCGAAGGTTGAACCGGGGCAAACCGCGAGAGCTTGATCAAGGCCGCGGCCAAGTCGAGTGCATCGGAAAAACTGGCGACCGCGGCATCATCCGCTGCCATCTCGGCGGCCTCCGACCAGGCCGACTCCAGGCGGGCCATACCCGGGAACGCGGAAAACCGAAACAGAAGCTTCTTCAGATTGTCGTGACGCCGCACGTGCGCGATCTCGTGCTGCAGCGCGGTGCGGAGTTCCTGCCCGGTGAGGATGGCGACCGCCGTCTCCGAGACCAGCACCCGCGGCGCGCAGACGCCGGCGACCGTGAGGCTCGGCGCGTTTTTTCCGGTGCAAAAGACCGGCACGGTCGTCCCCGATTCGATGACCGTGGCTCCATTCATCCAGGCTGACAATGTCCGCGAAGTCCTCGCCTGCGCCACCGCGCCGCGAAAAACACCGGCAGCCATCAGGCCCAGGCAGCAGAAACCGAGCACCAGCAGCGGAGGGCCGAAGGGCTCATCGGTCGACTTGGGTTCCAGTAGCAAGAACGACGGCAAGGTGTAAGCCAGCGTCACCGCCGCCGAAAGTGCGAACGGCAGCATACGCAGGGTGCACAACAGGTCGGCTTCGTGTCGCGCAGAGAGATGGCCACAGGCGCGGTGCGCCAGTTTCCACCCCGACGCCACGGCCAGGGACAGCGCGCCATACAGCAGAACGAAGATGGCCAGCGAGACTCCGATGCAACGGACGGCAAACATTCAGCGCGTCTCCTTGTCCTTGTTGTCCTTGTTGTGCTTGCCGCTCATGCGGCGGCGTTCGCGCTCGACCAGTTGCTGCAATTCGTCCAACAGTTCGCTGTCGTGTTCACTGACCGCCTCTACCAGGTAAGAAAGCGGAAGCGAAGGAGTGGCTTCGGAACCGAGCAGTTGGCGAATGGCTTGCCCTGCCGCCGCCCTCTGAATCTCCTGCTGGGTGTAGCGCAGGGAATAACGAAATGCCCGGCCCTCGGCTACGCGGTCGAGCAGGTTCTTTTTGTAAAGGCGGTCGAGGGTCGTCATCACCGTGGTATATGCGAGGGGCAGATTGCCATCGTCGATTAGTTCGCGAACGGTGGCGCTGTCGCGCTGCGAAAGAGATTGAAGCAGCTGTTCCTCAAGCGGGCCGATATTGGTTAACGGAAGTGGTTGAAAAAGACGGAAAATCCGGTTCATGCGTTATTCACCTGGGTTAGCGAATCAACACCGCGATGCGGCGCAGGCCTGCGCGATCTTGCAAGCTTATCAGTGGAAGTGGAATTGTCAATCGCTGAAGGTCTCTAATCCCCTCACAAATTCCGGCGGATCTTTAAGGAGAGGACCGACGACTCTAACTACGAGTCCAAGTGAGAGACGAAAGCCCCTGGGTATCCCGCTTGCCGCGGAATAGCAGGCTGAGGATCGCAGAACACCGCAGAAGTCTCGATTCTGGTGGTGGTTAAGGGAAGCGAAGCCAGGGCTGACAGCGCACGAACCTGAGGGTTCGTGTTCCGAATGGCGCAGAGGACATCTCGAGATGCTGTTTTCCCATGCGCACCCTCACGGCCCCTTTCCTTCAACTAGAACTGGTAGTAGTAATTGGCGGCCACTAGAAATGCATGGGGGCCTTCGCCACCAGTCGCTCAATTGGAGGCCAATCCAGTTGTCGACGACCGGTGGTTCCGGGCCCCCAGCGATAGATTCTACTCCTCAACGCTAGTATCCACGCAGTGTTTGGAGGCCCCATCGCCGTGCGGCTTGGACCCGCATGGGCGGGAGTTCGGGGCCATCGCGACCTCCTCAAATGGGCAGGATACTTCCTCAGGGTCTAGGTAAACGCGGGGCTGGGTGCGGGTTTTGACAGCCATGCGCACCGAAAAAAAGCGCCGCCTGAGCTGAAGAACGGTGATACAATCCCCGGCGCGTTGCAATTTAGACTTTAGAAAAGTGGAGGCCAATCCAATGACGCATTCGCGGATAGTTGTGTCTACAATCTGTCTGTTCTTGCTTGCTGTCCTCGCGGCAACAGCTCAAAGTTCACCCTCAGTTGTCTCCGTAACTCATCACGACACTTCAGCACCACTGCGTACGATGGTACTCACACCCTCGCATGTGAAAGGTATTGTTCCAGGCGAGCACGCCGAGTTTGAGGGATTTTCGAAACCGGTCAAAGTGCAATACTACCCCGACGCGGTCCTGCAAAACTTCGCAGGCCCGGGCTCGGGTGCGGCTTCAGGGTTAAATTTTGCCGGCGTCGGCGAAGGCGACTACGGCTACTCGGTGACTTTCCCTGTACCGGACTCGAACGGCGCGGTCGGCGCGACTCAGTACGTGCAAAGCGTAGCCGCTTCATTTGCGGTGTTCGACAAGAAGACGGGTGCGCTTGTACTGGCGCCGGCGAGCATCAGCTCCCTGTTCGTCAACTTCGGCGGACCATGTGAAACCTCGGCGGCCGGCGATTCCGCAGTCAATTATGACAAGATGGCGGACCGGTGGGTGATCGGCACCATGGCGCAAAGACTGCCATCCGGAGAAGGATTTGGCTACTCTTGTATCGCAGTCTCGACTTCATCCGACGCAACCGGTTCTTACTATCGGTACGCTCTCCAGCTAAGCGCGATCGACTATCAGAAAATCGGTGTGTGGCCGGATGCGTACTATCTGGGTTTCAACAACCCTGCCAACACCAACGCCCGGGTATGTGCGATGGACCGTAATGCCATGCTGAAAGGTGCCACGGCACAGTCGGTCTGTTTCACCCGGACGGGCATAAACACGTTGCTGCCGTCTGATATGGACGGCCGCACCCAGCCTCCGGCTGGGGCCCCCAACTATTTCGTTGGCGGCATCAATTCCGGGAAGAACGTGCTCAACCTTTTCAAGTTCCACGTGGACTTCACCAATACCAAGAACTCGAAACTCACCGGCCCGATCGCCATCAACGTGGCACCCTACAATCCCTCCTGCCTTGCAACCGGCGGTTACTACCGGACTTGCGTTCCGCAGAAGGGGAGCACCACGCAGCTGGAGACTTTGAGCGATCGTCTGATGTATCGCAACGCGTATCGCAACTTCTCCGACCACGAGACACTGGTCGTCAATCATGCCGTCGATGTCGCCGGCGCCAACGGGCACAGCGTAGGCATCCGCTGGTACGAACTGCGCGCCCTGGAAAACGGAAACTTCACGGTGTTCCAACAGGGAACGTATGCACCTGACTCCAGCAGCCGCTTCATGGGCAGTACGGCCATGGATGGCGCGGGCGACATCGCTCTGGGTTATGGAATTTCCAGCAGCAAGATGTTCCCGTCGATCGGGTTCAGCGGCCGAGTACCCACCGATCCGGCCGGCACGATGGGCGGCGAGAAGGTCATTTTCGCCGGCCAGAGTGCCAGCGGCAACACTCTGTGGGGCGACTACACCAGCTTGTCAGTCGATCCCGCCGACGACTGCACGTTCTGGTACACCAGTCAGTACTACAAGACCGGTCAATCACTCAACTGGAGCACTCGCGTTGCATCGTTCAAGTTCCCAGGATGCAAGTGAGGCAGGGCGCATGGCGCTCCCCCCGGAGCGCCTGATCGCGTAGCCATCCGGTGTTACAAGACGGGGCCGAGCGGACAATGTTTGGCCCCTCTGCATTGCGCCGGTCACAGTCAAGAACGTGGTTGCGCAACATATCCTTAAAGGATTGGGAAAGAAAGTTACATGGACGAAAATCTGGCCAAGAGTGCAAACGAAAACTGGTAGTAGTTGGCGGGCGTCGCTAATCTAGCCCGCATCCTGTTCGGATGGCCTCCAAATAGGAATAGGCACAAGCTCATGCGTTCCAGACGCTAAGCTTGTGCCTTTTTTTTCAGAACTGACAACTCGCGGATCGCGGCCTCGGCAGTACTAACTATGGTAGTAGACGCGGCAAGCCTTTAGGCTGATTCGGGTTTCGGCAGAGGCAAACCCTTTGAGCCGAAAATCAGAAGTTCGTATCGCACCGCCGAGACGTCGGCGGGAAATCTTTTCGGGCAAGTTTCAAAAAAAACCATGTCACGTCATCGATTACTTGCGCGTCTGCTTGTCCTCCTTGGTTTGGTTTCTGTTTCCCAGTTTGCCATGCTGGCAGTCGCCCAGAATCCCATGGGGACTCTGCGCGGAGTGGTGCAGGATGGAAACGGCGGGCGGGTCCCGGCGGCCACCATCGTGGTGGAGGCGCGCCAGTCTTCGCTGAAGCGTTCCACCAAAACCGACGACCACGGAGAGTTCCGTCTGAACGACCTGCTGCCCGGCACGTATCAACTGATGGTGAGTGCAAGAGATTTTGCGGATGCGAGTGCGGATGTCGCAGTGGTGGTCAGCTCCGTGCGGGACGTGGCGGTGACGCTGAAACCGGCCGCGGTGCAGCAGACGGTGAACGTGCAGGCCTCGGCTCCTTCGGTTACCACCCAACCCATCGACCTGGCCAGCGCCGTTCACGGCGGTGCAGTGAGTGCGCATGACCTGGAGACCATTCCGCTGGCGGCCCGCAGTTTCGCCAACATTGCGTACCTGGTCCCCGGGACCGAGCCGGTCGAGCCCTCCGATCCGACCAAGGCGCGCATTACCGCGGTTGCGTTCGGTGGCAGCTCCGGCTTGAACGTCCAGCTCTCGGTGGATGGCGGCGACAATTCCGACGATTACATCGGCGGTTTCCTGCAGAATTTCTCGCCCGACGCGATCCAGGAATTCGCCGTACACACTTCGCAGCAGGACGCGGATACGGGTGGCACGGTGGGCGGCTCGGTGATGATTACCACCAAGCGTGGCACCAACCAGTGGCATGGCGGCGGCGCATTCTACGGGCGAGCAGCGGCGCTGAATGCGCGCTTTCCCATCGACAATCCCGCGCCTAATCCCAAGCAGGATTTCTCTCGCCAGAATTACATTGCAACCATCGGCGGACCGCTGAAGAGCGACAAACTCTGGCTTTTCTCCTCATTCGAATATGTGCACGAGAATGCCAGCATCGCGTACAGTCCGGCGAGCCTCACCGAATTTAATGCCCTGGCTTCGCTGGCCTCGCAGGGGCTGATTCCCGGCGTCAGTTCAATTCCCGTTCCCAATAGCACGCCGGTGCCGTTTCGCGACTACCTGGGTACGGTGCGTTTCGACTGGGCGCAGTCACAGAACTCGCAGTGGTACCTGCGCGCGGCCGTAGACAACTACACCACCCACAATGACCTGGTACAGCAGGCCACTCTGCCCTCGACGGGCGCGACCTCGGGCTCCAACTACCTGAACCTGGTCATCGGCAACACGCACACCTTCAGCCCGACCTGGTTAGGGACTTTCATCTTTGATGCCAGCGGTCTGCACCACACGGAATCGCGCAACGCGACTCTCGGTTTTGCCCTGGCGTTCCCGTTCAGCGCGACCTTTCATACCATTTCAGGATTTGAGACGTTTGGCGACAACCAGTTCGCCACGCCAATCACCGCTTTCCCGGTCCTGCGCAACCAGGAGAAATACCAGCTCCGCTATGACGTAGGCCGGGGCTCGGGCGATCACGCGCCTAAGTTCGGAATCAACTTTATCCATGAGCCGGTACTGAGCGGCGCGCTCTCGGGGACAGCGGAGAACTTCATACAGTTTCCGGTGAACCCGTCGGACTACCTGGGCGACCCGGCAGAGTTCGCGACCGACATATCCTGCGGAGCCGCAAGTGCGGCCACCTGCACCTTCACACCTGCGGGCAATGGCAGCTTCTCGCAGAATGTGCAGCGGCTGGGGCTTTATTTCCAGGACTCCTGGCGGGCCACGCGCCGTCTTACGGTGAACTATGGCCTGCGCTGGGACACTACGTTTGGACTCTTCGAAGCTTCGGGCCGAACCCAAGGGCAGAATCCCGCTTACCTGACACTCCAACAGCTCGGAATACCCCTGGTGAATCGAACTCCGCATGATTATCGCAAGGGCTTCGGGCCGCGGCTGGGCCTGGCCTATGCCCTGGGCGAGAAATCAGACACGGTGATTCGCGCCGGGATTGGCCTTTACTACAACGATCTAGCCCAGAATGGATGGGTGGGCGCGCTGCAAGCGGTGAACGCGCCGGCGGGGCCCTGCAACCTGTCGACGAACCCGGATCCGGCCGATCCGGCAAATGCGGGATGCATCCCGGGCGGCGGGCAGGGTGCGATTATCGATGGAAACTACAAGACGCCGTATGCCCTGCATGCCAGCGCCGGCATACAGCATGCGTTCGGGGAGAAATGGACGCTCAGCGCGGACTTTACCCACGAGAAGGGCAACCATTCGTATCAAGCCTTGAACTACACCGCGGGTTTCACGCTGTTTGCACCGTCCGCGGTCGATCCGGCCCTGGTGCCCAATGTGACCGTCTACCGCACCGGAAACCGTTCCGTCTACGACGCGGTGACGGTGCGGCTGCAGGGCAACGTTTCCCGCCGCTTCAACCTGACGGCGCATTACACCCTGGCTACCGCGAAAACCTGGGGCTGCGTGGTGGGCGAGTTGTTTGATTACGTGGATGGCGTGTGCAATCCGCTGAATCCCTTCGGGCCGGGTGACTACGGTCCATCCGGGGAAGACGTGCGCCATCGCTTCGTTCTGGCCGGGACGTACTACGCGCCCGGTGGTTTTGAGTTGAGCACGCTTGCGCAGGTAGAGAGTGCCCGGCCGTTTACGCTGGGCACCGGCGTGGATGTGAACGGGTTGGGGGATCCGGGCAACAATCGCGCGGTGGTGAATGGTGTGCAAACGTCACTCGACCAGTTCCGCGGAACTCCTTTTGCGCAAGTTGATCTGCGGGTGGCTCGCCCGATAAGGGTTGGTGATCGCTGGACGGTCATTCCGTTCGCAGAATTCTTCAATCTTTTCAACCGCAACAATCCCGCCAACAATTATGTCGCAGATATCGGCGCGCTGAATGTGCCGCCCGCCGAGGTGGACGCTGGAAACGTGACCCATCTGTGCGGCGACGCGAACTGCAACACGCTGATTCCGATCACCAGCCTGAACCAGTTGAAAGCACCGGCGGGCGCGGTGGGAGATTTCTTTGGGCCGGGGACCACGGTGGGGATTCCGTTCGCGGCGCAGCTGGGAGTTCGGGTGAGCTTCTAGGCGCGCGGCCCTACGCTTTCCGCGCCCGCGCCACGCGCGGAATGCCTTGCAGGTCGTTGGTGATGCGCACGTCCTTCCATCCGGCCAACAACCGTTCCACTCCCTGCGCGATGGTTCCGCTGATTTCCATCACCAGCCAACCTTGGGGCTTGAGCGTGGCTTCCGCTTGCGGGATGAGGCGCTCGATCACTTCTAGTCCGGTGGGTCCAGCAAACACAGCATTGCGCGGCTCGAACTTCCGGACTTCGAGCTGGACCTGGTCCTCCTCCGCTTCGCCGACGTACGGGGGATTCGAGACCACGAAATCGAACCCCTGTCCCTCCAGTCCCTGCAACAAATCGGTGTCGTGAAAAGTAATTTGCCTTTCGAGCTGGTGGCGGGCGGCGTTGGCCTCGGCAATTTCGAGGGCGTCCGGAGAAATGTCGGTAGCGTGGATTTCGGCGGAGGGCAGCTCTTTGGCCAGCGCCAGGGCGATACAGCCGGAGCCGGTGCCGACGTCAACAATGCGAAGGACGGGATCTGAGGTCTGACGCCCGCGGTCCGAGGTCCGAATCTCCAGCACGGTTTCGATCAGGTGCTCGGTCTCGGGGCGCGGGATCAGCACGGCCGGCGAAACAATGAAATCCATGCCCCAGAATTCCTGGTGCCCGGTGATGTACTGCGAAGGAACGCCGCTGGCACGCTGAGTAATGGCCTGCTCGTAGCGGGCATACTCTGCGGTGGCGAGCTCACGCTCGGGATGCGCGTAGAGAAACGCACGATCGGTGTCTAGGGTGAACATCAGCAGCACTTCCGCATTCATGCGCGGTGAGCCGACCTTCGAGTCGGTGAGGCGATGGATGGCGGAAGTGAGGGCGTCCTTCAGGAGCACGAGTCTATTTCACCACAGAGGACACGGAGGACACAGAGGCCTCTCACACCACATTGCTGGTTTCACCCTTCAGCTTTTCGGCTTCGAAGTGGGTGACCAGGGCTTCGACCAGCGGCTGGAGCTTGCCGTCCATCACTTCCTGCAATTGGTGGATGGTCAGGCCGATGCGGTGGTCGGTGACGCGGTTCTGTGGGAAGTTGTAGGTGCGAATCTTTTCGCTGCGGTCGCCCGAGCCGACCATGGCTTTGCGCTCCTTGGCCAGGGCATCTTGCTGCTTTTGCATTTCGACTTCGTACAGGCGGGAACGCAGCACCCGCATGGCTTTGTCGCGATTCTTGATCTGCGACTTCTCGTCCTGGCAACTGACCACAGTATTGGTGGGAACATGGGTGATGCGCACAGCGGAATACGTGGTATTCACCGACTGGCCGCCGGGGCCGGAGGAGCAGAAAGTGTCGATGCGCAGGTCCTTGGCCTCGATCTTGATGTCCACATCTTCGGCTTCGGGCAGCACTGCGACCGTGACTGCGGAAGTGTGCACCCGTCCCTGCTGCTCGGTGGCCGGCACACGCTGCACGCGATGCACGCCACTCTCGTACTTCAGCCGGGAATACACGCGCTTGCCTTCGATAATGGCAATCACTTCCTTGAGCCCGCCGACCGAAGATTCGGAGGTAGAAAGCACTTCGACCTTCCAGCCCTGGGTCTCAGCATAACGTGAGTACATGCGGAACATTTCGGCTGCGAACAGCGTGGCTTCGTCGCCGCCAGTGCCGGCGCGGATTTCGAGGATAATGTCCTTCTCGTCGTTGGGATCCTTGGGAAGGAGCAGGACCTTCAGTTCCGCTTCAACGGCGCCTACGCGGGCCTCCAACTTGTCCAGTTCCTCCTGGGCGTAGGCGCGCATCTCGGGATCCTTTTCGTCGGCCAGCATCGCCTTACTTTCGGCGATGCCGCGGGCCAGGTCTTTGTACTCCCGGTATTTCTCAACGATGGGCGAGATTTCGCTGTGCGCCTTGGCCGTCTTCTGATATTTGCCGGAATCGTTCATGATTTCCGGCGATGCCAGGGCGTTGGTCAGCTCCTCGTAGCGAGCTTCGATTTGGTCTAAGCGTTCAAACATGGGCAGTCGTTGTTCTTCTGTCCTCAGGTTGTATCAATTGTAATCTGGGTTGAAAGAAAGCAGAGTATGCGCGGGGGACCCGCTAGGCAATCACTAGCTCGCCGCCGCGCTGTTTCTCTACCGACATGGCCTGGTCGAGGGCGATGATGGCGCATTCCGCCTGGTCGTCCGACGGAGGCTGGGTGGTGATGCGCTGCAGCCAGAGCCCGGGAGCGGTCATCAGGGCGAACAGCGATCCGCGATGTTTGGCGGCGAAGCGGATGATCTCGTACGAAAGGCCGGTAATCACCGGCAGCAGCGCGATGCGCACCGCAAACTTGGCCCAGAAGCTAGTCACCGGCACCAGCATGTAGATGAAAATCGAAATCAGCATCACGGTCATCAGGAAACTGGTGCCGCAGCGGGGATGATAAGTCGAGTACTTTTGCACTTCTGCCGTCTTCAGCTGGTCGCCGTTCTCGAAAGCGAAGACCGTCTTGTGCTCGGCGCCGTGATACTCGTAGACCCGGTGAATGTCCTTCATCAGGGAAACTCCCCAGATGAAGAGCAGGAACAGGCCGATACGGATTATGCCTTCCACCAGGTTGAACAGGATCTGCCCATTCAAGGCGGCATCGTACTTCTTGAGCTCGGTGGTCGCCAAGAGCGGCAGGTACTTGTACATGAAGATGAAGAAGCCGACAGAAAAAACGATGTTGACCGTGGCCACCCACCCGCTGACTTCGAGCTTCTTACCCTGATCGTTGGCCGGGACCTCGTCGAGCGCCACGTTGGCGGAAAATCGCAAGGCCCGGAACCCGAGGCTCATGGCGTGGCCGAGCGTGATCACGCCGCGCATCAGCGGCCAGCCCATCCATTTATGCTTCTCCGACAGGCGCTCCAGCGGTTCGCTATGGACGGACACTTCGCCGGAAGGTTTGCGGCAGGCGATGGCCCAGGCGTGCGGCGACCGCATCATTACGCCCTCAAGGACGGCTTGGCCGCCGACCAGGGTTTCCTCGCCGCTCTCCAGCGCGGGCAGGAGTTGGACGGTGACCAGGAAACGCCACAATGTTCGCCAAAACCGCATGGTGATTGGATGATCTTTCCGGGAACGAAGTACCAAGCTATAAGGGTATCACAGGTGGAAGTTCGTTTAGCATGGCACGAATGGACTAAGTGGCTGGGCGGCAGTGGGTTAGCAAAGTTTTGCTAGGACAGCGCTAACGGCCTAGGAGAATTGATGCGACGGCTGGCTGAGGCCTGCGAGCGGATCGCGGGCACCACCAAGAAACTCGAAAAGATTGCCATCGTGGCCGACTACCTGAAGTCGAGGGCGCCCGAGGAGGCTCCTGTCTCGGCGGTGTTTCTCGGTGGACGGCCGTTTCCGGCGTGGGAAGAGACTACGTTGCAGGTGGGTGGGTCGTTGCTGTGGAAGGTCGTTGCGGAGCTGTCGGGAAAGAGCGATCAGGAATTGACTGCCGTCTACCGGAGGCACGGCGACCTGGGTGCGGTAGCCGCAGAGGTGCTGCCGGAGCGACGAGCCGGGGACGAACTGAGCGTTGTGGAAGTGCAGAACTGCTTCCATCAGATTGCCACCGCTCGCGGTCCGGCGGCGAAGAGTGCGTTGGTGCGGGAACTGCTCTCCCAAGCCTCGTCCCTTGAGGCCAAGTACATCGTGAAGATCATCACCGGTGATTTGCGAATCGGGCTGAAGGAGAGCCTGGTCGAGGAAGCGATCGCGAAAGCGTACGGGGGCACGCTGGCCGAGGTGCAGCGCGCCAACATGCTGCTGGGGGACATTGGCGACACCCTCAGATTCGCTGCCGAGGGCAAGCTGGGTCAGGCTCGGATGCGTTTGTTTCATCCGCTGGGGTTCATGCTGGCGAGTCCGGCGGAATCGGCCGAGGAGGCGCTCAGCTACTTTGAAAATGCGGTGGTGGAAGACAAGTACGACGGCATCCGCGCACAGGCCCACGTGTCCGACGGGGAAGTCCGCATTTTTTCGCGGACGCGGGACGAGATTACGGAATCGTTTCCTGAGTTGCCGGATGCGCTAGCCGGGCTGCCCGACGACGTAATCCTTGATGGGGAGATCGTGGCGTGGAGTTATCTTGCCGGTGAGACTGGGCGGGCGCTGCCGTTCAGCGCGCTGCAGCAGCGGTTGGGGCGAAAGAAAGTCAGCGACGAGATGATGCGACGCGTGCCGGTAGCTTATGTTGTGTTCGATGTGCTGTACGCGAATGGCGAGCTGCTGATCGACCGTCCGCTGCGAGCGCGGGCACAGCTTCTGGACGGGCTTCTGGCGGCGGAGCGGAAGCTGGTCGAACCGCGATCGCGCGAAGCCCAAGGTCAATTGCGTTTTGAGCCCAGAGAAGCTACGACGGCAAAGGTGATTCGTTCTCCATTGTTCGTTGCAGCCTCGCCGGAAAACCTGGACCGGCTATTTGAAGCCGCCCAGGAGCGCGGCAACGAAGGGCTGATGATCAAAGATCCCGAGTCCGTGTACACGCCGGGGCGACGCGGGAAATCTTGGCTGAAGCTGAAGCGCGAGCTGGCGACGCTGGATGTAGTCGTGACGGCGGTCGAATACGGTCACGGCAAGCGCATTGGGGTGTTGAGCGATTACACCTTCGCGGTCCTGGACGGCGAACGGTTGGTGAATATTGGAAAAGCGTACTCTGGCCTGACCGACGCTGAGATTGCCGAAATGGGCAAATGGTTTCTCGAGCACACGGTGGAAGACCAGGGATTCCGGCTGATAGTCGAGCCCAAGATCGTCATCGAAGTCGCGTTCAACAACATGATGAGGTCTGACCGGCACGAAAGCGGGTACGCGCTGCGCTTCCCGAGAATCGTACGGATTCGGACGGACAAGCTGCCGGAAGAGGCGGATACGATCGAGCGGGTGCGGGAGATTTACGAGGGGCAGTCCAGCAATTAGCACTTGGCAAGCATTTGGCCAATCAGAGCCTTTGACGCACACAAGATCGCACCCCCGCTGAAGGCCAATTGCTAACTCCTGCCTTTAGTGGCTGTGGTGTTCTTCGCTCTCGCTGACCGGGATCACGCAACCATGCGCCACCTCGCACACCGCGTGTTCGAACTGGATGGTGGTGTGGTCAATGTGGAAGTCGTGCAAGAGGCACTCCTTGACGTCGCGAAGAATGCGTTCACTGATCGATGGGGGGATATCGGCGATGGTGATATGGGCCGACAGAGCATGACTCTCCGAGCCAATGCTCCACACGTGCAGGTCGTGGACGTCGTTGACGCCCTCGATGGAGCGCATAGCGGCTTCCACCCGGTCGAGCTTGATGCCGCGGGGCGTGCCTTCCAGCAGGATGTTCAGGGTTTCGCGGACAATGCCGTACCCGGACCACAGAATCAGCGCACCGATGCCGAAAGAAAGCGCGGAGTCAATCCAGTACTGGTCTGTCACCAGAATGGCCCATCCACCAATGATCACCGCGGCGGTGGAGAGCGTGTCGCCAATCTCGTGCAATAAGGCGCTGCGGATATTCACGTCGCGTCCGGAGCGGAAAAGCAGGAGCGCTATGCCTCCATTCATGACCACGCCGGCAGCCGCCACCCAAATCATGGTACTGGCGTGCACGTGCTCGGGATTTTGCAGGCGGCGGAAGGCTTCGTAGAAGATGAGGAACGAAACGGCGACCAGCGAGACGGCATTCACCAGCGCGGCCAGTACTCCCGCGCGGTGATAGCCGTAGGTCTTGGTCGAACTGGGCGGGCGCGATTCCAGATACACCGCGGTCAGCGAAAGCAGCAGGGCGAGGAAATCCGAAAGATTGTGGCCGGCTTCGGAAAGCAGGGCCAGCGAATGGGCGCGCAGCCCGGCCACCATGAGGAGAATGATGTATGCCAGAGTTACAACCAGCGAGACCCGCAGGACCTTGGAAGTCCTCTCCCCTCCGCCGTGGCTGGCATGGACATGCATCTCTTAAGTTTAAGGTGCCGTGCGACGGCCTTCAACCCGCAACCGTCAAACTTTTGTCACCTTTTTGAAGTCTTGTCATCCCTCGCGCAGCTCGGGATAACCGTGAAGGTTGACGATTTGGCCCACCCTCGCATGCACTACAATTGCGGACGCATGCAGACCGCGGAAGTGGCGATCATCGGCGGCGGGATTGTGGGGTCGAGCATTGCCTATCACCTGGTGGAAGCCGGCTGCCGGGACGTTCTGGTCATCGAGCGGGAAACGGCGCAGGGCAAGGGCTCCACCGGCAAGAGCATGGGAGGAGTACGGGCACAGTTCTCCACGCCGGTCAACATCCAGATGTCGCTGTACTCCATTCCCTTCTACGCTTCGTTCAACGAGCGGCTGGGCTTCCCCTGCGACTATCGTCCGCAGGGATACATGTTTTGCGCCACCACCGACAAGCACCTGGCCTATCTGCGTACCAATCAGGAAAAGCAGATTGCGCTGGGGCTGAAAAATGTTCGCATGATTGCGACCGAAGAAATCCGCGGCCGGTTCCCGCAACTTCGTGCGGATGACATTTTGGGAGGGAGTTTCTGCTCGAGCGATGGTTTTGTCGATCCCTACAGCGCGATGATCGGGTTCATGACCTGGGCGTCCGATCACGGGGCGAAATTGTGGAAGAACACGGCGGTCTCGGCCATCCAGCAGGATCATGGGACGTTTGCGATTGAAACTCCACGCGGGACCGTTTCCGCCAGGCAGGTGGTCAACGCCGCCGGGGCCTGGGCGGCGTCGATCGCAAAGATGGTTGGCATCGACCTGCCAGTGGAACCGCTGCGCCGGATGCTGGTGCCCACCGAGCCCTTCGATCAATTCCCGCACTCCGCACCCATGATCATTGACATGTCGAATGGCTTTCATTTCCGCCCGGAGGCGCTGGGATTTCTGCTGGCCTGGAACGATCCCGAGGAGACGCCGGGATACAAAACCGACTTCGAGCCGTCGTTCATCGAGAAAATTCTCACGCGGGCTGCAGACCGGGTGCCGGTGTTCGAGAACCTGGCGGTGAATCCGAAGCGGGCGTGGGCGGGTCTGTACGAGATGACGCCCGACCATCATCCCATCCTCGGTGCGGTGCCAGGCGTGCCGGGATTTTTCTGCGCCAACGGATTCAGCGGGCACGGCGTGATGCACGCGCCGGCTACGGGGAAAATTCTCGCAGACTTGATTTTGACTGGGAAGACGGACTTGATCGCGGCCAAGTTGCTCGACCTGGCGCGATTTGCGGAAGGTCGGACGATCCACGAGACGGCGGTGCTGTAGAGGAAGGACAGCATCCAAATCCTGATGGCCATGCAAGAGAAGAACTACTGGTTGACTACCGTTGAGATGCCCAGGTTCGAGGCGCGGCCTCTGCCCGAGAGCGTGGAGGTGGCGGTGATTGGCGCGGGTTTTACCGGGCTCTCGGCGGCGCGGACCTTGGCAAAAAAGGGTGCCAAAGTGGCGGTGCTTGAGGCTGAGACCATCGGCTGGGGCGCGAGTTCGCGGAACGGCGGCATGGTGCTTACCGGGATGAAACTCGGGGTGAACCAACTGATTTCGATGTATGGGCGGGAGCTGACTCGGCGCATGTACGCCGCGTCGCTGCGGACGATTGACTGTGTGGAGCAGATTGTTCGCGAGGAAGGGATCCAGTGTGAGTTCGCCCGCTGCGGGCATCTCGAGGTGGCCTGCAAGCAGAAACACTTTGACGGTTACGCGCGGCAGGTCGAGACGATTGCGCGCGAGTTCAACCACCAGTTGCGAATTGTGCCGAGGAGTGAGCTGAGCGAGGAGATCGGGTCGCCCATTTACTACGGGGGCATGGTGGACGGAGTGAGCGCGGGATTGAATCCGGCGCAATACGTTGCGGGGCTGGCACAAGCGGCCCAGCGTGCCGGCGCAGAGATATTCGAGAACACGCGGGTGGAGAAAATCGAACGCGAATCGCGGCAGGGCTCGCCGGGATGGCGGCTGACCACCTCCCGCGGGGCGCTGTGGACGCGGGATGTGTTTGTTGGAACCAGCGGCTATACCGGACGGGTGACGCCGGCACTGCAGAAGAAAATCATTCCCATCGGGTCGTACATCATCACGACTGAAGTGTTGCCGGACGCGATTGCGCGAGAGCTGAGCCCGCGCAAGCGCATGATTTACGACTCCAAGAATTATCTCTACTACTACCGGCTGACATCCGGCAATCGCATGCTTTTCGGCGGCAGGGCCGCATTCTTTCCGGAGACGGAGAGTTCAATTCGCGAGAGTGCGGAGATTCTGCGCCTGGGCATGATCGACGTGTATCCGCAGTTGCATGATGCGAAAGTGGAATACGTGTGGGGCGGCACGCTCGATTTCGCCTTCGACATCATGCCGCACGCCGGGCAGATGGACGGGATTTACTACGCCGTGGGATACGCCGGCCACGGCGTGGCTATGGCCACCTACCAGGGGCAGAAGATGGCAGAGTCAATCGCAGGAGAGAAGCCCGACAATCCGTTTGTGGGCATCCCGTTTCCGGGAGCGCCGCTGGGTTTGTACAACGGGAAGCCGTGGTTTTTGCCATTCGCGGGGATGTGGTACAAGTTTTTGGATTGGGTGAGTTAGGACCGACATCGCGACCGGCGCAATCCGAATGTTCATGTCAACTAAGTGGTTGAAAGCTAAGTGGTGGTCTTGGCTCGGACGTCGGGCAGCGAAAAACCGCAACTATCAGTTGGCACTGCTGTATCACCAGCGAGTCCTTTCCCTGTCTCCGGATAGCGTGTACGCCCACTCTTACGTAGGGTATTGCCATAGCGTACTAGGACAATATGAGGATGCAGTGCAGGCGTATGACCGAGCTCTGCAAATAAAACCCGATTCGGCATATGCACATGCCCAACTCGGGCGCGTGTTCACCCATTTGGGAAAGCCCCAAGAGGCCGTGGAGGAATTGAATCGGGCTTTTCGCATTAAGCCGCAACTCGCGAGATCGTATCAGCAGCCACTCGCCGTTGCCTTAGCAGAACTTGGTCAGATCGACAAAGCACTGGATGCCTACACAGAAGCAGCAAGGATAGACCCAAAATCAGCAGAGGCGCAGTTCGGATTAGGCTGGGCACTATTTAACTCAAAGAAGTACAGCGAAGCTGAGCAGTCGCTTCGAGCGGCTTTAGCACTGAATCCTCAGCACGCTGATGCGCACTACAATCTCGGACTGGCGTTGTATGAACTCGGAAAAAGACAAGCGGGTAGAGAACAACTCGAAGAATGTGTTCGATTGAAACCCGACTTCGCCGAGGCGCAATGCAGTTTAGGATTGGCGTACTACGACGAAAAACACTTCGACAAATCCGTTGCTGCCTATCTCACAGCTATAAAGCTGCGATCCGACTATGCAGAGGCCTACTACAATCTCGCCCTCGCCTACGAAGAATTAAAACAAAATGACAACGCTCTCGATGCATATCGGGCGGCAGTGAAGATTTGCCCAGAAGATGTGAGCACGCTGGTCAATTTGGGTGTCTTGCTTGCAGCAACCGGGAAGTACGACGAAGCAATACCTGTTTGGAAGCGGGTTGTCGAGTTAGTGCCGAACCACGCATCTGCTCACGTGAGCCTAGGTTGGGCACTTGGTCAGACTCGCCAATTTCGAGAAGCCGCTCACGCTTACGAGAGGGTGCTCGAATTGATGCCAGGTTTCGGGGCCGCCTACTACAACATCGGCCTGTTTCATTGGCATCTTGGCGAGTACCACGAAGCAATTGAATTCGAGAAGAAAGCGCTAGCGATCGAGCCCGAAAACGCAGAACCTTATGGCGTTCTCGGGTTATCGCTTGCCGCCCTAGGCGAGAGTGGCCGGGCTCTTGAAGCATACGAGCAAGCTCTGAAACTGAGACCCGACATCCCAGAAACTTGGCACAACTTGGGAGAACTCTATCTTGAGATGGGTCGATACGATGATGCGCTCACGAGTTTCCAAAAAGCACTCGAGCTACGACCTGGTATTCCAGATACACACCACTCCATGGGTCTTGCATATTTGAAGCTGGGGAACGTTCCCGCCGTGCTTGAGCAGTGCAAAATACTCCATGGGCTCGACGACAGCAAGGAACGTGATCTTCAGGAGCAAGTCACCCAATCCAAGATGTCGTAGTGCCTCATCTCTGTCGGGTCTTCCGCAACACCATATACACCACCGGACCCGCCGCCAGCGCCACCGGCCCCCACCTTAGTCCATACTTGTCGCTTCCCAGCAAAGCCACCGCACTCATAATTACGACTGCAACCACAGCGGTAATCAGCCCCGCCTTTCCTCCCGGTATCACAAACGGCCGGCGCATGTCGGGTTGCTTGCGGCGCAGTTGCCAGGCGGCGAGCACCGTCATGATCGTGGTCGCCACGCGCAGCCAGTTGTAGATTGTGATCAGCTGCACTAGCGAATGCACGGCCAGTAATCCGTAAACCAGGCCGGAAACAATGATCGCAATCCACGGTGTGCCGAAGCGCACGTGCTTGCGCGTGAGGCCCACGGGCAGATACCCGTCTTCGGCCATGGCGAACGGCATGCGCGTCGAAGTAAGCACCGTTGCGTTTAGCAGCGAGACGTTGGTGATCATGGCCGCGATCGTCATCCACGAGCCCAGCCACGGTCCGCCAATCAACTGGGCTGCGTCGGAGAAGTAGCGTGTGTGCCAATCGTGCCAGTTCCCCAGTGCTGCGAGCGAGGCGAACGTAGGCAGGAAGTAAACCGCAATCGACAACGGCACAACAATCGCCAGGGCCAGCGGATAGCTGCGCTGCGGGTTGTCCACCTCTTCGGCCACGGTGGAGCACTGCTCGTATCCGGAATAGAGCCAGAGTCCCAGTGCGAGGCCCACGCCTAAGACGTTAAACATTGGCTGATGCGGCGGGACGATGGGAACGAAGGGATTGTGCTTCCAGTGGGCGAGTCCCATGACCACCAGAACAAGAACAGGGAGCAGGATGAATATCTCGAGTGCGGTGGCGAATTTTCCGACGGCCTCAATTCCGCGCACATTGATGTAGGTGATAAGGGCGACGATGGCCAGTGAAACCGCGTAGTGCTTCCATCCGGTCAGATCAGGAATGTAGAAGCCCAGGTAGTCGGAGAACTGCACCGCATAAACCGCACCCAACAGGAAAGAAGCCGACCAGTTCCACCAGCCGGCGAGAAATCCCCAGAAGTCACCGAAGCCGGCGCGCACCCAGCGGTAAAAGCCGCCTTCCACTGGCATTGCGGTTGTCAGTTCGGCAGACACCAGCGACACCGGAATGGACCAGAAGAAAGGAATCACCAGCAGGTAGATCAGCGTCATGCCGGGGCCGGAGGTGGTGACCATGTCTTCCAACCCGAATGGGCCTCCGGTGCAGTAGGAGAACATCACCCAAACGAAGTAGAAGAGGGCAGCTTTACGGACGGCGGACTTGGCGGCAGTGGTGGACACAGCAGGGGATTATACGGGGTGACGTCAAAAGTGCTAGCCCCAGAGGAAGGCCGTGTGGGCCCGGGCGCCTCGCCCGGGCAGCGAGCGAAGCGAGGAGATTCCCGAGCTTCGGAGTTTAGAACGCTGCGGAGTTGCAACACCCCGCCCGGGCGAGGCGCCCGGGCCCACACGAGCAAGAAAAAAGCCTCTTGCTTTGCGCAAGAGGCTCGGGGGAGGGCGCCGGGCGTGTAGCCCTTTGTCCTACTTTATTTCGGCGGAGCTTGCTGGTCGGGCGTAGCAGCCGGAGCCGGAGTGGTCGAGGTCGAAGCCAGCTGCTCCAGATCGTTCTTCAGGAGGCTGATTTCCACGCGGCCGCCGCTGGTATGTTTCTTGCCGGTTTCGTCGGTCGAAGCGACCGGAGCGTTGCCCATGCCGACCACGTAAATCCGGTAGACCGGAATATCGTGGTTGAGCACCAGGTAACGGACCACCGAGTCCGCCATCTTCTGCGAAGTCTGAATGGCAGCGGTGCCGTGACCGGAGGAGAAGCCCTGCACTTCGATGATGTAGCCGCGCTGGCTCTTCAGCGGGGTGGCCATATCGTCGAGCGCCGACTTGGCATTCTTGCTCAGCACGGTTTGGCCGGGACGGAAGCGAATCTCGGTCTGGGTGCTGGCCTTGTACTGGTCGATGTTGCCGACTACCTGCTCCACAGTGGTGAGACGGGTGTTGGCCTGGGTGGCAGTCTGCTGCGCCATCTGGGCCTTGTTGCCGGCGTCAATCGCGTGCTGATCGGCTTCGTTGGCCTTGGCGGAGGCAAGTTGGATACCTTGCTGCGCGCGCGCATCGACGTCCTTGATCATCTTGCTGTTGGACGCCGTCAGCTCGTCGAGTTCGTTCAGGCGGTCGCGGATGGGCTCGGTCTGCCGCTTCACATAGTTCTTGCGGGCGAACGGATTCACCCGTCCCCAGAAGCCTTCGCGGGCCGGGGGTTGCAGCGGTTTGCCAGTCGCGCTTTCAGTGGCGGCTGGGGCAGCGCTCTGGTCACTGGCGGTGGCGGCCGGGGCCGGTTGGGTGGTCGAACTGGTTTGCTGCGCGATGGCCGGAAGCGCAAGCACTACGGCCAGCAGCAGGGCTACAAAAAGGCGGTTCTTCATTTTTAACTTCCTCCGAGTGGGGGAGCGTTGGGGCTCCACTCCAGCACGCCTAACGGGCGTGGTACGTGATATTTAATTGCGTCCCCTATGCGGGTGAACTAAGGCAAGCGGTTGAGCGTTGCCGGCCTGCGCTGACGCCACGCATGGCCAAGAACCTGAATAAACCGGCACCCCAGAAAACGGGTACCTACCGGTCTATATAACAGGTGAAATGCCAAACTGATAGAAATGTAAGCCCTTGGTTTGCAAGGACATTGTAGCCCCGGGACGGAGTTTTCGGGGGTAGAAAATTGGTGGGGAGAGTAATTTTGGCAAAACTGGTATAAAAACTGCCGTGGGCTCTTGCCCCTTCGCGACCCAGGAGGTGGGATGTCGAGAATTCCGGTTGGCTGGCTTATTACGGTCTCTGTGGTCCTGGTGGCAGTCGGTTGGTCTCAGGCAGTTCCGCAGAAGCCGGCTATGGCTTCGGCTCGCATTCCGGTTGAGCGCCTCCAGCAATATTCAGACTTAGCGGTGCAGTGGGACCAGGAGTACCTGCGCATTGACACCACCAACCCGCCGGGCAACGAGGCGCACGCGGCGGCTTTCTTCAAGCAGATTCTTGACCAGGAAGGCATCGAGAACCGGGTGTTTGACTACGCGCCGGGACGAGCCGACCTGTGGGCCAGGCTGCCTCACACCACGGCGCAAGCCAAGCGGCCCATTGTCCTGCTCAACCACATGGACGTAGTCACCAGCGACGCCGCGCACTGGAAGGTGCCGCCGTTCAGCGGACAAATTGTGGATGGATCCATTTATGGCCGGGGCGCACAGGACATGAAAAGCGAGGGCCTGGCGCAACTGGTGGTCATGGTCATGCTGAAGCGTGAAAGAGTGGCGCTCGACCGCGACGTAATTTTTCTCGCGGTGAGCGACGAAGAAGCCGGGAGCACGGGCACCGACTGGTTCATCGCCAACCAGCGCGAGCTATTGGGAAATGCCGAATTCATGATTAACGAAGGCGGCGAGAACCTGCTCGAAGACGGCAAGGTGAAATACATTGGCGTGGACGTGGGCGAGAAGACCACCTTCTGGCTGCACCTGGTGGCACGCGGACGTCCGGGGCACGGTTCGCGTCCGATTGAGGATTCGGCCCCCGACCGGCTGGTGCGCGCGCTGGATCGCATCCTCGCCTACCACACTCCCTACAAAGTGCTGCCGGTGGTGGAAGAATTCCTGCGCGACATGGCGCCCTACGAACCGGCAGCGCGGGCGCAGCAGTTCCGCAATATCCGGCAGGCGCTCGAAAACAAGAGCTTCCAGGAAGAAGTAGAGCACGACGAATCGCTGAATTTCCTGCTGCGAGACACCATCTCTCTGACCATGCTGGGAGGATCGGGACAAACCAACGTGATTCCACCGGAGGCGTGGGCCAATCTGGATGTGCGCCTGCTGCCGGGAGAAAATTCGCAGCAGTTCCTGGAGTCAATCCGGCGGGTGGTGAATGATCCCAATGTGACGGTGGAGCCGGAGAACGAGGAGTTCCGCGTGGCCAACTATTCTCCTACTAACACGGATTTGTACGGAGTCTTCAAGCAGGTGTCGGCGCACTATTTCCCCGGGGCCCCGGTGGTGCCGCGGCTGACCAGCGGCTACACCGAGAACCAGCGCTACCGGCCGCTGGGCATCAACGCCTACGGGTTTTCTCCCTACACCGCAACCGACGAGGAGGGTAACACCGAGCACGGGAACGACGAGCGCATCCGGGTGGAGGAAGTGCGCCGCGGGTTCCGCGTGCTCTTCGACGTGGTGACTGCGGTGGCGAAAGAGAAATAACAACCGCAGGGGACGCGGGGACGCCGAAGATTCGAAAAAACGCAGCGCCGGCGTCCCGCCGGCAACTGACGGCTCGCTGCTTACTACTCGCTTTTCTTTCCGCAGTGTTTTTCGTATTGCTCGTAGATGAAGTTGTCGGTCATGCCGGCAATATAGTCGCAGATGATCCGGGGTAGCGGTTCCTTCTCGGCCTTCTCGCGGTAGTTGTGGGGCAGCAGGCCGGGTTGCTTCATCCACAGGGCGAATAGCCCGCCAATTACGCGCTCGGCGTCGTCCTTTTCCGGGGCCAGCGCGGTGCTGAAATAAAGTTTGGCATAGAGAAAATCCTTGGCTTCGCGGCGCTCTTGCTCGACCGCAGGGCTGAAGATTGCCAGGCGGCGCGGGCAGGCGCGCACGTCCTGCAGGTTTCGGATGCCCTCATTGCGAATCTGCTCCTGCGTGTTCTGGATCAGGTTGCCCACCATGCGGTCGAGCATGCGTTTGAGGGTCTCGTTGAATTTCAGCTTCTCAATCGCATTGGGGTACTTCTGCTCGACCTCTTGAAAGAAGCGGCCGAACAGCGGGACACCGCTGAGGATATCGTCGAGCGAGAGCAGGTGAGCTTCATAGCCGTCATCGAGGTCGGCGCTGTTGTAGGCGATTTCGTCGGCCAGATCGATGAGCTGGGCTTCGAGCGGCGGACGCTGGTCGAGCAAAAACTCCGCCAGTTCCGGAAACTGGGCAATGGGATAGTCACGCGAATGCTTGACGATGCCTTCGCGTACTTCGAAGGTCAGGTTCAAGCCGCGGAAAGCGGCGTAGCGCAGCTCGAAATCGTCAACGATGCGCAATGCGTGCAGGTTGTGGTCGAAGAAATAGCCGTGCTCGCGCATGGCGGCATCGAGCGCTTTTTCGCCGGCATGGCCGAAGGGGGGATGGCCTACGTCGTGGGCCAGGGCCAGGGCTTCCACCAGGTCCACGTTCAGACCGAGTTGTGCCGCGATGGTGCGGGCGATTTGGGCCACTTCAATGGTATGGGTCAGCCGGTTGCGAAAGTGGTCGGAGTAACGGCGCGTGAAGACCTGGGTCTTGGCTTCGAGGCGGCGGAAAGCGCGAGAGTGAATGACGCGGTCGCGGTCGCGCTGGAAATCGTTGCGGTAGAGATGCTGGGGCTCGGGAAAACGGCGTCCGCGGGATTGGTCCACCCGCACCGCGTAATCGGCCAGCATGCTGCCAGAATATCAGTACCGAGTACCCAGAGAACAGCAATTAGCAGTTAGCAATCAGCACTTGGCCAAGCAGAGACCGTGGGGGGAAATGCCCGCTAGGGCCAATGCCAAGTGCTAAGTGCTAAACGCTCGCCACTACAGTTTCAGTTTCATCTCATTCGACGGCTCGAAGCCCAGCGATTCGTACAGGGGTCCGCCGTCTTTGCTGGCGTGCAGGGTGACGGACGCGAACCCCTCCCGCTTACACCAGGCGATCATGGTGTGCATGAGCTGGCGGGCGATCCCCTGGCGCCGGTATTCGCGGTCGGTGTAGACATTCAGGATGGTGGCGCGACGGCATTGCCGATCGTTGGGATGGCTGGGCCACCGGACGATGACGATTGCGCCTCCGCCCACGATGCAGTCGCCCATGCATGCCATCCACGCTCGAAAGGAACCGTCTGCCATGGCATCCAGCAAGTAGGGCCGGCAGAGATTGACCATGACGGACAGGGCTGCTTGGTCGGTGTAGTTCATGTCTTCGTACATCCCCCGGCGCTGGCGGAGAATCTCCTGGACGTCGTCGAGCGTAGCTTCGTGAATGGTAATTTCAGTATCCATGGGAAGGTCGCAGTTGTCTGAGTTTAGCAGCCTGGTATCCCGTCAATGCGGTGGGCGGGGACGCCCGCCAGACAGCCGGGGGAAAACTATGGCGCTACCAAATGAAAATCGCGCGCCCGGAGGCGCGCGATCAAAGCTGACGACTGAAGACTGCTACCCTTGCCGATTCTTCAGCACCTGCACCGCCTTGCGCAGCTGTTCGTCCGTCTGCGGTACCGGCTTCTTGGTGTCGTCGGGAGCGGTGGTGGTCGTCCCATCATCGTCGGGAGCGCCGCCATCGTCGTCGGCATCGGCGACCACAATGTTCGGCGTAACCGCCGCGTCCTGAATGGCCTTGCCGCTAGGGCTGTAGTACTTGGCGACGGAAAGGATCAGCGCCGAACCATCCGGCAGTTCGATGGTTTTCTGCACCGAGCCGTCGCCGAAGGTCTTGTCGCCGATCACATCGCCGCGCGCGTTCTCCAGAATCGCGGCAGCGACGACTTCGGCTGGGCCCGCAGTTCCTTTATTCACCAGCACGACGACCGGCAGAGTCGTAACGTCCTTGGCGGGATCGGCATTGAAAGCTTCCCGCGGATACTTCTGACCCTGCAGGTAGGTGATAGTGCCGTGGTTAAGGAAAAGGTTGGCGGTGGCTATGCCCTCGGCCTCGTCTCCCTCGGCACAGTTGCGCACATCTAGAATCAGTTTCTTGGCGCCTGACTTCTGCAGCGCCTTGATCTTGGAGGCGATTTCCTGGGACTTGCCCTTGTTGAAGCTATCCACCTGCAGGTAGCCGATGCCATCTTCCACCATCTTGTCGGCCACCGGCGGAATGTTGACCAGGTCGCGTGTGACCATGATTTTCTGCGGTTCGGCGCGACGCGCGCGGACCACCGAAACGGTCACGTTCGAACCGGGCTGCCCGGCCAGCAGATTGTGGATCTCGGCCAGCGACATCTCGCGCGTGCTCTTGCCCTCGATGGCCTCGATGATGTCGGTGGCCTCCACGCCGGCCTTATCGGCAGGACCGCCCGGAATCACGGACACCACCGCGGCATAGCCGAAGCGCTTGGAGACGGCGGCGCCGATCTCACCCTTGGCTTCCGTCTTGTGGGCCTTGTAGTCCTTGTACTGGGCCGGGGTCAGGTAGCTGGAATTGGCGTCAAGCGACTCCAACAAACCGTGCAACGCGCCGTCGGTGACCAGCGGAATGTTGGGCTCTTCCACGTACTCGCTGCGCACACGGGAAAGCACCTCGCTGTAAACCTCAAGCTGGCGGTAGGCGCCGTCGTTGCTGGAGGCACGAACCCCGTCCAGCCCGCCCACGATAATGAACGTCAGCACAGCAGCGGAAGAAACAAGAATTGCGACCTTGGTTTTCATCGACATCGGATTTGATCTTTTCGGATTTACCTTCTCGGAAGGAGATTCACTTCTTTAAGGAAGTAACGCCATTATATCTCCTTTGATGCGGCTTCCCTAGGGGCTGCTTCGGCAAATTCGCGAACATCGGTAACCAGCGCAGTACCGGGCCGTGAGGCTGGGCAGCAGCGCTCACGCCGGTTGCCGAAAACGCTAGAAATGATTCATCAAGAAGCACTTAGACGTGACGCGCATTCCTGACAGCACCGCGTCTGTGGGTTTCGTGACTTCACGGCTGGTGCGAGGGGTCGGAAGGCGCGAGCGGCATGACCGGTTCCTGGTTGGAAGGATGGGCCCCTTCGGACTGCATGGCACCGTTGATCTCGTAGTCGGTGTAACTGATGTTCAGCACCGCTTCTCCTCCGAGGCGGACCTTGGTGACCGACTGGTTGTGAATGGGAAGCCAGAAGTCTCCGAACTTGCCGTAGCGCTGCTCGATGCGGGTCCGGCTGATCCAGAATGAGGGGTTCTTGGCCGGTTCCCCCTCAAGGTGCTCCACCGCAAAATCCTGGGTGTCGACCCAGATCTTTCCCCGGTAGAGAAATTTGTAATTCACCCGCGGCTTGACCTCGAGGACGTAGGCGTTGCCCTGGGGCGTACGGTCCATCTGCAGAAAATTGAACTCGTAGTTGCGAGGGCTGAGTTCGGTGGCCCTGCGGTTCTCCTCCTGCATGGCTTCTTTTTCGCTATCCACCAACTTCTGCAGGACGCGGGTCAGCAGCAGCTTGGAACCGTTCCGCGAAACGATGTTGAACTCTTTCTTATCGGGCGCGGTGTAGGCGGCTTCCACCGACATGTCGGCGCTGCGGCCGCCGGGGAATCCGTGATATTCGAGGGTGTAGGAGCGCTTGCCGCGGTAGGCCTGCAGGGCTTGGGCGCGCCGGGCGTTGGCCGCGATCAATTTTTCTACAATCTGCTCGGTCGAGAGTACCGGGGTTGGACCTTCACGCGCAGGCGCGGGCGGGACAAGGCTGACGAGCAGTGCCAGTTGCACCAGTAGAAGGGTCGCGGACTGCTCACTCATCTTTTGCCTGCGGCCCATGCTCCCTCGCGGCGCGACTCTACCTTCGATGCATGATTCCAGGAGAGAGAGTTCTTATACCCCAGACTCAATGGTTCATCGCTCTCAGGCAGGGTCTCATAGTTCGGGTTTTCGGGCCAGACGGAAAAGGGCCAAAGGGCGTGCTCACAGGGTTACGGTAGTGCAAGGGAGGAGGGGGTGCAGCACCGGAGCCCGCCTCTGATTCGCAAAGCTAAGCCGCTGCGGCTCGCGTTCGGAAATAGCGGTCGTCGCCGCCGCCGCTACCGCTTGGTTCGCCGTCCCATCCCTGTGGGACGAACGCAGACGCGGACTTGAGTCAAAAGGCAAGGCCTAGCCCCTTGCGCTGCGGTCAATGAGTGCTATCGCCTGTTAACAACAACTATGCACCAGGCTTATTCTGGATAGAGTTCTGAAACAGGGTTTCGTGGTTGGCTGATAAAAGCAGAAGAGTACCTCCCAAAACGAACCCACTTTATTTGGAGGCTAAGAGACGATGATGAGGATGGCAGGAGTCATAATTGCTGTGGGTGCATTCTCGGTGGCATGCCTGGCACGTATGCAACTGGGAAAGGCATTCGCTTTTACCCCGCAGGCGAAGGGACTAGTCACCAAGGGCCTTTATTCCCGAGTCAAACATCCCATGTACATTTTCGTCGATATAGCCATTTGCGGCGTTGCCCTTGCGGCACAACGCTGGTGGGTTCTGTTGCCGCTTCTCATCCTAGTGCCGATGCAGATTCGGAACAGCCGCAAAGAGCGTGAACTGTTGCTCGCCAAGTTCGGTGACGCCTACGTCGAGTATGATCGGAAGACGTGGTTCTGAGCGACCTTAGCCCACAGGTGAACCGTAGTTGGTGCAATCGCCTGTTTTCATCAAGTACCAACCCGACTTTGCTGTTGCCGTCCGCTTTCTAATTTGGTGGCGCGATATTGTGTTGCAAGAGCGCCCTGAACTGGTCGGCCTCGCCGGGAGCAAAAGCGCGTTTGGGGAAAACAATGAAGTTCCACTCCGCCACGAAAACCATGAAGATATTGGCCGACTCCAGAAACCTTACAAAGCTGTTCCATTTGAGCTGCGAATCAGAAAAGGGGGTAACAACGTGGATGCCCTCATCTGAGATTTCGGCGGTGAAGTCGTGCTTGTAGCGATGGTCTTTCTGGTAGGCGCGGCGAAAATAACGACGAAGCGCGAAGCCAAGGTACAAGAGAAGCAAGCCTACGAGACAACCGACCACTACCAAAACTAGGTCACGGTGAGGTTCTACAATTAGAAAGAACGCCTGCAGCGCCAGCACGAAGGCTCCCAGCCAAGGCATCAGACGTCGAGAAAACCTCCGATACAAAGGCTTTTCGTTCGCTACAAAGAGATCGTGAGCATTCATGTAGTCCTGTTCGCTGATTCGATAGGCAATTTTCATGAGTGGGCTAAACCCATTTGCAGTGCGACGCCAACTTTAATGCGCCATCATCCAGAATGGCAATGCCAAACGTTTGCCGTGGCCGCGAGTACCCATCGTCGCCGATTGCTGTTGTAAAATCATTACACTCATTGACCGCCCTCACCGGTGGGCGGCTGGCAGATAACGCCTTCCGGCGCAAGCGATTTCAAGCAGATGAACTGCCGTTGGGGTGGTGTATGAACACTTCTCTGCGGCTGAAGCCGACATCATTCCGCCGACTTGCGGCACGGCTGAAGGCGTGCCCTTCCCGACTCTGCGGCGACGCTACCTGATTTGCGGCCAACGACTAGTTACCGAACTTCGGCCAACTGGGTGCGCAGTTTGTGGGTGGCGCGGAACAAAGTGTTTTTGATGGTGCCTTCAGTCGTGTTCAGGATTCCGGCTACCGTGCGCAGCTTCATGCCGTGGTAATGCTTCAACTCGAACACCATCCGCTCGCGGGGTGAAAGCCTGCCCATGGCGCAACGGATGCGTTCCCGCAATTCTCGTCCGACAAAGCTGCGCTCTGGGCTGGCGCCGGGCCGGTGGTCGGGCATGCGGTCGAGCACTTCTTCTTCCTCGCCCTCGGGAGACACAGTAGTGGTCAGATCGTGGCGGCGCGATGACTTCTTCCGCAGATGGTCGAGACAGAGATTGGTCACGATGCGATAAATCCAGGTGTAGAACGAGCACTCAAAGCGGAAGCGGGCAAGATTGATAAACGCGCGCAGGAATGCTTCCTGGTAAATGTCCTGGCCGTCTTCCTGCGAGCCGGTCAGATGCACGGCCAGGCGCAGCACGGCGCGGTCGTACTGCCGCACCAGTTCCTCGAAGGCCGCGGCATTACCCTGCTGGGCTTCGCGAATGAGGAGAGTGTTGTCCACTCCGGTAGAGCGGCCCTCGGTGGCAGCGCGGTTAGGAACAAATGGAACGCCGCCGCTGTAGTTGGGCATGCCTCGCATTTTGCTCAATTCCGCCACAATCATTTCCCCATACCTTCCATCACACACTTGCCCGGTGCACCACGATCAGCGAGATGTCGTCCTCGCGAGCGTGGCTGCCGGCGAAATCCTCAACTGCGCCCAGCACGGAGAACAAGGTGGCGCTGGCGCTCGAACCGGATGACGTCTGGGCCGCGGCCAGCAGCCGATCCATGCCGAAGTCTGTGCCCGTCCCGTTGCCGCACTCCGCGATTCCGTCGGTGTAGCCCACCAAGGTATCGCCTGGCTGCAGTGTCGCGTTGCCCTTGGCAAACGACGCTCCGTCGAGCGCGCCCAGCAGAGGTCCGCCTTCGGTGAGGCTCTCTACCAGGCCGTCCCGGCGCAACAGCAGGGCGGGAGGATGTCCTGCGTTGCAATACGCCATTTCGCCGCTCTTCACTTTCAACCGGCACAGCAGCAAGCTGGTCAGCGGCAGCTCGAGTCGCAGGCGCAACAGGTCACGGTTCATGGCGGCTAGCGCCTTCGCCGGACTGCGGTGGGTCGCGCACTGCAGCCGGAGCATGCTTACCAGGTGGGTGAACCACATTCCGGCGGACAGACCTTTTCCCGCAATGTCGCCAATGGCGAACACCAGCTCATCCTCGATCTCGAACACGCTGATGAAGTCGCCGGAGAGGTCGCGCACCGGGAAGATCTCGCTGGCAATCTCAAACGATCCCCGGCGCAGGTGTCGCGTGCCGCAAAGCTTTCTTTGCACGTGAGCAGCTTCGAAGATGCTGTGCCGCAGGCGATCGTGTTCACTGCGCAACTCTGCCAGTTGGCCCTCGAGTGCCAGGCTGCGGCGCACCACATCCGCCATACTTTCCGACTGGTGTCGCGCTCTCTCAGCGCGATGGCCCCAGGCCGGGTGGCGATGCAGGCTTCGAATTGGCAGCACGTTTTCCAACTGGGTCTCCAACAAACAGCAGTTGCTAACCAACGAACTTGTAACCGGTACCGTGTACGGTCAGGATGAAGCGCGGTTCTTCCGGCCGGGCTTCCAGTTTCTGCCGCAAGCGGACAATGTGCGCGTCCACGGTGCGGGTGGTGGGGAAATGGTCATAGCCCCACACCTCTTCAAGCAGGCGGTCGCGGCTCAAGGTCTCGCCCGGGTGGCAGAGAAAATATTTCAGGAGCTCAAACTCCTTCGAAGAGAACTCCATGGCCTTGCCCGACCGCGAAACCTGGCACTTGCGCAAGTTCACCTCGACGTCGCCAAAAGCGTAGCGTTCCTGTTCTTTGGGAACGACCTTGGACCGCCGCAAGACCGCCTTCACCCGGGCCAGCAACTCACGAATGGAAAACGGCTTGGTGACGTAGTCATCGGCGCCCAGTTCCAGCCCCACCACCTTGTCCACCTCCTGGCCGCGCGCGGTCAGCATGATGACGGGAATCGAAGGCCGCTTGGACTTGAGCTGCTTGCACACATCCAGCCCACTCATGCGCGGCATCATGACGTCGAGGACGACCAGGTCCGGCTCCTCTTTCAGGGCGCGTTCCAGGCCGGCGACTCCGTCGGGGGCGGTGATTACTTCGTATCCTTCGTACTCGAAGTTGTCACGCAATCCGGCCACCATGTTGGGCTCGTCTTCGACAATCAGAATTCTGGTCATGCGTACGTTCTCCAGACTCCAGGTTGTTAGGCCGATACTGCCGCGCCGGTGGCCGGCTTCGCGCTCACCGGCAACGCGATGGTGAACTTGCTGCCTTGTCCAGGAGCGCTGTCCACCTGGACCGCTCCCCCGTGGGCTTGCACAATGTGCTGTACCAGGGCCAGGCCCAACCCGCTCCCCTTGGTGTTGTGGACCAGGGGATCGCCCACCCGGTAAAACTTCTCGAAAATCCTGGGCTGCTCCTGCGGAGGGATGCCGATGCCGTGATCGATTACCTCCAGCTTCACCGAGCCGTTGTCGCGATAGAGATTGACCCCGATGTACTTCCGGTCCTGCGAGTACTTGAGCGCGTTGTTCACCAGGTTGACCAGGGAGCGGGAGATGGCTTCACGGTCAACCCGCAGCAGGGGCACCTCGTCGATCTTTTCCTCGTAGGTGAACCCGTGCTGCTCGATCTGGTAGCGGTAGGACTCCAGCGTGTTGCGGACCAGTTCGCGCATGTCGGTTTCGCGGAAGTCGTATTCTTTGCGGCCGGCTTCGATGCGCGAAAAGTCGAGAATGTTGTTGATGAGCGCGGTAAGCCGCTCACTTTCCTTGCGAATGATCTGGTAATACTCCTGGTATTTCTCCGGGCTGTTAAGGCGCCCCATCTCCAGGGTTTCCGCATACAAGCGGATGAGAGAGAGCGGCGTGCGCAGCTCGTGCGACACGTTGGAAACAAAATCGGACTTCAGCTTGGCCAGCGCCATCTCCCGGCTTACGTTGCGGTAAGTGAGGAAGAGGCCGCCACCCAGCAACAGAGACAGACCGCCCAGAATCAGGAAGCTGGTGTGTACGAAATGATTGCCCAGCGCTTCCAGGGTGGTTCCGCGCAACTTGATGGCCAGGGTAAGGCCCTGGAAGGGACCGTCCATGTTGCGCTCCACTTCCGGAGTGCCGCCATCCCAACCGGCACAAACCGCCAGGGGCTCATAGTCGCTTTTGGCATGGACCATCATGACCGCGGGGTTGCCCTCGCTTTGCGCCTCGGCCTGGTTCCGGCTCATCACGGTATTCAGCATTTCCGGGAAGAACTGGTCGCGCAGGTATTCCGCTTCGAAGGTCGCGCCAGCGATCGCCACCTTCCCAGTATGTTCGTTGCGTATCAAGAATATGGATGTGGTTTGAAACAGATGTCTGTCGCCCCGGCTTGGCCAGCTGACATCGAAGTAGTAGGGCATGCCCTTCTCTTGCATCTTGCCAAGCCGCTTCGCCATGTCATCGAAATCCATGGTCAGCCAGCCTTCGGTCATCTTTGAGATGTAGCCGGCTTCGGCCTGAAAGTTGGAATCTTGCTCCCGGTTGGGCTGCGACCGGAGCATCAGCCCATGACCGGGAATGAACATGTACACGTGGGCGATATAGGGATGGGCCGCGAGAATCTTGTCGAGCGTGGCGGTGCAAGCCTCTTCGGGATTGGGGAACTCGGCGCGAACATCATCGGACAGGTCGTACAGTTTGTGATCGAGTTGCTTCTCGGAGATGGCCAGGACCTGGCTGAAGTCGCGCTGAATCGCCGCTTCCACCGCCCGGTCGCGCTGGATGGATTTCAAATGCAAGGCGCTCAGCAGCACCAAAACGGCGGCCGGCAACACCACGGCGAGTTCCAGAGTCAGAATCAGCCGGGTTCGCTCGTTCCGAAACCATTTTGGTTTCATACTAGTCTCCTGATCCGAGCCGCGCTTGGATCAGCTCGACAGCAAACATAGTTGACCGAGACAGGGCCAGTGTCAAATAGGGGTAAAACGATGTAAAAAGTTGTGAACTCGTTGATAAGTAAGGTGCGAGGTGAATCTCGCGTCTTCGCTGCATCCTCTGAGTTGTTGCCGCCTTGAGCTGATTCGTATCAGGGCATCGCTTCAGCCATGCCGATCGTCGTGCTCCGTGATTGCGTCTTTAGGCGCAGCTACGCCTCTGCAGAGGATCGGCTTTCCTGACGACTGACGACGGATGACTGACGACTATTGCGGAAGGCGGAAGTCCACGGTCACATAAGTCTGGGCTTCAACGGCCTGGCCGTTGAGCAGATACGGTTTGTAGCGCCACTGTTTCACCGCCTGGTAAGCAGCCTTTCCCAGCAGCAACGAACCGTGAACCAGCTTCAGGTCCCGAATACTGCCATCGCGCGAGATCAATGCCTGCAGAACCACGGGCCCCTGGAGCCCAGCGCGCAAGGCCTGTTCCGGGTAGCTCGGGTCTACCTTCTGCAGTATCAGCCTGCGGGCCAGGTCTTCGGGTACGCTGACTGGTTCCAGCGCGCCTAGCAAGGTCGGTGTAATGCGTGAGGCCACGTTGCGCACCGCGGTCGAGGCGTCGATCGGAGCCTTGAGGCTGTCCGGGATGCGCACCGCGGCAGTGGTGCTCACTTCGGGTTCCGCCGGAGGTTCGGGCTGGGGTTTCGCCACCGGCTTGACAGCTGGTGGGTTCGCGGTGGCTTCGTTGTATCCGTACACCGGCGTGACCGTGATGCGGCGGTTGGAACGCTTGGCTTCGGGATCCGTCGCCTGGGCGAGTTCGGACAATTCTGCGCGGCTATCCGGTTTCGATCCCTGCAGCCAGCCTGCTGTCTTTTCCACGGCGCGCTCATAAATCCTGGTCACCGAACTGGCCAGGGCCTCGCCCCGCGCGGGTTCACTGGAAACGTAGCCCACCGAGAAGAAAGCCACACCCAGCGCGACCGTCAGAAGCAGTTTGCCGGGACCGCGGGTACGCTTCGATTTCGCGCCTGCCGGCTGGGCCACGTAGGGCCATAGGGCGACCCGCCGCTGGGCGGCCGCGGGAACCGCCTCGGCGGTAGTCTTCAACAGCGCGCTTGGGGGCGGGGATGCACTCGCGGCGGGGGTGGACCCGACCGCGGCCGTCGCGACCCGGGCCCGCGCATTTTGCGCAGGCTGGGCGGGCAACAATCTCGGCAGCCAATTCTTCATCGCGCGCAAGAAATCGTCACAACTCAGCAACGCCAACTTGGCCTGGTCGGGAATGATCGGCTTTCCCAGCACCAGGTTGGCGCCGACCAGGCGCGCAGCAGCGTGCGCTTCCGGTGCGTTGGCGATGGCCATGGTGAAGGCGTTGCTGTTCAGCTTCAACTCGCGGGCGGTTTTCAGCAGGAAACTGGCTTCCACCCCGTCATCCCAGTCGGCGACGATTACGTCGTAGCTGCGGGTGGTGATCTTCTCGACGGCGTCAAAGATTTCGGTGCAGCGTACGACCTGGAGTTCAAGCTCCTGGAGAGCCTGGGTCAGCCGGCGCGACGTCTCCTCGTCGGAGGAGAACAAGAGAGACTGAGGCGACATAGAACTAAGGATAGGCGCGGGTTTGGGTGGGCAACAAGTTACGGACTGCCGAGAGGTCATGCGGCAGAGGGCCAGGTAACTGGTTACCGGATTACCTGACCGGTGGGACATGGACCAGGGGGCTGGAGCCAGTGCTCAGTAGTCAGGAAAATCCAAGGCCGGCTTCCTGACTCCTGACTACCGACTCCTGACTGCTTGCTGCTGGCCAAGATGCTGAACCAATTGTCCAACCAGGGCGGTCAAGCGTGGCAGCCCGGCGGCAACCGGAGGGGAGAGGTTTTCGCCATGATCAAAGTTTTGGCCGCACAGAGAGACCAGGAAAGCGCGTGGGCTGGTGCCAAAGAGCAGTTGCGACAACGCCAAAACCGCGGCGGGCGAAAGCTGGTGCGAAAAGCCCGCCCCTGACGCTTGTGGAGTCACCGGCACGCAACTGAGTTCACCGGGCTCTCCTTCGCGCGAAGCGTCAATAAAGAAGACCGTCGCCGCCTGGCTTAGCGGACCGGCCAGCTCCGGGGTGAGCTGGTGCCGGGCGAGGATGTCCACGTCTGCCGAGGACAAGGTGCGCGACAGCTCTTCCGCCGCGCGCCATCCCAAACCATCATCCGAGCGCAGCGGATTTCCGTAGCCGAGGATCAAGATGCGGGCCATGCCGTCGTCCTTTGTCAGCGGTGTCAACCTCGAACCACCTCATCCAAAACTTCGCCAGCGGCATTGAGCAGTTGAACCTGGAGCGCCATCTGGCCGGCCGCGTGGGTGGAACAGCTCAGGCACGGGTCATAGCAGCGGATCACAGCTTCCACCCGGTTCAGCATGCCCGGCGCGAGGCGCTCGCCGTGAACGAAGTGTTTTGCCACCTGCAGAATGCTCTTGTTCATGGCGATGTTGTTGTGCCCGGTGGCGATGATCAGGTTGGCCCAGCGGATCAGCCCCTGCTCGTCGATCTTATAGTGATGGAACAGCGTGCCCCGCGGCGCTTCCGCCGCGCCGACCCCTTCCAACGCGTTGGGCCGGGCAAAGGCGCGCACATGCTTGGAAAGGATTTCCGGATCGGTCAGGAGCTGCTGCATGCGTTCCACGCAATAAAGAATCTCGATCAGGCGCGCGTGGTGGTAGTGGAACGAACTGAGCACCGCGGTGCGCTGCAGTTCGTGGAACTCTGCCAGCTCCTGGTCGGCCCGCGGAGTGCCGCAACGGTCCGCCACATTTACCCGGGCCAGCGGTCCCACGCGGTAGATGCCATCGGGAAAGCCCTTGGGCTTGTAATAGGTCGATTTCAGGTAGCTCCAGCTCTCCACCTTTTCGCCAAGGTAGTCCGCGTAGCGGGCGGGATCCAAACCGTCGGCAACCACGTCCCCGGCGGCATTTGCCATCCGGATCTTGCCGTCGTAGAAGGTCAACCCGCCATCCTCTTTCACGATGCCCATGAACAAAGTGGGGAAGTTGCCGAAGCTGGCGATTTCCTCCCGGAACTGCTCGGTGGTGCCTTTGAACCACTCCATGGTGCGCTCGGCGATGGCCAAAGCCTCGGGAAGCGAAGCCAGGATGGCATCGCGATTCTGCACCGTCAGCGGTTCGCTTACGCCGCCGGGAACAATCCAGGCGGGATGAATCCGTTTGCCGCCCAGGCGCTCGATGATCTGCTGGCCAAACTGCCGCAGCCGGATGCCATCGCGCGCCAGGCTGGGGTTTTTGGCCAGAACGCCGAAGAGGTTGCTGCTGGCGGGATCGGCATCCATGCCCAGGAGCAAGTCGGGGGAGGAAAGATAAAACAAGCTGAGGGCGTGCGACTGCACCACCTGGGCCAGGCCGAAAATCCGCCGCAACTTGTCGGCGGTAGGCGGAATGCGCACCGCCAGCAAGGCATCGCAAGCCTTGGCCGAGGCGATCAGGTGGCTCACCGGGCAAATGCCGCAGATGCGCGCCATCAGCGACGGCATCTCGGAAAACGGTCGGCCTTCGCAGAATTTCTCGAATCCCCGGAACTGGGTCACATGGAAGTGGGCATCTTCCACGCGTCCCTGCTCGTTGAGGTGCAGCGTGATCTTGGCATGTCCTTCGATGCGGGTGACCGGGTCGATAACGATGGTCCTTCGCTCCACTGCGGCTCCTAACCTTCTAAGCTCCGAAACGCGTCTTGGCGCTCAACTCGGGGATGCGGCCTTCGAGTAGTTCGCTAACCGCATAGAAAATGACATCCGCCGAGGGCGGGCAGCCGGGAACAAACACGTCCACCGGAACAATTTCATGCACCGGCCGCGAGTAAGGCAACAGCGGCGGTATTACCTGGTTGGGAATCCCCGGGTCAAAGGTCACGTTTTCGCGGTAGGCGCGGTCGTACACTTCGCTGGTGAGGAACGGATTCCGCATGCCCGGGACGTTTGCGGTCACGGCGCAATCTCCCAGTGAAACCAGGATGCGGGTGCGCTCGCGGACCATCCTTATTTTGTGCAGGTCTTCTTCGTTGCTGACTGCCCCTTCGACCAGGGTGATGTCCACGTCTTCGGGGAAAATCTTGTTGTCCACCAGCGGGCTGTACACCAGGTCCGCCTTCTCGGCGACCGCGAGCAAGCGCTCATCCAGATCGAGAAGAGACATGTGGCATCCCGAACAGCCATCCAGCCACACTGTTGCCAGGCGCATCTTACTCACTCCCGGTCCTCCCTCATCAGCGTCAGGTAGGGCAGGAATTGCCGCCGCTTGAGCATCTCGGCGACGGACCTTCCCTTTTCCGACAGCGCCCCGGTGGGGCAAACGTGCACACACTTGCCGCAGCCGGTGCAGCTTTCCGAAGATCCCCAGGGCTGGTTCAGGTCGGTAATGACCAGGGCGTCAATGCCGCGGCCCATGATGTCCCAGGTATGCGCCCCTTCAATCTCCTCGCACACGCGCACACAGCGGCTGCACAGGATGCAGCGGTTGTGGTCCACGATGAAGCGCTCGTGCGACGCATCCACCGCGACCACGGGATAGCGGTAGGGAAAGTGCACGTGGGTGATACCGAGCTTCTGCGCCAGGCTCTGCAGTTCGCAGTGGGCATTGGACACGCACACTGAGCAGATATGGTTGCGCTCGGTAAACAGCAGTTCCAGAATGGCCTTGCGATAGCCGTCCAGGCGCTCCGAAGAAGTCGTCACTTCCATGCCTTCTTCCACCCGGGTCACACAGGCCGGCAGCAGGCGATTGGAGCCCTTCACTTCCACCAGGCACAGGCGGCAGGCGCCGACCGTGCTCAGCCCCTTCAGTTCGCACAGGCGGGGAATGAAGATGTTGTTCTGGCGCGCCACCTCGAGGATGGTCTCTTCCGGACGGGCGGTTACGTCGCGACCGTCAATCTTGAGGGTTTTGATATTGGCCGCGGGGCGGTTCATGCCGGCTCCTCGCTGTTTCTATGATTGCCGCAGACGCCCGCCGGGCATCTGCGCTCTTCTACATGGGCTTTGTATTCATCGGCAAACGAGCGCATGGTGCTGATTACGGGATTGGGGGCGGATTGGCCCAGCCCACACAAGCTGGTGTTCTTCAGCAAATCGCACAGCTCAGTCAGTAAGGCCACATCCTTCGGAGTCCCTTCAAGCTGAGTGATGGATTCGAGAAGCCGGTGCATCTGATAAGTACCGACGCGGCAGGGGACGCACTTGCCGCAGGATTCGGTCATGCAGAAATCCATGAAGTACTTGGCCACATCCACCATGCACGAACTTTCGTCCATCACGATCATGCCGCCCGACCCCATGATTGAGCCGGCGCGGGCCAGCGATTCGTAATCCACCGGCATGTCGAGCAACTCAGCGGGCAAGCATCCGCCGGAGGGTCCGCCGGTCTGCACCGCTTTGAACTTTCGGCCTTCGGGAATGCCGCCACCGATCTCGAAAACGATTTCGCGCAGCGTGACGCCCATGGGCACTTCCACCAGTCCGGTGTTCTGGACCCGTCCGGCCAGCGCGAATACTTTGGTGCCTTTGCTCTTCTCGGTACCGATCTTGGCGTACCAGTCGCCGCCGTTGCGGATGATCGGTGAAATATTGGCAAAGGTCTCCACGTTATTGATCAGGGTGGGCTCGCCGAACAGGCCTTCCTGCGCGGGATAGGGTGGCCGCGGACGGGGAGTGCCGCGCTTGCCTTCGACCGAGGCGATGAGCGCGGTTTCTTCTCCGCACACAAAGGCGCCGGCTCCCAGCCGCAGATCAATGCGGAAACTGAAACGTGTGCCGCAGATGCTGGTGCCCAGCAGGCCCATCCGCTCCGCCTGGCGGATGGCGGTGCGCAGCCGCTTGATGGCCAGCGGATATTCCGCGCGGACGTAGATGAATCCCTCGGACGCACCCACCGCGTAAGCGGCAATCAGCATGCCTTCGAGCACCCGGTGGGGATCGCTCTCCAGCACGCTGCGATCCATGAAGGCACCGGGGTCGCCTTCATCGGCGTTGCAAATGATGAACTTTGCAGGGCCCGCCGCTTTCGCCACCGTGCTCCACTTCAGGCCGGTGGGATATCCGGCGCCGCCGCGTCCCCGCAGCCCGCTCTTGACCACTTCCTGGATCACTTCGGGCGGGGTCATCTCGGTGAGCACCTTGATCAGCGCTCCGTATCCCAAGCTGCCGATGTAGTCCTCGATACGTTCCGCGTCGATGATGCCCGAGTTCTCCAGGACGATTTTCTTTTGCCGCTGGAAGAAGGGAACGTCCGTGGGGCACAGCAGGCGCTCGATCGGGGAGCTTTCTACGCTGTCGAGAATCTCGGGTGCGTCCGCCGCGGTGACGCCCTTGTACATGGTGCCGTTGTCGGTGGAGACCAGTGGCCCCTCGGCGCATAATCCCATGCAGCCGACGCCCTTGGTCTGGCAGCGGCCTTCCCAGCCGCGGCGTGTGATGTCTTTGTCCAGCGCGTCCTTCACCGACTGGCTTTGGCAGGAGAGGCATCCGGCGGCGACGCAGACGTTCACACGATGCGCAAACTTACCCTGTGCTTCGTGCTCCGATTCGGATATTTGCTCCAGTTCCTCGGGTGTCATGGCGTCTTCCACTGCGCCAGGTGCTCGCGCATGCCATGGGGAGTGACTTTGCCGGCCACTTCGCGGTCATAAACCACGGCTGGCGCCAGGCCACAGGAACCCAGGCAGCGGGCGGTGAGCACCGACACTTTGCCGTCGGAGGTGGTCTCGCCGGGCTTTACCCCGAGGTCGCGTTTCACGGTGTCCAGCAACTGGGGAGCTCCCTTGATGTAGCAAGCCGTTCCCATGCACACCACGCACGTGTGTTCCCCGGCTGGTTTCAGGGTGAAGAAGTGATAGAAGGTCGCCACGCCGTAGGCGCGGCTCAGCGGTACCCGCAGGGAGGTGGCTACGTAGCGCAATGCCTCCTCGTCTAGATAGCCGTAGGCTTCCTGGACGGTGTGCAGGGTTTCGATGAGACCGCGAGGATGCTGACCCAGGCGGCGCATGGTGGCATCCACCAGACGCCAGCGCTTGTCCTGGTTGGGCGGGGCAGGTTTGGCAAAGTCGCTTAACGCGCCGGTAGCCATGTCCCTCCTCTTCTTCTTCCTCCAAGTTTCGGAAGCAATGCTCCCAAAATCAGGGAAATTGGACCAACAACTCAGTTTAGGAGTCGTTCTTGTAGGCGGATGTGATGACAGTCACTGGGCTAGGTGTAAATGCGCACTTGTGACCCGCTTTTGCTACCTTCGTAACGTGAGCGGAGCCGATGTGCCGGTGATGAAACTCCGATTTCCGAAAACTAGCGCCTGAAGGCGCTCTCACAACCCAGCCTCTGCGTCATGCCTGAAGGCCTGCCCTGATACGAATCACACTTGCACCGCAGGCTGCTTGGCCACGGGCGCCACAGCCGGCTTCGCCGCCCGTCGGTGCTGCTCCAGCCACATCATCCAATCGTGCAGGCCATTGCGGGTGAGGCAGGACACTTTCACGATCTCCATGCCGGGATGCACCCGCCGCGCATTCTCCACCGCGGCGTTGAGATCGAAGGGCACGTAGGGTAGCAGGTCAATTTTGTTCAGGACCAGTAATTCTGACTTGAAGAATATGGAGGGATATTTCAGCGGCTTGTCTTCGCCTTCGGTAACGCTCAGCACCACTACCTTGGCCGCTTCGCCCAGATCGTAGCTCGAGGGGCATACCAGGTTGCCAACATTCTCAATAAACAGCAGATCAATATCTTCTAGCTTCCAGTCGGCCAGATGGCGCTCGATCATGCGGGCGTCCAGGTGACAGGTGCCGCCGGTGGTGATCTGCTTTACCGGAAAGCCAAAGCGCCGGAGGCGCGCCGCGTCGTTGTCGGTCTGGATGTCACCGGTCAGCACCGCAACCCGATCGTGCCTGGGCAAGCTTTCCAGAGTGCGCTCGAGCAGGCTGGTTTTGCCCGAACCCGGCGAACTGATCAGGTTCAGACAAAAGATGCCGTGCTCGCGGAAGCGGGCCCGCAGTTCGGCCGCGATGCGGTCATTTTCACTGAGTACTTTCTGCTCCAGCGGCACTCGGTTCATACTCTTCTACCTCCAGGTAAGCTAACGCCAGTTCGTCTCCCCCAATGCACTCAGAGCGAACTTCCCCACATTGGGGACATTGAAATTCATAGTCGTGCACAATAAATTCCCGCCCGCACGGCAGACAGCGGTGACGGCGTGGACAAAGCTCGATCTCCAGTTGCAGTGCTTCCAGTTCGGTCTCGCGCACGATCGCCTCAAAGCAGAAGCGGAGAGACTCCTGGTCAATGGCCTGGAGAGCGCCGATCCTGACTCCGACCTTGCGCGGCTGGGCTCCGGGATAACGTGCGGCCTCGGTCTTGACCGCCTCCAGGATCGAGTTGGCAATGCCCATCTCGTGCATGGGACCTCAACAGATTCGCGGCAACTGGTCGCCCGCGAGCATGTCCACAATGCGCGTGGTACCGAGCGTCGTGCGCATCGTCACCAGCCCGCGGTTCTCGCGGTTCACGGTGCCGATGATTTGCGCGTGCTGCCCCAAGGGATGATTCCGCATCGCGTTGAGTACGGCGTCGGCAGAACTGGGTTCGACGATGGCCACCAGTTTGCCTTCATTCGCTACGTACATGGGATCCAGCCCGAGAAGTTCGCACGCGCCTCGGACCTCTTCGCGGACGGGGATCGCCGATTCGTCCACTGCGATGCCCACGCGCGACTGCGCCGCGATTTCGTTCAACGTGCTGGAAAGCCCTCCCCGGGTGGGATCGCGCATGCAGCGGATTGCACTCGTTGCCTTGAGCATGGCGGCGACGAGGGTATGGAGCGCCGCGCTGTCACTCTGGATGGTGGTTTCGAATTCCAATCCCTCGCGCTGCGCCAGGATGGCGATGCCGTGTTCTCCAATGCCGCCACTGAGCAGGACCTTGTCGCCGGGACGAGCGTGGTCCGCAGAAAGCTCAAGACCGTCGGGAACAATGCCGATGCCGGTGGTGTTGATAAACAACCCGTCACCCTTGCCCCGCTCAACCACTTTGGTGTCACCCGTGACCACCTGCACGCCGGCCGCGGCGGCAGCTGACTGCATCGAGTTCACCACTCGCCGCAACTCGTCCATCGAAAAGCCTTCCTCAATGATGAATGCCGCGCTCAGGAACAGGGGCGTAGCTCCCCCCACCGCCAGGTCATTCACCGTGCCATGTACGGCCAGCGAGCCGATATTGCCACCGGGAAAGAACAGGGGCTTCACCACGAACGAATCCGTGGTGAATGCCAGGCGCACTCCGCCGACGCTTACCACGGCCTGGTCATTGAGTTGAGTGAGCACCGGATTACCCAGCGCCGGCAGGAAGACGTCACGCAGCAGTTCGGCACTGAGCGTGCCACCGCTGCCGTGGCCCAGCAGAACTCTGTCCCGGGCCGGCAGCGGCGTGGGGCAACTGAGTTCGGCGATGGTCCGAGCTTGCGACAAAATCCTGCTCCTAGCTGGCGACTGTGTGCCGCCGGTAGCGATAGTAGGCGGCGCAGGCGCCTTCCGATGAAACCATGGGCGCTCCCATGGGGTTTTCCGGGGTGCAGCGCATTCCGAACATGGGGCACTCCGGCGGCTTCTTCAGGCCTTGCAGCACCTGGGCGCTGATGCACTCGGCTGGTTCTTCTACGCTCACATCCGCCAGTGCAAAAACGCGGTTGGCATCGTACGCGGCATACTCGTCGCGCAATCGCAGCCCGCTTCGCGGGATGTTGCCAATGCCGCGCCACTTCTGGTCCGCCACTTCGAACACTTCCTGCATGATCTGCTGCGCCGGACGGTTGCCCTGGTAGCTGACCGACCGCCCGTACTGGTTTTCAAGCTTGGCTGCGCCTGCTTCCAGCTGCCGGACCAGCATGAGCACCGATTCCAGCAGGTCGACCGGCTCGAACCCGCCCACCACGATGGGCACACGAAAGTCCCGCACCAGGCTCTCGTATTCCTCACACCCCATGACCGTGCACACGTGACCGGGAGCGATAAAACCCTGCACGCGATTTTCCGGCGACACCATCAAGGCGCGGATCGCGGGCGGAACCAGCACGTGCGATACCAGCATGGAAAAATTCTGCAAGCCTTCCTTCTTTGCCTGCCAGGCAGCCATGGCGTTGGCGGGCGCCGTGGTCTCAAACCCAATGGCCAGGAACACCACCTTGCGCTGGGGATGCTGGCGGGCAATCTTCACCGCCTCGGTGGGCGAGTAGGCAACCCGAACGTCGCCGCCCTCGGCTTTCACGCGGAACAGGTCGGAATGCGACCCGGGCACGCGCAACATGTCTCCGTAAGAAACCAGGATCACGTCGCTACGGGAGGCCAGGGTGATGGCTTTATCAATGGTTTCGAGCGGGGTAACGCAAACCGGACATCCCGGGCCATGCACCAGTTCCAGCGAAGGGGGGAGCAGTTCGTCCAATCCGTAGCGCATGATGGTGTGGGTCTGGCCGCCGCAGATCTCCATCAACACCCAGGGCCGGGTGGTACGCGACGCAATTTCGGCCGCCAGGGCGCGGGCGATGCGCTGGTCACGATACTCGTCGATGTACTTCATGGCCACTCTGACGGTTCGCAGCGGGCCCGGCGCAGAGCTGCGAACGCAGCAATCCTAAGCCGCACCGGTCTGCAGTCACTCTAGAAGCTGGTGAACAGCCCATCGGTGATGCGCGTCACATCCCCTAGTGACCGATACCACCTCCTGCTATCCTGAATCCACGTAGAATGCGGTCCTCCGAACGGTTGGCAGGAAAGCGCTTCGAGGTGTCCCATGAATGCCACGCAACCGGTCCTATTCCCGGCAAACCCCCATCTTCCGGAACTGACCTTGCGCGGGTGCCAGGTCGCGCAGTTAGCGGCCAAGGCGGTTGCGGAAGGGATTCAGTCGGGCTCCACGGTATTTTGCGAGCAGGTCCGCAAACATGAAGAAGAACTGGACAGCCTGGACCGCCAGATCAACGAAGACGTGACCATAGCCGTGGCCCGGGGATCCGGCACCCAGGCGCGCGAATTGCTGGCTTGCCTGAAGTTCATCCTCGAACTGGAGCGCATTGGCGACTTGCTGCTCAACGTCGCGAACCGCTTGCAAACCGTGGCGCCGCGGCTGCAGTCGCAAGACACCCACGACCTGGCCCACATGGCGAACATCCTCGCCCTCATGCTGGCAGACGTCACCGAGGCGTTTTCCGCGCGCGATGTGAAGCGGGCCCTGGAGGTGCTGAAAGCCGATGCCGAGATCGACCGCTTGCGTAACCTGCTGTTCATTCGCCACATCGAGAATCCAGGAAACGAGCTCCGGCAGGAGAGCTTCCACATCGTCTTCATAAGCCAGGCCCTGGAGCGTGCCGGCGACCACGCCAAGAACCTGGCGGAAGAGATTTGTCACCTGGTCAGCGGCCGCAGCGTGCGCCACATCCTGCGCGAATATGACCGTCCGGCGGAGCAGGTTTACCTGGAGCGCATGCGCCGCAGTTCACACGACAAACCGTGAGCCGAAGAGGCTATTGCGCGTCGTGGAAGATGATGCCCAAGGTGAATCGCTTGCCCGACCGCAGCCGGCTGACCCCGTGCCGCAGGTTGGTTTTATAGATTCCGCGCGTACCGGACACCGCCCGATAACGGGTAGGAAAGATCACCGCCTGCCCTTGTTCGGCAGTGATCACCACGGCCCGTGACTGCATGCGCGGACGCTGCTCCACCAGCACGAATTCCCCGCCCGAATAATCCACCTCACGCCGGCTCAGAAAAAACGTCATCTGAAAAGGGAAGGCGATGGCGCCGTAAAGATCCTGGTGCAGGCAGTTGAAGTCGCCTGCCTCATATTTCAGTAGGAGCGGCGTGGGCTTGTCCTGTCCAGCCCCGTGGCACACCTTGAGGAACTCCTCGTAATGTTCGGGATAGGAATTGCTTCGGGTTTGAGCGGCCCACCGATTCACGATCGGAGCGAGTTTAGGGTAGGTGCGTTCACGCAGATCCGACACCATTTCCGGCAAGGGATACTTGAAATACTTGTATTCCCCGCGACCGAATCCGAAGCGCGCCATCACCACCTGGCTGCGGAACAGCGAGTTGTCGTCGTAGGCCTCGACCAGGCGGGCGCATTCCTGGGGTCGCAACAGCCCCGGAGTCAGGGCGTACCCGTCGCGATCCAGTGCCTCGCTGAGATCATCCCAGTTCAGCGCTTCGAGCCGGTCTTTGATGGTTATAGTTTTCGCCATGTTGGTTAGCCGCATTCGTTCAAGGTACGGCGCAAAGTCACCATGAACTATCCGTATCTTGCGGTCGAACTCTTTCGCCCCGGGTCGACTGGGATGGGCGCGAGCAATACACTATCAAGGTCCGGTTTCGCTCACCCTCGGACTCTGATCGGGATGAACCTCAAAACTGTATTGCGCGAGGCTTTTCTGGCGTTGCGGCGCAACTGGATCCGCAGTGTGCTCACCATCCTGGGCATCGCAGTTGGGGTGGGAGCGTTTATCTGCGTGGTTGCCATTGGTAATGCCGGAAGCAGCGGTATTGCGGACCAGTTGCAGAGCCTGGGCGACAATTTCATCTGGGTGGAAGCGGGCAGCCGCGCCCGCAACGGGATGCGCATGGGGTCCCGCGGTTCCCGAACCCTGGTTCTGGGCGATGCGACCGCCATCCTGGAGCAGGTGTCGCTCATCAAGAGCATGTCGCCCAACGTCGACGGTCATATTCAGGTGGTGTATGGCGGAGAGAACTGGTCCACCCAGTATCGCGGGGTGACCCCGGAGTTCCTGGAGATTCGCCGCTGGACTCTTCGTTCGGGTACCTTCTTCAGCATGTCTGACGTGGAGACCGATGCCACGGTGTGCGTGCTGGGCCAGACCGTGGTGGAGAACCTGTTTGGTAATGAAGACCCCATCGGCCAGACGGTCCGGATCAACAGCATACCGTGCAAGGTGCTGGGCGTGCTGCAACGTAAGGGCTTCTCGGCGACCGGGCAGGACCAGGACGATTTCATCGTCATGCCCTATACCACGGTGCAGAAGCGCATCACCGGCCAGTTCTGGCTTGACGATATCTTCCTCTCGGCGGTGTCGCGCGATGCCATGCCCCAGGCCACCAGGCAGATTGTAGGGTTGCTGCGGGAGCGTCACCATCTCAACGCCGCGGAAGACGACGATTTCAACGTCCGCCGCCCGGAAGATGTGGTGCAGGCCCAACTGGCCACCAGCCAGATCATGACGATTCTCATGGCCAGTGTGGCGTCGCTGTCGCTGCTGGTGGGAGGGATCGGGATCATGAATATCATGCTGGTCTCGGTGACCCAGCGCACCCGCGAGATTGGAGTGAGGTTGGCGGTGGGGGCGACCGAATTCGACGTGCAACGCCAATTCCTGAGCGAGGCCATCGTGCTCAGCTTGCTGGGCGGGATCTTTGGGGTGCTGGCGGGCGTGTTTTCTTCCTACGCGGTGGAGAGCCTGTTCCAGTTTCCGACCAAGCTTACTCCCGACATCTTTGCAGTGGGAGGCCTATTTTCGGCCGGGGTGGGCATTCTCTTTGGCTACTATCCCGCGCGCAAGGCGTCGCAACTCGATCCCATCCAGGGCCTGCGCTACGAGTGAGGTGGATAGAAAAGACGGCCAGCCTGCAGGTTTGACACTGGTTCGGGCCGCCTCTTAGAATCGAGGGGGTTGGATGCGTCGCCCTTCGCGACCATCCTCCTGTGGGAATTCCGATCAGGCCGCAGTTCCGGCTTGTCCCCTTCTGTCAGTTCACCGTGGCGGTGTAGCTCAGGTGGTTAGAGCGACGGTCTCATAATCCGTAGGTCGGAGGTTCGAGTCCTCCCGCCGCCACCAATTTCTTCGCTAACTTGCGCCAGATCGGCCGGAACTCCATTGCCATGTCCCACTCCGAGCCGCCGCGATGCCGGCACCGTCACAGCAGTGAACCGGTTGGCTGGGGAGCCGGCGCAGGCAGGTTCGGCTCACAATACCCGGAATCAGCTGTCACCGTAAGTATGTTTAGGCGTCACCGCGTCTTGTCTACGCTGCTGCTAGACTCCTTCCACGAGGTCGCGCTCCAGGGTAGAGAACCTCGACGGTTGTTGTTGCGAGATCGGTTCGGAAAACCCAAGAGGGGGATACGAGCATGCCTCCGCTTCCTCTCACGCTGGGCAAGAAAGCGTGGGAACTCTATCTCGACAAGAATGTGCTGGATGCCAGCCTGGTTCGCACCTCGGTGGCAAACTCCTGGCAACGCTGTCGCGCGCTCAACGTCAATCCTTTCCAGCAGATCAACCCGGGCCCCGACGGATCGAACCACCTGGAAGAACGCCTGTACGAAAAACAGCAATTGATGCGTATTGCCCGGCCGTTTATGCGCGACTTGTACCACCTGGTGAGCGGCTCGGCGTTCCAGGTCGTGCTTACCGATGAGAACGGCTTCCTGCTCGACGTGATCGGGGACAAAGCCATTGTTTCCCGCAGCCGCGAGGTGCACCTGTGTCCCGGAGGCACCTGGTCGGAGGAGCGGAAGGGCACCAACGCCATCGGAACCGCGCTGGCGGAAAAACAGCCGGTGCAGATTTTTGCCTGGGAACACTTCTGCGAAGAAAACCACTTCTTGACCTGCTCGGCTTCACCCATCCGGGATCCGCAGGGCAATATCCTGGGTATCCTGGATGCCAGCGGCGATTTCCGCTACGCCAATCCGCACACCATTGGCATGGTGGTTGCAACCGTGCGGGCGATCGAGAATCAGTTGCGCCTGGAGCAGGCCACACACCAGCTTTACGTGGTCTCGCACTATTCCAAGGCGCTGCTGCGCGGCATGACGGACGGATTGATCGCCATTGACCGGAACGATATCGTCACCGAGATCAATGCGCGCGCCGGCGAACTGTTGGGGATCAAGTCGACGCTGGCCAAAGGGCGTCCCCTGGCGGAGGTCTGCGCCAGCGATGCCCCGATCGTCAAGGTCCTGAAAAGCGGCAAGGAGTATGACAGCCGCGAGATTGTCGATAAAGCCGGCAGGCGAATTCAGAGCTCGGTGTCATCGCTGCACGATGAGAAAGGGGGCGTCGTCGGGACCATTGCGTTTTTCCGGGAATTGGACGACCACGCCATTGTGAAGCGCCCCGTCAGCGTCAACTTGCACCGCCACACCTTCGACGACATCGTCGCCGAGAGCCCGGCCATGAAGGCGGCGAAAGACTGGGCCATCCGGGCTGCGGACTGCTGTTCCAATGTGCTGATCCTGGGGGAGAGCGGGACCGGCAAGGAGATGTTCGCGAACGCCATCCACAACGCCAGCGTGCGCCGCAGTGGCCCATTTGTCGCCATCAACTGCGCCGCCCTGCCCGAGAGTCTGGTGGAGAGCGAACTCTTTGGTTACGTGGACGGTTCTTTTACGGGCGCAAGGAAAGGCGGGCAAGCGGGAAAATTCGAGTGCGCCAATGGTGGGACCATCTTCCTCGACGAGATTGGGGAGATGACGCTGACGGTGCAGGCCAAACTTCTGCGTGTGCTGCACGACAAAACCGTCTCGCGCATTGGTTCGGCGCGCGAGATAGAGGTCGATATCCGCATCATCGTAGCTACCCATTGCGACTTACGCAAAGAGGTTGAAAACGGCCGCTTTCGCGAGGATCTGTACTATCGCCTTGCCGTACTGGAACTGACGGTCCCGCCGCTGCGCGAAAGGCGGGAAGATTTTCCGCTGCTGACGCGTGCCCTGGTGAACAAGCTTTCGGCGGAGTTTGGCTACCCTCCAGTGGAAATCGATGACAACTTTCAGCAGAACCTGGCCTCCGGCCCCTGGGCTGGCAATGTGCGTGCAATGGAGAATGCCATCGAGAGAGCGATGGTCCGTATGGGTGACAAACGAGTACTGACGTCTGCTGACCTCGAGTTGCCGAATGAAGTCGCGCCTCAACCACCGAGCGCACCGGTGGCGGAGCCTGCTCCGGCGCAATTGAACCACGAGATCAAGTCGCTGCGCGATGTTGAGAAACAGGCCATCGCCGAAGCCCTGAGTCAGTGTGGCGGAAACATCAAGAAGACGGCTGAACGTCTGGGAATTGCCCGCAATACCCTGTATCGCAAGCTGGAAGAGTACCATCTGCTGGCCGAGGAAGTGCATTGCTGACTGCCCGCTGAACCCGCAGTTCCTCAATTCCATCCGCCCAGGGCGCCATGTTCCAAAACTGCGCATGTGTTCCAGAACTGAGCAGATTACTGGTGTTCCATTCTTGCGCACAGGTCACTCCAGATGCTAGTTGAATGGCCACTCGCCGGGAAGTGTTCCTCTTGAGTGGATTCTCTGGGCAATCAACGAATGCCTTGACGTTAGCTGGCATTGCATTTAACAACTGCGTGTGCTGCGCACTTGATTTGGTGCCGATCTCTTTTGGAATCAGGCGCAAGCCCTCGAACCGCTATCGCCGCTTGCCCAAACAACCACCTGCAGCGTGATTGCGGTCACCGCTTTGCCGCAGCGCTGTGCTTGATAAAGGACTTTCCTCGTCTCTTGCTAAGGCGGATCCAACCGAGCTGACCGTTCTACAGGTTCGACCACGCGCTGAACTGCTGGAGAGTATTTGGCCCTAGGAGTGTCGTGCTGGATGGTGAAGATGCACATCAGGCGGTGGCACGACAATTGCACTCTCCTTCAACGGAAGAGTGGACAAGATGGAAGTCCGGAGGCGTTGACTCGAGAACTGGCGCTGTAGGCCGACACTTTTGCAATCCTTTTCACCCAGGTTGCGCTTTCCGGGAGCAAGCAGGCGGGTATTCCCACGGAGGAAACAAATGCTTAACAAAATGAATTCTGCAATTAGACCGTACCGGTGGTTGAGTGCGTTTTTCGTGTTGGCATTCGGCATCGTGCTGATTTCCAGCCTGACGACGACGCTTCATGCCCAGGCTCTGGGCTGGGAAGGTGAAACCGGAGTGTTCGTCACCCCCCTGGCATATACGGCTTCGGCGGAGGGGCAAAAGCTTCACCCAGTTGTCGCATACCACTATTTCAACGCCGGTTCCATCATCGGCGACTTTCATGAAGCATCGATTACTGTCGGGATCGGGAAGCGTTTCGAAGTCGGTTACACCCACGAATTTCATACTTTCGGCAGCGACACGAACGTGAGTCCGCTGTGGCAGAACGGCTTTGAGATCTTCCACGGCAAGGCCAACCTGATTCCGGAAGAGTTCCACAAGCAGAAATGGGTTCCGGCTTTATCGGTCGGATTCATGGCGCGTACCAATGACCGCAACGTCGGCAATTTTGAAGGCATGGAGACCGGCGGTATGAGTCCGATGGCGGAGGGGAAGAACAATGGCGACATCTACATGGTTGCCAGCAAAGTCATTCCGACCAAGCCGTTTTCCCTGGTGCTGAACTTCGGAGTACGCGGAACCAACGCCATGCTATGGGGCATGGGCGGCAACGCGCCGGATTGGCAAGCACGCGCGTTTGGGGCGGTAGCATTTGCGTTCAAGGGTCCGGGCGGGAGCACCATCATTTTCGGCTCCGAGGCAGCCCAGCAGCCGCATCATCCCATGAACTTTCCCACACTCAACATCCCAACCACGCTGACCTACTGCATGCGGGTGGTTCCGAGTTCGAAGTACAAGCTGAACCTCGACTTCGGCGTCGCACAGCTTGCAGGCAACGTTGCGCCGGGAGTGAACCTGCAGGCGCGGCACCAGATCGGGGTACAGATTTCGTACGGCTTCTAGCCGGGGAGAGAAGATCATGGACAATCAATTAACGACTCAGCAGATGGAAAAAGCCCAGTCTCTTTTCGGCGACCGGGTCCGGTTCGATGCCATCGAACGCATCGTTTATTCCCACGATATGGGAGTAATCCCGGAGCAGCTTCGAAACCTGATCGATCACACTCCAGACGGCGTGGTTCAACCCACCACCATCGAAGAGGTGGTCAGCCTGGCCAAATTCTGTTACGAGGAAAAGATTCCCATCGTCCCGCGGGGCGCGGCCAGCGCCGCCTATGGCGGCAGTGTGCCGGCCAAGGCCGGCATCGTGGTTGACTTCACCCGAATGAACAAGATTCTCAACATCGACGCCGGGAATCAAGTGGCGGTAGTGCAGCCCGGAGTCATCTGGATCAACCTGGAGAATGTTCTAGGCGAGAAGGGGTTCGCGCTGCGCGTTTATCCTTCTAGCTCCAAGAGTTCCACCGTGGGAGGCTGGGTCGCGCAGGGCGGCAGCGGCTACGGCAGCTACGAGTACGGAGATTTTCGCCAGAACATCAGCGCGGTCACCGCGGTGTTGCCAAACGGCAAGATCGAGACCTTCGGCGAGAACGATCTGGACAAGGTCTACGGCCTCTGCGGCATCACTGGAATGATCGTGCAGGTGACGGTCAAAGTCCGGCCAAAGGCGGAAGAGCGCATTGTGCTGGCGTCTTTCCCCAAACTGGAGAAGGCCTCTGAATTCATCAACACGCTGGCCAGCAAGAAGCTGCCCGTCTGGAATGTGACGCTGGCGACACCAGCGTTCACAGCCTTGCAACAAAAGGCTTCCAACCAGCACGTGTTGCCGGAAGAGACCTACCTGGTTGTCATGGTCTTCCCCAAGACGAGACAAGCAACCGTGGAACAGCAGGTCGGCGCACTGGCGAAGTCGTGCGAGGGCGCAGTCCTGGGCGACAACCTGGCCACCCATGACTGGAGCGAGCGCTTCTACCCGATGCGTTTCAAGAAACTCGGCCCCTCCCTGGTCGCCAGCGAAGTGGTGATTCCGATTGCTCAAATCGCCAGCTTCGTAGCCGAGATTGAAAAGCAATTTAAGGGCGAGTTTGCCCTGACCGGCACCATGGCGGGCGATGGCAAGATTTCCCTCCTGGGTTTCATGCTTGCGGATGAGCGCAAACTCGGGTTCCCCATGGCCTATGCCTGTGCCCTGGAAGTGATCGATGCGGCGGAAAAACTCGGCGGCCGTGTCTACTCGGTGGGAATGTACTTCGCCGACCGGATCAAGACGGTTTTTGACGGGAAACGGCTGAACAATGCCTGGAATTTCAAGCAGGCCGTCGACCCCATCGGCTTGATGAACCCCGGGAAAATCATCCCGCCGTCCATGGACAAGCATTCCCCCACATCCAAGTTGCTTACCGCCATGAAAGTGGGCAAGGCGGGGAGCGGCCTGATCGGCTTTGCCGGACGCCTGCTTACCAAAGCCCAATCGGGAGAGTTCGAGTCTCCCCTGGACGAGGAGTTGACCGACGATACCTTCTCCTGCGCGCAGTGCGGCTATTGCCGCAATGTGTGCACAGTATTCGATCCCATACCGTGGGAAAGCAACTCTCCACGGGGCAAGTACTTCCTGCTGAACCAGTACATCAAGGGAAAGATCCCGATGAACGCTGAGCTGGGCAGAGCGCTCTTCCCCTGCACCACCTGCAAGAAATGCGAACTGGTCTGCCAGATCCGGGCGAAGAACGCCGATCACTGGGTCGCTCTCCGCCAGGTGTTCTTCTACAACGGGCTGCACAACACCGGCCTCGAGTTCATCCGGAACAACGTAGTGAACACCGGGAACTTCTGGGGCGCGTCTGCGGAAGACCGGTTGAAGTGGCTCGACGTACCCACGGAAACCCACGGCAAACTGGCAATCTGGTCCGGTTGCTGGGGAGAAACTATTCAGGACAGCGTCTCTCAGAACGTAACCCGGATCCTGAACAAACTGGAGATCCCGTTCGTGCACTTCAAGGAGCGGGAACAATGCTGCGGGTTCTACTTCGGACTGGGCGGCTATCACGAGGACTACCTCGCCCGGGCCAAGCGCAATCTGGAGATGTTCCAGGAGGCCGGGGTCGAGACCATTGTCACCGCCTGTCCGGCTTGCGTGGCCTCGTTCCGGGACGACTACCCGAAGCTGGCCAAGGAACTCGGCATGGAGTACAAGGTCACGTTCAAGCACATCACCGAGTACTTCAGTGAACTGGTGGCCAAGGGTGTCCTCAAGTTCACCACGCCCGTAGCAGCCACGGTAACTCTGCACGATCCCTGTCACGCCGGCCGCTGGTTCGGTATCTATGACGAGCCGCGGAATGTTCTGAAAGCGATTCCCGGCATTGAATTCCACGAAATGAAGAGCAACCGGGAAAACAGCCTGTGCTGCGGCCTGGTCTCTGCCTTCGACTCGCTGCCTTCAGTGGTTGCCAATGGCGCCAAGCGGGTGCAGGAAGCTGTCGACATTGGCGTGGATTACCTGGTCTCAACCTGCGGCGGATGCGGCTCGCAACTCAACGCCACCTGCCAAGGGATGAAGACAAAAGTGAAACAGATCGACTTGACGACGCTGGTCGCCCAAGGCCTCGGACTTCCGACCGTCGACAACTCGGAGAAGGTTGGAGCTTACATGGGGCAAGCGGTGGAGCTGCTGAAGAACAGCAAGCTGGAGCCGTTCGCAATACCGGCGGAAGCGAAGAAATGAACGTAGTGCATCGGAAGCCAAACCCGGCGATGACCATCATAAGGAGGTAGTTCAGGTGAGTGATCAAAATTCTAAATATGGCTTTAGTCGGCGTAGTTTTCTCCAGGGTTCGGCCACACTCTGTGCTGTGAGTGTCTCCGGTCTAAGGTTGTTTGGTCTCACGGAAGATGAACGGTGGGTGGATACCGGCGCAACCGTGGATATAACCAGCCCCAGGACCCTGGGCTACAACGTGTGTCCGCGCAATTGCCACGATACCTGTTCCCTGATCTCGGAAAAGGTAAACGGGCGCCTTGTGCGGGTGGTCGGCGACCCCACCAACCCCATCACGGCGGGCACGCCGTGCGTGAAAGGACATACCCACCTCAATGTCCTGTATCACCCCGATCGGCTGTTGTATCCCATGAAGCGCGCCGGCAGGAAAGGCGAAGGCAAGTGGGAGCGCATCTCGTGGGATGAGGCCTACGACACCATCACCACGCGCTACAAAGACATCATCGCGAAAGACGGTTCGGAAGCGATCATGCCTTACACCTTCTCCGGGACCTTCGGCCAGATCCACGAGTGGGGCGTTCCCTGGAGATTTTTCAACAAGATCGGGGCCACCGCCATCGAGCGTGAAGTATGCCTGTGGGCGGGACTCGAAGCCCTCTCCTATACGTACGGAGACCCGTTTGGCTGTGAGCCGGAAGACTATGCCAAGGCCAAATGCTTCGTGGCGTGGGGTTCGAACGAAGCCTACACCAACGTGCATGCGGTCAAGTTCATCAACCAGGCCCGGGACAACGGGGCGAAGCTGATCGTGGTGAATCCGCACCGGCATCCCCTGGCTTCGCAAGCCGACCTCTTCATTCAGCTCCGGCCGGGAACCGATGCAGCCTTTGCCCTGGGCGTGGCCAAGGTGCTCATCGACGAGAAACTGTACGACAAGGACTTTGTCGACAACTACAGCATCGGCTTCGACAAGCTGCAGGAAAAGGTCAAGGAGTATCCGCTGCCCAAGGTGGCGAAGATCACGGGAGTGCCAGAAGACCAGATCCGTGAATTCGCCCACATGTATTCCAAGAACAACGCGACCATGATGAGGATTGGTTATGGCCTGCAGCGCCGCAAGAATGGCGGAACCATGATTCGCGCCATATCGCTCCTGCCCGCGCTGATCGGATCGTTGGGGGTAGAGGGCGGCGGCTATGCCTATGCCAACCTCAACCACTGGCCGATGGACATGAACTACATGACGCGCCCCGATCTGTTGGGCGATCGTAAGGTTCGGTCGATCAACATGAGCCAACTGAGCCGGGCCATCGCTAACAAGCTCCCGACCACGCAGGAAAGACCGATCAAGGCGCTGTTCGTGTTCAGCGGGAACCCGATTCCCTCTGGCACCAACGTCAACATGATCCGGGAAGGTTTGCAACGAGACGATCTGTTCACCGTGGTCTTTGACCAGTTTGTAACCGACACCGCCGATTATGCGGACATTCTGCTGCCGGCGGCGCACTTCTTCGAAGTCGAAGAAGTCAATGCTGACTATCTCGGCGCGTATGTTCGTTACAACAAGCCGGTGTTGGAGCCCATGGGTGAATCGAAATCCAACCTGCAGGTCTTCAACGAACTGGCGCAACGGATGGGCTACACCGAACCCTGCTTCAAGGAGAGCGTTGCTGACGTAATCAAAGGAGCGTTGAATTCCAAGAACCCGGCGTTCAAGGACATCACCTACGAGTCACTGCAAGAGAAGCACTGGTTCCACGTGAACCAGGGAAATCACTGGGCCGGCAGGAAGTTCGGGACATCGTCGGGGAAGGTGGAATTCTACTCCGCGGCGGCGGCCAAGAAGGGTTTCGACCCGGTGGCCGAATATGTGCCGGACATCGAAAGCATGGAAGCGTCACCTGCGTTGTATGCCAAATACCCGATTCACCTGGTTACTCCGGCATCGCCTCAACTGTTGAGTTCGCAATGGCACAACGTCCCCTACATCAAGGAAAACCTTGGGGAGCCAACCATCCGGCGGCTCAACCTTCAGCACGAACTTAGTCCAAGTCGCCAAGGCGTAGGCGAGAAATCGATTTGGAGAGGGGATATGGGAATACAAAAGGCATTTTACTTCAACCAGAATCGCTGTATCGGATGTCATGCCTGCCAAACCGCCTGCATGGTCTTCAACAAGCTTGATGTTGGCATGAACTGGCGCAAGGTAGAAGAGTTCGAAACCAACGTAAGCAGCCGGCAAGTGGACCGGTACCTGTCGGTGGCTTGCCATCATTGCAAAGAACCGCAATGCGTGAAGGCATGCCCCAAGGGTGCCTACACCAAGCGGATGAAGGACGGCCTGGTAGTCCAGGACCAGTCCAAGTGCATCGGCTGCGGCAAGTGTGTGGTGGCTTGTCCGTACAAGGCGCCGCAGATGAACGCCAGCCGCAAGAAAGTGGAGAAGTGCAACGGCTGTTACACCCTGGTCGATCAAGGGAAAGACCCCGAGTGCGTCCGTGGGTGTCCGGTGCAGGTGATGAAGATGGGTGATCTTGCCAAGCTGGATGCCGGCGGCGCGGACAAGACAGCTGTCGGATTCACGGTGTTCAAGACGGAACCGTCGATTCGCTTTGTTCCGCCGAGAGGCTAGCTCGCGAAAGCGGCAGGCTCACGCAGTAGATAGAAGAAGGGACAAAGCGTATGCAGAGCGAAAGTACACGAGCTGCGGGAGACATCCTGGCGTATCGCTACAGCGTCTATGACCTGTTGCGCAGGATATTTCTCTGGGAAGTTCCACTTGAGTTCTTTGCAGAGTTGGTGAAGGCTTCGCAAGCGGAACTGGCTGGAGAAACCTGCAGCTCATCGGCGGAGGGTCCGCTCAAGAACTACTTGAACGGCCTCCCGCCGGATGACTTGTCTGAGATCCACCGGGAAATCCACATCGAGTACACCCGGCTGTTCATAGGACCGAAGCATTTGCCGGCGCCTCCGTATGAGTCGGTGTACAGGAGTCCGGGGCGTCTCATGATGCAGGACGAGACCATCAATGTGCGGTCTCTATATGCGAAACATGGGTTCCGAGTCACCCGGATGAATCGGGAGCCGGACGACACGGTGGGAATCGAACTGGAATTCATGTGTGCACTGAGCAAAGCCAGTCTCGATGCCTTGCAGGAGGGCGACACCCGAAGAGTGGTGGAGTTTGTTTCGGCGCAACGGGAATTCTGCGAGCTTCACTTATCGAAGTGGATGCCGGAATTCTGCGGTGACATCATTGGCAATTCAACCCATCCGTTTTGGAAGAGCGTTGCCGAGTTCACGCAGCGGTTTCTGGAAGAAGACGCCGCTGAGATGAATGCCGTACTGGAGCAATTAGGTCGGTCATGCAAGGACGGAGACCCCAATCCGAAGCTCTCGGTAGGGTGTTGCTCCTGACGCGTGCCCCGATCCTGGTCGCCAGCAGGGCTGAGGCGCAGGCCGAGGCGAGGCGGCGATCAGGCGGCATCGCTCGATCCGCTGCCGGACGTTCCTGGCCCTCCCCGATGGAGGAGCGTCCGGATTTCACCGCCTTGAGTTGGGTTGGAGGAGAGGCCTCGTGAAACGCGAGCGGCGTCAATTCCTGAAGGGCTTGGTTGGCGGCTCGGTGGCGCTGGGCCTGGGCTTTTCCGGATTGCGATTTCTGGAAGCGCTGCCTGCGGAAGGCGCCGTGCCGGCGGCGGAAAAGATCTTTCGCACCGGCCACAACACCAACTGCGATGGGGCTTGCGGACACCAGGTGCACGTGGTGGACGGGCGGGTAACGTTCATCGAGGGCGCCGGCTGGGAGACGAACATCGACGGCCGTGCGGCCCAGACCTTCAATCCCCGCATTTGCCTGCGTGGCTTGTCACAGATTCAAAACACCTACAGCCCAGATCGCATCAAGTATCCCTATCGCCGCGTGGGGCCCAGAGGCTCAGGACAATTCGAGAGGATCACCTGGGACCAGGCGACCAGCGCGATTGCCGAGAATTTCCAGAAAATACAGACGCAATTTGGCAGGGAGTCGGTTTGGATTGCTCCCTACACCGGCGCACTGAGCCTGCTGGAAGGCGTCATTGGAGCCTCATTCCGCTTTGCCAGCGTGATTGGCGCGTCCGCCGGCGACTTTGAAGGCGACAACGAAGGCGACAGTGCTGGCCCCGCCGCCTTCAACTACATGCTGTACGACCCGACTGCGCCTGCCAACTCGGGCGGGCTTTTGGACGGTCACGAGTACACCGACCTGCTCAACGCGAAAGTAATCTTCCTGTGGGGCAATAACCTCGCCGAAACTTCCATCCCCGACTGGCGCACCGTCTGTGACGCCCGGAACAACGGGACCAAGGTAATCTCGCTGGACCCCCGTTATACCCCGACGGCGGCCGGTGCTGACTTATGGGTGCCGGTCCGACCTGGAACCGACACCGCCCTGATCGACGGGATGATGAATTGGATTATCCAGAACAAACGGTATGACGAAGCTTACCTGCTCAAGTACTCTGTGGCCCCTTTCCTGGTTCACCCCAAGACCAAGCTGTTTCTCAAACACAAGGACCTGGTGCCGGGTGGCGCGAACAAGTACGTAGTTTTCGATGAGCGCGATCGCACGATCAAACGGTATGACGATCCCACGCTGACCAGGGCCAGTCTTCTGGGTACACATTCTTTCGGCGGGTTACAAGCCTCAACGGCCATGCAGGTTCTGGCCGACACGATGAGCAAGTTCACGCCGGAGTATGCGGCGAAGATCACGGATGTCGCCCCAGAAACCGTGGTGCACCTTGCGCAACTCTATGCCGGCAACCATCCCGCGGCCATCAAGTGTGGTTTCGGGCTCTCGCACTGGCACCGGGGCGATCTGACGCACCAGGCTCTCCTGACCATGGCCACACTCACCGGCAACATCGGGGTCCAAGGCGGCGGCGTGACCATCATGAGTGGGGCGTTGCTGTCCAACGCCTTCAGCGGCCTGGGCAATTTCTGGAACCCGGATGGCAAGAAGTGGGTTCCCCTGCAACCCATGGCGGCCTGCGACGCCATGCTCTTTGGCAAGCCTTATCCGGTGCGGGCGGCGTGGTTCATGATCGACAACTACGCTCAGCAGATGGCCGACCGTAACAAGGTGCTCAAGGCCCTCAAGTCGCTGGATTTCCTGGTGGTGTCAGACTACGTGCTGTCCGCCACCGCAGAACTCGCTGACATCGTGCTGCCGGCTTGTACTTATCTTGAAAAAACGGACCTCCTCGGGTCGTTCAATTACTACCTGCAGTACATGCCTAAGGTCATCGAGCCGATGTGGGAGTCGAAATCCGATCTGGACGCCTTCGGCCTGGTTGCGCAGAAAATGGGAGTCGGGCAGTACTTTCAGAAGAAGCCGGATGACTATATTAAGGACGTACTGGCCATCGGCGACCCGAAGGCTCCCGAATCTGTGCGCGGGTTGACTTGGGAGCAGTTGACCAGCGGTGCGTACCGGCTCAATCTGCCCGCGCCCTACGTCCCTTATGCTGACAAGAAGTTTGCCACCAAGTCCGGCAGGATTGAGTTCTACGTGGAGTCGCTGCTTCCGTATGACCAGGAAGTGTGTGACTACAAAGAGCCCATCGAGGCTTCCCCTAACAATCCGCTCTACCAGAAGTATCCGCTGGTGTTTCTTAGCACCCACACCAGGTTTCGCACGCACTCGCAATACGCCAATCTGCCGTGGCTGAAAGAAATAAACAACAACGGCGAGGGCTTTCTCGAGATTAATCCCACGGACGCGCGCGCACGCGGGATTGCGAGCGGACATGTCGTCAGAATCTTCAACGACCGAGGCTGGATGAAGGTGCGGGCACGCCTGACCGAAGCCATCAAGCCGGGAGTGGTCAACTGCTACCAGGGAGGATGGGTTACCCGGCAGGTCAAGCACTACATCGAAGGGCATCCAAATAACCTGACCCACCAGATCGCGAATCCGGCGCAGTCGATCGTGCCGAACTTTCCGTCCAATGCTGCCTATTACGACTGCCTGGTGCAGGTAGAGAAGGCAGAGGGCTAGACACCATGAGCAAGCGTTGGGGCATAGCCATTGATCAGAACCGGTGTATCGGCTGTTGGACCTGCGCCGTGGCTTGCAAAGCGATCAACAACCAGCCCCTGGGCACTTATTGGAACCGCATTCTGACCAGCAGGCCGAACGAAAACGCTCCCACGACTGCTCCGGCCACGCTCGCTATTGATGTTCCGCACGGGACCTTCCCCGATGTTCAGCTGGCCTACCAGCCGACCTCGTGCCAGCACTGCCAGAACGCGCCGTGTGAGAAGGTCTGCCCGGTGAACGCCACCTTCCGTCGGGAAGATGGGGCCATCCTGGTCGACTTCGAAAGGTGTATCGGTTGCCGCTACTGCATGGCGGCTTGTCCTTACGGAGTGAGGACCTTCACCTGGGGCGAAGGCCAGTATGCCCCCGAGTTTGCGGTCGGCTACGGGAAGGACTACCGGTCCGCAGGCCGCCTGGTGTTCACACCGCAGCGGCCGATTGGCGTGGCGGAGAAGTGCACCCTTTGCGTGGAACGGATCGACGTCGGGAAACAACCCATGTGTGTCGATGCCTGTCCGGCTGGAGCCAGGGTCTTCGGCGACTTGAATGACCCGGCCAGCGCCATCAGCGTGTCCATCCAACAGCAGGGCGGACGGCAGTTGCTCAGTGAACTGGGCACGGATGCGAATGTTTTCTATCTTCCGGTCTCTCGACCGAACAAAGTGCGGTCGTGAAATGGAAACCGAAGCGATGACAAACGCGAAGCAACTTGCGAGCAGCCGCTACCGCGCATGGCTAGGGTTGCTGGCGCTGCTCATGCTGGTGGCGTTTACTGCCTGGATATACGAACTGAGGTATGGTCTGGCCAGCACGGGAATGCGCAATGTGATTTCCTGGGGCGTCTACATCGTTACCTTTGCTTTCTTCATCAAGCTGTCCGCCGGCGGTTTGATCGTGGCCTCTTCGGCGGAAGTATTTGGCATAACTGAGCTGAAACCGCTGGCGCGTCTGGGCATCCTGACGGCAGCCGCCTGCGTTTTGGTAGCAGCCGCAACCATCATTCCAGATCTAGGCCGCCCCGCCCGTATTGGCAACTTGTTCCTCCATCCCAACTGGCATTCCCCGATGGTGTGGGATGTGGCCATAGTGAGCGCCTACTTCCTGCTCGCGGCAATGGACTTGCGAGTGATGTGCTCCGGTTCAGAGCCGCAGCGAAAGCACAAGCTGCTTACGATGTTGGCCATCATTGGGCTCCCGGCCGCCTTTGCTCTCCATTCCATCACCGCGTGGATCTTCGGGCTACAGATCTCGCGTACGTTCTGGAACACCGCGTTACTGGCTCCCCTGTTTGTGGTGTCAGCGATTCTATCGGGCACTGCCCTGATCGCTATCATCTCCGGCGCACTGCAGAGGTTTGGAGGGATCAGGCTTGAGGGATCTACCTGGCGCAAGCTAAGCGGGTTGATGGCTGTAAGCGCCGCTATTATGTTGTTCTTCCTCTTCAGCGAGTACTTGACGGTGTTATGGGGAAATGTGCCCAGGGAAATGGTGACGCTGAAGATGATCCTGCCCGGAGGAGCGTTCTCGCTGTTGTTCTGGCTGGAGTGGGTCATCGGCGGAATTATTCCCTTCATTCTCTTGGTAGTGCTGCAAACCCGGCGCCGGGTGGGCGCGGTCGTAACCTGCGCGGTGCTCATCCTGGTCGGGGTCTTTGCGTTCCAAATAGAGCTGACTGCCGTTGGTATGGCCAACCCGCTGATTCAGCTTGCTCCCGGCACATCAATCGGCACCTACACGCCGGGCAGGTCAGTATTCCAATTCGTGGGGCAATACGCTCCCACCTGGGTTGAATATTCGATTGTTCTAGGACTCATCGCCTTTGGCGCCTTGCTGGTGACTGTCGGCTACCGCTGGCTCGGAGCGAGAGAGTTTCTGCCGACCAGGGCGGCGCGCACGGACGAGGCAATGCAGAAGGCGGTTCACGCGTGAAACCAGCGACCGGCAATTTCGTTGACCATCGAAACCAGGCACCAGCAGCGCTGGTCCTGGCACTCAGCGACTGGTGGAGCCAGCCGAGCCCGGCCAGGATCACGCTGTGGAGCAGTTCTCACTACATGCAGCGCATTAAGGCGATCTGCGCCCCGTCGGGACAACAGCCGGAAGCGCCGTTAGGCGCAAACGTCGACAAGCTGTTGTCCACAATCCATTTCGAGAGAGACGGGCTAATCGCGGAGTATGAGCGGCTGTTTGTTGGGCCTGCTGCCCCACCTTGCCCTCCCTATGAAGCAGTGTGGCGTACGGACAGGCCGAAGCACGAGCAAGGCACGGTGGTTGGACAGTGCACGGAAGAGGTGAAGCAGCTCTACCGGGACATGGGCATGCGACTTCGTCCCGGCGAGGTTGAGTTGGCGGACCACATTGCAATCGAATTGGAGGCGCTAACCTACGCTTGGAATTCCGGTGTCAATGTGCGAGTGGTCGAAGAGATATTGGATCGGCTGCAGGTATGGCTGCCGCGGTTTTGTGCCTCGGTGGTCGCGAATTCGCGATCAGAGTTTTACCGGGGCTTGGCTGATTTGACGCTGGAGTTCTTGCTGGGCGAACGCACGGTGCCGGTTAGGGCCGAGGCGTAAGTTCGCGGGCGAGGAAAACGGCTGAAACGTACGTTTGAGAAACCAGGAAGGACAAAAACGATGTTTGGAAAATTAGGAATGCCGGAGTTGCTGCTCGTACTTGCGATTGCCCTGCTGATTTTCGGGCCGCGAAAACTCGGGGAGCTGGGTAAGAGCCTGGGCGAGGGAATCCGCGGATTCAAGTCCGCCGTTTCTGATGGCGGGGAAGAGAAGCCGGCCAAGTAGATGAGTTATGGATGTATAGGAGCCGGGAATCCGGTTTCTGTTTTGTCTCCGACCAGAGTTTTCTAAAAGTGCGCTGGCACTCATGAAAGTTCTGGCGGCGGCCAGCCCTGAAAAAGGGCATGGGCCCGAGGGTCACGCTGGAAATGGCGCTGCCTCCCGACTTGGAAAGGAGACCAAGTGGCTACATCGTTGCTGCAACTTCATCCGGAACACAGACCTTCCTATCGAGATCATCTCTGGCCGCTCCCGAGTACGCGGCTACTCAGGCTCTCGGTTACCGACCGCTGCAATTTTCGTTGCCGCTACTGCATGCCTGCGGAAGGCGTCCCAGGCATCTCGCACGGTGAACTGCTTTCCCTCGAACAACTGGCGGAGATGGTGAGATGGCTCTCGCGCTACACCTCGATTGAGCGAGTGAAACTCACGGGTGGCGAGCCCCTGGTGCGCCGGGGCCTGGAGCATCTGGTCGCCGAGCTTTCCACCCTGCCCCGCGTGCGTGAAATCTCTCTGACCACAAACGGTTCGTTGCTGGCACGCCAGGCGCAAATCCTGAAAGAATCGGGACTGGCGCGAGTCAGTGTTTCGCTGGACTCGCTCGATCCGGAACGCTTCGCCGAGCTTTCGCGTGGAGGACAATTGAAAAACACGCTGGCGGGCATTGACGCGGCCCTGCAAGCCGGACTGGTCCCTCTCAAGCTGAACACCGTGCTGCAACGCTCCACCTGGCAAAGGGACGTTCCCATGCTGCTGGATTTTGCCGCCGAGCGCGGGCTGGAGCCGCGCTTCATTGAACTCATGCGAACCGGCACCGAGCGTGCATGGTGCGACTCGGAGTTTGTGGCGGTCGACGAGGTACGCGAGTGGCTGGAGGAGCGAACCCCCGTGGTTTCGATCCCAACCCCCGCGGGAGTACCAGCACGCCAGTCGCAGATTCGCTGGGCAGGCAGGCTGCTGGATGTTGGTTGGATCGCACCCCGCTCACATCCGTTCTGCACCGCCTGCGAACGGGTTCGGCTCGATGCGCGCGGACGGTTGCGGCGCTGCCTTATGGATCCAGAGGCGCTTGATCTGGTCCGACTAAGACAGACACAGGGTGACGAAAGCATGGACGCGCTCTATACCTACCTGCGAAGAAAGCAGGCGCCGGACGGCATGGACAGCGAGTACGCTATGAGCCAGATCGGGGGATGAGCGTGGGAGAACACCGGGGTTACCAGCGATACAGCGCGCCCGTGCTGGCGGTCTGCGGCTACTCGGGCTCCGGAAAGACTACGCTGCTGGCAGCGGCGATCCCGCGACTCGTGGCCCAGGGCCTGTCGGTGGCGGTCGTAAAGCACGACGCGCACGGCGCGATCGTGGACACACCCGGAAAGGATAGCGACCGCCTCTTCCAGGCGGGTGCCACAGTGGCGCTGCGTGGGCCGGACCAGCAGTTTCAGCGCCGGCGCACGACCGCATCGCTTTCCCTGCAAGCTACGCTCGCCGAGTTCTCACGCGACCATGACCTGCTGCTGGTAGAAGGACACAAAGACACGCCGCTCCCGAAGTTCTGGCTGGAGAGTTCCCCGCGCATCGCCACTCCCGAAAACGTTACCAACATCATTGCGACTCTGAAGTGGGACAGCCAGCGCCTGGAGGCTTTCCTCGGCTACATCCACAAGTGGCTGCCCCAGGCATGGGCCGATCGACCGCTCTATAGGGGACTGCTCGTGAGCGAGCCGATATTGAGCATGGAGCCCGGGAAAAAGTCGCCGAACGCCGGTCATCAACACCTCGCCGAGATCGTGGCGGCCCTGCGTTCCAGTTCAGGGTCCGATGACTTGCTGGTCTTGGGGACGGGATCGCTTCCGGAATCGCTCAGAAATATCTCCCGGCTACCGGATGTCCCCGGATTCGGTGGTCCTTGCGCTAGCTTGATTGCCGCCCATCGCTGGCTTCCGGAGGCCGCGTGGATGATGGTTAGTTGCGACTTTTCGGAACTCCGTGCCGAGGACATACAATGGCTGGCCGCCCAGCGGCGCCCCGGAACTTGGGCTGTAATTCCAAGGGACGACGGTCATGGGTTGCCCGCGCTTGCGCTCTACGAACCGCAAGCCTTGGCTGCATTGGAGCGCCAGGCGATCGAGGATCCTGACCGCAGAGCGCGGTTGGTGACGTTGCTCGACCATCCGCGTACCCAGGCCATGATTCTGCTCCACCGCCGAGATCGCCGGCACGCCGCCGGCGCTGTGAGAAGGTAGCCAAGGCAGTACGGGATGCGGCAAGCAGAGGAGCGGAGCGCCCGTGGATTAGTACTTCCACATTCTGATTTCGTTGCCGCCCTTCTCGAAATGAACTTCATCCATGAGCTGCCGAATCAGGTAAACCCCGCGGCCGTGGTCGGCAAACACGTTCTCCGGCCGCTTTGGATCGGCCACGACGTCGGGATTGAAGCCCGGCCCTGGATCGGTGATGATGACCACGATTCGGCCCTGGGGATCCGACTGCAACCGGCAGCGGACTTCCTTGGACCGGTCACTCTGGCATCCGTGGACCACGGCGTTGACCAGCGCTTCCTGCACGGCCAACTCAATCTCCAATCGCTTCTCATCCGGGACCAGCAACTGGACTAGGGTTGCGGATATGGCGTCGGTGACCGCGGCGATCGCTTCAGTGTCGGCGGGAAAGCCCAGGTTGAGCAGTTCGGATAGCTGCTTATCCGGACGGGAGGCATGGGGTTCAGGCGTCATGAGGTCTCATCCCGAAGGTTGAATCCGACGATTCGAAACAGGCAGTTCAAGCGAAGGATTCCACCGCCGCATCGTCGGTCTCGAAAATCTGGAAGAGGTTCAGGACGCCCACCAGGCGCAGGGTTTGCACCGCGAACTTGGAGGGCTGTACCAGCTTGATGTTCCCGCCACGCTGCTTGGTGGAGGCCAGAAAACGCACCAGCAGGCCGATTCCGCTGGAATCGATCATGGGCACTTCAGCAAGGTTGATTACAATGCGCGTATCGCCGCCGCCCAGTGCTTCCTCGATAGTTTGACGCAAGCCATCTACGGCGGGGCCCACTCGGAGAGGTCCCCGAAGCTGAACGACCTGTACTTGTGAACGCTTACGGACATTAATGTCCAAGCCACATCCCCCTTTCGAGGCTCTGCGATCATGACGGACGTTGAGGGTGTCGTCACATCGCGTGCCCAAGTTACGGGAATGTGCAAGGTTTTGCAAGGGTGGGCTCCGCAGGCTCGCATCGCCGTCAAGATGCAGGCCAGACGGGACTGAACCGGGGGATCCGCAGGGCCGGCACCGCCTGTCGACAGGGGTGAAAATTTCATCCCCATAGGGGGAAAAATCTGCCATAATGCATGCCCTCCTGGGAGGAGACATGCGCAGTGCCGCCCGGATTCAGCCTTCCTGCTACAGCGTTGTTATCGTGACTACCGATGAATTGGTGCGTCCCGAAGCCGAGGCCTACCTGGCTCCCGACTATGACCTGAGCTTGGTCCAGACGTGGGATGAGTTGATGGCCCTGATCCAGGAAGAAGCCCCGGATGCCATCTTCCTGGATCTCGACACGATAGGACAGCGTAGTGAGGACGGAATCGCCGCCCTGGCTAAGCTGCGCTCCCTGCACCCGGACCTGATCCTGGTAGGGTTGACCCGCTCGAACAGCCGCAACCTTCGCCTCAAGGCTGTGGACTCGGCAGTGGATGAATATTTTGTCGCTCCCATCAATTTCGAGGAAGTGCGGATCGTTCTGCGCCGGGCATTGGAGAAGCGGGCGGTAGAGTTCGAGTACCGGAACCGCCACCGCGAAGCGGTGGAGCCGCAAGCCTGCGGCGAACTGATCGGCGGCAGCGAGCCGATGCAGCGGGTTTACGAAGCCATCCGGCGCGTCGCCGAGAGCAGCAGCACCGTGCTGATTCGGGGGGCAAGCGGGACCGGCAAAGAACTGGTGGCGCGAGCGATCGTTTCCCTCGGTCCGCGCTCGGACAAGCCGTTTGTCAGCATCAACTGCGCCGCTCTACCTGAAAATCTCATTGAAACCGAACTGTTTGGGCACGAACGAGGCGCCTTCACCGATGCCAAGACCGCAAGGGCAGGGCACATTGAGCTCGCCCACACCGGCACCCTGTTCCTGGACGAGATCGCTACGTTAGGCCTGGCGCTGCAGAGCAAGCTGCTGCGGGTCCTGGAGGACCGCGCGGTTACCCGCATCGGGGGCAAGGTCGCCAAGAGAATTGATTTCCGGCTGGTGGCCGCCACTAACGAAGACCTGGAAGAGATGGTCCACACCGGCCGGTTTCGGGAGGACCTCTACTACCGCATCAATGTGGTTCCCATCGTGGTGCCACCGCTGCGAGAACGGCTGGGGGACCTACCCATCCTGGTGGACCACTTCCTCCGTATCTATTGCAGCGCCAACAATAAACCCCTGAAGCAGGTTGACGCGGAAGTTCTGGCGGTCATGGAGGACTACAGCTGGCCGGGCAATGTGCGGGAACTGGAGAACGTCATTCAACGCCTCGTGCTGATGAACGACAGCCCGCTGATCGGCCTCAAGCACCTGCCCCAGCAACTGCTGGTGGCCAGTAACGCCAGCCAGGAGGCGATCCTGGTTCCGGCCGAGGGAGTCGATTTCGACACGGAAATGGACCGTATCGAGCTGGCTTACTTGACGGCTGCCCTGAACCGTACCGGGGGTAGCAAGTCCGCAGCCGCGGCCCTGCTGCGGATCGACCGCCAGCGTATGAAATACCTTTGTCGCAAGCGGAATCTATAGGTATGGATTAATAATTAACCAACAATCGGTTAATTATTAACCTAATGATAGGCAAATCATCTCGAGTCCTGACTATGGCCTAGTTTGCAACTCATTGATTCGGCATGAGGAACGGTTCTTCCAACGGTGCCAGCGGCTTTGGCATCCTCCGTGCTCTGTACAGCAGCGAGCTGTTGGGGTGGCAACGAAATCCAAAAAATCTACGGCTTGGAGGAATTGAAATGGCGATCCAGAAGAAGTCCTTGATCAGCAAGAGCACATCGAAGAAAGCTACATCGACGATGCCAAAAGTGAGCGAGAATCCTGGCGTAACCAAGGTAGCCTCGACCCGCATGGCCGCGACTCGCCTAGCCTCGACCCGCATGGCGGCGACCCGCGTGGCATCGACTCGGCTAGCTTCAACCCGCGTGGCTTCGACTCGGCTGGCTTCAACCCGCATAGCCGCGACCCGCGTAGCCTCGGCCCGCACAAGAGCCATATAAGCTGGGCAAATAAGGTCAACACAAAAGGACCGCGTAGATGCGGTCCTTTGCTTTTTGCGGACCCAGTTACCAGAGCCTGCGATCGACCAGGTCATGGACGAAGATCCAGGCGAATCCGGCGATGCTGCGGCGAGTCACGAAGATCTTGGCCGTACCGGTCATGCCTTCTCTCAGGGTGCCGGGGTTGGTCAGCAGCGCCGATCCAATGTAGAAACGGGGCGGAGTAATCCCCTTCAGTTGGTCCTGGGGTACAAGTCCGGGCTCCACCGTACTGGAGGCAGGCGCCACAGCCGACAGGGTGGCGGTGAGAGGCAGGGCGAGCGATTCCGGCTGGAGCCTCACCTGCGTGCCGAGGCGAACATCCCGCATGCCGAACTCCGCGATGTAGATGCGAGCGGTCATGGTGGAGAAATCGGCGACCTCCGCGATCTCTTCGCCGGATTCGAGATAAGCTCCCAGCAGGTCCTCCAGCCGCGGAGTGGCGACCACACCAGGGATGGGGCTGGTCACCCGGAGAAGGGCCATTTGACCGGCGAGCGTCTGGTCGCGCTCGGCCATCTCCCGGCGCCCGGACTCGGCCGGGCCGAAATCGCCATAGCGCAAGAGTGCGAGGTTCACCTGGTCGGAGGCCACGTGCAGGTCGGCAGCCGCGCCTGCGGCTGCGGACTCCAGGGACAAATTGCTAAGTTCGACAAGAGGCTGGCCGGCGGCCACGGATTGGCCTTCCCGGGCCAGCACTCGCGTCACTCGTCCGGCGACCTCGGCATGGATCGACGCTTTGTGAACCGGCTCCAGCACAAAACGTCCGGCTACGAAGTCGGGCCAAACGGGTAGTAAAACCACCAGCAGTGCGATGCCCGCAAGGACCGCGATGCGCGGCCCCTTTAGCCAGGCTTTCACCCGCTCTCTCTTGTCCAAGTAGACAATCTTCATAAATCTCACCAGCATTTTGATCCTGGATTTGAAAACCCAATACCCGATGGCAATCGCAGGCACGAAAGCCCAGTCGGGCGTGTAGGCGTGCAGAATATGAAATGTCAACACCATCAGGAATGACAGGAGCAGATAGCCGTACAGGCCGGAAAGAATTGCATAGATGATGTAGAAAGGGCGGTGCCGCCGCGGAACATATTCCACCTCAGCCGGCAAATGGAAAATGTTCTTGCGGATGATGCCGGAAAGATAGGTGGTAGTTCTTTCTTTCAAGTCCGGCTCGTGAATCAGCTCGCAGAAAATCAGGTAGCCGTCCAGCTTGATCAGAGGGTTGAGATTCAGCAGGGAAACGCCAATCCCGGTCACCATCATGACCTTGTACGCAATATCGTGGACAACCATGCCGGTTGCCGTGCCCCACCAAATCACGGTGGCAATGACGCAGAGAATCAGGTCAATCCAGATACCGGCGATGGCGGTGGCAATCCGCTCCCACTTACCGCCATAGATCCAAACTTGCGAAGCATCGCAGAAGAAGCTGGGCGCGAAGTACATGAGGGTGAAGCCCATCTTCTCTACGTTGCCGCCGAAGTGTTTGCAGGTGAGGCCGTGGGCGGTTTCGTGGAAAAACGCCATGGCCGCAAACAGGATCCAGAATTCCAACAGGTCGGATCCGGATTTTGCGGTGAAGTTGTAGAACTGGAAGCTATCCGTCCAGATTTCACCGAATTTGTCGGCCCACATCCAGAGCATCACCGCAAACGAGAACAAGGTGAGCAGAACAAACCAGGGAGTGTAGATGAACTTCAGCTTGGGGTAGAGCCGGGAGATATAACTGTCGGCGTTCGGCCACTCCTTTATGGTGATATCGGTGAAGTCAGGAACCTGGAAGCGTTTGCGTTTCTTGCGCCGCTGGCCGCGGAGTTCCTGCTGGAGGATGATGTTTTTCTCCAGCGGAGTCTTGTAGATAAAATCGGTATTGTTGGCGAGGAAGCCGGCGATTTCGCGGACCCCGTCTTCGTCGAACAACACACCGGTTGCCTGCTCCGAGAGGTCGGAGATTTCCTGGTACGACCGATTCCCGTCGAACAGCTGTATCAACTTCCACTGTTCGGGAGCAAACCGGAGAACCACTTCGCTGCCCGGCACCTTGGCGATCACAACCGGCCGGTCGTTCTCGATGTGTTCTTTGGTGATGACGCGCGAGTCAAGCTTGGGCTTGTCCCGCCGGATGACCCGTTCGGGCAGTTCAGGGAGTGCAGCGTCCAGTGCTTGAACGATGTTCATCGCGGCAGGTCGACACGGATCGTGGCCAGCATCCCTGGCCGCAGATCGGGGGCCGCTCCCTCAATCTGAGCCAACACCTCTATGGTGCCGCTGGAGGGATCCACGACCGGGCTCACATCGATTACCTTGGCGGCGTGCTCGACCGCCGGTGAGGTATCCGCCGAGGCAACGGAAACCATTTGTCCCCGCTTGATCGCTCCGAGTAATCGCTCCGGCAAGGTGAATTTCACCTGCAGCGGCGCCATAGCGGTAACCCAGAAGAGCCGGTCGCCTGCGGAAACTTTCTGGCCGGCGCGGACGTAACGGCGCGCGACAATTCCGTCAAAGGGAGCGATGATGCTGGTTTTCTCCAGCTCCAGTTCGAGGGATTTTTGCACCGCCTTGGCGTTGTTCAAGCTCTCGGCTTCGCGCTGCACTTCGAATTCGTCGGCCTCTTCCTTATATCGCGCGTGATCCAGTTCTTCCTTGGGGATCACCTGGGCGTCATACAGTTTTTCCGCGCGAGCTTTGTCGGCCTGCAAGACCTTGGTCTCGGCTTGCCAGTTCTTCAAATTTGCCTCAATGGACCGGACCTTGGCGGCAGCGGCCTCGACGTCGGCGGAAATCTGGCGGTCATCCAGCTTCGCCAGAACCTGCCCTTTATGCAACAGGGTGCCGGGCTGGGCCAGGATCGACACCACCACACCGTCCCGCAAGGCGGCGACGTCCACCTGGTTTTCCACCACCACCGGGCCAGAGGCGACGAAAACGTTTTCGGTTGGGATACTGGATGGCTGGGCCGCGGGTTCGCCCTGCATCGGCGCGGCGGCCACCACGGACGTCTGCCCGGAATCGCTGCATCCGCTGAAACTGAGTACCAGAATCGCCAGCCCTATCACGATGCAACGTTGCATAGTTTCTCCTCGTTTCACCAGCCCAGCCACGACCAAATCTCCGACCAAAACCACATGGCGGGCCGCCGGAAGAAGACTTCCCCGGCGGGTCTCCAGGCAGTGAAGATCTTGCTGCGGCCCTGCATGCCCGCGCGGATCAGGCCTTCGTTATTGGGTATGCTGACGCGCGCAAAAAAGACGTGTTCCTCGCCCTGCAACTGGCTCTTGGGACTGACCACGGTCAGTTCGCCGCGGAACGTGCGGGTGGGAAATCCGTCGAGTTTCACAGAAACCTGCTCGCCGGGCCGGAGAAGAGAGACGTCCTGCTGATCGATGGCAACGTCCACACCGGCCCGGGAGGTATCGACGATTTCTGCAAAGGTATCTCCGGGTTTCAGATCCCGCCCCACCGAATCCTCGATATGGGGCGTGGCCACCAGGCCATCGATGGGCGACCGTAACTGTGTCTTTTCTAAACGCTCGCGGGCGCGGGCAACTTCAGCCGTCCAGTAGTCCACCTGCACCCGCTCGATCCCGGCCTCGGTACCGTCGTTGGCGGCAAGCGCCCGGTTCATTCGTGAAACTGCAGTCTCGTACTTGGCCTGCGCCCCAGCCAGTTCCGCACGATATGGCCAATCCGCCAGACTAGCCAGCACCGTGCCCGGTTTGACGGCGTCGCCTTCCCGCACATGCACTACCTGCACCACGCCTGCGACTTCGGGTTGTACGCGTGCGCTGTGGGCGGGAGCGACGATGGCAGGTCCATCGACACGCAGTGGCAAGGGGAACGCCGCCAGAAAGAGCAGGGCGATGCCCAGCCCAGCCATCAAGGCCAGGCGTCGCCGTTTCTCCAACGCCAGGAACTTACGCTTTTTCTCCAGGATCGGTTGGAGCACATCTATAAACGGCACCTCGCGGTAGAGCGAAGCGTTGCGCAGCGCCACCGTGGCCTGTCCGGCCAGCACCTTGATCATCTCCAGGTGCGCGGTGTTGAGGAAATCGGGGTCACTGCTCTCGAACGAGAGGACACCGACGCGGCCGTCATCATCCGCCAAAGGCAGGGCATGGTATGCCCGCATGCCACTGTGGGCAAAATACGACTGGAATTTCGCACGTGTCTCCTCGCGATCCGCCGCGATTTCGTCGCCGTGCTGGGCCACCAAGATGGGCTCGCCGGTCAGGGAAGTCCACTCCAGCAAATCCTGCAAACGTGCGATGTCGGGGTCCTCAGGGTTGATCCGGGCAACGCCCGATACCGCCTTCATTTGCACCCGGCCGCGCTGATCCAGCGCGATGGCGGCTCGCTCATAAGGGATTACGTGGGCGGGCCCATTCACGATGGCATCCAGAACCCGATCCAGATCGAGTGTGGAAGTGATCTCGCCACTGATTTTTACCAGGGCCTCCAGAATCTCAACCTTACGTTCGGCTTGCAGCAGGCTGGCGTTGTGCAAGGCGTTACTGGCGGTCTCGCAAATGTGAGTCAGCAGGAAATGGTCGTCTTCGTCGAAAGGGAGTCCGTCAAGGCGGTTGACCGCTTCCACCACACCGACCAGATTCTCGTGCTCCAGCAGGGGCACGGCCAGAATCGAGAACACTGTTCCTTCGTCAATCCCGGCGTTGCGCTTCTGCAGGCGTTCGTCATCGGCATGGTCCACCAGCAGGGCTTCGCCGCTATCGGAGATGTCTCCCGCGATGCCTTCTCCTGCCTTCTGCACCATGCCCAGCGTCACCGTCGGGTCATATCCGTCGCAGGCGACCAACTCAAGGGCGTCGTCACTCATCATCCATAGATTGATTCCCTGGACGTTCATCACCTCCCCGAACTTCTTCGCAATCGTCCCGAGCAGCTCATCCATCTCCAGGGTGGAGTTAAAGACCTTTTCGAGGTCATACATCTGGGTGACGCGGCTGATGGAATGGAGGTTGGTGTTACGCTCATTCTCGTACGAAAGCGCGGTGGTGATGGCGTGGGCGGCGAGTTCGGGAACCTCGCCCAACGTCTCTAGCAGTCCTTCGGGAAACGACTGGTCGCAGTTCACCAGTTCGATCGCACCGCAAAGAATTTCGTCAAGCAGAAGAGGAATATACGCCAGGCCGGTCACGGTGCGCCGGATATCGAGATGAGCGTACTCTTCCCGCTGCAGGTCGCTGCCTTCGAACTGCATGAACGTCTTGTTGGCTGCCACCGTGCCCAGGGCGCCGGAATCAAACTCGGTCACGTCCCCGACGGTGATCTCGCCGGCAGTCGCTTTGGGTATCCAAGCGGGGTTCTGCTGGTCCTCGATGACATACACCACGACCGCGATGCCCGGCAAAAGCTGCGCGATCTGATCGGCGATGACCTGCGCGCGTGGGCCTACCTCCTGTTGGGCCAACAGGGCCGCGGCAAACGGGGCCACGGGAACGGCGAAGCGCGGTCGTCGAGTCGCCATGAGCGGGTCGTCCTGATTTTTGCAGATTGCGTAATATCAACTGCCAGAGCTATGGGAGAGGTAGCCTGGCTCATCGCGGGAGCTTCTTCTCGGGAGGCATCTTAAGCTGCTTGGGTAGACAGGTCAACAGTCAGTTGTAGGGGAGCCCGAGCACCCCCTGCCCGCGACAGGGTCTATGGGCTCACCCAGGGCGGGTCAATCGGACGAGAAAGGGGGGACAGGCCGCAGGCAACAGGGTCCCCGCAGAAGCTAGGGCGACAGGAGCAGCGAGAACCCGTCGAAGGTGTATTCGCGCCGGCCTTCACTCATCTTGAACTTCGCCTTGCCAGATTGCACTTGGCGAAAAGCATCCGCCAGGCGGGTGAGCATCTCTGGTTTCTCGGCGGGAAAATTGTGTGACGGGAGCAACAGATCGAGTTGTGGCACCAACTGAGCCAATCTTTCTACCGACCGCCGATACGCCGCCACGTCGGTTTCGGGGACATAAAGGAAGATAGGGCCGGCATAAAAGGTGTCGCCGGTGAAAAGCAGCTTGTGCTTGCGGTCCAGCAGGCAGAGAGCATCCGGGGTGTGGCCGGGGGTCAACAGGACTTCCAGTTGGCGATCGCCAAGATCAATCACGTCTCCGTCCTTGACGAAGCGCGCGATCTTGAATGGCGGGATGGCGTAACTCCCGGGCTTGAAGCCCGGCGGCGGTTGGCCGCAGAAGCGCTCGGGAACCACGACGTCTCGCAGCTGAGCATCCGTCGCGCCTGCCGTATTGCGGTGGGTGTAGAGAGTATCCACGCCCAGGATCTCCTGGAATTGCCAGTTGTCTCCGATGTGATCGAAGTGGGTATGCGAGTTCAGCACCGTAATGGGAAGCCGGGTGAGTTGGCTGACGACCTCGTGCATGTCGCCTATGCCAAGGCCAGTGTCGAAGAGCAGGGCGCGCTGGGAACCGACAATCAGGTACGAGATGACTTCTTCGTACTGATGGGGTTCGTAAATGGCGAAGACGCCGGGCCGAATTCGGTAGACCTCGAACCAGGTTCCGGCCACCGACAAGCGATCCAGCTCTTTGTAGCCGGGGCGGGGGAGATCGCGGCACCAGTCGGCAGGCAGAGGCTCAGCCAGGGCCTCAGGGCGAGCCGGCTTAGCCGGCGGTTGAGCCCAGAGCGGAACCGCAAGCAAGACAAAGACAATGAAAGGCCGTACCCAGGTTGTGCAGGCGTCCATCCGGGTCATTATAGCGAGGAATTTCCAAATGAAATTCTAAGCCTGGGACGCAAGTTTTATGGGCGCGTTGGACGCACACGAGACGGGGGTGGCGAGGTCAATCGCTTCCGTTCTGGCTGTCTTGGCTGCGGACTTCGCGAACGCTCCGGCTTCGAGCCCCAGGCTGCGCCGCTAATGAACCAGAACCCTACCAGCGATCCAACCATGAAGATCACTAGCAGAAAGAAGTGGACGGTCGGCCGGTAGGCGCCGAGGTGAAGGTCGGTCAGGTCCCACTCTGTGAGCGGCCAGATCACCTGTACGTACACACCGACGGCCAGCAGGGCCACACCGACGATCACCAGGATGGCAGTGATGCCCACGCTCAGGCTCTCAAACACGATCATGGTCCAGTGTTTCAGCGGCTCCGGATTGCTCGGCTTGGTTTGGGCGCTCGGCATGCGTGCTTTCGGCTCTATGAAACGAAGATCAAGGACCATGCGGCGGCTTTGTTGGGCCGTCGACCTTCAATATCTTAAGGTGGCCAGCAAAGCCGCGCCTATAGCCAAAGAGCCTGCCCATGTGACCAAAGTGCAGCATGGCCTGGGGTTTTGGCCGGGAATGGCAAGAAGTCCAGGGCCGGGAATGGCAAGAAGTCCAGGGCCTGCGCTTGCTGGGTTCGCGCGGAGTTTTTCCACCGCAACCCGCCGCGTTGCTTGGGGTTAAAGCTCTTATGGACCAGCCTCTCTCCCCGCGAATTGTTGAATTAGAAGCGCTTCTGGAACTGCGGCAAGCCCACGCACGCCAGATTTCGGAGTTGGCGGTAGATTTCTCCGATCCGCGGGTTCGCCAGGAATGTGAGCAGGCGGCAGGCCGGGTTCACGAGGAAGTGGAGTCCATCCAACGGGAACTGGGTGAGTTGCTGGCCCAGTGCTCCTACCAAGCCGAGTCTAAGACAGGCTCTGCGTTCTGGGCGCGCTGCCCCAACGCCGGAGTGCATGAAGCTTGAGGATTGGCTGAAGGTGGCAGGTCCTATGGTGGGGTTTCCGCACTAAGCCGCGGAGCCGGGTCTGGCTTCCAGGTCGAGACCTTCTACACTTACCGGCTGCATCGCTTCCACTGGCATGGTCGCGCGAATCATCTTATCGGGGCAGATCAGCTCCAACACGGGTGTGGTCATGAAAGTCGTGACCAGTGCCATCATCACCATCATGGAAAACAGGGCTGGCGAGATGACCTTAATGTCGAGGCCGATATTAAGGATTACCAATTCCATCAGGCCGCGAGTATTCATCAGCGTGCCCAGCCCGGCGGCTTCTCGCAGCGGCATGCCGGACAGCCAAGAGGCCACCATCGAGCCACCCAGCTTGCCCAGAACGGCTACCAGGATGATGAGACCGGAGTACATCCACATCTCCTGGCCCTTGACTAGGCCGATGTTGGTGCGCAGACCGGTGAAAGCAAAAAATAAAGGCAGTAGCAGGGTAACGGTGATGGTCTCAAAACGGTCGAGAATATAGCGGACAAACTTCGGTTCCTTGGGCATGATCGCGCCCATCAGGAACGATCCGAACAGCAGATGAATTCCCAGCCACTCCGTGCACAGGGCCGAGGCCAGCACCAGCAACAGCATGAAGGCCAGCATGTTTTCGCTGAGCCCGTTGGTTCGCCGGTAAACGGTTTCGTAGCCTTGCAGCAGCCGCCGGACTCCGTAGATCATGACCAGGGCGAAAATTACGATCCCGCCCAGGGTTACCCATATTGAAGTCGTGGCATGGGCCGCACGAATCAGCACCACGATGTACGCCAGGATGCACCAGCCAGTGACGTCATCCACGGCAGCGCAGGCCACCGCCAGGGTGCCCAGCCGGCTGCCCAACATGTCCCGTTCCGCCAGAATGCGTGCCAGCACGGGGAAAGCCGTAATGCTCATGGATGCGCCCATGAACAAGGCAAAACTGGCAAAGGCGACACTGTCATCGGACAATCGGGGATAAAGATAGAGCGAGAGAAAGGCCGCCAGCACAAAGGGCGCGGTGATGCTGACATGGCTGGTCAGGATGGCGGCGTGACCCTGTTTCTTCAGTTCCTTGGGATTAATCCCCAGACCCACCAGGAACATGAAGATGACTACGCCGACTTGGCTCAAAGCGTTTAGGAATCCTAGGCTCGACTGCGGGAAAAGGTAGGCTGAGAACTGGGGCGCAATCCACCCCAGTAGTGACGGCCCCAGCAGGATTCCGGCAAACATTTCGCCGACGACTCGCGGCTGGTGCATTTTTCGAAATAGCGATCCGGTCAGGCGACAAACCGCCAGAATTACGGCGATCTGCAGAACCAGGGTGAAGAGGTTAAGCATCAGTGCGGCCCCCTCTTCCGGGCAGGGGCTGGGCGGATGGCGCGGAACTCTACGGGAACGCAAGCTGAACAATCAGCAACTGAAAGAACCCCGGCTAACGTCTTGGGCTCTGCCTTGGGATCCACGCTGGCAGTGAGTTGCAACACCCGGCCGGTTTCGCACCCGGCAGCACTTGACCGCACGGCGGGGGGCGAGAGCGACGCGGATAGCGTATTTCCCTCGATTACCCCGGCTGCCTTGGTCCTAAACCCGTTCGCGAGATCCAAGGAGAAGCCCTTACCGGATTGCGAGATGGTGATGGCCAGGTCTTCGGCGGTGGCGAAAGACTGCCCACAAAGCAGGGCGGCAAACGGGCTTCGATCCGATTGCACCTCCCACACGCCGTCCACCGACACGGGCGCCTGTAGCGAGCTTCCGTACCTGAGGACGCCCAGCAGCCCAGCCACTGGCAAGGCGACCAGCAGGGCATAGGCAATCACGAAATTCCGGTTCGTCCGGGTCATATCTGCGGGCTCAACAGCAAACCGGGTGGTTAGAACTGACAACACGAACTATGGCCGGTGGAGCCCCGTCCCGCGCAGGGACGGGACCCCACAGCCATGACCTGTGCAACCTTATGCCGCGGCTTCAACAAACGCGTTGGCGGTCAGGTCTCCGAGCAGGTTGTGCCAGACGTGCTTGGGATTGCGCTCCACCTCAGCCACAATCGAGCGCATCCGGGCCAGCACTGGCGGTTCCTGTTCTTCGTAGACGTCTCCTTGCAACAGCTTCAGCACATCCAGGCGGTACCGTGGATCCAGGATGAACGCCGTGAACAGCACGTTCAGCCGGTAGTACACGGAGATGAAGTTGTACCAGTTCTTGGTTCCGCGGCGGATGGTGGTTTCAAAGTTGTTGAAGGCTTCGCGTTTGAAGTTCCCGGTTTCGAGCGCCCCAATGATGTCCTTGTGCGCGAAGCGGGAGCTGTTGAGTGCGATGCTGACCCCGGTCGAAAAGATCGGGTCCACGAAACGTCCGGCGTCGCCGGCCAGGACCAGGCGGTCACCGGCGATCTGCTTCATGGCGTAGCTGTAGTCGCCCTCTTCGGTGAAGGGACGCATCTGGTCCGCCGCTTTCAGGCCCGCGTACAACTCAGGCCGGCTGGCGACGCAATCCCAGAAGAACTTCTCCCGCGACTCCCGGCTCTTGGCGAAGTTTTTTTTCTGCGTGACCACGCCCAGGCTGGTAATGGTTTCGGTGATCGGGATCTGCCAAATCCAGCTATTGGTGATGGGCAGGAAGTGGACGTAGATGTAGTTGGTCAGGTTCTCCTTGTAGGCCATGGCCCGCCGGTCGTAATTGTCGAACCAGGTGTGGATGGCGTATTGGTCGAAAACCGGGTCTTTGATGCGCCACTTGAGCTGGTTGCCGACCAGGGTCTTGCGGCCGCTGGCATCGACCACGATGCGGCAGCTGGTACTGCATTCCTTCTTGCCGATGGTGTACTTAATGGCGGCGTAATTGGGGTCAGCGTCGAAGTCGACGCCCTGAACACCGACGCCTTCGTAGACTTTGGCGCCGAAGCCGCATGCGTGATGCAGCAACAGGTTGTCGAACTTGCCCCGGTCCACGTGATAGGTGTGGATCTGGTCGACTCCGGGCTGCTCTCGTTCCTCGAAACGAATGTCCGCTTTGCAGTCGGCCGACAAACCTTCCCAGTCATGCTCATAGGCTGAGGAGGAGCTACCGCTCGCTGTCCATACTGCACCGTACTTGTACGGGAACTTGTTCTGCTCCATCTTTTCCAGGAACCCCAGTTCCTTAAAGACCCGGGTTGAAGATGGGACCAGAGACTCTCCCACATGGGGTCGAGGAAACAGCTCGCGCTCAAACACCACGCAGCTGACCCCTGCTTTGGCCAGATAGGCCGCCATGCTGGAACCGGCGGGCCCGCCTCCTATGATGCCCACATCAAAATCAGGGACCGAATAATTCATGTCCTTGCTTGCCTCCAAGAAATTTTTGATTACCCCAATGGAATGCGCGGCCTACAGGGAGGAGGTGAGAGCCGGCTGCGCATTGCCGTTCCACCTGCGAGTCATTGAGCGGCGCGCGCTTCGAGCCTGGGGCCATCATCCCAGGTTGGGGCGTCGAGCCAGCTTCAAATACGGACCAGTTCTTGTCCTAAAGACGAGCCTTGAGAACTAGAGAAGGGAGTCGAGCGGAGGCGAGCTATCAGCTGCGACTTGAATCAGGATAAGTTCGGAGGTGTCTGTCCTTGCGGCGCGAGCAGGAGCTATAAGCTGCTTACTGAAGGCCGCCAGCGCTCGGGGAGAGAAAACATACTGTGCCGGGATTCGAGTGCCATCGCGCGTCGCATTCTTCACCAGAATTTGGGCGGAAGCTTTCTGGCTCTGGGTAAATTCCTGCTGCGTGGAATCGTCGTCGGGAGAAACCACCGAGAAAACGAAGCCGAGCACACCCAGGGCAGCGAACAGACCCAGCAGCCGCCGGCAAGTTCTGCGGTCGTTGGCGGCATAGCCGCGCAGCCACAAGGCCGAGGGTATGAGCGCCAGAATCAGCCAGCACGCGTTGTAGACTTGCGCAGACATGAGTCAGCACTGGGGTCGGAGCAGTTCGCCTGCCAAGAGTGCCATTTTTGCAAATGCTTGACGATACGAGGTTAGCAGGCCAAAATCGCTCCCAAGATGCCTGGTAAAGCGCGACCTAGTCTGCAAGAAGTTTCCTAACAGATCAAGAAAAATGCACTGTGGGGATGGTCATCGCATGCCAGGGACTTTGAGGCCGGGACGGGCCGGGCACCCCACCTTCGACATTGCACATTTGTTTTCAACAACTTGCAACGCAGAGGGTCGCGCTGATCCACCGGCCCTGGGTTTGCGTTCTGCCCGATGGCCAAGGTGGGCGCATGGTTCGCTATTGCAACCCAAAGGCAGAAACTCGAAACTGGAAACTCGATGAAGACGCTCGCGATCATTCCTGCTCGTCTCGCTTCCACCCGCATGTCGCGCAAGATGCTGCGCGAAATCGCGGGCGAGCCCCTGATCGGCCGCGTTTACAACGCCGTGCGGTCTTCGCCGCTCTTGGATGACGTGATCATTGCCACCGATTCCGACGAGATCCTGCAGGTTTGTGGACGCAATGGCTGGAAGGCGCGCATGACCTCGGCGACTCATCGCAGCGGTACCGAGCGCGTCCACGAGGTGTCGCAGACGATTGCCGCCGATGTCTACATCAACGTTCAGGGGGACGAGCCCATGACCCGACCTGAGCAGATCGCCACTTTGCTCGAGGTGATGAAGGACCCGGCGGTGCAAGTGGGCACGTTGAAGACTCCCGCGGCGACACCGGACATCACTAACCCGAACGCCGTCAAAGTGGTCACCGACCTCACGGGCCGGGCGCTCTACTTTTCCCGTGCGACGATTCCGCACGACCGCGATGGATCCGGGCCGCGGTACTTCAAGCATCTCGGCTTTTACGCTTATCGCAAACCGGCGCTGGAACGTTTTTGCGCCTTGCCGGAGTCATCCCTTGAACGCAGTGAACGCCTGGAGCAGCTGCGCTTTCTCGAGAACGGCGTCGCGATCTACGTGGGCGAGACGCCCTTCGACAGCGTGGGCGTGGATACTGAAGAGGATTTGCGAAGGGTGGAGGCGATTTTGGGAACGAGGTAGCTGCGCAGGTCGAAGAAAAAACCAGCCACGGATTCGCACTGATTTCCACGGACATCTCAGCAACTTCTTAGGCGCGCTGTTTCGCCCAGGCTTCTGCGGCTTCCACCCGTTTCGAAATTGCGGGATGAGAATGAAAGAACCACTCTACCCACTTGGAGGGAGAACGCTCTGCCAGGTTCTGCTCGGCGAGCTTGTTCATGGACGAAATAAATGGTTTGACACTGGTGATCGACTGAAACGCATAGCGGTCAGCCTGGCGTTCATTGAAGCGGGAATAGGCGTTGAGCGCGGGCAGCACCAGGAACGAAAGCACGGTCGAAACCAGCGCCAGCAGGGGCAAGTTGGCAAAATCGGAGAGCGTCTCAAACATGTGCCAGCGTTCCATCGCGTAATGCAGCACCCAGTTTGCCGCCCAGAAGCCCACCAGGGTGATGCCGGCCTGCACCGCGATGCTCTTCAGGATGTGGCGGTGCACGTGGTGTCCGAGTTCATGAGCCAGCACCGCTTCGATCTCTTCGGGAGAGTAGTTTTCCAGCAGAGTGTCGGCCAGGATGATTCGCCGGGTCTGGCCCAGTCCGGTGAGCGCGGCATTGGCCTTCTTACTTTTCTCCGACAACCTCCACTGATACACGCCGCGCACCCGGGTACCGGCCTTCTCGCTCAGCCGTACCAGGCGGGCCTTCAGGTCTTCGTTGTTCAGGGGCTCGAATTTATAGAAGATGGGGAACAGCACCACCGGGGCAATCTGAGCCATCAGAACAAACAACCCGAGGAATGCTGCCCAAGCGATCAGCCACCAGTGCTGGGGTGACTGGCGAATAACGAAATACAGCATTTCCGCCACGATAGTCGCCAGCACCGCGCCGAGCAGGAATCCCTTGATCTCGTCCCATATCCAGGAACGCAGCCGCTGGTTGGAAAGGTGGAAGCGGTGCTCCAGCCGGAATCCGTAATAGTCCAGCCCCAGGCCCAGCAACTTGCCGATGACCAGCAACATGACCACGTACAGGAACACGGCCAGGGTGTAGTTCTTGAAGGCACCGTTCAAGGCCAGATCGCGCAGGGTTCCACTCCATCCCGTGGCCAGCAGCAGGAGCAGCAGCAGCAGGCCGACAGCGAAATCGGCGATCCCCAGCCAGCGGCGGATACGGTTGTAACGCCGCGCCTCGGGCGAATCGGTCGGGGTCGGGATGGCGGTTGCCAGGCTCATTGTTTGGGTAACTGTGATTATCGCTCAGGCGCAGGCTGCATGGGGCGACTTGAGAACACTCGGAAGTGCGTGTCCGATAGCGCTCACGTCGCGCGGGCACCCAGCCTGGGTTCGTTAGCCCATCACAAATCTCTCGCCGCTGGCCAGAATCTCCTCCACCAGTTCCGGCGAGGCGGCTTCGGCGTATACCCTGAGCAGCGGCTCGGTTCCAGACGCCCGGAACAGGATCCAGGCTTCCGCGCCGTTGCCGTTGGTAGGCGTGTCGAGGAAGAACTTGATCCCATCCAGATCTTCCTTCTTCAGGACGGAATAGCGGCCCAAACGTTTGGTGGATACCGCGCGGGCCCGCTGGATGGCGGCCTGCTTTACATCTTCCGGGATATGCAGGTCGCGCCGCCCGTAATAGTGCGGCCCGTATTCGCGCTGCAAATCCGCCACCAGTTGCCCCAGCGCCTTGCCCTCCTCCGCCATGACGTTGGCCAGAAGCAGCGCGTTGAGCGTGCCGTCGCGTTCCGGCAGAAAGCGCGAGTATCCGATGCCGCCAGATTCTTCTCCGCCGATCACGATCTCGCGCTCCATCATGAGGTCGGCCATGTACTTGAAGCCGATAGCGGTTTCGTTCAGCTTGCGGCCGTGCTTGGCGGCAATGCGGTCCAGCATGCGCGTGGTGTTGAACGCACGCACCACTTCGCCCGGCCACTGCTTTCGCTTGAGGATCCATTGGAGCAGGACGGAAAAAATCTTGTGGGAATCGACGAAGCTGCCATCTTCGGCCACCGCGCCGATGCGGTCGGCATCGCCGTCGGTCGCCAGCCCGGCATGGCAGCCTTCTCTTACTGTGACTTCCTGCAGCATGGCCACGTGCGGCTGAATCGGTTCCGGGTTGATCCCAGGAAACAGCGGGTTCAGTTCCTGGCGGATGGCAACGTGGCGAATCCCGTGGTCGGTAAAAATCTTGGTCAGCACACCGCGTCCTGAGCCATGCATGGCATCGACGGCGAACTTGAAATTGGCTTTGCGGATGAGTTCCAGGTCAGCGAAGCGGCAGACGGCTGCAATGTAGGCGGGCTTGAGATCAACTTCTTCGATGGCGGCGGGCGGCCCGCTGGGCATAGCGCCGGCGCGAACTTCCTCTTCTATCACCTTCATGATGGCGGGCGGGGCGGAGCCGCCAAACTTGGCCTTGAATTTCACGCCGTTCCAGTTAAACGGGTTGTGACTGGAAGTGATGACTACGCCTCCGGCCGCGCCCAGGTTTTTTACGGCAAACGAAATCGCCGGCGTGGGCGTGTAGTCGTTGGCCAACTTGACCGGAATACCCGCGGCGGCGAGCACCTCAGAGACGATCCGGGCGGCCCGCGGCGAAGCAAAGCGCGTGTCATAGCCAACGATGACGCCGTGGCGGGGATCCTCATGGCTTCGTACATAGGAGGCGATTGCGCCGGCCACGCGGCGCACGTTGTCGAAAGTGAAATCGTCGGCGATTACGCCGCGCCACCCGTCGGTGCCGAATTTGATCATAAGCAGTCGTCTGTCATCAGTCGTCGGCCGTCAGCCGTTTTTCCTGACGACTGACCACCGATGACTTTTCTCACACCAGCTTCTTGAGTTTCTTTTCATCCAGATGCTTCACAACCTTGCCCACGTCCTGCGCCTGCTCGCGAGTTGTGATCAGCAGTGCGTCTTCGGTTTCGACGACCACAAGGTTATGTACACCGACGGCCGCCACAAATTTTCCCGGCGCATGGATGTAGTTGCCCGTGGCGCTCAGGGTAAACAGGCCGTCCGCGGATACCAGGTTGCCATCCGGTGCCTGGCGCTTGGCGGCGTGATGCTCGTGCAGCGCGGTCCACGAGCCAAGGTCGTTCCAGCCAAAGTCGGCAGGCAGGCACAAGATATTGGACGCTTGCTCGCCTTTTGCCGAACGCGGTTCAAGCAACGCGTAGTCGACGCTGATGTTCTCACATTGGGGATAGAGCCGGCGAAAGGTGCCGGCAAACTTGCGGGTTCCAAAAGTGACTGCGATCCGCTCCAGCACGGACGCGGTCTTGGGCAAGTGTTCTCTTATGGCATTGGTCAACGTTCGCGCGCTCCATAGGAACATGCCGCTGTTCCAGAAATAGTTTCCTGCAGAGAGGAAAGCCGCGGCGCGCTCCACGTTGGGCTTCTCAGTGAAGCGGCGCACGCGCAGGGCGTCATTGCCAAACTTGGATCCCGTCTCGATGTATCCGTAACCGGTTTCCGGTCGCGTAGGTCGAATTCCCAGCACCACGATGCGTTCGCCGCCTGCTGCCAGCTCGACGCCCTGCTCCAGCACGGCGCGATAGCGCTTTGTATCGCCGATGACGTGGTCGGAGGGGAACATGCCGATGACCGCATCAGGATCGCTGTCGAGCAGAATAAAGGCGGCCAAGCCAATCGCGGGCGCGGTGTTGCGTCCCGCGGGCTCAGCCAGAATCTGATGCCTGGGCAATCGCGGAAGCTGGCGCACAACCTGCGGTCGCGAATCGCCGTTGGTGATTATCCAAAGTCGTTTGGCGGGAGCCAACGGAAGCAGCCGCGCGACCGTCTGCTGGATCATGGTCTGTTTGCCGTCAAGCGCCAGCAACTGCTTGGCGCGGCGCTTGCGGCTCAGCGGCCAGAACCGCGTGCCGCGGCCGCCAGCCAGAATCACGGGATAGAAGTTGGGTTTCGGCAAAGTGCTGAGGTCAAGCTCCTGATTGCAGATTGAAGATTTTAGATTGCAGAATTAGAACCCAGCTACTACACATTCCTACATTCTCGTTGCCGGTTCCGGTAGCGCCTCGCCAGGCACAAATGCCTTTAGAAATTCAACGTTCCACTGCGGACGTACTTGAAAGTTCTCCACAGACGCAGGCACTACCACCGCGTCGCCCTTGGCCAGGGTCACCGGTTGCATGCCCTGTGCTTCTACCATGCCGCAGCCCTCCACCGCCACCAGGATTTGCACTGACGTCTTGCCCGACTGGTCGCGGGTAGGGAACGGGTGGGAATGCTTGAGCTCGAACATATCCACCACGAAATATGGCGCTGCGATCAGCGGTGCACGGCGATTGCCGCTGCTCCCACCCAAAGGAGAAGGCGCCGGCCGGATCACCTTGCCTGACGCCACTTTCTCTTTCACTGCCGCTAAGCCTTGCTGCAGGTGCAATTCGCGCGGACGCCCGTAATCATACAGGCGATAGGTGGTATCCGATTGTTGCTGGGTCTCCACCAGGATGGAGCCCGGCCCCAGCGTGTGCACCGTGCCTCCGGCCACGTAGATCATTTCGCCGGGGAAGATATTGATCCAGTTCAGCAGTTCTTCCGCCCGCTGATCGTGGATGGCCTGTTCCAGTTGGACTCGCGTAGCTCCCGGCTTAAGGCCCAGCGCGACCTGCGCGCCAGGCTTGGCATGAGCCACGTACCAGCATTCGGTCTTGCCCCAGGGCTGCCCCACACCTCGCGCGGCCTCATCGTCTGGATGCACCTGGACGGAAAGTTTTTCGTGCGGAAAAAGAAACTTGAGCAACAGTGGAAAGTGGTTGGGGTCTCGCACCGCATCTCCCACCAGCACCTGGCCATATTGCGAACTCAACTCGGCCAGTGACTTCCCACTGAGCGGGCCGTTGGCGACCTTGCAATGGTCGCCCGTCAGCCACGATTCTCCGATCTTCTCCTCGAAGTTGTGGCCGGGATAAATGGGCGACAAGTCTTCGGTGCCCCAGGGGCGAGGATCGAAGACCGGACGCATCAGGAATGGGTAGAGTTCGCTCATCCAGCAAAGATAAGGATACGCGAAAGAGCAGGTGAGCCCTCTTTGCGTTCATAAAAGTTGTCATCCCTCCCCTTCGGCTGCGCTCAGCTCGGGATGACAATGGAGAGATCGTGCGGGCAGCCCCGAGGTTGCCTTACAGTGCCCCCAGGAACTTGCGCATACGATCCAGCCCGCGGTTCAGTTCCGCCATCGAAGTGGCGTAGGAAACACGGATGTGGTCGCTGGTCCCAAAGCCCTCGCCCGGCACAGTCGCCAGGTGCACTTCCCGGAGCAGCCTCCCGGCCACGTCGGCAGCCGACTTCAAACCGCCGCGCCCGAAAAACGAGGACACGTTGGGATAAGCGTAGAACGCGCCTTCCGGCAAGGTGCACTTCACCCCGGGGATGGAGCGGAGTCCGTTCACCACGTGATCGCGCAACTGGATGTACTCGGCCCGCATGTCCGCCACGCACTGCTGTGATCCCTTCAGCGCGGCCACTGCCGCCTTTTGCACGATGGAAGTCGGGTTCGAAGTGGACTGGCTCTGCAGCTTTTGCATGGCGCTGACAATCGGTGCCGGAGCCAGGGCATATCCCAGCCGCCAGCCGGTCATGGCGTAGGTTTTCGACAGCGAGCCCACAATCACCATGCGCTCGCGGTATTCGCGCAATGCGCCCACGGAAAAACGCTTGCCGGTGTAATTGAGGTAGACGTAGCATTCGTCGGAGATCACCCAAATGCCGCGCCGGGTCGCCAGCCGCACCACTTCCGTCAGGTCCTCCGGCGACATCACTGCGCCCGAGGGATTCGACGGCGAGTTCAAGATGATGAGCTTGGTGCGCGGCGTGATCAGGCGTTCGATCATGTCCGAGGTCACGCGGAAGCCCTGGGCCTCATCGCTCTGCAGCAGCACACATTCGCCGCCGGCGTAGCGCACGATGTCCTTGAAGGAGACCCAGTACGGCACCGGCAGGATGACTTCATCGCCGTGATCTACCAGCACCTGGATGGCATTGAACAGCGCGTGTTTGCCGCCGACGGAGGCAATCGACTCCTCGCGCCGGTAGTCGGAGTCGAAGTCCACGGCGTGGCGATGGACGACGGCGTCGCGCAGTTCGGGAGTGCCGCCCACCGCCGTGTACTTGGTGAAGTTGCCCTGGATGGCGGCAATGGCAGCGTCCTTGATGTGCTGCGGGGTGGCGAAATGCGGCTCACCGGCGCCGAAGTCCACCACATCGATTCCCTGCGCACGCAGCTTGTCAGCTTCGGCGACTACTGCCATGGTGGCGGAGGGCTCAATACGGTTGATGCGGTCGGTGAGTTTTACTGCGGGCAAGGCTTCCGTAACTGGGGTCATGTTCGTTTTCCTGCTTTGGATTTTCTGGCGTGCTGCAGCTTGATGGCCGGGTCCCACTTCTCCTTGAGCCGTTGTTCCACGATCTCCGGTACCAGGCCTTTGACGCACCCGCCCAGACGCGCGACTTCGCGCACCAGCCGGGAGCTGAGATAAGAATACTGTTCGGCCGGCATCATGAACACGGTTTCCAGGTCGGGCTGGAGTTTGCGGTTCATCAGGGCCATTTGCAGTTCGTACTCGTAATCGCTGAGCGCGCGGATGCCGCGCAGCACGGCGCTGGCGTTGAGCTTGTTGGCGTAGTCCACGGTCAGGCCGTCGAAGGTGTCGACGCGCACGTTGTTGAAATCAGCGGTCAGGGTTTCCAGCATGTTGCGCCGCTCGGCCACGCTGAAGAGGGGGACTTTTTCCGCGTTGCGCAGAATAGCCACCACCAGTTCGTCGAAGATCTTGCTGCCCCGGTCAATCAGATCGAGGTGGCCGTTGGTGGGCGGATCGAAGGAGCCAGGGTAGATGGCGATGACTTTCTTCAATGGTCCTCTTTCGATTGCTTAGCTGGCAACAGGACTGGCTGGTGTACAGAAGATTCTAGTCGGGGGGAATAGGGGATGGCAATTTGTTTTGGGGGCGTTCCCTTTTGGGCCTACCACTTACCATCGCGAACAGTAAACCAGCGTTGTCATCCCGAGCAAAACTCGGGATGACAAACGCAAAAGGGGTCAGATTTATCGTCTGGCTGCCGGCACCTTGGCTGCCGGCTCTGGGGCGCTGGGCATGGTGGTGACCCGAGCGGTAGCGGGTGCTTGAGCGGGGGCTGCCGCAGCGGGAGCGGCGGCTGGAATCAGTCCCAATTCTTTTCGCACTTCGGCGTCGAGCTTGGCATAGACGTCCTTGTTGTCCTTCAAGAACTGGCGCGCATTCTCGCGGCCCTGGCCAATGCGTTCGCCCTTGTAGCTGAACCAGGCGCCGGACTTCTCCAGTAAATTATGGTTCACGGCGACGTCAAGCAGGTCGCCCTCCTTGGAGATGCCTTCGCCGTACATGATGTCGAATTCGGCTTCACGGAACGGGGCGGCGACCTTGTTCTTCACCACTTTGACCTTGGTGCGCGAACCGGTCACTACGTCACCTTCCTTGATGGCGGCAATGCGGCGGATATCCACTCGCACCGAGGAGTAGAACTTCAGCGCGCGGCCGCCGGTGGTGGTCTCGGGATTGCCGAACATCACGCCGATTTTTTCGCGAATCTGGTTGATGAAAATCAGGCAGGTGCGCGACTTGGAGACCGTTCCGGTCAGCTTGCGCAACGCTTGCGACATCAGGCGGGCCTGCAGGCCCATGTGGCTGTCGCCCATCTCGCCGTCGAGTTCGGCTTTCGGTACCAGCGCCGCCACCGAGTCCACCACCAGCACGTCGATTGCGCCAGACCGCACCAGGGCTTCGGTGATTTCCAGCGCCTGCTCGCCGTAATCCGGCTGCGAGACCAGCAGGTTGTCCACGTCCACGCCGAGTTTCTTGGCGTAGGCGGGGTCGAGCGCGTGCTCGGCGTCCACAAAGGCCGCCATGCCCCCGTTCTTCTGCGCCTGGGCCACTACCTGGAGCGCGATCGTGGTCTTGCCGGAAGATTCCGGCCCGAACACTTCTACGACCCGCCCGCGCGGGAACCCGCCAACGCCCAGGGCGGCGTCGAAGGAAATGGCGCCGGTGGAGATGACTGCAATCGGCACGATCGCTTCTTTTGATCCCAGCCGCATGATCGAGCCTTTGCCAAACTGCTTTTCGATCTGGGCGAATGCCAGATCAATTGCTTTTGTCCGTTCGTCTGCCATAGGAATGCCGTCCCTCGCTGAATTTATGGGTATAAGAACCCACGTAGGGTACACCTACGGGCTGGGAGGTCGTAAGTGTCCGCTGTCACAAAGCTGTGGAAAGAATATCACGATAGCGAAGAAAAGGCGAATTACAACCCGCGTGTACCTGACTTGTCATCCCGGGCTGCGCTTCGGGATGCCAAATTTCTTACGGAACAGTCTGTTTTACGGAACAGTCTGTGATTGGCGCCTACACCTTCAACTCCGCCCGGATGGTCCCATCCTCCATGTCCGCCTGCAAGTTGAACCCCAGTTTCTGGCAGATGGCGAGCATGTCGCGGTTCTCGGTCAGGATAGTGGAGACCACGAGTTGTACTTTCTCGTCGCGAGCTACCTCGATGAGCCGGCGATAAAGCTCGGTACCAATGCCTTGGTGCTGGCAACGGTCGTCCACCAGCACGGCCAACTCGGCCTGGTCGGAACCGCGCAGCTTGCTGAGGCGTCCAATGCCGATAATCTCCGGCGTGCCGTCCTCTCTCTTGCGCTCGAGCACCAGGGCCATCTCGCGGTCGTAGTCAATGAAGCAGATGCGAGTGAGCCGCTCGTGCGAGGTGCGCTGGCTCAGCTTCAGCGGCTGGAAGTAGCGCAGGTACACGGTGCGGTCCGACAGCGCCTGATGCAATCTGATCAACAACGGCTCGTCCTCGGGACGGATGGGACGAATCGTCGTCTCTTCCCCGCTCTTCATGGTCCACGGCTTGACGTACTGCGTGGGATAGGGGCGGATCGCCAGCCGAGGCAGGGTTTCCGGCTTCACCTCAGGGCCGTAGACCACGACCCGCGCATCCAGCGCCAGCAAACGCTCGGGCGAAGCCAGCAACGGATTGATGTCGATTTCGCGAATCCAGGGCTGCTCCACCAGCAGTTGGCTGAAGCGCACCAGCAGCTCTTCCAGCGCAGCCAGGTCCACGGCCTTTCGCCCGCGCACCCCCTGCAGTGCGGCGAACACCTTGGTCCGGTCCATCAGACGGCGTGCCAGCGTGGTGTTCAGCGGCGGCAGGGCGAGGGCACGGTCCTGGAACACTTCCACCAATTGCCCGCCGGAGCCGAACAGCAGCACCGGCCCAAATTGGGGATCGACACTCGAGCCCACGATGAGCTCATAACCATCCAGCTTGACCATGGGCTGAACGGTGACGCCTAGGAAATGTTCGGGGCCGGCCTTCTCTGCGACCGAACGCCGTATCTCGCGATACGCTGCGCCCACTGCATCGGCGTCGCGCAAGTTGAGTTGCACTCCACCTACGTCGGTCTTGTGGGTGATGGTCTCGGAGAACAATTTCAGCACAACCGGGTAGCCGATCTCGCCCGCTTGCTCGACGGCTTCAGCTTCCGTGGTAGCCGTCACGGTGGGCACAGTGGGGATGCCATAGGTCGCCAGTAGTTGCTTCGATTCCACTTCGGTGAGGACGGTGCGCCCCGCCTGGCGTGCCCGGGCGACGATGCGCTCGGCCAGGGTGCGGTTTGGGCCTTCCTCGGCCTCCGCGCGCAGCACCGGCGTCTCATACAAGGTGCGCAGGCGATCGCTGTACCGCCACATGTAGCAGAAGACCCGGGCCGCGGTGTCGGGAAAGGGGAAGGTGGGAATCCCTGCCCGGTTGAGGATGTCGCGCCCTGCGGCTACGTCGGCTCCGCCCATCCAACTGGCAAGGACCGGCTTGCCTGTGGTCTGCGCGTAAGCCTTCAGGTGTTCGGCGGTCTGCGTCGGCTCGGCCATGCCTTGCGGGCAGATGATCGCCAGCAGGCCGTCGACGTTGGGGTCGTGGGCGGCGATATCGACCACCTTGGTGTACTTGTCGGGCAGCGCATCCCCCAGAATGTCGATGGGATTGTTGTGGCTCCAGTGCGGGGGCAACAACTGGTTGAGTTGTTCCATCGAGTTGGGGGAAAGCTCGGCGAGTTGACCCTCGCTGAAAATCAGCGAATCGGCCGCCAGAACGCCCGGCCCGCCGGCATTGGTCACAATGGCCAATCGCGGTCCCCGCGGACGCGGCTGCTTGGATAGCACATCGGCCATATAGAAGAGGTCGGCAATCGTGTTTACCCGCAGCACGCCACAGCGCCGGAACGCTGCCTCCAGGACTTCGTCGCTGCCGGTCAGCGCCCCGGTATGCGACGCCGCGGCATGGGCAGCGGCGTCCGTGCGTCCAGCCTTGATCACGATGATGGGCTTGTTCAGCGAGACTTCGCGCGCCGCGGAGAGGAATGAGCGCGCGTCGCCCACGGACTCCATGTACATCACGATGCTGTGGGTGCGGGGATCATTGCCCAGGTAGTCGATCAGGTCGCCCCAACCCACGTCGAGCATGGAGCCCACGGAAACAAAAGCGCTGAACCCGACCATTTCCTTCTGGCACCAGTCCAGGATGGCCGTACACAGCGCGCCGCTCTGACTGATGAAGGCCACGTTGCCCGGCCGAGCGATGTTGGAGCCGAAAGTCGCATTCAAGCCGCTGAGAGGGTTCATTACCCCGAGGCAGTTGGGACCGATCAGGCGCATGCCGCTGCCCTGCATGCGCTCCAGGATCTGGCGCTCCAGTTCTTTGCCCTTTTCGCCGTGCTCTTTGAAGCCGGCGGAGATGACGATGCAGCCGGGCACCCCGGCTTCCACGCACTCCGTAATCACATCGGGCACGGTGGCTGCGGGCGTCACTACCACGGCCAGATCCACCTGCTCGGGGATATCTCCAATTCGCTTATATGCCTTGATACCGAGCACACTAGTGCGCTTGTCGCTGACCGGGTAAACCGTGCCGCCAAAGGGGCTGCTGACCAGGCTCCAGAGCACGGCCCGGCCGATGCTGCCCGGCCGCTCGCTGGCGCCAATGACGGCGACGCTGTGGGGCGCGAAGATGGCGTCCAGAGGCTGGCGCTCGGAGTGCAGCACATCGTGGGCGCGATCATGGCTGGGCTTCGACTTGCTCACTTTGCTGGCTGGCTTGGCGGTACTCATAAGCCCCTTAAGTCTACCCTGCGTACCAACCGTGGTCTGTGATGGACAACACAGGGGTATTTCCGGCGGTCGGGCGTCTGCGGGATTAGCACAATGTTTCGGTGCATGTTTCTGCTCGCCACCCGCGGCATTTTCCACTTGGGGGCGGGAACGTACTTAGCATACAATTCCTCCCCACCGGGACAACCCTGCTGGGGAAAACACCTCAAAAGGCAGTGCGTCCTGCGTATTCTGATCGATTCCACAAGGAGATTTCAGGCATGAAAAAGCTGCTCACGCTGTTGTTTGCTGCTGCCCTGACCCTGTCGTTGTCCTCGGTATCCTTTGCCCAGGACAGCACCGGCATGGACAAGGACAAGGACAAAGACAAGAAGGAAATGAAGAAGGACACCAAGGCCGACAAGAAGACCGCCAAGAAAGACAAGAAAAAGACAGACAAGAAAGACGACATGAAGAAAGACGATATGAAGAAGGACGACAAGGGCGAAATGAAATAGCCTGTCGCGGCCCAGCCATACGACTTACGAACGCCCTGGCAGTAAGCTGGGGCGTCTTGTTTTGCGTCCGAAATCGGCTCCGGCCCACGCCGGGAGCGAGGTTCCGCAAAATTTCCCGCTGGCCATCACCGGTCCCCGTAGTAAAATTCCCCCATTGATCCTGCCTTCGGGCAGTGTGGGGTAAGACGTGGCGCCTGCCTGGCCACGAGGTTCCCGACCTTTGGGAGGCTTTTCGATGGAGCAACGGGCCCCTGGCGATTCCTCGGCATCCGCAACCAAGCAACCGCAGCATGAAGGCCGTAACGTCTGGGTTTTGACGGCCTACGGTATTTCCGGACTGGCACTATTTGGCGTGCTGGCGTATTACTTCTCGGCCTACATCACTCGTTAGGGCGGTGGCTGTGCCGGCGGCGCGGGCCCCTTTCGCCCGCGTGAGCCCATCCGAGGTGTCCTCGCCGTACAATTCCGCGAAATGAGTCGAAGGCGCTGCTTCCTGCCCCAGACTTCGAACGTGCTACAATTACCCGCGCTTAAAACATTTCTTCCATTAAACTTCCCCATTTTCTTAGATACGGACTGATTCCAGTGGCCCACGACCCCACCAAAGATGCCACCATCACCTACGCCGACGCCGGCGTGGATATAGATCGCGCCAATCGCACCAAGAAACGTATCAAATATCTGGCCCATAAGACCTTTACCCGAGGCGTGTTAAGCGAAATCGGCGGCTTCGGCGGATTGTTCGCGGTGGACAAGGCCAAATATCTCGACCCGGTACTGGTTTCGAGCGTGGACGGGGTGGGCACCAAGCTGAAAGTCGCCTTCGAGATGAACGTGCACCACACTATTGGCGCTGACTTGGTGAACCACTGCGTGAACGACATCGCCGTGCAGGGAGCGACGCCGCTGTTTTTCATGGATTACCTGGCCACCGGGAAACTCGATCCGGAAGTCGCCGAACGGGTGGTGGAAGGGTTGGCCGAAGCCTGCAAGCACAATGGCTGCGCCCTGATCGGCGGCGAGACCGCCGAGATGCCCGGCTTTTACCCGGAAGGCGAATACGATCTAGCGGGATTTATTGTCGGCGTGGTGGAACGCGACCGCATTATCACCGGCAAGGCGGTGGAGATCGGGGACGTGGTGTTGGGCCTGGCATCGAACGGGCTGCACACCAACGGCTATTCGCTCGCCCGCAAGCTGCTGTTCGAGGTCGCCCACTACACGCCGGAGTCCTACGTAAACGAGCTCAAAGGAAAAGTCGGCAACGAACTGATGCGTACCCACAAGAGCTACTGGCCAGCCATCAAGCGGCTGGTGGATGGCGAGTGCGTCTCGGCCATGGCCCACATCACCGGCGGCGGAATCACCGAGAACCTGCCGCGTGTGCTGCCCCGCGGCACCGCGGCGGTGATTGAAATGGGATCGTGGCAGGTGCCTCCCATCTTCGAGCACATGCAAACCCTGGGCAACGTTCCGCAAGACGAGATGCTGCGCACCTTCAACATGGGACTGGGGATGCTGCTGGTGGTGCCATCCAAGAAGTTCAAGAAAGCTCACACGGTGCTGGAGCGGGCGGGGGAGAAGCCGTTTACCGTGGGGCGGATCGTGAAGGGCGAGCGGAAGGTGATGTACACGTAAGCGGCTACCGCTTCAACAAATCCACCGGCTCCCGCACATCCGTCACCCGCAAGTACTTCGCCAGCGCTGGATGCTTCTTCGCCACCGATTCATACATCTCCCAAGCCACCTTGCGGTACGAAATGTGTCCCGCAGGCCCGCTTCTCAGCTCGGAGATATAAACCACTTCGGCGAAGTCCATTTTGAATAGGGTGCGTTTTCGGAAGGCCAGCGGAATCGCGTACTGCGCGTTCTCGCGGGCCTCCGGGCCTCCGCAGCGGGCCAGGCGCTCGACCGCGGCAGCGGCGTGCTTCATCGCCGCGTCATAGCTGGCGCGGGCTCCGGCTGGATCCAATTCTTCCGGCGTGTCGTAGCCGTGTTTGGTGGTGAAGCCCTGCCCGATCTGGATGCAGCGGCGGTGGCGATGCATATCGCGGAAGCCGCCTACGTCCATCAGGATGTCGAAGCGGAACTGCTGTCCGGCACAGAACGCGCGCAGCATCTCGTCGTGCTTGCCGCGGTGACGCAGGCCAACGTCGATGACTTCGCGCCGGGTCTTGTCGCTGAAACCCCGCACCACCTCGCGAATCTGGCGGTACGAATAGTCGCAATGCTGGTAGAGCAGCGTGGTCGCCAACTCCACTTCGAGCGGCTCTTCCTCCAGCAAGTCGACCATGGGCGCGGGTGCAATGGGCGCGCTCCGCATCAGTTCGGCTGCCACCTGACGCAACACGCGCCGCGTTTCCATCTCGTACGGATTCGCATGGGCATACTTCACCAGGGTTGGGGCGACGCGAATTTCGCGCAGCAACTCCTGTTCGGCGCGCTCTGCGAGGTCCGGCGCCACTTTCCGGATTTCGCCCACCAGTTCGCGCAGCGAGTCGTGGCTGACGTTGTATGCGGGTGAGATCGCTGCGTCTTTCAGCAACTCCCCCAGATGGCGGATTTCTTTGTGGGTGTGCGAGAGCAGCCTGGCCACCTGGGTTTCCAGGGTGCGCGCGTTCACAATCTGTCCCAGGGACGTATTGGTGGAAAGCGGGAGCAGGTAGCGGGTGATGTCGAAGGCTCGCGCCCGCAGCGTGCGCTCGTAGGCGTCCTGCTTCATTTCCTCCGGTTTGGGCGTGATGCTCGCGAGGTAGCCGAACATCTTTTCGGACAGCGATTCGTACTCCGCCATCAGTCCGGCCATGGTCTGGTGGTACAGAGTGCGGGCCTGTTCGTCGTCACCGAAGTCGGGAGTGGTGTAGCCGCTTTTCTTGAAATCCTGGTAGCGAGTGGAGCGCTCCTGCCCGTCCCAACGCTGCTCGTCAGCAACCGCGATCGCCGCCAGAATCGATAGGCGCTCGATGGCGAGCGCGATGTGAGCCAAATCCGCGATCGAGCGGTGTCCGTACTGGAAGTAGAAGGTGTTGAGAAATTTCTCGGCCTTTTGCTGGTTAATCTCGCGCAGCGATTCCTTCATGGAGAGCGACGAGCGCGAGTACTTGGCCATGGCGTAGGCCTGGATCTCGGGATCGGCGCCCACCACGGCATAGACCTCAACCGAGGGAGCGTCGGCGGAAGCATTTTCCGAGTTTGCGGAGCCGGGCGTGGCAGTGACTTCGGGCATGCGAATGAGTGACCTTTGGTGAGCAAGAATCTTAACCGCCGGGTTCATCTTCCGCAATGAGGGAACTTGGCAGAATCGCAGCCCGTATCATCAGCAGGATGCGGGATGTGCTCGGCTTGCCGCGAAGGCTTGCGAGTGGGCTGTTGCAAAATAGAACCATCTAACGCAACAGGGCTTACTATTGTCACTTTTCTTTTGGCAGCTGAATCCTATATAAAGTACTTACCACCTCTATTTCATGAAGCATTTTTGGTCAACCGTCTTATTGCTGGGGTTGTGGACAGGCCTGGCTGCTGCCCAGAACCTGGTGCTGGTCGCATCGGGTCCGAGCGACGCCAGCGCGCCGTCTTTCCTGCTCCCGGCTGACGATAGCTCCGTGCCGGTTTCGGCCATGGTGCCGGCGTCCAACCAGCCTGCGCCCGCGCTGGCCGCACTCGTCACGCTTCCGCGGATGGCTCCCGAACTCGCTCTGCGGGCCTACGAGCGCCGCTGCGCGCTGCAAGAGGCGGAACTGGTTTCGTATTCGGCCACCACCGTGATTCGCGCCCAGCTTCCTGACAGCTCGCAGTACGGCGAGTACCAATTACAACGACATTTTTCCGCTCCGCGGACCTTGGAGTTCAAGGCCGTCCACTTCGAAGGCGACAACTTTGTAAAGAGCAACATCATCACTCGCCTGCTGCAGTCCGAAGTGGACCACGTACAGAAAGACGACACCTCGCTGACCGCCCTCACCGCGGCCAACTACAAGTTCTCATTCAAAGGGACCGGGCCGATGGAAGGGCATCTTGTACACGTTTACCAGGTGAAACCACGCAAGAATCGGGTAGGACTGTTCAAAGGCCGCATCTACCTCGATGCCTACACCGGCAGCCTGGTGCGGGTCGAGGGTGCAGCGGTGAAGTCGCCGTCGTTCTTCGTGAAGAAGCTCGAGTTTCTGCAGGATTACGCCGACATCGGTTCGTTCACTTTCCCGGTACACACCCACTCTGAAGCCAAGGCCCGCATCGTAGGGCGCACGGTGGTGGATATCTACCAGCGCGATTACCAGCCGGTGGCGAACACGGTACAAACCGCGCAGCAGATTCCGTCACTCTAGTCGCCCCCCGCAAGCTTTCTTCCCGACTCTTCTTGCTTGTGCCCGGCCCATGCCCTATCCTGCGCTTCTGCTCATGCCACAGGGACCAGAACATCTGCTGCTCGAATTGTTTCTCATCTTCGTCAGCGCGAAGGTGATGGGGGAAGTCTTCGAGCGCCTCGGCTTACCGGCGGTTCTGGGGGAAATCCTGGCCGGGGTCGGGCTCGGCCCCTATGCGCTGGCTTGGATCACGCCCAGCGACACCATGCATTCGGTTTCGGAAATCGGCGCCATCTTCGTGCTGTTCAGCGCCGGCCTGGAAACCAGTCCGAGCGACCTGGTCCGTGTCGGCCGCACTTCACTGCTGGTCGCAGTGGGCGGAATCGTTTTGCCTTTCCTTCTGGGCTTCGGCTACATGAGGCTGCGCGGCGATGCACTCACAGAGGCCATCTTTGTAGGTGCAGCCATGGTGGCGACCAGTGTCGGCATCACGGCGCGCGTGCTAGGAGATCTGCGGGTGCTTTCCACGCGCATCGCCAAGATCATCCTGGGTGCGGCGGTGTTCGATGACATTCTCGGCATGGTGTTGCTGGCAGTCGTCGCTGGCCTGGCCACGACCGGAGGCCTGGAATGGCTGCACCTGGGCATCCTGATGGGTGAAGCGGCAGCGTTTGCCTTGTTCATGATCTTCGTGGCACCCCGCCTAGTTCACCGTATCCGCCCCGGCGTGCAGCGGCTTCGGAACCAGAACGCCCCGCTCATTCTTGCCCTGGCCATCTGCTTGTTTCTTTCCTGGCTATCGGCCAAGATCGGCATGGCGGCCATCATCGGCGCTTTCTTCGCGGGTTTGATGTTTGCCGATTACGCTCAGGAGTGGGGCCTGTTGCCCCGGGTGAGCGGGATCACCGAATTTATGGCGCCGTTTTTTTTCTTTGCCATCGGTGCTCAGTTGGATGTACGGCTGTTCAGTGGAAACGTGCTACTGGCTGCCAGCGTGGTTTCGCTGCTGGCCATTGTTTCCAAGGCGATCGGCTGCGGGTTGCCGTTGCTGGGTGAAGGCTGGCCCGCTGCGCTCTCGGTCGGCGTCGGCATGATGCCCCGAGGTGAGGTGGCTCTCATCGTCGCATTGGTGGGACTGCAGTCGCGGATCGTGACCCAATCCACCTATGCCATCGTGGTCTTCATGACCGCCGTGACCACGCTGCTGGCGCCGCCGCTGCTGCGCTATCTGTTCCGCCGCCACGGAGGCGGAGGCGGTGAGGCGCGTCCTGCTGCGGCTTGAGTGCATTTATAATTCCGGGTTTCCATCACAAAGGAGAAATCCATGTCGCTCTCAGGACGCGTTGTGCTGGTGACCGGGGCGTCCCAGGGGATTGGCCGCGCCTGCGCCCTCAAGCTGGCCGAAACCGGTGCGGCGGTGGCGGTTGCTGCCCGCAATCAGGACAAGTTGAGCGAACTGGTCAGCCAGGTTACATCCGCAGGCGGCAAGGCCGCCGCGTTTGCGCTCGATGTGGCCGAGGAAGAGCAGATCAAATCCACCATCAAGAAGGTGATTGAACAGTTCGGCAAGATCGACATCCTGGTGAACAATGCTGGAATCACCCGCGATCAACTGGTCATGCGTATGAAGCGCGCCGACTGGGACGCCGTACTCAACACCAATCTGACGTCGGCCTATCTCTGCACCCAGCAAGTCATGGGTTCGATGCTCAAGCAGCGCTGGGGACGCATCATTAACGTCACTTCCATCTTCGGCCAGACCGGGCAGGCCGGGCAGGCCAATTATGCGGCGTCGAAAGCGGGCCTGATTGGGCTCACCATGGCCATCGCCCGCGAGGTGGCCTCGCGCAACATAACTTGCAACGCGGTCGCGCCGGGTTTCATCGAAACCGCTATGACGTCCGGGTTGGGGGACGACTTCAAACAGAACGCGCTGAAAATGATTCCGCTGGGACGGATCGGCACCCCGGAGGATGTAGCCAATGCGGTGGCGTTTCTGGCGTCAGAAGAGGCTTCCTACATTACCGGGCACGTGATGAACGTAAACGGCGGCATGCTGATGGGGTAGTGCGAAACCAAGAATTACACAGAGGACACAGAGGCGTGGAACGTTCTGACTCATCTTCGAGCCCACAGGCTTCCTCTGAGTCCTCGATGGTTGAAGGTGTCGTTTTTGTACAAGTGGAGTCTGCCCAACAGATCGCCCAAGCCCGCGAGCTTTTTCTTGAATACGCGGAGTCGCTTGGCTTCAGCCTGTGCTTTCAGAGTTTCGATCAGGAACTCTCGGGACTTCCTGGAGATTACGTCCCGCCCGACGGCCGGCTTCTGCTCGCGGAATTTAACGGCGCCCTGGCCGGATGCGTGGCGCTGCATCGCCTGGAGCCGAAGATCTGCGAGATGAAGCGTCTCTACCTGCGCCCGCAATTTCGTGGCAAGAGACTGGGCCGGGCGCTCGCCGAGACCATCATTGCTCAAGCCCGCGCCATTGGCTACGAGCGCATGCGGTTGGATACGGTTGAGCCGATCATGAAAGATGCGGTTGCGATGTACCGGCGGCTAGGGTTCAAAGAGATCGCGCCTTATCGCACGAACCCAATCGAGGGCGCGATGTACATGGAGCTGACACTGTGAAGAAGAGACTCTGCTTGATGCTCATGCTCTTGGGCGCAGTCGCCGCCTTCGCCGCCACTTCCAAACCCGTTTCCTACAAGTCCGGCGACGAAACCGTGCAGGCTGTTCTCTATACGCCCGAAGGCAAAGGCCCATTCCCAGGCATTGTGGTGATCCACGAATGGTGGGGGCTGAATGACTGGGTCAAGGAGCAGGCCGGCAAACTTGCTGACCAGGGATACGCGGCACTGGCCATTGACCTATATCGCGGCAAGGTCGCAACCACTCCGGACGAGGCCCACGAAATCATGCGCGGGGTTCCTGAAGACCGCGCGGCGCGCGATCTGCATGCCGCTTTCGAGTACCTGAAATCGCAGCCCGAGGTGCGGAAAGAGCGCATCGGGTCGATCGGATGGTGCATGGGCGGCGGTTACTCGCTCGACATGGCGTTGGCGGAGCCAAGTCTGGCAGCAGACGTGATCAACTACGGCCATCTCGCGGCTGACGAGCAGTCAATCAAGAAAATCAAAGCCCCAGTGCTGGGGATTTTCGGCGCCCAGGACCGAGGCATCCCTGTCGAAGATGTAAAGAAATTCGGCCAGGCCCTAAAGCAGGCCGGCAACAAGGTCGAGATCGTGATTTATCCCAATGCTGGTCATGCCTTTCAGAATCCCAACAACAAGAGCGGTTATCGCGCCGAAGATGCGGCCGATGCCTGGAAGCACACGGTGGACTTCCTGGCCAGCACACTGAAGAAATGAGCATTCAGCACTCTGCACTCAGCCCTGCAGCAATCAGCACATGGCATTTGGCATTTTGCTCCCAGGGAGCTGTCGGTGCCCTGACTGGGCCGTGACGGCCAAGTGCTAATTGCCAATTGCTGTTTGGCTGAATGCGAGTGCTGACGGCTGATTGTTATTCCCATCTGCACCTGGGCTTGTGCAGTGAATTTCCACTTGCCAGACGGTACTACTCTGGTTACTATGCAGCCATCCTCGGGAGCTCATTTGATCGCGTTCTCTATGAATATCGGTGAGACCATCCGGAACTTCCGCCTGCAGAAGGGCATGTCCCAGGGCGACATCGAAAAACGTACCGGGCTGCTGCGCTGCTATCTCTCCCGGGTGGAGAACGGTCACACCATTCCTTCGCTCGACACGCTTTCCAAGATTGCCGGCGCCATGGAGCTTCCGCTTTCCCAGTTCTTCGCTGAGTCCGGACACAGCAACGGCAACAAGGGTCTGCCCCAGCTGTCGGATGACGAAGTCCGGTTCCTCAGCCAGATCCGACGTTACTCGGTCAGCCTCAACGATAGCGACCGCAAGCTGGTTCTCGCCATGGTGAAGAAAATGGCGGCGAACGCGAAGTAGCTTCTTAGCTCCTAGCTTTTAGCCTTTACCTTTGGCATCTGCTGTTGGACTCCTTCACAAACTGAGGCACGAGCGACCGATGCAGACCCCTGCGGTTCTTGGCCAGCTAAGCGCTAAAAGCTAGGAGCTAGAAGCTGCTTCAGTAACTTTAGTTCTATCCCTCCGGTGTCCCATGGGAACCTCGTCGCAGCGTGCCAGACCTCATAAACTAAGCCCTGGAGATGTCTCGGTGACGATCGACGAAGAACTGACTCTGCTCGATTCGCAGCTGCGCCGGCTCAAGATCGAGTACGAAATCTACTTCAGTAACCCGACCAAGAAGCCCCCCACCGACATCGAGTGGAAGGTGCTGTCCCTGCTGCGCAAGTTCAGCGACGGGTCACGGATAAGCTTCACGCAGCGCTTCCGCTACAACGAACTGGCCCAGCGCTACGCTATCTACAGCGACCTGTGGCGCAAGAAGAGCCGTATCCGCGAGGAAGGCTACCGGCGTCCGCAGGACGCGCTGCTTTCGGTGCAGGGTGTGCGCCCGGAAGGACACGAATCTGAGCACCGGGTCTACGGTGTGGGACACGCTGCGGCGGCCGCCGCGGCAGCGCCAGCCCCGGAACAGCCTTTTACGGTGGAATGTTCCGATGTCCGCAAAGAGCACGCCCAGGTGGAGAAGCTTTTCCACGCGCTTACCGAAGCCAAGAAGAAATCGGGTGAAGCGGTTTCTGGCAATCTCGAGAGCTTCGAGACTTTTGTGCAGAAGAAAACCGCCCAACTGCGCAAGCAGTACGGCTGCCAGAGCGTGGAATACACGGTTGAGATGCAGGACGGACACGTCAAGTTGAAAGCCAAAGCGAAAACCTAGGCGTTGGTCGTTTGTCTCGGTTTGCCCACCGCTTGCCTAAGCCATTCCGCACTGTCGTTCAACTTGCGTTCTTGGCCAAGAAGCAGCGCCCAACGACAAACGACAGCCGTGTGATCTCCATCACGCCTTCACAGCCTCGATGCTGATAGAATTTCTCGCTGCCTTCCCCGGGCAAATCATCCTTCCTGATATGAGGCCTGCGATGTCGAAAATTCAGCGTGCCATACTCAGCGTGACTGACAAAACCGGGCTGGTGGAGTTTGCCCGCAAGCTCGCCGTCCTGGGCGTGGAACTGATCTCGACCGGAGGGACCGCCAAGCTGTTGCGCGATTCCGGAGTCAGCGTGAAAGACATCTCCGAGCTCACCGGCTTTCCCGAGATGCTTGATGGCCGGGTGAAGACATTACATCCCAAGGTGCACGGCGGTATCCTGCACCGGCGCGAGAATCCGCTGCACCGGACCGCCGTAGCAGAGCATGGCATCCAGCCCATCGACATGGTGGTGGTGAACCTCTACGCCTTCGAGAAGACCGCGTCCAAGCCGGGGGTGCACTTCGAAGAGTTGATCGAAAACATCGACATTGGCGGGCCCTCGATGATCCGCTCTGCCGCCAAGAATTTCCAGGACGTGGCGGTGGTGACTTCACCTGCCGACTATGCCGCGATCGCAGAGGAGATGGCCAAGTCTGGGGGGGAACTCTCAGCCGCCACCAAGTGGAAGCTGGCGCAGAAAGCTTTCGCCACCACTGCCGCCTACGATTCCGCAATTGCCTCCACCCTGGAGCGGGTCAGCGCCAACGGTCGTTTTGAATTTCATCCCCAGGACGGCTTTCCGCAGAACCTGCGGCTCTCGTTCAACAAGGTCATGGACTTGCGCTACGGCGAAAACCCCCACCAGAAGGCTGCCATGTATTCCGATGGCTCGGGCACGGGCGTAGCCAACGGGCGACAGTTGCAGGGAAAAGAGCTCTCCTACAACAACATTGTTGACCTGCAAGCCGCCTGGGACCTGGCGCAGGAGTTCGACGAACCGGTGTGCGCCATCATCAAACACACCAACCCTTGCGGCACCGCCACCGGCAAGACTCTCGCCGAGGCCTATAAGAAAGCGCTGGAGTGCGATCCGGTATCGGCGTTCGGTGGGGTGATTGGAGTTAACCGTACGATTGATGGCGAGGCCGCAGAGGAAATGGCCAAGCTGTTTCTGGAAGTAATTGCCGCGCCGGGATTCGACGAGGCCGCCAAAGCCAAGTTTGCGGCCAAGAAGAATTTGCGCCTGGTCGAGATCTCTCATGCCCCGCAGAAGTGGGTGCTGAAAAACGTCTCCGGCGGAATCCTCGCCCAGGATGCCGACGTGCGCCCGCTACAGGAAAGCGACCTGAAGGTCGTCACCCAGCGTCCGCCTTCGGCGGAAGAAAAGCGCGCCCTGCTGTTTGCCTGGAAAATCTGCAAGCACGTGAAGTCGAACGCGATTCTGTACGCACGCGATGGCCAGAGCGTAGGTGTGGGTGCTGGCCAGATGAGCCGCGTGGATTCTTGCAAGATTGGAGCCATGAAGGCCGTGCTACCGCTCAAGGGGACCGTCGCCGCCTCAGACGCGTTCTTCCCCTTCCCAGACGGTGTGGAGGAGATCGCCAGAGCCGGGGCCACGGCCATTATCCAGCCCGGAGGCTCGGTTCGGGACCAGGAAGTCATTGAAGCCGCCGACCGGCTGGGGTTGGCCATGATCTTTACCGGGGTACGGCACTTCCGGCACTAGGCGATTGTCCCAATCTGCATTGCCAGTTGCCAATTGAAAACACAGTGGTTTGTGTGACCCCTAATTGGTTCAACAATTGGCAAATGTAGATTGGCAATCGACAATTCCTTGGTCCCTGTCCTTCTGGTCGTTACTTTCCTCGGTTCCGGCGTTCCTTTTTCTTGGCGTTTTCCTGCCAAGGTTTACAATGTGAGGAAGCACCCGCCCGCAGCGGTTCGGCATCCAATCGCTATGGCTTTGGGAATCCGAAGGTCCTCGATGAAGAGTATGTATCGCCTGTCATTTGTGCTGTTTGCGGCCGCGTTGGCCTGTGCGCAGCAGACCCCCGCCTCCAAGAACGACTCTAAGCCCGCCGTGCCGCCCGCCCACAAAGTGGACCGGGCTGCCGCCTATTACCACTACTCCTTGGCTCACATGTACGAGGAGCAGGTGGCGATGTATGGCCGCAGCGAACTGGCGAATAAAGCCATCGACGAATATCGGCAGGCGATTGACGCCGATCCCACTTCCGAATATCTGACCTCCGCGCTGGCTGAGCTCTATGCCAAGACCGGGAGAATTCGTGATGCGGTGCTCGAGGCACAAGACATCCTGAAGCGCGATCCCAACAATCTGGAAGCGCACAAACTACTGGGGCGGATTTATTTGCGGTCGCTGGGTGATATCCAGTCGGGCAGCGGTTCGGAGAATGTCCTCAAGCTGGCCATCGAACAATACGAACAAATCATCAAGATCGAGCCTGACAGCGTGGATGACCACCTGCTGCTGGGACGGCTCTACCGCCTGAACAACGATCTGCAGAAGGCGGAGAGCGAATTCAAGACCGCGGTGAAACTGGAGCCGACTTCCGAGGAAGCGGTAACCACCCTGGCGTACCTCTACAACGAGGAAGGCGATTCTTCGCGGGCCGCGCAGGTATTGAGTTCCATCCCGGATGCCGGGCGCTCGGCCAAGCTGTACTCAGCTCTGGGCTACACCTACGAACAGCAGAAGCAGTACAAGCCGGCGATTGACGCCTACCGGCACGCGATTGAACTGGACCGCGACAACCTGGATGCCATTCGCGGCCTGGCGCAGAATCTGCTGAACGATGGCCAGACCGACGCCGCGCTCGAGCAATACAAGATTATTGCGGATGCCAACCCGGAAGATGCGCCGACCTACTTGCGCATGGCTGAGATCTACCGCAAGACCGGCAAGTTCGATCTGGCGATAGAAAGCCTGAAGAAGGCTGAGTCCATGGCCCAGGACTCCATCGAAGTGCCCTACAACATGGCCGCAGTGTACCAATCGCAGGGCCGCTACGACGAAGCCATACAGATCATGCAGGGTCTGCTGAAAAAGACCGAGAAGGCGGAATCCAGCTACACCCAGAGCGACCGCAACAATCGCGCCGTTTTCCTGGAGCGGTTGGGCACCATCTACCGCGACAATGGCAACAACCAGCAGGCGGTGGAGACGTTCCGCAAGATGCTGACCCTGGGCGATGACAACGCGGTGCGCGGCTACCAGCAAATTATCGATACCTATCGCGAAGCCAAGCAGTGGCAGCAGGCTACCGATACCGCCAAGGAAGCGGTTCAGAAGCTGCCCAACGACCGCGGCTTGAAGATGGTTTACGCCGCACAACTGGCAGACATGGGCCAGTCGGAAGAGGGCTTGCAGCAGGTGAAATCACTGCTGAAGGGCACCCCTGAAGACCGCGAGGTATACGTCACACTGTCGCAGATGTACAGCCGCCTCAAGCAATGGCCCGAAGCCGAACAGGCGCTCGACAAGGCGGAAGAACTTTCCACCAAGGACGAGGACAAGAGCTACATTTACTTCCAGCGCGGCGCCACCTACGAGCGTCAGAAAAAGTACGAGTCGGCGGAGGAAATGTTTCGCAAAGTACTGGCCGCCGATCCCCAGAACGCCACCGCCCTGAACTATCTCGGCTACATGCTCGCCGACCGTGGCGTCAAGCTGGAGGAAGCCCTCAACTTTATCAAGCAAGCCGTGGAGCTTGATCCCGCCAACGGCGCGTATCTCGACTCGTTGGGCTGGGCGTACTTCAAGCTGGGTAAGTACGATGCGGCGGAAGACAATCTGATCAAGGCTTCGCAGCGCATTAACACCGATCCTACGGTACAGGATCATCTCGGCGATCTTTACCAGAAGACCGGACGCCTGCGGCTGGCCGCAGCTCACTGGGAGCGGGCACTGACCGAGTGGAACCGGACGATCTCCGCCGAAGTCGACCAGAGCGATGTGGCCCGGGTCCAGAAGAAACTCGAATCCGCCAAGGTCCGGCTGGCAAAAGAGGAACCGGAACAGAAATAATTCCGAGTATTGGTACCGAGTCGACGGGCACGGCTTCGCCGTGCCTTTTTTATTGGAAGATTCTCAACGGGATGACTTGCGACCAACGACTACCGACCGTTCTTTCCCCCTGCTATCCTGAACAACGAGTAGCGAGCGGTGAGTAGCGAGTAATAAGGTAACGATCAACGGCTAGATTTAGATGAAAACCCTCTACCAAGATCTTCCGCCGCTGGAAATTGCCGGGCGGAAGCTGGTGGGCCGCGTCCTGTTTGGACTGCTGGTGCTGGTTTCCGCGCTGGTGGGCGCCACCATCGGTCTCTTGCTGGTGTATTCCACCGACCTGCCGCAAGTGGAAGAGCTCGAACGCTACCGTCCCAGCTCTACTACTGAGCTCTACGATGGCCAGGGACGAATCATTGGGACTTTCGCGCTGCAGCGGCGCGTTGTGGCCTCGTACGATGACTATCCCCAGGTCCTGCGCGAAGCCCTGATTTCCATCGAGGACAAAGATTTTTACCGTCACTGGGGCGTCAACGTGTGGCGCATCGCGGGGGCGGCGTATCGTGACATCGAATCCGGCGGCAAGGTGCAAGGCGCCTCCACGTTGACCATGCAGTTGGCTCGCAACCTGTTTCTGTCTCCGGACCGTTCCTTTCATCGCAAGATCCAGGAAGCACTTTTGGCGGTTCAGATCGAGCGTCGCTTCACCAAGTCGCAAATCTTCACTTTGTACGCCAACCAGATTTACCTGGGGCACGGTGTTTACGGATTCGAGGCTGCATCGGAGTTCTACTTCAGCAAGCCGGCAAAACAGCTCACTCTGGATGAGGCCGCGCTGCTTTCCGGTCTGCCCAAGTCGCCGGGCTACTACTCGCCGATCAACCATCCCGACCGCGCCTTGAAGCGGCGGAACCTGGTGATCAACTCCATGCTGGAGGATGGCAAGATCACGACGCTCCAGGCCATCCAGGCCCGCAACCAGCCAGTACAGTTGAAACTGCAGCACGACCCCAATTCGCTCGCGCCCTATTTTGTTGAGGAAATCCGGCGCTATCTGGAGAACAAATACGGCACCGACCAGGTGCATGAGGGCGGCCTGCGAGTTTACACCTCGCTGGATATGGACCTGCAACGAGCCGCTACCCAGTCGGTGCTCGACGGCCTGGCCGCCTACGAGCGGCGCCACGGCTGGAAGGGACAACTAGAGAATATCCTGTCGAAGGATGTGATCCTGGCCAACTATCAGCATCCGGACTGGGATGACGAACCGGAACTGAACGGCTACGTCCACGCCCTGGTCACCAGCGTGATGCCGGGTTCAGCGGCCATCAAGTTCGGACGCTACACAGCGACGCTGGCGCAGGCGGATGCAGCATGGACTAAGCGGAAGATTCCGGACATGCTCAGACCCGGGGACATCGTGTATGTGAAGGTGCTGGCGCTTGCGGACGGAAAGACCCGGGTCAGCCTTGAGCAGGATTCCGGCGCCCAAGGTGGACTAGTCACGATTGACAACGCGAGCGGGGAAATCAAGGCGATGGTGGGGGGGCGGGACTTCAACCTGTCAAAGTTCAACCGCGCCACCCAGGCGTTCCGGCAAGTGGGATCATCGTTCAAACCGTACGTGTACACCGCGGCGATCGACCGGGGCGCGAAGCCCGATGACACCATCCTTGACGCACCAGTCACTTTTCAGACTGCTTCCGGCCCATACAGCCCGCACAACTACGACGAAAAATTCGAAGGCATGATCACCTTGCGGCGGGCGTTGGCCCAGTCGCGCAACATCCCGACGCTGAAGGTGGCAGATGGCCTGGGCATTAAGACGATCATCGATTACGCGCACCGCTTCGGAGTGACCTCAAATCTGCCACCCTATCTTCCGGTGGCGCTAGGGTCGGGCGAAATCACCCTGCTGGAACAGACCGCTGCCTACAGCGTTTTCCCCAATGACGGTGTCCGCATTACACCCCGCTACATCACCAAGGTGACCGACTACGAAGGACGCGTGCTGGAAGAAGATTTTCCCGACGTCAAAGACGTGGTCAGCGCCAACACCGCTCGCATCATGACGTCGATGTTGCGGGAGGTGGTGCTGCACGGCACCGCGATGGCGGCGGCCAGCATGAAATACCCGCTGGCGGGCAAGACCGGCACGACCAACGATTTTACGGACGCCTGGTTTATCGGGTTCTCGCCGACCATGACCACGGGCGTCTGGGTAGGCTTCGACGAGAAGAAATCGCTCGGCGCCCGGGAGTCGGGCGCGCGGGCGGCACTCCCGTTGTGGATGGACTTCATGAAAGTGGCGCTGGCCGGGAAAGATCCGGGAGAATTCGAGGCTCCGCCGCCGCTAGTGCCTAACCCGGCTCAAAAGGTGGACACGCCCGATACGGCCCCGGCGGCGGAGGAGTCGCACTAGAACCCAGCGAACTGGATGCCCGGCGGGATGCCGGCGCTACTTCTTTACTGCTCCGAAGCTCTCATCCAAAATCCGGACTGCCTCGTCCACATCCGCCTTACTGATGTTCAGCGGCGGGGACATGCGAATCACGTTGCCGTAGAACCCGCCCTTGCCGATCAGCAGGCCGCGCTTGCGCGCCTCTTCCATCACGGCGTTTGTGCCCTTGGGCGAAGGTTCCTTGGTGTTGCGGTCTTCCACCAGTTCGAGGGCCTGCATCAGGCCCATGCCGCGCACGTCGCCAATCAGCAGATGCTTCCGCTGCAGTTCTTCGAGCTTTTGCCGGAAATATCCACCGACCACTGCCGCGTTGGTGCGGAGGTCGTCTTCTTCGATTACGTCGATCACGGCTTTGGCGGTAACGCTGGTGACGGGGTTGCCGCCGAACGTGGAAATGGTCAGTCCCTGGAAGGAGTCGGCAATCTCGGGCTTGGCCACGGTGAGTCCGATGGGGATGCCATTGCCCAGGCCCTTGGCGGCTGTAATCATGTCGGGCTCGACCTCCCAGTGCTCGATGCCAAACCACTTGTGGCCGGTGCGTCCCCAGGCGGTTTGCACTTCGTCGGAAATGAAGTCGCCTCCGTACTGCTTCACGATGCTAAAGGCCATCTTGAAATATTCTTTCGGTGGCGTGATGAACCCACCGACGCCTTGGATGGGTTCGGCGAGGAAGGCGGCGATGCGGCCGGAGGTGGAGAACTGGATCACGTTCTCGATGTCCTTGGCGCAGGCTACTTCACAGTCCGGATACTTGAGTCCGAGCGGGCAGCGGTAGCAGTAGGGATTCATGGCGTGCACGATGCCTACTTCGATGGTCGCGCGGCGCCAAGTGCTCATGCCGGTGAGGCCGCGAGTGAGCGATGAACGGCCGCTGTAGCCGTGACGCAGCGCCACCACTTCGAGATTGCCAGTGTGCATGCGCGCCACCTGGATGGCGGTCTCGTTGGCTTCCGAGCCGCTGTTGGTGAAATACGATTTCTTCAAGGTGCCGGGAGTGATCTGCGCCAGCTTTTCCGCCAGCGTGACCATGGGCTCGTTGGGAAAGCAGGTGGAGACGTGCTGCATCCGATCAATCTGCGCCTTGGTACGCGAGATGACGCGCGGATTGCAGTGGCCGACGCTGATGGTGACGATCCCTCCGAAGAAGTCGAGATACTTCTTGCCATCCACGTCCCACACATGCTGCATGCTGGCATGGTCCATGGGGACGGGCTCGGCATAGTAGTTGGTGACCGCAGGGAAAACGAATTCCTTCTGCTTGCGGTTGATCTCTTCGCGCGTCAGGCGCGTCTTCTCGGCTGGGACGGTGGGAGCACTCATGATGGACCTCGGGCTCAGATCTGATTGCGTAAGCAGTTTAATTGAAAATTGCGGCGCCGTGGGGAGGCCTTCGGCCGCATTGGTGGTCGACAGGCGCCGGCGCTACGGCGTTACGCGGTTTTCAGAGTCTGTTGATGACGCAGGCGTGCCACTACCAGGCGGATCTCATCAAAGGTAATTTCCGGGGGCAGGACTTCCTTCAGCGGCTTCAGCCACTCCGTGCCCAGGCGGGCGCAGGCGGCTTCGATAATCGCCAAACGGTCTTTGTCCACCCATGCGCTCTGAAATTCCAGGTCTCCTTTTTCCACGCGATCGGCGACCAGGCTGATCACGCTGGCGATCTGGCGGCCGCGAATTTTCGCAATCTCGTCAAAGGTCTTGCCCTCGGCCAGCAAGCGTATCGTTTCCTCTGCGGGCTTCGGTTTTTTCTCGGGCACGGCGCTGGCTCGGGCTCCGTTACGAAACTGTTCCAGAGCCTCGAGTATCTGCTGCCCATATTGCTCGGTCTTGCGCTCACCGAATCCGGGGACACCACGGATTTCTTCCAGCGACGCCGGCCGCCTGCGGCAGAGTTCGTCGAGCGAAGTGTCATGCATAACGATGTACGACGGCATGCCTTGCTGCTTCGCCGTGGTCCGCCGCCACTCGCGAAGATATTCGCGGAGTTCGGCATCGACCGGCACAAGGCTGTCCGCAGAACCGGAGGCGACCGCATTAGCGCTCTCCGCCGTCACTTGCACTCGGCTCGGCTTCGGAGGCTCCACTTCCAGCGCCTTCACCAGCCAGGTAGATTCGCAGCCACAAACGTCGCAGCCATCACAGGAAGTCCACTTCGGAGTCTCCCCGAAATGCACACAAATCTGGTGATGACGGCAGTCGGCAGATTCGACGAAGCGGCGAACCGCGTGATAGCGCTGCCAGGCACGTTCTTTCTCCGCGGCATCGGTGATCTGCTCGGCGAAGTAGGCGAGCAGGCCGACGTCACGCTGCTGCCAGAGCATGATGCAGTCTGCGGGCTCACCGTCGCGGCCGGCGCGTCCCGCCTCCTGGTAGAACTGCTCGATTGATTTCGGCAGTGACAAATGAATCACCGCACGCACCGAGGCTTTGTTGATCCCCAACCCGAAGGCGATAGTCCCCACCAGCACCCGCACTTCGTCTGAGGTCCAGCGTTCCTGGTTGCGCCGTCGTTCCCCCGCCTCCATCTTCCCGTGATAGGCCACGGCGGAAACTCCGTTTTCCTCGAGGAAGTCCACCGTCTCTTCGACTTTGGCGATGGTTGGCGCGTAAACAATCACGTTGCTCTTGGCATGGAAGCGCAATGCCCGGAGCAGCAGGCTGGATTGGTTGCGGGTATCACATTCCCGCACCAAGTAGCGCAGGTTGGAGCGGTGGAAGCTGGCGATGTACTTGTCCGGATTACGCAGTTGCAACTGGTTGAGAATGTCGTGACGGACGCGGCGGGTGGCGCTGGCAGTAAAAGCAGCAATGGGACGGTCGGGGAAGTTGGTTCGCAAGCTGTTCAGCTGGCGGTATTCGGGACGGAATTCGTGCCCCCACTCGGAGATGCAGTGCGCCTCGTCAATCGCGAAGAACGCGATCGGGACTTGCTGCAGCCAGCCGATGGTGTCGGCGCGCGCCAGACGTTCGGGAGAAAGATAGAGCAGCCGGTACTGGCCCGCTCGCGCTTTGCGCATGACTACGGACTGCTCGTTCGCGGGAAGAGCACTGTTCAGTACTGCCGCGGGAATTCCCATTTGCGCCAGTTGCGCGGCCTGGTCCTGCATCAGCGCGATCAGCGGTGAGATCACCAGCACGGTTTTTTCAAGCACTACGGCTGGAAGCTGGTAGCAGAGGGACTTGCCGCCGCCGGTGGGCATGACCACGCAGGTATCTCTTCCGCCCAGCAAGCTGCGGACTACGCGCTCCTGCAGGGGACGAAACGACGAGTATCCCCAGTAGCGCTGCAGCGGCGCCAGCACGTCGGTCTCAGCGGGCATTTCAGCAGTATAGATTCTGCGGCAACGTCTGTGTGTGACGACTGAACACAAGTGCGCCATGATTGCCAAAATAGGAAGACTATAATCAGACGCACGAAATGAAATCGTTCTTCCGAATGGTACTGCTCGCGTTGGTGCTGCTGGTGGTGGCGCTGGTGTCGGCGCTGACGGCCATGCGCTTCGCCATTCATGGGCGCGAGGTTGCCATCCCTGACCTGGTGGGGAAGACGCCCGCCGAAGCTCGCCGAGTCGCCGAAGACATCGGCTTACAGCTGGAGGTGGAGCGCCAGTTCTACAGCCCCAGCGTGGCCGAAGGACGAATCCTGTCGCAACTCCCTCCCGCGGGCACGCAGGTGCGCCGCGGCTGGCAGGTCCGCGTGGCAGAAAGTCTGGGGCCGCAGCGGGTGGAGATCCCCAATGTGCTAGGCCAGACCGAGCGGGCCGCCGAGATCAACATCCGCCGCCGCGGACTGGAAGTTGGCGCAGTGGCCGAGATCCAGATGGCCAGCGTTCCTGCCGAGCAGATACTCTCCCAGAGCCCGCCTCCGAATGCCAGCGGGATTGCTGCGCCCAAGATCAGCCTGTTGGTGAGTGGCGTCACGCCGGCGCAGGCGCTGGTGATGCCGAGTTTTGTTGGGCAGCCGTTGGGGAGCGTGACTTTGACTCTGCAGGATGCGGGGTTGCGGGTGGGTGCGGTCACGGTGGCGGGGCAGTCGGCGAACGTCGTTAGTCCAATAGCAGTAGCGGCGCCGCAGGTTGCGCCACCTTCGCCAGCGAGCATGATCGTGTCGCAGAACCCGGCTCCGGGGCAGAGAGTGATAGTGGGTGCGGCGGTCAGTTTTGAAGTACGTTAAGGTTCAGTAGGTGGTGAAAACGCGGATCACATCAGTCATGCGTCGCAAGCACTCAACGTTTCAGAGCAGAATCGCGGGCTATAGATCATCACACCGAAGACGCACATTGGCTCTCTTATGAGTGACACACTCCAAGACATAATCAACAGACTTTGGATAGCGCCCGACAATGCCGAGTGGACGCCGAAAACTGACACTGTGTCCCTCAGTGATGTTCGCGAGTGGTTCAAGAGCAACGACATTGAAGTTCTAGGCTTCACAAGTGCGCTCATCCACGACGCTCGTTTTCGCGTCGAGCCACCGCTCACGCCGAACGAATACAAGAGCTTTGTGACGCACTATTACGGGCGATGCCTGAAAGAAGACCCAAAGAGCAAGTGGGCGGATTCCAGATATTCTGCCGGTTCGACTTTGGTGAACGCATTTGCCAGTCTTTGGAGAGACTCGTCTGTACCGAGGCAAGTCTTGAAAGAACTAAAGGCTTGGTTGGGCCTTCTCTATAAAGAGGGTGATGAGAGCATGCGCGCATGTATCGTCACGGCTACATTGGAACATCTTTTTGAGCAGGAAGACATCAGAGAGTTTTTTTCGGATTGGAAGAAAGACCCGTTGCTGGCGGTGGCGCACAAGGAAGCCTGTGTGTGATATTTGGGCGGCGGGAAAACCCCGCTAGGTAAGCCACCAGTCCTACCTCGCAAGTGTTCTCGCAGATAGGGCCAAAACCTCATTTCACTAACAACACCAGGTGGCTTATCTATGAGGTGAGTCTAAGCCCTAGCCTTTCTCCAGAATTGCCGCGAAGAACCCGTCGCAGGGGTGTATGCCGGGGATGGTCCGCAGGTATGGGCCGCTGGTGAAGGAATCCAGATCTTCCCATGCGAGTTCATTCTCGGCGCGGAGGCGTTCCAGTTCCGAGCGGCAGCTGATCACGCGGGACGATGCGTCCGCAGCGAGGGCTTTCTCAACCACGTCCTCATTCTCTTCCCGTTCCAGCGAGCAGGTGGAATACACCAGGCGTCCGCCCGGGGTAACGTGTTGCATTGCCGCCTGCAGGATGGCGAGTTGGCGGGAGTGCAGGTCAACGATGTCTTCGGGCTTGAGACGCCACTTGATTTCGGGGTTGCTGGCGAGTGTGCCGGTGCCGGAGCAGGGAACATCGGCGAGGACGCGGTCGAAACGCCGGCTGACGGGAAGCGCGCGCACGTCGGCGGTGATTACCTCGACGTTTCTCGCCGGTACCAGCTTGCGCAGAAGGCGGGCGCGGTGAGGGTGCAATTCGGCGGCCAGGATTCTTGCCCCCGGGTTGCGGTCGGCGATGATTCGCGTTTTCCCGCCGGGAGCCGCGCAGCAGTCGAGAATGTTGCCGCCCTTACCTACGAGCAGAGCGACCAGTTGCGAGGCCTCATCCTGAATGGCGATGCGCCCTTCGCGGTATGGCACCGTGTGATTCAGGTCGCCGGATTCGACGCGCGCGGCGGTTTTCAGCAACTCGCCGTTCAGGAGCGTCACGCCCGCTTTTTCGAGTTCGGCCTCGTCGGCAGGAGCGGGTCGACGAATCGCCGTAGCCGCGACGGTTTGATTGTAGCGACAGATATTGCGGGCTGCTTTCCATCCGTAGTGCTTCATCCAGCGTTCCACGAGCCATGCGGGATGGGAGTACTTGGCCGCAAGATTGCCGACAGTTGGTGGTTGTTCGGGAGTCCTCGGCTCGCCCTCCAGTTCGGCCACCACTCCGCGCAGTTTCTGGGCCCATTCCGTCTGGTTGCTTGCCTTGCGCAAAACCGCGTTCACAAACGGGGCGGCCGAGCGCTTGCGAGCCCGCTTCACCAGTTCGACGCTCTCATGCACCGCGGCGCGTTGGGGAACGCGATGCAGGTAAGCCATTTGATAAGTGGCCATACGCAACGCGGTGAGTACCTCGATATCCAACTTTTCAAGTTTCTGGGAGGAGAACTGAGCAATTTCGCGGTCGAGCGTCGAGCGCCAGCGCAACACGCCCATGACGATTTCGGTCGCCAGGCCGTGGTCGGCGGGTGAGAGTTTGGCGTAGCGGGAGGAGTGCAGGAGTTCCGATGCGTAGGCATCTTCCCGATCCACCTGCAGCAGGACGTCGAAGGCTGCGGTCCGGGATGGGGAGACGGGCATCGGTTTGATTTCCGGTGGGGGTGGCGAGACGCCGCCCCGACAGCCGGCGAGTCGCCGGCGCTGCATCAGCCCAGCTTTTCGCCGGAGCGTGGGTGATAGCCGTGGATGAAGTCGCGTGCCAGCATCCGTTTCTTGCCTTCGAGTTGTACTTCTAGCAGGGCCAGTGCTGGCCCGGCACCGCATCCCGCATAGAAGAAATCGGCTTCGACCAGGATTTCTCCTGGGGGGAGCGACCGTTCACCGACCGCCGCGTTCCACACATGCAGGTTCTTGCCGCGAAAGCTCGTAAATGCACCAGGCCATGGTTGAAATCCGCGCATACGATTGCAGATCTCGCGCGCCGTCAGGTGGAGATCGATTCGGCCATCTTCTTTCTTCAGGATCGGCGCCAGGCTCGATTGGCTGTGGTCCTGCGGGCGTGGACGGACCGTCCCCGCCTGCAATCCGCTCAAAGTTTCGACCATCAACTCCGCGCCGACCGTGGCCAGACGCGGCGCCACGGTTTCTGCGGTGTCGTTAGGGGCAATGGGCATTTCCTGCTGCAACAGAATATCGCCGGTGTCGAGTCCGGCGTCGATGCGCATGGTGGTCACGCCGGTGGAGTTTTCGCCGCGGGCGATGGCCCACTGGATGGGCGCAGCACCACGGTACTTCGGCAACAACGACGCGTGCAGGTTGAGGTTGCCGAACGGCGGCAGGTCGATCATCCATTGCGGAATGATTCGTCCGTAGCCGACCACGATGATTGCGTCGGGTTTCAACGTGGCGAGTTGGGCACGGAATTCCTCGTTGTTCTTGATCTTGTCCGGCTGGGTAACCGGCAGTCCCAATTTCAGAGCGCACTGCTTAACCGGTGATGGAGCGAGTTCCATGCCGCGACCGCGAGGCCGGTCAGGCTGGGTCACGACGAGGCGCACGGAATGGCCCGCCTCGGACAGTGTTTGCAAAGTGGGCACTGCGAAAGCCGGCGTGCCGCAGAAAACAAGATTGAGAGATTGAGGCATTGAATCATTGAGACATTGAATCAATGAGCCAACCCCTCAATGATTCAATCGCTCAATTTCTACCATTCCCCCGCTTTCACCAGCTTGCGGATCTTGCGCTTGATGAGGTCCCGTTTCAGGGCGCTGATGTGGCTGATGTAGAGTTTGCCGTTGAGGTGATCGGTCTCGTGCAGGAGGGCGCGGGCCAACAATTCCTCACCGGTTTTCTCGAACCACTTGCCGTTCACATCCTGGGCGCGAACGGTCACCTTGGCAGCACGCGTCACCGGCTCGCGGAATTCTGGAATGCTCAGGCAGCCTTCGTTCTGGCGGTGCTTGCCCTCGGTGTGAATGATCTCTGGATTCACCAGCACCAGCTTGGCGTTGGGGTCTTCTTTGAACGTAATATCGATGACCGCCAGCCGCTTCGACAGGCCGATCTGGGGCGCCGCCAAGCCTACGCCGTGGGCCTCGTACATGGACTCAAACATGTCCTGGACAAGCTTTTTCAGGTCGTCGTCAAAAACAGTGACCGGCTCCGCGGGCTTGTCCAGCACCGGGTTTCCGAACTTCACGATGGGATAGATCATTCTTCAGTCGTCGGTCTTCAGTCGTCAGGACTCAGTTGCTAGTAGCTTTTCAGCTGCGCCAAATATCCTTCAAAATTACGTCGCACTTCTACCATCGAGTCCCCGCCAAACTTCTCCAAGGCGCAGCGGGCCAGCGCCAACGCCACCATGGCTTCGCCGGCTACGCCGGCGGCGGGGACCACGCACACGTCGGAGCGTTCGTACGCCGCTTTGACTACTTCCCTGGTCGCGAAATCAACCGACTGCAGCGGACGGCGAAGGGTGGAGATCGGCTTCAGATAACCGCGTACCCGAATATCCTGTCCGTTGGAAACTCCGCCTTCAATGCCTCCGGCGTTGTTGCGGCTGCGAGTGAATCCGGTGAAGCCGGGCGACGCCCCATAGCCTATTTCATCATGCACAGCGGAACCGGGGGAAGCGGCAGCGGCGATGCCCGATCCGATTTCCACCGCTTTGACCGCTTGCAGCGACATAATTGCGCCGGCCAGCAGGCCATCCAGACGCTCATCCCACTGCGCGTAGGTGCCGAGGCCGGGCACCACGTTGTGGGCGACGACCTCGAAGACTCCGCCGACGGAATCACCGGTCTTGAGGGCGCGATCCACCTCTTCTTTCATGCGGGTTTCAGCATCAGCGTCGGCACAGCTCAGCAGAATTTCCTCGCGGGTCGCCAGGGCGCATATCCGGTCCCAGGGAACTTCGTTCTCTCCAATGGTAGTGCTTCCCACGGCAACCACGTGGCTGAGGATCTCGATTCCGAGCTCGCGCAGGAACAATTTTGCCAGACCGCCGATGGCTACGCGCGCGGCGGATTCACGGGCGGAAGCCCGTTCCAGCACGTAACGCGCTTCCGGGAAGTTGTACTTCAGGGCGCCGGCCAGATCGGCGTGCCCGGGCCGCGGCGAAGCCACCCGTTTGTGCTTGGCGGGGTCGCCCGCCTCCACGGGAAGAGCCTCCTGCCAGTTCTTCCAGTCCCGGTTCTCCAGCAGGATCGCAACCGGAGAGCCGATGGTCTTGCCCTGGCGCACACCCGATAAAATATGCGCAGTATCGCGCTCGATTTTCATGCGTCCGCCGCGGCCGTAGCCCTGCTGGCGGCGCCACAGCTCGCGGTCCAGGAAAGCTTGCTCCACCGTCAGCCCGGCGGGCAGCCCCGACAGATAAGCCACCAAGGCCTCGCCGTGAGACTCTCCCGCTGTGAAGTAACGGAGCATCGCCTTGGATTGTATCCGATAGAACCTGTAAACCTGGAGCAGCGGGAATACTCTCGGGCAGTCTTTTTTCGCCAAGCCACTGACAACCGGCTGCGAGAGCCTGTAGAATGTCGCAAGCTTAAGACCTGCAAAGAACGTCCACGCGAACTGGTTTAACGCGCCATTTCCACTCATTCTCTGGCCCTGAGGTGCAGGAGTGTCTTCCAAATCCCCTTTGGTGGGACGAAAAGGGTTATCTACCCGCGCGATGCTGGCGGCGCAATCCGCGGAATCGTCACGCCATCTGCTGCGCGCACAAGAAGAAGAACGGAAACGGATCAGCCGGGAATTGCACGACGAAGCCGGCCAGGGATTGATGGCGTTGCGGTTGTACCTGGCCATGCTGGCCAGCAGCAGCGAGAATCCGGAAAACCTGCTGAAAGTCCAGGAAGCCCTCGGACTGCTAGACCGCACGATCGAAGACCTGCGCCGGGTGATCGCACGCTTGTCGCCACGTACTCTGGACGAGTTGGGACTGCTGGCCGCGATCCGCAAGGAAACGCGCCGGATGAGCAAGGCTACCGGCATGAAAGCGGACCTGGACTTGCCGGAAACTTTGCCCGGAGTCGATCACGACACCGAAGTCGCCATTTATCGCTCCGTACAGGAGGCCTTGCAGAATATCGCTAAACACTCGCAAGCGCGCAGTTTCATGGTGCGCCTCGAATTCGGCAACGGTTTGGTGCGTTTGCTGGTAGAGGATGACGGCGTCGGATTTGCGCGGCGCAGCGCTGCCCGCGGACAAGGCTTCGGCCTAGTGGGGATGAGAGACAGAATCGCGGCTCTGGGTGGGACGGTGCGAATTCGCTCCGGCCGGGAAACCGGGACGCGGGTCACGATTGTGGTACCGGTGTGTGCCGCAGAGACCAATTCTCCCGATGACGCCAATGCTCTTCCGTTAACACGTAAAGACGTGGAACCGGCCGGGCCGGTGTTTCGAGAGGTAGTGAAGCCAAGGGTTGCAGAAGGCCATGACCATCAAGTGCATACTCGTTGACGATCACACCCTGTTCCGCGAGGGCTTGCGCCGGCTGCTGGAGAGCGAGGCCGACCTCGAAGTGGTGGGTGAGGCGGGCAACGCGGTCGAAGCGCTGAGCAAGATTCGTGAACTCAGGCCCGACGTGGCACTCATGGATATAGGTATGCCCGGCATGTCGAGTTTTGAGGCGGCCCGGCTGATCGAGAAAAACCTTCCTGGCACACGGATCATTTTTCTCACTATGTTTGAAGACGAAGAGTACCTGCAGCAGGCGCTGAATGTGGGTGCAGCTGGATACATGCTGAAAGACGCACCGGCGGCCAATTTGATCAGCGCGGTGCGGGAAGTGCACCAGGGGCGACAGTGCCTGAGCCCACGGGTGGCGGAAAAGTTAGGGGACGAATCCCGCGCTCGATTTCAAGCGTCTCCTGGACCGGAGCGCGGTTCTGCTCTTACGCCGCGCGAGCGCGAAGTGGTCAAGATGATCGCCGAAGGCAACTCCGTGAGGGAGATCGCCGGGCTGCTCGGCTTGAGTGCGAAAACAGTGGAAGTCCACAAGTTCAACCTGATGCGAAAGCTGAGGATTCACAACAAGGCGCACCTGGTCACGTACGCCATTCAGAAAAAAATTGTGAAGATACCCGCCGGGACGTAGTCCTCCGCTGCGTCAACTCAGGCGATGCCACGCTTCAGTCGAGGGGCGCGAGCGCGCGGTGTGCCTGCGACTTCTACTCGATTGCGCCCGGATTGCTTGGCACGGTAGAGCGCCTTGTCGGCCGCTTGAATCACTTGCTCGACTTCCTGCGTGCGAGGCGTTGGTTCTGCCACTCCAATACTGACGGTCACGGAGAGTTTGCCGTCGGAGAGCTGGGCGGGAGCACTGGCGCGGGAGGCCTTTTTGCGAGCCGCGACACGACGATCTGGACCGCGGGGTGCGCTGCGCCGTTCCTCGCCGCGGCGCACGCGAAATCTGGATTCCTCGATGGCGGTTCGCAGCGCTTCCAAGTGCGGCACTGTCTCTTTCAACGATTTTCCCGTAAACAGGATTGAAAATTCTTCTCCGCCTACGCGGAAGGCCTTTCCGCCACCCGTCACCCGGGCAAGGCTGGCGGCCACCATGCGCAGAACCTGGTCTCCGGTCTCGTGGCCATGCGTGTCGTTAAAGCTCTTGAAGTGATCAATGTCCACCACCGCAACGGCATAAGGAGCTTCCAACTGCAGCAGGGTTTCGTTGAAAGCGCGACGCGCGGGCAGGCCGGTCAGTTCGTCGTGGTAGGCCAGAACGTACGAGTTCTCAATAATTGAGCTGACCAGAATCAGGGCGCCAGTCGCCAGGTACGCGCTGCTGATTCGTCCCACGCCACCTGACTGCAGCGCCAGAAATGTCGCCGCCAGCGACCACAGCAGGCCCGCTTCCACCGGTTTTTGGTAGAGCAGAAACCGGACCAATAAGGTTCCCCAGGCCAGCACAAAAACCAAAAGCGCAAGCTGCGGCATCCGGGTCCAGTGGAACCAGGCATGCTGCATGAGAGCAGCGTGAAGAAATGCCGGGCCCAGGGTTTGGCCCGGTCGGCAGATGACGGCGACAAATACAGATTCAAGGAATAGCAATCCCAGGCGCGAAGCGATGAACGGGACGCCCAGTCCGCGCTCGCGAATGAGCGAAAGCACAATGAAATTCAGCGGCAACAGAAAGGCAATGGCTTCGAAGGCTATGCGCCCTGGACCCGCCGAGACCGCTCGTCCCATTGAAAAAAATTCGACGGCGCGGTGCGCCAGCAGCAGGATAACCAGCGCAAACACCACCCGGCTGGAGTGGAATCGCCAGGCCAGCAAAATTCCGGCAGCGAACACCGCGTAGTAGTAGAAGTCGATGGCGGCAGGAGAGATAGGCAGGAACCCACCTTGGAGCAGGACAACAGCAGCGCCCAGCCATAGGACTCCGGGTATCAGCAAAGAGCGCAATCGTCCCTTGTTCCCGAAATCCACAGGAATCCTTTCCGTGATCCGAGTATCGACGTTTAGCAATTATCCCCGGGGTTGGGAAGCGGGGGTGAGTGGCGGGTCAGGTACGCGTACCCGAGCCTCGGAAGGCGGTTCTGCCATCGCGAAAGAGTGTTCCATTTCTGCATTGGCTCCTCTTTTTGGAAACTGAGCCCTTCGTGCGGGTGCCAATCACTTTCCGGCGCTGCGTTCCTGCCTAGAATCGAAGATAAGAGGAATCTTATGATGTCCTCCGTCGCGGAAGTGTTTCGCGGGTTGAGTATGGGAATCATCATGACGGGTATGGGGGCGGACGGATTGCTGGGTATGCGGGCGATCCTGCGCGAAGGCGGCCTCACCGTGGGCCAGGATGAGCCCAGTTGCACGGTTTACGGCATGCCGCGCTCCTGCGCCGAGGCGGGCGTGCTGCAGCGCGTGGTCCCGTTACTCAAGGTTCCCGAACTAATCCTGCAAGCTACCCATTACCGGCGGCGTGCTTAGCCGCCAGCGGCATTGGCTCCCGGAGAGCTTCTTCCTCCAGGGCTTGACGTATCTTGGCTAGCAGCGATTGCACCGCGTAGGGCTTGGGCAAGTAAAACACTCCTGCTTGGTTCAGTTGCTGGCCGGTCACAGCATTTTCCGGGAACCCAGATGTGAAGATCGTCTTCAAGCCGGGGCAGATGGTGCGCAGTTCGCGCGCCAGTTCGCGGCCATTTCTTCCTGGCATGACCACGTCTGTGAGCAGCAGATCCACCTCTTTCCCGTGTTGGAGAAAAGTTCGGATGGCTTCTGCCGAATTCTTTGCCTTCAACACGCCATAGCCGGCCGACTGCAGGACTTCGCAAGTCACTCTGCGGACCAGGGCTTCGTCTTCGACTAGAAGAATGACCTGCTTTTCGACGGATGCGTTCTCGGCAGTCGTCAGGACCTTCGATCCGGTCGCTTCAGAATTGGGGAGCTCGGCGTAACTCACGATGTGCCTCCGGTGGGCGCCAAATATGGTTGCACCTTGCTGTCCATTTGCATGGTCGGCAAACCAATCAGCTCCGCATGCCCACAACTCCAATGCAATCCTCCAAGTAGCGGGGTGACGGAAGGACTAGCCAGGAAAAGTGTGAGATCGGCAGCACACCGAGCACGCCATTTCGGGAACAGGTGAGGGACAACGTCCTGAAGCGGCACCGGCAGAGGCGGTGCGATCAATGGTCTAGTGGGCTCGACTCAATACAGTCTGGTTGGGATCGAGCACCAGCTTTCGAGCGCCAGCCGGGGCGGTCAGGTGAAACTGAGTCTCCGGCCCGTCGGCAAACACCTGGCCCACCAACACCGACTTGCCCGCGACCATGGCATAGACTGGCACCAGAGTTACGAGCTCCTTCGGAGCCGATTTCTGAAGGATGGTTCCGCTGACGGCAGTGGTGCGGCCTTTGTCGATGAACTTGGCTCCCTGCAATTCCAGGCGTGGGACTGCAGTGCCATTCACCCAACTCTGGTAAAACCAGTCGAGAGATTTTCGGCCCTCATACGACATAGACGGCGGGAGATCCTCTTCGAACACTCGTAAAAGCTCACGGGTGGTCATGGCTTTGCCCTGGTAGCGCTCCCTGGCCCTACGAAGCGCACGCACAAAGGGTTCATCCGTGACCTGCCGGCTGGGCGGCGTCTTCGACGAGGCATCCCGCATCATGTTGCGCAGCATGTGGAAGAGCCAGGTGCCGCGCCCGTAACTGATGGCGTCATAGCCGTCCGGGAAATGAGAGGAGGAAAGGCGGCTTCCCAGGGTAACCGGACCCGCGTCCAGCAACTGGGCGCCATCCTTATTCTTTTGCAGCAGGTCTTGTCGGTACCTCTCCATAACCGCGCGAAACTGCTGGGGACTCTCTGACTCGAGCAGCATCAGGGAGCTGTAGTTCGCCAAGGCCTCGAAGATCCACTGGTCGCGATAGCCACTCCAGACGATGAGGTCGCCCCACCACTGGTGTGCGGTTTCGTGTGCGACGACGCTCTCGCTGATCGCGGTGTCCGCCGGGGTCATGTGAAGGCCGGACTTTTCGTTGGGAGTGAGGAACGAGAAGCTGGAAAGAAAGATCAATCCCGGCCAACCCTGGCTAAGCGTGCCGGGCATCTGGGTCAGCGCCAGTTCGCTGTACGGGTAGGGGCCGAAGCAGCGTGCAAAGAAATCAATCGCACGTGCAGATTTGTCGGCGATCGGCTGGGCATTCTGGGCAGGCGAGGGAGGCGGCTGGACCACTTCCACGGTCTGGTTGCGCCCTCTGGGAAGGCCAGGCACCTCCGGAAGCACGGTTTGGGCCGTCGTCTTTGGGAAGGCCCGCTCCACGCCTGCGGCATAGGTCGCCACCAGAGTATCTCCGGCGCGTGCCACCGCCCGCGTATACTTGCCGAGATTGAATCCTGCCACGGGAATCGGGCGCTCCGTTACCCAGTGACTGACCTGATCTGAAGCCGGAGTGGCCGGCTCGGAGGGGTCCGTGGCTGCTGCATCCACGGGTTTCCCCGTGGCCAGCAGGGTCCAGCCTGCGGGATAGTGGAATTCCAAATCGAAGTTCGACATCGCGAGTCCGCGGTTTGGGTACCAGGTACCGCGCGCCCCGACATAGAGCAACCCCCCGCCGGCTTCCGAGAGCACCTCGCCGCCATACAGGAACCGCAACTCGATCTTCTGTCCTGCCCGCAGCGGCTGGGGGAACACGAGCGCCACCAAGTCATTGCCTCTGCGCGAGAGCTGTGTACCCTCGAGCGCCTGATTATGGATAAATTCTACGGGGTGGCCGTCGGCCGTCACCTCTTTGATTTGCAGGAAGCGGGATAGTTCAAAAAACACCGCGCGCTGGCCACCCTGGCGCACTTCCATCTGCAGCGACGCTTCGCAGTCCAGTTGGGTCGGCGGCTTTATGCTGGAATGAATGTGATAGCGAGAAATGCTAAGGTCGTCGCTCACGCCCTCTTCACCAGCAACAATACCGATGCTCTCCTGCCGGCTGCCCGGTTGGTTGAGAGAAAACGAAGTCCAGACGTCGTAGTAGCTCTGGCCTTCCGTCGTCCGCAGCTGTCCCGCCCAGATCTGTTCCGTAGAGCCTGAGTCAAAGTACACGTCGAAGGTACCTAGCTTCCGTCCCTGGACGCGCGCATGCAACATCCGATCTTGCCGGGCCGGCGAGCTTCCCGCTAGCCCGGGTCCAGGCGTTTCTCCGTTCACCGGCAGCAACCGGCTGAAGCTGAGCAACAGGCGCAGCGCGTCGCTCTCCGCGAGATTGCGGGAGGTCTGGTTCCACTGAGAAACGAACTCCAGCCCGTTATCGGAAGGCCTGAGGGCAGGCTGCATTTGGGCAAAGGTGTCGTCGTTGAAGCGGAAGTAGGCGCTGACGAACCTTTCTTCCAAAATCGCCGCGCCGGTGAACAGGGCCATGGATGCACGTTCCACCCGGTCAGGCGGGACCAGGAGAACCTCGCCATCGCCCTCGAAGAAAGCGCCGGTTACGTGCCCAGCCACATCTTCGGTGAAGGCAATGGTTCCATCGTCGAAGGTGACATGAAGGGCCTCACGGTCGATAGACGCGTCCCGAACCCGGTACACGCGCGACTTGTCCAGGCCCACGCTACGCAATTGCAGGTATAAGGCCTCGGCTGCTTTCGGGGCAGGAACTGCCACGATGGTTTCATTGGATTGCTGAGCCGAGACAAGGAGCGCGCAGACCAGCACCAAGCATGCCATCCATGCCCCTGCACGTGTCCACTGGATTACTTTTGTCACCTACGCCGAGGCCCCCCCCGTTGTTAGAATGCGCCATAGTGCGGGTACCTGTCATCTCATTATTATTACCGGCCCTGATCGCCGTGGGCGCGGCAGCCGATGTCATCCACCTCAAGAACGGGCGGACCATCTGGGCCGACCACGTCAGCGAGAACGGCGCTCGCGTCGAATACGATGTGGGCGAGGATTCTTACGCCATTCCCAAGTCGTCGGTAGAACGAATTGAAGCGGGAGGAGTTCCTCCGCAATTCGCCTCGCAAGCCGGCAAGACTCCTGACAACGTGCCCGCTTTTGCCCCCAGCGAGAGCTTGAAAAATGAGTCAGGCCTGGCCGACAAAATTATCCACGATCACAAAGTGGACACCGATGCGCTCGCCGCCCTGGAGCAGGGAGACGCCACCACCGCCGCGACCGGATACTTTCTCGCGGGCAAGTACGAATTCGAACGCGGAAATTTCAGCAAGGCCGGCGGCTACTTTGAAAGGGCTCTGAGGTTCGATCCCCAGAACCCGACGATTCTGAACTACTACGCGGCCCTGCTGGTGCGCACCGGGAACCCGGCTGCCGCATTGGGCTATGCTGAGCGGGCGGTACGCCTGGCCCCAGACTCCCCCGACGCGCTTGCGGTGCTGGGATATGCGCAGTTCGCCTCTGATCGCAACCGGGAAGCGATCCGCAGCTGGAAACGTTCGCTCGATCTGCGCCCTGACCCGACCATCCAGCAGTATCTGGACAAAGCCCAGCGCGAAGCTGCTGCCGAAGCCGACTTTACCCAGAACGAAAGCAACCATTTTACCCTGCGCTACGAAGGCAAACAGACTCCTGATTCGTTCCGCCGTGCCCTCATGGAGACCCTCGAGTCCGACTACGACGACCTCTCCCGCGAATTAGGAGGTCCACCTCGCAGCAGCATTGCGGTAGTCCTCTATACCGACCAGGCATTCTTCGATGTGACCCAAGCGCCTTCCTGGAGCGGTGCGGTCAACGACGGCAAGTTGCGCATTCCGGTGCAGGGCGTGGACTCCGTCACCTCCGACCTGGCACACGTGCTGAAGCACGAACTGGCCCACTCCTTTATTAACCAGCTTACCGGCGGACGCTGCCCGCAATGGCTGAACGAAGGTGTCGCCCAGGCGCTGGAGCCCAAGTCAGTGTCATCCCGCGGCCGCCGTTTGGCCGAACTCTTCCAAACCCAGCACGAGATTCCCTTCAACACGCTGGAAGGGAGCTTCATGCGGCTTTCGCCGATGGAGGCAGTGCTGGCGTACGACGAGTCGCTGGCCGCGGTGGAATACATCAATGACACCTACGGCATGAGCGATGTCCGCCGCATTCTGGAACGGCTGGGAGAAGGCAGTTCGACCGAGGCTGCTCTGCGCGCCACCATCCACTCGGACTACGGCCAACTGGAATCCGAAGTCGGCAAGTACCTCATCAGCCGCTACGGCGATTAGTCGGTGTACCGTTTGCCCCGCGCCCACTTCTGTGCTACCTTTCGCCCTTTACCCGTGGCCATGAGCTTTCTGTTCAATCGCGAGAAGCGCTCCCGAAAGCCGGTCGTCGACGCAGTCGAAGCCGAGGTTCCGCAACTGACCGATGCCGAACTGGCCGCCATCTATTACGGACAGCGCATGGGTGGAGATTTCTACGATTTCCTTCGCGTCAGCCCCAATCGTGTGCTCTTTGGCTTGCTTGACGTTGCCGGCCGTCACGACGAGAATGGCGGCGTCGTGGCGGCGGCACAACACACCTTCCGCACCGAGGCGCCCGGGTTGTTTGCAAGTGAGGACGTGAACGAAGCCGATGCCATGATCCAGCTTTGTCTCCACCTCAATCGTACGATTCTGCAGACCGGAGGCGTTCGTTCCTGTCCGGCTTTTGCCGGTTGTTACAACGAGGACCTGGGCACGGTTTCCTACTTCAATGCCGGCCATACGCCAGGCTTGCTGCGTCACAGCACGGGCGTGACCGAACTGGGCGCGACGGGCTTGCCGCTGGGACTGTTTTCACACGCCACCTGTGATGCCCCCATGGTTGCGCTCGAGCCCAAGGCCGCGCTTCTTCTAGTGTCGCGGGGGATCGTCGAAGGCAAGTGCAAGAGCGACGAATTCGGGCTGGAACGGGTGAAAGACGGAGTTCAGCGCGCCACCGCCACCAGCGCCAAAGAATTGTGCGTAAGCGTGCTCGACAACGTTCAGCAGTTCATGCGCACACCACCTACCCACAACGACGTCACCGCGCTCGCCCTGTTGCGTGGGAAAAAAGCCAGCTAGCCCCGCCGCGATTTTTTCTTCGCCGCGGGTTTCGTTGCCGGCTTGGGGGTTGACGTTGGCGCCAATTCGTCGGCGGTCACGAAAATCGGTTCGATATCGGTAGGAATATCCTGTAGTTTGTCCAGCGCTCGCTTCACTGCCGGCCTCACCACGCCTAGCTCGTCCAGCATTTTCTTGGCTCCGGCATAATCGCCTTCGGCTTCCAGGGTCAGAAGCTCATGATCCAGGCCGGCGACTGCGCCTGCAATCTTCGCCATATCCACGCTGAAGGTCCCGTCTCCGTGCTGAACAAACGCGCCTTTATCCATCAGGAAATTGAATTGCACCGCCATCCCTTTTCCGTGGGCGTCCTCCAGGCCGAAGCGCAGGCTGCGAAATGCCGAAGCCAGGTAGGTGGTGTAAAGCTGGCGCTGAGCGGCATCGTCGGACGGCAATAGTTTGGCCAGGCCCATTTCCGCGGCGTGGTTCATCATGTATTGCAGCGCGAACAGCCCGGTCACGTCGGCTTTGGCTTCCTCGATTGCGCCATACACCTCCTTCAACTCCAGCCGGGCGGTGGTTTTGCGCCCGTTGACTTCGATCTGATGCGGACCCAAGCCGTGCATTAATTCATGCGCCACAGTGTGCGTGAAGAAGGGTTCAAAGCTGACATCCGCCATGGAAGCGCTGGACAATGTCCGCGTGGCGATCGGGATCAGCACGCTGCGAAACTTGGCCTCCTGAACGTTTTTCAGCATGACCCGCTTGCTGCCCTTCTGGTCAACCACACGTTCATCGTTGGGCAGGTTGTAGGCGGTGGTTTGTACCCCGTGGGCGCCATCGCCGGAGGCCAGGATCTCGTCCACCACCCGGATAGGCGCGGCCGCGCCCAGCTTGGGATTGCGATACTTGGGATCAAGCGGAAGGTTGTCCTCGATTTCCTGCAGGTGCTGGCTAAAGGCCGATAGCTTGGTGCTTTCCTCGTCATCGCGCAGGTTGATGTAGGCTTCGAAGGCCGCCTTGTAGCCAAACAGTTCGTCGTTGTAGGTTTCGTAGGGGCCGATGGTGATGTCGAGCGGGGCATCCAGATCCATCCATGCCATGTCGCTTTCGTAGTAGTCATTGGACAGAAACGCGTCCGCGCGCAAGCTGAGAAATTTCTTGAGCGACGCATTGTCGGTCAGCTCCGCCGCTTCGCGCAGCAGGCTGGCGGCACGGGTAAGGTCGTCCTTGTACTCTTCACTGTAGGGAACCGCAGTAAACGGGTTGTCCCCAGAGCCTTTGCGGATCACCGTGAAAAATCCCTTGGCCTGCTCCTGGTCTGTTGCGGGCAGCGTTGCCACCCAGCGCTCAAAATCGGCTTTGCTGATGCCCTCGGGATAGAAGTTGGCTCCCTCTGGTTTGCGTGGCGGAACGCTAGGCACGAATGCTTTGTAGGCATCGATATCCGACCAGGGTCCTTTGTTCATCCAGAAGTAATGCAGGCGGGCTTTGCCCAAGGGCGTGGTGTCCTTCTGCAGACGCGCATACAGCGCCGTATTGCCGCTCCAATACTGCTTCATGAAGATGTCATTCAGAATACGTCCGGCCTCGATCAGCTTCACCAGCGCCTGCCGGTCGCCGGCAGAGAGTTTGGCCGTATCCACCCGCATGGGTGTAGGCGCAAAACGGCGCGCCATCTTTTGCAGTTGCTCGAGGTTCGGCACTGCGGGAGCACGGTTTTGAGCGACTGCGGAAATGCTCGAAATTCCCATGAGAGCCACAAGAAAGGAGCCGATGAGTCGCATCCCCTTCACCTCCTGCGCTGAACGGCTGGCGACGGAACGAAAACTGTCCATGATATCAGGCGTCCCGGCTGGCTGTGCCCGGGTTCCAGAGGTACAATTTAGGGTAGGTCGTCAGCCCAGGAAAACTTGCGCATCCAAGATGTGGTACGGCCTCGGGGAATTCCTATGCAAAAGGTATTACGCTGGTTGGCATTAGTTCTGCTGGTTGCGCTGCCCGCAGCTTTGGGCGCGGACACGGTGATCGAGGAGATCATTGCGCGGGTGAATAATTCCATTATCACTCGCACCGAGTACCTGCACAGCAAGGAACAACTCAAGCAGGAAGCCCAACAGGACCCATCCAATGCCGATAAGATCTACGCGGAGCGCCAGAAGGACGTCTTACGCGACCTGATCGATCAGCAGTTGCTGCTGGAGAAGGGCAAGGACCTGGATATCACCGCCGATACTGAGCTGATCAAACGCCTGGACGAGATGCGTAAACAAATGAACCTGGAGACCATGGAGGATCTGGAAAAGGCGGCCCAGGGACAGGGAGTGTCGTTCGAGGACTTCAAACAGAACCTGCGCAACCAGATCATTACCCAGCAAGTGATCGGCAAGGAAGTCGGATCAAAGCTGACCATCGGCAAAGATGATGTGCAGCAGTACTACAACGAACACATGAGTGAGATGCAACAACCGGAGGAGATCCGGCTGGGAGAGATCCTGGTTTCTACCGACACCAAGCCCAGCGCTGATACCACCACCGAGCAGCAAGTGGCGGCGGCGCAGGCCAAGGCGGAAGCCCTGTTGGCCGATATCCGCAAGGGCGAGTCGTTCGAAGACGTGGCCAAGAAAAGCTCGGACGGACCCTCGGCCGCGCAAGGTGGTGACCTCGGGTATTTCAAACGGGGTACCCTGGCCAAGGAACTCGAAGACAAGACCTTCGCCATGAAGGCCGGGGATGTGTCCGATGTCATCCGCACCAAGCAGGGCTTTGTCATCCTCAAGGTGAGCGAACACCACGAGGCTGGCGTGCCTCCGCTCAGCGAAGTCGAGCCGCGCATCCAGGATGCCCTTTACATGCACAAGCTGCAACCCGCGCTGCGATCCTATCTGGAGAAATTGCGCGAGGATGCCTACATCGATATCAAGCCTGGCTATGTGGACACCGGGGCCAGTCCCAAGCAGACCAAGCTGATCGAGACCACCGCCGCCGACAGCGGGGCGAAGCCGCTCAAAAAGAAGAAAAAACTCGGGGTGTTTTAGTTTAAGCTGGGCCCCGGCTGGAGTTTGCCCCGGGTATGCGGTCAGTGACTTGAACACGCCATGAAGGAATTCTTCATCTCCGAGTGTGGGCAGCACGAAAACAAAGTCATTACCTCCAGTTTTGTAGTGGTGTCAAAGCAGGTCAAACCCAAGAAAACTGGCGAACCTTATCTGGCGCTGGTCTTGGGGGACCGCACCGGCCAGATCGAAGCCAAGATGTGGGACAACGTCGAGGATGCCCTCGATGCGTTCGAGCAGGACGATTTTCTCAAGGTCAAGGGTCTGCTCAACAAATATAAGAACCGCTTTCAGGTCACCATCCACAAGTTGCGCCGGCTGGGAGAATCAGAAGTCGATTTTGCCGACTACCTGCCCAAGACCGTAAAGGACATCGGTGAGTTGTGGCAAACCCTGGCCGGATTTGTCGAAAGCTTTCACAATCTCCATCTCAAGGCCCTGGTCCAGGCCTTCATGGCCGATCCTGAAATTGCCGAAGCCTACCGCAACGCGCCGGCGGCGAAGACCCTGCATCATGCCTACATCGGTGGCCTGCTTGACCACGTGGTATCACTGTTCCGCTCCTGTGACCTGGTCTGCCGGAACTATCCGCAGATCAACCGCGATCTGCTGCTGACCGGCGCATTTCTCCACGACATTGGCAAGATCCACGAGCTTACCTACAACCGCGCATTTTCCTATACCACCCGCGGGCAGCTGTTGGGGCACATGATCATTGAACTGGAGATGCTGCAGGCGAAACTCGCCCTGCTGCCAGACTTCCCGGACGAACTCAAGACCCTGGTCGAGCACTTGATCATCAGTCACCACGGACAATACGACTTCGGCTCACCCAAGCTGCCCATGTTTCCGGAAGCGCTCATGCTCCATTACCTCGATGACCTCGATTCCAAGATGGAGAGCATGCGCGCCCATTTCGAACGCGAGGCCGACCAGGAGAATGCCTGGACCAGCTACAACGCCTCGCTCGGCCGGCCCTTGCTGAACACCACAAAATTTCTGGAGAAAAAAACAGTCCGGCCCCAGTCGCCGGCGGCAGAGCCGGCTGAAGATGAGAACCTTACGCTGCCGGGATTGGATCTACCGGATGCCAACAAGAACGAACAGCCGAAGGCGGCTGTGACCCAGCCGGACAAGCGGTAGTTCGAACTTCTACCTCGACCCGCAGGACCGGCGTTCATTGCGCGCAGTGTAACCTGCGACTTTTTGTTTAACATTTTTTCGAATGGAGGAAATCATGGGTTCGCGCTTAGCAACAATCACTCTCGCACTGTATTTATCGTTGATGCTTTTCGCCTGCAGCAAGCCCGCAGATCAAACCACCGGCGGTACGGAGAACGCGCCAGGCGGTGGCATGGCGGACAAGACCAAAGAGGCCATGAAATCGGAAGCAGCGAAACCGGCGCCGGCGCCGGCGCCGGCGCCGGCGGTGATCCCCGCCGGGACCGTACTCACGGTGCGCCTGGGAGAAGCCCTCGGTTCCAAGATCAGCCAAGCCGGCCAGACATTTTCCGCGACTTTGGCTAATCCCGTTGAGGTAGACGGGAAAGCTGTGATTCCCGCTGGCGCGACTGCCTCCGGCACGGTTGTGGACGCCAAACCGTTGGGCCGTTTCAAGGGTGGCGCCAGCCTGACGGTGAAGCTGACTTCGATCAGCGTCAACGGGACGGATCGCCCAATCGAGACTTCGTCGGTAGGCCGGACCGAAAAAGGCAAGGGTAAGCGCACCGCCACTATGATCGGCGGCGGCGCCGGAGTGGGCGCGCTGATTGGCGGACTCGCCGGCGGCGGCAAAGGCGCTGCCATTGGAGCTTTGGCGGGTGCAGGTGCGGGCACGGCTGGGACGGCATTTACCGGAAACAAGGACGTCGTCCTGCCGGCTGAGTCCGCGCTCAGTTTTAAGCTCGAGCAGCCGCTGGAAATAAAGTAGCTGTGAGCTTTCAGCCTTTTACCGCCCCCGGGGATTGCCCCTGGGGGCTTATTGTCAGCAATCCGGTTACCGACCAACGACGAGAGACCAACGACGGAGTTCATGCTCGAGTTCACCCGCTTCCAAGTGCTCACCTTCGACTGCTACGGCACCCTGATCAATTGGGAGACCGGCATCTTCTCAGCCCTGCGGCCGATTCTCTCCGCCCACGGAAAGACCCTGGCAGACAGCGCCCTTCTGGAAATGTACGGGGAACTTGAGGCCGAGGCCGAGCTAGGCGAGTTCCGGCCATACAAAGAGGTGCTGCAGGCGGTCGTGACTGGATTTGGCGAGCGCCTGGGATTTTCGCCCACGCTATCGGAGCAGCGCTCGCTGCCCGAGTCGCTGCCCAACTGGCAGCCTTTTGCCGACGTCGCCGCGCTTCACAAACTGAGGACCCGTTATAAACTCGCGGTGATTTCCAACGTCGATGATGACCTCTTCACTGCCTCCTCCCGCCGCCTTGAGGTGGCATTCGATCAGGTCATCACGGCGCAACAGGCCCGCTGTTACAAGCCCTGCCTCGACATTTTCAAGATGGCCCTGGGCCGGCTCGGCGCGGCGCCCGATCGCGTACTCCACGTCGGGCAGAGCATCTATCACGATGTAATCCCGGCCCAGTCCTTGGGGATCGCCACCGTCTGGGTAAACCGGCCGTCACCTCGTCCGAACGTAGGGGCCGTCAAGGTTGCTTCCGGCAAGCCGGATTTGGAAGTTTCGAACCTGGAGAGTTTGGCGAACCTGGTGGTACTAGCAGGGTAAGACCGGGTCCGCTGGGCATGGTGGAAGCTGCGATTGATTTTAGAACCCCGAGGAAACGTATGCCTTGCGATAACTTTAAGCGAAGCCCCCTTCATTTCCCAGACCCGGTGGGGGCATAGGATGGGAAGTCACTCCGTGCAACGCTGGCGTGGGAACGCCCGTCAGAGTCTCTCGAGAATAGCTCCTTGCAACTCGCATTGAAGTTCAGGATCCAGCTTCTTGCCCTGACACGAAAGGTAGAAAACATCGAGGGCGGTCTGGCCCTGCGTGTCAATCAACGCGACTTCTATGTTGCAACCATGCTCTGAAACCGCCGTGCTGATGTCATACAGCAAGCCGGGTCGGTCCCTGGCGACAAGTTCGAGGAGAGTGCTGTGAGAGGAGCAATCGTTATCGAAACGAACCCGCGGTTTGACGTTCAGCTTCGACCTGCTCGGACCAAACTGTGCCTTCTCAGCGACCAGTTTCGTGATATCGAGTTCGCCGGAAACCGCATCCGCGATGTGCCGCTCTAGGCGCCGGGCCTCTGAAGGATTCAACTCAAGCGTGCGAAACCGGTCAGAAAATCGAATAGTGTCCAGGACCACGCCCGCCCTATTGGAGAAAGCCTCGGCCTTCAGAATATTCATTCGCCAGGAGGAAAGCACACCGGCGAGCGTCGCGAACAGTCGCCGACGGTCGGTGGTCAGTACTGTGAGTTGGTAGTACGAATATCCCCTTGCGACTCGAACCTGCACAGCGTCCTCTTCCAACTCGCGCCACATTCCATAATGAGCCAAAATCTCTGTCCTGGTGTGGGAGAGCAGGTAACGCTTGGGGAGGCCATCCAGGAATAGGCGGACATCCTTCAATTCAAACGAAGCCCCAAAGATGTGCTCTAAATCGCCGTCGGCTGGGCTGGTGTGCAGGCGCTTGTCATCCACACTTCGGTTTAAGTGATTCTCGGCCGCGGCAAAAAGACTCCACAGCATTTCGGCTTTCCAGGGCGTCAACGCTTGCGGATTGACCGCAGAGACATCTGCATAGGTAAAAAGTGTGAGCATCTTCAAGCGTTCTACCGTGCCCACGGATTCGGCGAAGTTATGGACCGTCTCCGGATCGAAGATGTCACGTTGCCGAATCGTTTCTGACATGCGCAGGTGCTGCGCAATCAAGAAACGTGTGACTTCACGGTCGTTGGCTTCAAGTTTGAGCTGCTCAAAGATACTTTGCAACGCTTCGAGACTGCCATCCACATGGCTGGCTACCGGCATACCCTTGCCGAGATCGTGGAATAGAAGAGCAAGGAATAGTAGTTCGGGGCGCTCGATTCCGCCCAGAATGTCTCGAAATCGCCGCTGCAACCCATCGTCACCAATACTGAGCGCATGCAGACTCTCAATCGCAACAAACGAATGTTCATCCACGGTGTAGCGGTGGTAATAGTCTCGTATCACCAGCGAGTCGATCAGCTGAAATTCCTTAAAGAGAAGCACTAGCAATCCCAGCCGGTGCATGGCTCGCAAAGCTGCGCCGGCATGCGGCAACACCAGGATTCGGCGGAAATCTGCCCAGAGGTCGGGTGTTCCGGTGAGCCAGCGCTGAAATTCCGGGAGAGTCGCTTCAATCCATCGTTCAGTATCCGCGCTGAGCTTGACGCCGTGTCGGGCGATGAACTCGAACAAGCGGAACAGAAGTGCAGGATCTGCCACTGACGATCGTTGCCGCAGAAAGACACAGCCTTCCACCACCGTAAGATCGGCGTTGGACAGCCGCGACTTGCGATTCTGGAAGAGGCGGTACATCCCGGACTGTGCGGCCGGCACTTCGTCCAGGAGCACCGTAAGGCGGTAGATCGACCGGACATGTCGAAAATAAGCGCGCATCCACTCCGCCGGCGAGGCTGGCCCGTCCGGCATGCCTATGCCTCGTGCAGCAGCCTCAGATTGCAAATCGTAGGTGAGCGTGTTGAGGTCCCGGCCCTGCTGAGAGTGGAGAAAACAGCGCACTGAGGAGAGGAAATCGATGGCCGCCTGGCATTCGTTGCGCAGCACGTTGGGAAGAAGGTTTTCCGGCATCGGCCAGGCGGCGCTCTTCTCCAGTTCCGAAATCGTAGAGAGCCAGCATGCGACCTGGTAGTCGCGCATGCCGCCAGGGCATTCCTTGATATTCGGCTCCAGGTGGAAAATGGTGTGCCCGTACTTTTGGTGTCGTGCACGAGTCAGTTCGCACAGCCTCTGCATCATTTCAGGAGCTTCGCGTGCCACCATCCTCGGGACGACACGGGTGTAGAGCCGCTCAAACAAATCCATATCGCCGCACAAATAGCGGCAATTAAGCAGGGCGATACTGAACTCGAGATTGTCGCGGTGAAGTTTGCCGCATTCTGCCAGGGTTCTTGTGGTAGGGCTCACACGCAGATGCAAGTCCCAAAGAGCCCGGCAGATGTTCGCAACGACGTGCTTCTGCCGTGGTTCATCGTCCGCCTGCTCAACCAGGAAGAGAAGGTCGACATCGGAACAAGGGAACAAGGCACGACGGCCGTACCCGCCGATTGCGATGACACAGAGTCGCTCCGATCCGGCTGCGAGGTCAGAGTTCCATAGCTGCAGGATCACCGTATCTACGAGCGCTGAGCGGGCGCGCGTCGCGGCTCCGCCGTCCTGTGAGGCCTCGAAGGTCTTGCCGATCTTCTCGGATTCGCCGCGGTAGATATCGCGCACCACGAGGCCATTGGCCAGGAGTGACATAGAGTTAGTCCGACCTTGTTGGCCCCGCTACAGCGCGGCAACCCCGCGGTCCTGGTTGCGAATGCGAATCGCTTCCTCAACCCGGGACAAGAAAATCTTCCCGTCGCCGATTTTCCCGGTGGCAGCGGTTTGCACGATCGCGTCGACGGCCGCATCCACAAGGTTGTCGGACAGGACCATTTCGATTTTGATCTTCGGGACGAGATCTACGGTGTACTCCCGGCCTCGATAGACCTCGGTATGACCTTTCTGCCGGCCATGGCCGCGCACATCCGATATGGTCATGCCGTCGACACCGAGTTCGGCAAGAGCCTCTTTCACTGCCTCAAACCTCGAAGGCTGAATGATCGCTTCGAGCTTAGTCATTTTGTCACCTCAGGCAAAACCGATCCGAATGCGGCCACATGAATTGCTGGGTCGTGCTGTTGCTGCGCAGCAACCCCGGCAGGCGCAGCCAAGGTCGAGATCACATATTCTGGATAAGCCGAAATGCCGTGTTCGTGCAAGTCCAGGCCGTAAAGCTCTCCCTCTCGGGATACGCGTAGCGTTCCAGTGGCATGAACCAAATACATGACCGCCATCGCCACCGCAAATGTGGTGGTGGTGATGATCAAGCTGCCGATCGCCTGGGCGAGCAGCACTTGCGTGCCGCCGCCATACAACAATCCTTTTAAAGGTGCAGAGTTGTCGGGCGAAACCGGTCCCGTCGCACCGTACTTGCCACAGGCGAACAGACCCAGTGAAAGCGTCCCCCAGATACCGCAGATGCCGTGAACTGGGACCGCACCGATAGGATCGTCGATGCGCAGCCACTCCAGCAGTTCCACTCCGGCAACCACAATCACCCCGGCAATACCTCCGAGGAGGATGGAACCAGTTGGACTGACCCAGTAGCAAGGGCAGGTGATGGCCACCAACCCGGCCAGGAATCCGTTTACCGTGAAGCTCACATCCCACTTCTTGCTCGACATGTACGCATAAGCCATGGCCGTCAACCCTGCGGCACACGCCGCCAGGGTGGTATTGGTAGCGACGCGGCCGATGCCCTCAAAGTCCATGGCTGACAGCGTGCTGCCGGGATTGAACCCGTACCAGCCAAACCAGAGGAGCAGGCCGCCACAGGCTGCGATTGTCAAGTCATGCGGCATCATCGGACCACCGCCGTCGCGCTTGAATTTGCGGCCCAGACGCGGACCAAGAACTATAGACCCGGCTAGTGCAATGAAACCACCGATCGTATGCACGACGGTAGATCCGGCGAAATCATGGAAACCCATTCCCAGCGAAGGAAAGAAGTGACCATCGCTACCCATCAAGGCCAGGAAACCGTCCGGCCCCCAGGCCCAGTGCCCGATGATCGGGTAGATGAAACCAGAAACACCGACGCTGTAAAGCAGGTCACCAAGGAATCCGGTACGGCCGATCATGGCACCCGAGGTGATGGTGGAGCAGGTGTCGGCAAAGGCGAACTGGAACAGCCAGAATGCCAGGAAAGCAACGCCGGTGCTTTCATAGGTTGCCGGTGCGTCTTGCAGGAAGAACCAGTGGTATCCGATAAACCCGTTGCCGTGGCTGAACATGAAGGCGAAACCGAAGGCATAAAAGAGGATGCCGCACAGGCAGGTATCCACGACGCATTCCATGAGGACGTTTACCGTCTCGCGGGAGCGGCAGAAACCAGCCTCCAGCATCGTGAAACCAACCTGCATGCCGAACACGAGGAACGCAGCTAGCAGCGTCCACACGGTGTTAATCGGATTGACGACATCGGCAGCCTTGATTTCAGCATCAGCGGCATAGACCCGGCCGAACATTACACCGGAAACAACGGTGATGATGAGCAGAACCAGGCCGACGCCCAGTGCTTTGCCGGCGAACAATAGCCTCCCATACCGCCGCCATTCAGGATCCCGCAACCGGATGGCCAGTCGGACAAACTTCTGGGATAGAGATGGTTTCTTCGTTGGATGTGGAATGGCAGACATCACATGGCTCCTCATAACAGGTTTTGATTCGCGTGTAGTCACGCAACCTCCCTCACGACTTCCAGATCTGAAGTGGGCGCGGCTTGAGCGCTGGTCCAAGGGGTTATTGGGTTTGTTCACCCAAGTCGCGACCCACATAAGAGCAGCGCCAACTCCGCCGCCCAAAAAGCTTCCCATCTGTTCGCGAATACTCCCGCGTTTCCACAGATGCTGTTCACTCTACTTGGCCTCGCGGCTGTCAAACATGAATACCAGTCCTGCCGTCACGGTGTTCTGCGCGAGGGCCTGGGAATTGCTGCCCTTCAGAAACGTCGGCTCATTCGACATGTCGCGTCTAAATTCAAGCCGGCTCATGATGTGGCCTGCGATCATGCGCTGGAAGGTTCCGGTGATTCCGTTGAAATGCTGCGCCGTGCCGGTGGTAAATCCATTGGGGTCGTCGTAGTACTCGTAGCGGGTTACGAAGGCACATTTCTCGTTGAAAGCATATTTGACGTAACCTGCGGCCCCGGTCCAGAAGACCGGACGTGCCACCCCGGGCATCCTGTCTCCGCGCCCGTAATCGGTATTCACCGTGAAGGAGAGTCGGCTGTTTGGTGCATAGGTCACCACCGTGTCCCACAGTTGGCGCCAGCTTGAGTTGTTGTTGGCCTGCTCGGGGCCGGCCATGTAGTTCTGGGTAAGGCTGATTTTCCTGTTGGGATTCCAGCCGAAACCCATGCCATAGGTTTTGCCGGTATTGTTGTCAATTACGTTGTTCCAGCCGTTCACCAGGAAACCGGAGAGCGAGTACTTGTCGTTGAACGCGTACTTAGCGCGCAAACCGTAATGAAAGTACGGAATTGCGTAGGAGAAGAGAAGGCCGCGGGAGTAGTTCAGGTCGTCCTTGGTTTCGATTACTTCCGCGCCGTGCGGCGTAACGAACTTTCCGGCATCGATCTGAAGACCCTTGCCGACCGGCGCGACATACGAAAAGTATGCCTCTTTCAAGTACTGATCAAACCCCAGCCCTCCCGGATCGCTTCCATTTACTGCATTTATGGCCTGCCCGAATCCGAGTGCAATGTGATATCCGGTCCTGCTATTGGTAAGGTCGGGCGTTTTATCGACGACCAGTTCAACCAGGTTAAGCGCGAACTGGTTTGAAGCGGCGTCGAAGCTGCGGAACGCGCTGGTGCGCGATGCAGGCTGGTTGGAATTGTAGTTGTAATACATGTCCACGAAGCCACTCAGCGATATGGGACCGAGCAGGCTGGTGATCGATGTACCAGGCGACGGGTTCGCCGGCGTAGTAGTCACGGCATTCGACTGCTCCACCGCTGTCATTGCCGGGGCTGCACTGCCGGACGGCACGCTTCTGCTCTGCCTGAGAGCAGCGAGTTCGCCGCGCAGGTCGGTGACCTCTTTTTCAAGCTCTTGGACGCGCTGCGACATAGTCGCGGGAGCCTCCTCAACTGCGTTGGTTTGTCCCTGTGAGTAACACAGCGGAACTGAGCCAAATGCCAAGCCAAATCCAAGTATGGCCACGACCAGCCGGCAAGCACGCTTCATAAAAACGCTCGCTTTCTCCCCCCGTGCCGCATTCACTCACCCCTGATGAACCTGCGGCTGCGTGACCAGTGAGCGCACTCTAGCGAAGGAAGCGAATCGCAGTCCAACGCATAATTCTTCTCGCAGCTATCGAAAATACTTTGAAAAATTCAATCTATGGAGGGCATAAAGAACATTTATCGCTGAAAATGCTTTCGGTCAGATTGGATGCGCTGTGAAGTGCGCGAATTGAGAACCAGCATCAGAACAGATCGCTCGATAGGGTGCCGCAGAAATGAAAGATGATCAAGTTGCCGGCATGCCAGGAACCTTTTGCCCGGCGGGAATGGTACGAACAGTTTGACATTCGCGAGGAGAGCCCCAATTTTGTACACTGATTCCTGAGGCGACGTAAATGTCTGTGATTGAGGCGGCAACGATGATCGTCCCGACCATGGTAAACTGAACTTCCGCACGCCGGAGAGGTGGCCGAGTGGCTGAAGGCGGCGGTTTGCTAAACCGTTGTACGGGCTAACACCTGTACCGGGGGTTCGAATCCCCCCCTCTCCGCCAGATGTTTTGAATCCCGCACTGTTAAACCACGAAGAGGATCACTATTTGAGCTTGCGGTAACGCGGTCGAGGTGAATCGATGATTCACATCACGCGACGGAAGTTCATCGCCCTGGCCGCATCACCCTCTCCGCACCTCGAACGAACAGGCGTTCATGGGGGGATCTACCCTTAGATTTTGTGACAACTTCAGGGTGGCGCTTGGGAACTTGGTTTGAAAAGGCCTGACGGCCGGTGCTCTCAGTTTCCGCCTCCTGGGGACCTTGTCTCTATGTTTCCCAATTCAGGTTGGCGGCTGGCCAGCGAAGTGTGGCGGCGCAACACCACCGCCAGTTCCGGTGCATGCTCTTCCAACTCGGGATTCGCCCTCTCAGGAACAGTCACCTTCTCCCAGTTTCCTGACGCCAGGAATTCATCGAAAGCTACCTCGACTGGTACCCCAGTGCGTTTGGACACACGGACGAAAAAGAGGCCGTCCGAATCGCTGAAGGCCATCTCCTTGCCGATACGCAGGGCGGCACCACGGATCGGTATTCCAGATTCGTCGGCAACGCGCCCGCGAATAATGTACTTGGGGATAGTCATGGCGGCCGGCGTCTGCTGGTGCCTTTGGCTGCGCAGCATCAGGGTATTGCCCCAGGCGGTGTAGCGGACCTTGCCGTCGGCACCCACAGCAGTTCCGCCGTTCAATTCAACATTGCCGAAAGGCCGGAAACGAATATTGACCACTGCTGCCTGGGTGAAGGGCTTCGCGGGCATATAGGGTACATAAATAGTCTGGTATTCGAGCCCCACGCTGAGCCGGTTCCCGATCAGGTTTCCGCCGAAAGAAACGGTCGTGTTGCCATCGCCGCGAGTGACGAACTGTGCGAGTTCCAGCCGGGGAGAAACGTACTCCCGAAACGTTGTAATCAGGCTATTGGTAGAAGTCTGACTGCCGGCAGCCCTGCTTTGTAACCAGTTCAAGTCGACCTCTCCCCAGGTGCGGATCTTGCGGCCGCCGGAGAGCGAGAAAGCGTTGCTACGATTGTTCTGAGCCGTAGAGGTAAATATCGCCGCGCTGCCACGAAAATGACGGTCATTCCAATTCAGGCTGGCCGAATCCATTGTAGCCGCAGGCAGCGTGCTGTTCTTCAGGACCAGCCCGTTCAGTTTCATGTGGCTGAAATCGGTGGTAATCCTCGACGACGGCTTCCAGTTGATCGCGATATTCCCGCCCAGCGGCTCGGAG
>JAIQEU010000059.1 GCA_020073665.1 Terriglobia bacterium
CCGCTGCCGCGTGAACTCTGCACCCGGTTACTCGCAGTTGAGCCGTCGCTCTACAACTTCTACGGGCCGACGGAGACCACGGTGTGGTCGGCGTTCCATCACTTCCGCTCGCAAGACGAACCCATCGTGGTGGGACGTCCGCTGGCCAACACCCAGATCTACATCCTCGACCCGCAACTCAATCCAACTCCCATCGGGGTGCCCGGGGAGATTCACATCGCCGGCGACGGGGTCGCTAGCGGCTACCTGAACCGGCCGGAGATGACGGCGGAGAAGTTCATCGCCGACCCGTTCGCCAAAACTCCTAACGCCAAGATGTACAAGACCGGCGACCTGGGACGCTACCTGCCGGACGGGCGGATCGAGTTCCAGGGACGAGCGGATCACCAGGTGAAGGTGCGCGGCTACCGCATCGAGTTGGGCGAGATCGAGACGGTGCTGGGGCAGCACGCTTCGGTGCAGGAATGCGTGGTGATCGCGCGCGAAGACACGGCGGGTGACAAGCGCCTGGTGGGCTATGTGGTCGCGGCCCCGAATCAGAAGATCGATGTTTCCGCGCTGCGCACCTGGGTGAAGGAGCGGCTGCCGGAGTACATGGTGCCGGTGGCGGTGGTAGATATGGCGCGGCTGCCGCTGTCGCCGAACGGCAAAGTGGATCGCAAGCACCTGCCGGCGCCGGACTACACCCGGCCGGAACTGGCCGGCGAGTATCAGACGGCGCACACGCCGGCGGAAGAAGTGATTGCCGGCATCTGGGCGGAAGTGCTGAAGCTGGACGCGGTAGGGGTGCACGACGACTTCTTCGCACTGGGCGGACACTCGCTGCTGGCGACGCAAGTGGTGTCGCGAATGCGGCAGGCGTTCCAGGTGGAACTGCCGCTGCGCAGCTTGTTTGAAGCGCCGACGGTGGCGGGTTTGGCGGAACGGGTGGAGAGCATGCAGCGGCAGCAGCACGGCTTGCAGGCGCCGCCGCTGGTACCGGTGAAGCGCCAGGCGGCACTGCCGCTGTCGTTTGCCCAGCAGCGGCTGTGGTTCCTGGACCAGCTGGAACCGAACAACCCGCTGTACAACGTGCCCCACATCGTGCGCCTGACCGGCAAGCTGCGCGCCGAGGTGCTGGTCAAGAGTTTGCAGGAAATCGTGGGCCGGCATGAGACGCTGCGCACCCGGTTTCAGACGGTCGACGACCAGCCGGCGCAGGTGATTGCCCATGAACTCACGATGCCGCTGGAGGTAACCGACCTGCGTACCGTGCCCGAAGCCGAGCGCGAAGCGCGGGCGCGGCAGCTGGCGATGGAGGAAGTGAAACGGCCGTTCGCACTGGCCACCGGACCGCTGCTGCGGGCCTCGCTGTTCATTCTGGGCGACGAAGACCACGTACTGATTCTGAATACGCACCACATCATCAGCGACCGCTGGTCGCTGGGGGTGCTGTCGCAGGAGTTGGCGGCGCTGTACGAAGCTTACCTCGAGCAACGGCCCTCGCCGTTGCCGGAGTTGCCCATCCAGTATGCCGACTACGCGGTGTGGCAACGCCAGTTCCTGTCGGCGGAGACCCTCAACAAACAACTCGCCTACTGGAAGCAGCAACTCGCCGGGGCGCCGCCAGTCCTTGAACTGCCAACCGACCGTCCGCGGAAGGCCGTAGAAACTTTCTGGGGTGGAGTACACCAGCAGTCCTTGCCTGCAGATCTGGTCAAAGATCTGCGCGGGCTCAGCCGACGACACAGCGTCACCTTCTTCATGACGTTGCTGGCCGGGTTTCAAACCCTGCTGGCCCGCTATTCAGGCCAGGACGACGTCGTAGTCGGCACCGATCTCGCCAATCGCACCCAGCTTGCTACCGAACCGTTGATCGGGTTCTTCGTGAACCTGCTGCCGATACGCAGCCGTTTGGCGGGCGATCCCAGCTTTGAGCAGGTGCTGGCCCGGGTGCGCGAGGCGTCGCTGGGCGCATTTGCGCATCAGGACATTCCCTTCGAAAAGCTGGTGGAAGAACTGCGGCCGGAGCGCTCCTTGAACCACAACCCGCTGGTGCAGGTGCTGTTCGTGATGCAGAACACGCCCCGCATGGTGCGCGAGTTTGGCGGGCTCAAGCTTGATCCGCTGGGCGTGAGCAGCACGTCACGCTTCGATCTGGTGCTGTTTATCAACGATCCGGAAGGTGAACCGTTTGCGACCTGGATGTACAACCCGAACCTGTTTGACACTTCGACGATCGAGCGGATGGCCAGCCTGTACGAAGTTCTGCTGCGCAGCGTGGCGGCCGATGCCGGAATCAAGCTGAGTTCCCTGCGAGAGTACCTGGCGCAAGCCGAACTTCAGCAACGCGCCAGTCAGCAGAAGGAATTTCAGCAAGCCAGCCTCAGCAAGCTGAAACAGATCAAACGCAGGGCGGTAAGCCGGACTTGACGCAGGTGGAACCTGGTCACGAAAGTAACATGAGCGAACGCATCAAAGCCTGTGACAATGGTCGGAACGCCTGGGGCGCCCTGGGTGGAGTGTGCCCGCAAACGGCAGGAGATCGCAACGGCAATGGCCAGTAACACCATGGCGGGATTTCGACTGTCTACCCAGCAGGAACGGGTCTGGGCACAGCAGCAGATTGGCCACGGTGCGCGTTTCCGCGCGCAATGTGCGGTGCTCATCGAAGGGCCGCTGCTCGTGTCGAAACTGCAGGAGGCGCTGCGAGCCGTGGTCGAGCGCCACGAAATCCTGCGTACGGTATTTCACCGCCAAGCGGGACTGAAGGTTCCGTTCCAGGTCATCCTCGAATCGGGTGAGCCAGCGTGGAACATCCTCGACCTGAGCGGTTCAGGCGAGGCCACTCAGAACCAGACGATCGAGAAACTCTTCCTCAGTGAGACGGAATTCAACTTGGAGCGGGGTCCGGTCCTGCAGGCGTCATTGGCAATTCTGGCCCCGGAGAAGCATGTGCTGGTGCTGCGTCTGCCGGCGTTGTCGGCTGACTCCCCCAGCTTGCGAAAGCTGGTCGCAGAAATTGGCGAGACATATGCTGCGTCATTCAACGGCGGCAAGCTGGATGGCGACGTCATGCAGTATGCGGATGTGGTGCAGTGGCAGAACGAACTGCTGGAAAGCGAAGATACCAAGGCGGGCCGTGATTTCTGGCGCGAACACTGCCGAAAACTCGACCTGGCATCGCTCGGGTCCACGGCGTTGCCGCTCGAAGCGAGAACCGACGCGGCGAAGTTTTCGCCGGAGACGCTGGCCTCCGTAGTTGATCCGAATCCGCTGGCGCACCTCGATTCGCTCACCCGGCAACACAACACCTCGGTCGCGGAATTCCTTCTCGCCTGCTGGAACATTTTGTTGTGGCGTTTGACGGGGCAGCCTGCAGTCACTACAGGTTTCGAGTTTGATGGCAGGAAGTACGAAGAACTGGAAGATGCCCTGGGGCTGTTCGCGAAATATGTGCCGCTCCAAACCAGTATCGAGCCAGAGCTTTCCTTCATCGAGATACTTCGCCAAGTCAGCAGCGCGATCGCCGAGGCCCACCAGTGGCAGGAGAGTTTTGCCTGGAGCCAGATCGAGTCCTCCGCGGATTCAGGTGGCCCCATGCTGCCGGTGACGTTCGATTACGCGGAACTCGGGGGCAAGCAGCAGTATGGGGACTTGTGGTTCAGGGTGCAGGAGCAGCGGGTGTGCAGTGACCGCTTCAAGCTCAAGCTCTCGGCGGTGCGCAACGATTCCGGACTCACGCTGGAGTTCCACTACGATGCCGCCCGCTTCGATCGCGACGCCATCGAGCGCCTGGCGTCTTATTTTCAGACCCTGCTGGCTGCCGCCCTGGATCAGCCCGAAACCCCGGTCAGCCGCTTGCCGCTGTTGAACCCGGCCCAGCGTCAGCAACTGCTGGTGGAGTGGAACCAGACCGCAGCGGCTTATGCTGATGACCAGTGCCTGCACCAGCGTTTCGAGGCCCAAGCCGCGCGCACTCCGGAGCGTCCCGCGCTGCGCTTTCAGGAGCAGCAACTCAGCTACCGCGAACTGAACCAGCAAGCCAATCGACTGGCCCACTATCTGCGCAGCCTCGGTGTGGGTCCGGGCGGGCTGGTGGGCCTGGCGGTGGAGCGTTCGGCGGAGATGATGGTCGCCGTGCTTGCCATCCTCAAGGCCGGGGGCGCCTATGTGCCGCTCAATCCCGATAATCCCAAGCCCCGCCTGGCCCAGCAAACCGCCGGCATGGTGGCCCTCATCACCCAGCAGAAACTGCTCGGACAGATGCCGGAGTTCGCGGGCAAGACGCTCTGCCTGGATCGCGACCAGGCGCTGTGGAACAAGCAGCCGGAGAGCAATCCTCGGGTCGAGACCACGCCCGAGAACCTGGTCTACGTGATCTACACTTCGGGCTCGACCGGGGTGCCCAAGGGGGTCGCGGTCCGTCACCGCAACCTGGTTAACTACACCGAGTTCATCACCCGCCGTCTGCAGCTGGAAAAATATCCCGAGGGCTTGCACTTTGCTACGGTGTCGACTCTCGGAGCCGACCTGGGCAACACCTGCATTTATCCCGCGCTGGTTTCAGGCGGGTGCCTGCACGTCATCGCTTACGAAGTCTCGACCGACGCCACCCGCATGGCCGCCTACACGGCCCAGCATCCCATCGACGTGCTCAAGATCGTGCCTTCGCATCTGCAGGCGCTGCTGCAAGGTGCGGAAGCCAAACACGTGCTGCCGCGGAAGTATCTGATCACCGGCGGCGAGACCCTTACCGCGCAACTGATCGAGCGGGTCGTGCAACTGGGCGCCGCTTGCGACATCCTGAACCACTACGGACCGACCGAAACCACGGTGGGTTCCCTGACCCTGCGGCTGAACGAGTACGACCGGAAACACAGCCCCGCGGCCAGCATCCCCATCGGACGTCCCATCGCCAATACCCAGGTCTACATCCTCGACTCAAACCTGCAGCCGGTGCCGGTGGGGGTTGTCGGGGAACTCTACATTGCCGGCGCCGGGGTCACGGCCGGATACCTGAACCAGGCGGAACGGACGGCGGAACGGTTCGTGCCCAATCCCTTCGTGAACGATGCCAGCGGCAACACCAAGATGTATCGCAGCGGCGACCTGGCCCGCTGGGGCGCGGACGGGAACGTGGAGTTTCTGGGGCGGGGCGACGATCAGGTGAAGATTCGCGGCTTCCGCATCGAACTGGGTGAGATCGAAGCGGTGCTGACGCAGCACGCGTCCGTGAAGCAGGCGGTGGTACTGGCCAAAGCCGACGAGCGCGGGGAGAAGCGGCTGCTGGCCTACGTAGTCGCGAACCGCGAACCGGCCACCTCGAGCGACGATCTGCGCGCCTACCTGAAACAGCAGTTGCCGGACTACATGGTGCCGACGGCGGTGGTGCTGCTGGCGAAGCTTCCGCTCACGGCCAACGGCAAGATCGACCGCCAGGCGCTGCCCGCGCCGGAAGCGGTGGCCAGCAAGGAGTATGTTGCTCCCAGGACGCCGACCGAGGAAGTGGTGGCCGGCATCTGGGCGGAAGTCTTGCGTCTGGAGCGCGTCAGCACCCAGGACAACTTCTTCGACCTCGGCGGCCACTCCCTGCTCGCCACCCAGGTCGTCTCCCGCGTGCGTGAGCACTTCCGGGTCGAGCTTCCCATTCGTATTTTGTTCGAGAAACCAACCATTTGCGGCCTGGCGGAAGCCATCCGGGCCGCCCAGGAAGCAGGCGCCGACAGCGCGGAATCAGCCATCCTTCCGGTGGCCCGTGAAGCCTATCGCGCTGGACGTCCCTGAACGAAGGCCAATAGAAAGGTTACTTCGGTGAGTTTGGAAGGGTTACTAACATTTGAGAGCAAAAACGGGCCAATCGGCTATAATCTGCCTATTCCTGTTTCCTCCCCCCGTAGCGGTAACTCAGTGCAGGTGTGTGACTTGGCTCATAGTTGGCGTGTCTCTTAACTTTCGGGGTGCGGGTGCACCGTCAGGGGAACCGATAACCCGCCTTAAATAGTAAAGACTAAAGAAGCATTCGCATACGAATCAATGAAGGCGACCAACCCCGAATCCGCGTTAGCCCACCGCGTCCGCAGTTTAGCTGCGGAGACGCCGGAGTATGCCCCGAGCGCGAACGCACCGGCCTCGGTTCGAGTGAATGTTCAGCAGGAATCGCCGGCGGAATGGAACCAGACCGCAGCAGACTACCCGCGCCAGCAGTGTGTCCATCAAATGCTGGAGGCGCAGGCCCAACTAACGCCCAACGCTACTGCAGTCGAATTTGAAGGACGCTCGCTCAGCTACGCCGAACTGGATGCCCGCAGTAATCAGCTGGCCCACCTGTTGCGCAAGCGCGGGGTGCGGCGCGAAGTCCTGGTGGGCGTTTGCCTGGAGCGCTCGCTCGAAATGGTGGTGGCTCTGCTGGGCATCCTCAAAGCCGGCGGCGCATACGTTCCATTGGATCCCGCCTATCCCGGCGAGCGGATCAAGTACGTACTCGAGGATGCACACGCAAAGCTTCTACTCACGCAGGAATCCCTGGTGAAGTCGCTGCCGCCAAACTCAGCCGAGGTGATTTGCCTGGATCCGGCGTGGCGCGCCTTCATCGACGAGGACACTACGGCGGTGAACGCGGAAGTGTTGCCCGAAAACCTCGCCTACGTGATCTATACCTCTGGATCCACCGGAAAACCCAAAGGGGTCCAGCTGGAGCATAGGAGTGTGGTCAACTTTCTTTGCTCCATGCGACGGGAGCCGGGGTTGGGTACGCAGGACGTTCTGGTGGCGGTGACGACGCTGTCGTTCGATATCGCGGGCCTGGAAATGTACCTGTCGCTGCTGGTCGGAGCCCGCCTGGTGATAGCCAGCCGTGAAGCGACTTACGATGCTCGCATGCTCAAGGCATTGCTGCAGAAATCCGGAGCTACGGTGATGCAGGCTACACCGGCCACGTGGCGGCTGCTGTTTGAATCGGGTTGGCCGGGCGATCGCAAATTGAAAGTCCTGGTGGGCGGTGAGGCGCTTTCCCGGGAATTGGCGCGCGATTTGGCCTCGAGCTGCGGCGAGGTGTGGAACATGTACGGTCCCACCGAAACCACGATCTGGTCGGCGGTCTACCGCGTGGCGGGTCACGACGACAAATTGGTTCCAATCGGAAAGCCGATCGCCAATACCACCTTCTACATTCTCGATGGCCAGCGGCGGCCGGTAGCGGTAGGAGAAGAAGGCGAACTTCACATCGGCGGCGAAGGACTGGCCCGCGGCTATTTCGAGCGTCCGGAACTGACGGCGGAGAAATTCGTTCCCGACCCTTTCCGTTCTCAGCCCGGCGCGCGCATGTATCGCACCGGCGACCTGGCCCGGTACCGGCCCGATGGCAACGTGGAATTCCTCGGCCGCCTGGACCATCAGGTAAAGATTCGCGGCTTCCGCATCGAGCTGGGAGAAATTGAATCCGTGCTCGAACAACATCCTGCCGTGCGCCAAGCGGTAGTAGTGGCACGCGAGGACACGCCGGGAGACAAGCGCCTGGTGGCCTATGTGGTGCCGGATACGGAACGCGCAGTCACGCCGGGTGGCTTGCGCAGCCATGCGCGCAAGCAGTTGCCGGATTACATGGCGCCTTCCGCCTTCGTGCAGTTGGCTACCTTGCCGCTGACGCCGAATGGCAAAGTTGACCGCAAAGCGCTGCCAGCGCCAAAGCTCTCCGATTTTGAGATTGACCCCAATTACGTGGCCCCGCGTGATGCGACGGAACGCAGGCTGGTAGAGCTGTGGGAAGAGGTCCTCGGCATCCGTCCCGTCGGGGTCACGACCAGTTTCTTCGATTTGGGGGGACGCTCCATCCTGGCGGCCCGCCTGTTCATGAAAATTACGCGGGCGTTCGGCAAAGACCTGCCACTGGCCACGCTGTTTCAAGCCCCCACCGTTGAGCAACTGGCGCAGGAACTGCGCCCGCAATCGCGCGCTGCCTATTCCACGCTGGTAGCGGTGCAGCCCAATGGCCCGCGACCGGCCTTCTTCTGCGTCCACGGAGGCGCAGGCAGCACGCTGTTTCTCCACCGCCTGGCACGCGCCATGGGATCGGACCAGCCGTTTTATGGCCTGGAACCGGAGGGTCTGGATGGAAAACGATTCCAGCGCACCACGGTCGAGCAGATGGCGGCACACTACCTTTCGGAAATCCGCAAAGTGCAGCCTCGGGGCCCCTACTTCATCGGCGGCTACTGCTTTGGCGGCATAGTGGCGTTCGAAATGGCACAACAGCTCCGCTCCAGCGGCGAACACGCCGCGGTGGTTGCAATGTTCAGCGCTCCACTGCGATTCCACCGGGCGGTGAGGCTGAAGCCAGAGCCGCAACCCGCGACTGCGCCGGACAGCAATCCGGCGAACCAGCGGGGTGTGCGACTCTCCCGCTCTCCGCTTCGCGCTTTGCGTTGGCGGATGCGCTCTCTGGCGCGCACCGTCCGCTCGCGACTGCACATGATGACATGTCGCACGTTCCTGGAGCTTGGTCTGAAACTTCCACAGAGCTTGCGCACCATGTATGTGGTGCGGATGATCAACCAGGCCGAGCAGAATTATGCGCCACGGCAGTATCCGGGGACCTTGGCCCTATTTCGCGGGCGTGGCCTCTACGAGCACGATCCTCACATGGGATGGGACGGGCTGGCCGCGAATTTGGAGACGTACGAGATCGGCGACGGCGGCTTGCGCTCCCGTCGCGACATTATGAACGAACCGCTGGTCGGGTTGTTGGCCGGAAGGTTGACCGAGTGCCTGGACACGGCTCACGATTCTCAGGGTAGACCAGCGCAGTTGCAGGAACCGATTGAAATATGATCGCAAGGCCGCTGCGGCAGGCCGCGCGGCTATCAATGTGCCGGTCGGCAAACCGGCCAGTCAGGAAGACTGAAGGAGAACCGCAGTGGACAAGACTATCGCTTCACCCAAGAAAAGTCTCGGCGCCATCCGGCGCAAGGCCGTCGACCTGTCGCATTTCAATCCGGTGCGGGAAAGCCAGTCGAGCCCCGACCAGCCGTTGCCCCTGATCATGGAGCCGGCCGCGGACCAAGTCGACCTGGCGGACTGGGCCCGCAATAACCGCGACTACGTAGACCAGAAACTGCACCAGCATGGCGCCATCCTGTTTCGTGGTTTCAATCTCTCCACGCCGCAGGATTTTGAGCGGGTGGCGGCTGCTATCTACAAGGAGATCTATGCCGAATACGGTGACTTGCCGCGAGAAGGCGTGGCCGGCAAGATCTACACTTCCACGCCCTATCCCGAAGACAAGGCCATTCTCTATCACAACGAAGGGTCGCACATGAACCGCTGGCCGACGCGCATCAGCTTCTTCTGCGTGGTCGCGGCCAAGGAAGGCGGCTGCTCGCCCATCGTGGACTGCCGCAAGGTGTACCAGCGACTCGATCCCAAGATCCGGCAGAAGTTCGAAGCCATGGGCCTGATGTATGTACGCAACTTCTCCGATGGCCTGGACGTAAGCTGGCAGCGTTTCTTCCAGACCGAGGACCGCGCCGTGGTCGAGCAATCGTGCCGCAACCAGGGATTCATCTGCGAATGGGTGGGCAAGGACAACCTTCGGGTAAAGCAGCGCTGCCGTGCAGTCCTGAAACATCCGGTCACCGGGGAGATATCATTCTTCAACCAGGTGCAACTGCACCACGTGCACTGTCTTGACGCCGCGGTGCGGCAATCGCTGCTTTCCATTTTCAAGCGGGACGACCTGCCGCGCCACGTCTATTACGGCGACGGCTCGCCCATCGAAGATGCGGTGATGGACCACGTCGGCGAGGTTTACGAAAAGCACGCGGTCCGCTTTCAGTGGCGCGAGGGCGACATGGTCACGCTCGACAACATGCTGACCGCGCACGCGCGCGATCCCTTCGTGGGTCCGCGCAAGATCGTGGTCGCACTCGGCGACCTGGTGGAAGGCGCCGAAATCGACCGCTTGAACGGTACGCGTGCTTAGTCTTGGTGACTGGAAAAGAAATCTAAAGAGTAATCGGTGCGATGAAGGTTGAAGGTCAAGGCGCGACGGGGGCGGCGCAGCGGGCTTCGGAAGCGAAGCTGGTGACCGAGAACGTCTACGTATTTCCACTGACCTTTGCGCAGCAGCGCTTGTGGTTCCTGGACCAACTGCAACCCGGCACGGCTTCGTACATGGTGCCGTGGTCCATCCGCATGACTGGCAGGCTGGATGCGGAGGCGCTCGGGCGGAGCTTGAACGAGATTGTTCGCCGTCATGAAGTGCTGCGCACCACTTTCTCCGTTGCCGAAGGTCAGCCGGTGCAGGTGGTGTCGTCATGCCTGCAAGTCCCGCTGCCGGTCGTGGACCTCAGCGGCAATCCCGACCGTGAAGCCGATGCTCATCGTGCCGCCTTCGAAGAGGCCAAGACCCCGCTCGATCTGAAAAATGGTCCGCTGGTGCGGGCCAAGCTCATACGGGTTGCGGAGGATGACCACATTCTCCTGCTCACCCTGCACCACATCATTTTCGACGGCTGGTCGCGCCGCATCCTAGTGCGCGAACTGGCCGCCTTGTACGAAGCGTTTTGCGCCGGACGGCCATCACCGCTGCCCGATTTGCCACTGCAATATGCCGACTACGCCGTGTGGCAGCGCAAACATCTGCAGGGCAAGAACCTCGACAAACAGCTCGCATACTGGAAGGAGCAATTGGCCGGAGCGCCGGCGACGTTGGATTTGCCGACCGATCGGCCGCGTCCCGCCGTGCAAAGCTTCCGCGGCGCCGTCAAGACGTTTGTGTTCACGGCGGAACTCACTGAGAACTTGAATCGGCTGAGCCGGCAGGAAGGGGCGACGCTGTTCATGAGTCTGCTGGCAGGATTTCAAGCGCTGCTGGCGCGCTACAGCGGGCAGGACGACATCGTGGTGGGGGCGCCCATCGCCAACCGCAACCGCGCCGAACTCGAGGGCCTGATCGGATTTTTCGCCAACACCCTGGCGCT